>CAWCJX010000015.1:0-102380 GCA_963795865.1 uncultured Alphaproteobacteria bacterium
GGGTTCGCACCCACGTTTACCGCGCACCGAAGAGGGCATGCCCCCACTGCCCGCTGCGCGATAAGTGCGCGCCGCAACAGGCGCGCCCGGAGTGGCGGCGCTCGATCACACGCCTGCAAGAGCCATCGGCGACGACCGCGTTCAAGCAGAAGATGGCCACGGAAGAAGCAAAACAAATCTACGCCCGACGCTCGCAGATCGCCGAGTTCCCCCACGCTTGGATCAAACAACGCTGCGGTCTACGACAGTTCCGCTGCCAAGGCCGCTTGAAAGTGGCCATGGAAGCGACTTGGGCCTGTCTAAGTTACAACCTGACGAGATGGTTTGGCCTAAAACGGACACGGCAAGTACTCCCAGCGTAGGACCGTTCAGGCGCAGACAGAAACTATGTGGACGCGAGCGATGTCGGAAGGACCAAGCACTTCAACTATACCGGCGTCCCTCCTCCCGGTCGCACGAAGAGACAATTTCTTCACGGCTTCCTGAAGGCTGGCCGGGATGAGGCATATGTGCGTTCAAGGGATCACACTCCGGGAAAGGAAATAAGTGCGCTTTGAAACTCGATTATACAGCCGAGTTGCGCGAGAGGCGGGGTTCTGCGATCTTCGTCTGTCGTGGGCGTTGAGAAATTCACGAGCAAGAAACGAAATCGCGGAGATTCGCGGAGACCTTCCGCGGAGAGCACTGAGAAAACTAGTACCCTTCGCCTTCCAGCCGCACTTTGCCCCGGAACATGCGGAACAGGAAAGTGAAGTATCCCAGCGCCAGAATCATTCCGATGCTCCACCAGGTTATGCCAACCGTCAGACCATGTTTTGCGGCGGCGGTATTGTAGATCGTCAAGTTGTAGGCAGGATCTGTACTGGCCGGCAATACGATGGGATACAGGGCAAACGCAGCCCCCACTAACATTCCCACGATATAAAGCCCAGAACCGACAAAGGCAAGTTTGTCCCGACCCTTTCGAATTCCGTAGATCATCAGACTGAGGCTTCCGAACACGACGAGAGGAATCAGATAACCGATCGCATGCTGTTTGTAGTTGTCCAGCACCATCGGCCGGACGTAGCAGGTAGCAATCAAGCCGACGATCGTCAAGGCTAATTGAAGCGGCCAGACCCAGAGAGCGACGTTGCGAACTCTCTGGTTGAGTTCGTTTTCGGTTTTCGCCGCGATGTACAAGGACCCGTGCGCGGTCAGCGTGACCAGAGCGATCACGCCAGTGAGGACGGTATACCAGTCGAGAATGCCTGTGTTGGCACTGACTCTGAAGTTCGTCCAGAGCGGCTCGAAGAAATACCCATCCGCCGCCAGCGGCACACCTCGTACCACGTTGCCCAGAGCCGCGCCGAAAAAGATGGCCAGCAGAACACTGGACCCGCAGAAGATCAGGTCGAAGAAGCCCACCCAGACGGGATTTTCCATGTGCGCGCGCAGTTCAATGCCAATGCCGCGCAGCATCAGCAGCCAAAGTACCATCATTAGAGGCAGGTAGAAGCCGCTGAAACTGGAGGCGTAGAGCAACGGGAAGGCAAAGTAGAGCGTACCTCCGGCGGCGAGCAGCCAGACTTCGTTGCCATCCCACACAGGACCGATGGCGCGCAGAATCTTGCGCCGGTCGTCGGTTGATTTGCCCGCGCCGAGGTAGATCGCACCGGCGCCGATATCGAATCCATCGAGCACCACATAAGCCGCAACCATCACGGCAATGATCATGAACCATAGCGTTTCCATTCAAACCTCAAAGGCCACAATTCTTAATTTCTATTGGCCGTTATCGCAGTGAACCCGCTGCGCCACCCAGATGTAGTGCCGCAAAAATCTAGTGCTGCGAACCCAGCTCCGCAGTGGGGCCGTGCTCAATCTCTCGCCGCACGAGGAAGAGAAACAAGATGCCGAGTACGGTATACATGCCGAGAAAGCCCAGCAAGGTAAACATTCCATTGCCCGCGGAGACCATTTTCGAGTACCCGTCCGCCGTGCGCATCAATCCATAGACAAGCCAGGGCTGCCGACCTAACTCCGCAGTCATCCATCCGGCGGTGTTCGCGATGTAGGGAAACGGCAAGGCCAGCAGGAGAATCCACAGCATCCAGCGCGACGCAAATAATTTGCCGCGCCACAGCAGGAGTGCCGCCACCAGGGTCATAGCGATGAAGATCGTCCCCAGGCCAACCATGATGTGGTAGCTGTAATAAAGCAGCGCGATGTTCTGCGGCCAAAGGTCCGGAGAGAACGAGTCGAGGCCTTGGACATTTGCCTTCCAAGCTTTATAGGTGAGAAAACTAAGCGCCTCGGGGACTTCCAGTGGATTGTCGATCTTGTGCGTCTCCACGTTCGGCTGGCCCAGTATGACCAGGGGAGCTCCCGATTGGCCCACGAAAAGCGCTTCCATGGCGGCCAACGTTACGGGCTGATTCACGGCTATCATGCGTCCCTGGCCATCGCCTGTGGGGAACAACTGCAGGACGCTGAAGATTAATCCCGCAGTGACACCCACCTTCAAGAAAATCCGCGCGTGGGCCTCGAACTTTCCCCACAGAAGATAAAAGGCACCCACGGACGCCATTACGATCGCCCCGGTGATGACAGCTCCGCCCATGTTATGAGCGTACTGCCACCATGCCCAGGGATTCATGACGAGCGCCCAGAAACTTGAGAGTTGTAGGGACCCGTCCGCTGCCGTGACGTAGCCCACCGGATGCTGCATCCATGCATCCGTGGCGATGATGAAATAGCCGGACAACCAGGATCCCAGAAATACAGCTATGGCCGACCACCAATGGCCGCGCGGCCCGAGCCGCTTCTCTCCATAAAGAAACAGTCCAAGAAAGGCGGATTCCAGGAAGAAGGCGAACATCCCTTCCATCGCCAAAGTCTGGCCAATCACGCCTCCGGCATAACGGGAGAAGTGCGACCAGTTGGTGCCAAACTGGAATTCCATGGGAATTCCGGTTACGACGCCGAGCAGAAAATTGATGCCGAAGATCTTCGCCCAGAAACGTGCCGCCTGATGGTAGGTCTCATCATTGCGCCGCAGGCCGAGAGTCTTAAGCACCACAATCAGCGGAGCCAATCCCATCGTCAGCTGGGGGAACAGATAGTGAAAAGTAATGGTGAAGGCGAAATGAATGCGATGAACAAGAAGAGCGCTATCCATAAGAAATCCAAGAGTATTCAGATTACTTATCTCATGAACAGTTGGGTGTGACGTAGATCACAAGAGCGGTGAATTATCGCTTGGCCTTGCGCCGGCGCTCGGATTCTGACCGGCGGGCCTCGCGACGCCGGCCGGCATCATCATAACGGCGCTTCTGCTCATCGGTTTCGGGAATCACGGGCGCAACTTTCAGGTGATTCCGGTTCGCGTCCACGGCCACAAACGTCAGGTGAGCCGAGGCGACATGCTGCGAAGTGTCGGCCAGATAGTTTTCGACAAAAACTTTGACACCGACCTCCATCGAGGTCTGGAAAACCCGGTTTACGGAGGAACGCAGGATCACCAGATCCCCCACCCTCACTGGAACCAAGAAGTCGATGTGATCCACTGAGGCCGTCACCGCATAACTTCGAGAATGACGGTGGGCGGCCATGGCGCCCGCCAAGTCGATCCAGTGCATCAACCGGCCACCCAGCAGTGCACCAAGCGGGTTGGCATCGTTGGGCAGAACAATCTCTGCCATCTCAGACTGGGAGTCCCTCACGGGGCGTGGCGTCAGCATTTCCTGGCTCATATTCTTCCTTTATCGGCCGCGGATAGTGCGGCAGATTCTCTGAACTTAAACGCAAATCAACTCGCCGCCGCACAAGGCATTTCCGGCTTCTTCTTCTTTGCCATATACGAAACCACGAAACATTCCGCCATACGCTGCACCCGGGAATCAGTGTGTCTCTCTTCCCAGCGGCCTGCCACTGCGTCGAATCTTAAACTACCGTTCTCGACCGGACGATGATCCCGCTCGCACACGTAGCAAACCTGAACGCACGAGCCTGCGGTCCGCGCTCCAAATCGCACTGAGTCCCAAACGCGTTCGCGTGGCAACCGCCCACACCCTTCGGCGTAGCCGAGATTGCAGAACTGCTCCAATTCTGCTTGTCCTGGAATTTCGCCCTCTCGACCGGGCGCGGTGCAATGCCCGCTCCAACCGCATCCGAGCGGAAGCCGACTGGCGTGCAGCCATTCACCATTCTCCAGTTTCTCCACCGGCATAAAATAGGGGCAGGCCACAGGACGGACTCCTCTGTAAGAAAATGATCGGGACTGCCCATTCTACTCAGAGCGCGACCCACTCGCCAGAGCAGCGATTTTGCTGCCGAAACTCGATCAACCACCACTTGTAGTAAGCTCTCCTTCATTGTCGACCTAACGGGTCGGCAGGTGCTAAACGCTGGAACCTGATTTATGGACCGCATTGCAGCACTGAACGATATCCTGACGCAGAATCCAAACGACACTTTCGCCCGCTACGGCCTGGCGATGGAATACTCCAAGCAGGGCGATCTGGATCGCGCGCTGGCGGAATTCTCTATTTTGCTGAAAGGTAGTCCCGACTACACTCCGGGCTACTTCATGGCGGCCCAAACCCTGGTGCGCGCCGACCGGGCCGCAGATGCGAAAACGATGCTCACCGACGGCATCGCCTCCGCCCGTCGCACGGGCAATCTTCATGCGCAATCGGAGATGGAAGCCATGCTGGCGGAATTGGGCTAGCGAAGCGTTCTAACTCCGCTAGGGTATTCCGGCGAGACTCGATTTTCTCTGTATCTGAAGAATGGGAGTTATTCTGCCATCCTCTCCATCGCCCACTCCACCAACCCCGGGAACAGCTGATACAGCTTCTGCGGCAGATACATCGTCCAGGGCACGATCACTTCCCGCTTTCTTTTCAGATATCCCTGCAGCGTGGCCCGAGCCACGCGTTCGGCCGTGATTCCCTTCACTGAATCCGGGCGCACGCCTTTTTCTCATTCCCCAGAACTACATTCTTGCTAAATGCAGTCCGCACATATCCCGGACAGACGGTCAAACACGTGAATTCCATCTTTTTTCAATTCCACGCCCGCGCCTTTGCCGATGGCATTCATGGCAAACTTGGTCGCGCTGTAAGCCGCGTGAAACGGCAAAGGAATGTGGCCGGCCACGCTCGAAATATTGATAATTGTTCCGCCGCCTTGCTGGCGCATCACCGGGATCACGGCCTGCATCGCCGCGACGGCGCCAAAGAAATTCGTCTCGAACATTTCGCGGAAAGCGGCCATGTTCATCTCGGCCACGGAGTCCAGCAGGCCATGCCCCGCGTTGTTCACCCAAACATCGATCCGCTGAAAATGATGAAGCGTCAGCCCGATGGCACGGTCGATATCCTCGCGATGCCGCACATCGCAAGCCATCGCCAGATGTCCGCTCGCTATGCCCCACGCGCCCGCGGCCGCCTCCACCCGGCCGGCGTCGCGTGAGAGCATGCACGACGGTCGCACCCTGGTCGGCGAAAATCTTTGCGATCGCTTCTCCTATTCCCATCGAAGCGCCAGTCACGACTACAACTTTTCCTGCAAGTTCCATAGCGCGCTTTTATCCTCTGCAAGTTGTGAAGTCAAGGGCTACGGTACAATCAGGACAGCCGCTCAGTTTCGCGCGGATTGCCCGCGCCCGGAGATCGCTTGCCCGTCCTCATTCCTCTATTTCCGCTCGACGTTGTTCTGTTTCCCGGAACACCTCTGCCCTCTGCACATTTTCGAGCCGCGCTACAAGGAGATGGTTGCGGAATGCCTGGCCCGGAATCTATCTGTTCGGCATCATTCGCGCGCTCGAAGCAGAGTCTCGCCGAGGTGGGATGCACCGCCGAGATTGTGACCGTTGTAAAAGAGTATCCCGACGGACGGCTCGACCTTGTGGCTGAAGGCCGCAAGCGCTTCGAACTCCTCGGCGTAAATAAAGATCGTTCCTTTCTGCAGGCCGAAGTCGAGATCATTGACGATGAACCGGGAACGCCGCCGCAAAAGGATACGGACCGTGCCATCAGCCTTGCACTCCGAACTCCTCGCCATGGCTGGCGCGGAACAGGATCTGGCCGCTGCCGATCCGTCGTCCTTGTCGTTCTATCTCGCCGCGTCTCTGCCTCTCGATCTGGATTTCAAACAGCAGTTACTATCCTTGCGCTCGGAAGCGCGAACGCCTGACGCTGCTGATCGCTTATCTGGAGAAACTCATTCCCAACCTGCATCGCGCCGCGCGGGCTCGCGAAAAAGCCGGCGGCAACGGACACGTCCACTAGAAATCGGCTTCCGCTTTGGGCTTGGGCGGCGCTTTGGCGGCGCGAAGATTTCGCTCCGTCATTATCCTGGAAGCAAAAACGCGCCGATTCTTCCGCCGCATTCCGCGTATAATCCAGGAAAGTATTCTCCTCGGGGGTTCTTTCATGAGTCTTCCTCGCACGCTCGGCGAGTTGCGCCATAGTCCTTTCTCTGAAACCCGGTTGCGCACCCGCCGCGTGAAAGATGAACTCCGCGAAAATCTGATAACGCGGCTTGCAGCAAAACGACGACTCCACGATCTTCCCGGGCATTGTCGGCTATGACGACACGGTGGTGCCGCAAATCGTGAACGCGGTGCTCTCGCGCCACAATTTCATTCTGCTGGGATTGCGCGGCCAAGCCAAAAGCCGCATCCTGCGCGCCCTTACGACCCTGCTCGATCCGCAGATGCCCTACGTGGCCGGCTGTGAAATTCGCGACAACCCATACGCGCCCATCTGCCGCCGCTGCCGCGAAGAACTGGCGCGACTCGGCGACAGCACGCCCATCGCCTATCTCACGCCAGACGATCGCTACGTGGAAAAGCTCGCGACTCCTGACGTCACGATTGCCGACCTCATCGGCGACATCGATCCCATCAAGGCAGCGCGCGGCGGTCACGAACTCTCGAGCGAATTCACGGTTCACTACGGGCTGCTGCCCCGCGCCAATCGCGGCATCTTCGCCGTCAACGAACTTCCCGACCTGGCGGGAAAGATTCAGGTCGGCCTGTTCAACATCATGCAGGAAGGCGACGTGCAGATTAAGGGATATCCCATTCGCCTGCCGCTCGATCTCGCGATTGTTTTCAGCGCGAATCCGGAAGACTACACGGCGCGCGGAAAAATCATCACTCCGCTGAAAGACCGCATCGGCTCTGAGATTCGCACGCACTATCCCGCGACCGTGGACGAAGGCATCGCCATCACCGCACAGGAAGCCTGGACCAGCCGCAATGGCCATGCGATGCACCTGCCCACTTACATTCAGGAAGTGATCGAGCGCATCGCCTTCGCGGCGCGCGAAGATAAGAAAATCGACAAACGCAGCGGCGTAAGCCAGCGCCTGCCGATCTCGGCGATGGAAAATGTGATTTCGAACGCGGAACGCCGCGCGATCCGCAATGACGAGAAGCTCGTGGTGCCGCGGGTCAGCGATGTTTATGCCGCCCTGCCTGCTATTACCGGCAAACTCGAACTGGAGTATGAAGGCGAAATGAAAGGCGCGGATTACGTTGGCCGCGAACTGATTCGCACCGCCATCGCGAAAACTTACGATGAATACTTCACGGGCGCAAACGTGCAGCAGATTGTGCAGTGGTTCGATCTAGGCGGAGAGATTCAGCTGTCGGATTCAGTTTCGGCTGTCGAAGCGCTTCAGAATCTGAAAGAGATCCAAGGCCTGATCGACAAACTGGGGCCGCTCGGCGTCTCGCAGAAAGAAAGTCCCGAGCAGCAAGTCTCCGCCGCCGAATTTATTCTCGAAGGGCTACACGCGCATAAACGCATCGGCCGAAATGAGGAGCGTGTTTTCAAGGCGGGCGAGAAGAAGGCCGAACCCGCGCGCGAGAAGTCATTCGAGCCAGACGAGAAACCGTATCGGCAAAGAAGGCAGTTCAACTAAAGCGTCTCGTTGCTTCTAGCTGTAGCCGAAGTGATCTTAGCTCGAGAGCCTAGCCGGAAGCCTGCTTATGAAACGCATCCGCTACTCCAAATACGTGCCCGACCCCGCCGGCGAAATGAGCATGGAAGACCTGCTCGGCGCGCTCTCCGATTACCTGCTGCAGAGCGGATTCCAGAGCGACATGTGGTACGAGATGCCCGACGGCGAGCAAAGACTCTCGACGACTTGAAGCAGGCTATCGAGCAGGCCTTGATGGAGGGCGACGCGTTCGACGATGATATGCGCCAGCGTCTGCAAGAGATGGCGATGGATGGCCAACTCGATGAACTGATCGAGAAATTGATCGAGCGCATGCAGCAGGAAGACTACATTTCTATCGACCAACCACCCGATCCGTCGCGACCTTCCGGCGCGGGAGGCCAGATTGGCGAGAATCAGCGGCAAGCTAAATTCGAAATCACGGACAAGAGCCTCGACTTCCTCGGCTTTAAATCCTTGCGCAACCTGCTTGGGTCGTTGGGCAAATCGAGTTTTGGGCGTCATGAACTATCTGCTGCTGGGGCTGGGATTGGCGATCAGCATTCCGGTCGTCATCGCCGGCAGTGCGCTGTTCCTCGCGCTGCTCGAGAGGTTTCCGTGGGTCGTGTGGGCCGGCGGGGCTCTGCTCGGCTGGATCGCCGGCGGGCTTTTGCCGGACGATGCCATCGTCTCGCAGTACATCGCCAAGATGTACGGAATGCCGATCGTGCCCAGCCTGTGGCCGGACGCCGAGGCGATTTCCGAATTTCTCTCGAAAGCGACCACAGCCTCGCTGCACACCGACTATTCGTGGCTGGGAAGCGCCGGTCGCCTGGTGTTCGAATTCGAGGCCGAGCCGATCGCGGTGATCTGCGGGATATTGGGTGCAATCTTCGTCGTTTTCATGGGATTGTATCTGGCACGTTCGAGTCGTGCAGCGGAGGCGGAGCCGGCGCCGTCGACATAGGAAGGCATCATGAACCAGGCGCTGCGGGATGTCGCATCTGCAGTTCGCGTCGGGCCATCCGCCTGCCCGCATGATTGCCCATCGACCTGTGCGCTGGAAGTCGAGCTTCTTGGCGACGGCAGAATCGGCCGGATTCGCGGCGCCGAGGACAACGGCTACACCTCCGGCGTGATCTGCGCCAAGGTGGCGCGCTATGCGGAGCGGCTTCACCACAAGGATCGCCTGCTCACGCCGCTGCGCCGCAAGGGCGACAAGGGAAGCGGCGCGTTCGTTCCCGTCTCCTGGGACGATGCCCTCGACATGACGGCGGAAGCCCTGCTGCGGGCGGAGGCGCGCCATGGCCCGCAGGCGGTGTGGCCCTACTACTATGCGGGCACCATGGGGCTCGTGATGCGCGACGGCATCCACCGGCTGCGCCACGCCAAGAAGTATTCCGGCTTCCATTCGACGATCTGCGTCAATCCCGCCTATAGCGGCTTTGCCGCCGGGGTCGGCCGGATCGCGGGGCCCGACCCGCGCGAGATGGCGAAGTCCGATCTCGTCGTGATCTGGGGCACCAACGCCGTCAATACCCAGGTCAACGTGATGACCCATGCGACCCGCGCCCGCAAGGAGCGCGGCGCCAAGATCGCGGCGGTCGATGTCTACATGAACGGCACCATGGAACAGGCCGACCTGCCGGTGCTGATCCGTCCCGGCACCGACGGGGCGCTCGCCTGCGCAGTCATGCATTGCCTGTTCCGCGACGGCCGCGCCGACCGCGATTATCTCGCGCGCTACACCGATGTTCCGCACGAACTCGAGGCGCACCTGCTGGCGCGCACGCCGGCCTGGGCGTCGCGCATCACCGGCTGCGACGTCGCCACCATCGAGGCCTTCGCGCAGCTGATCGGCGAACGCAAGCGCGCCTTCTTCCGCCTCGGCTACGGCTTTTCCCGCTCGCGCAACGGCGCCGCCAACATGCATGCGGCGAGCTGCATTGCGGCGGTGACCGGCAGCTGGCTGCTGGAGGGCGGCGGCGCGTTCCATGCCAATGCCGACATCTACCACCTCGACAAGACCATGATCGAGGGGCTCGATGTCCTCGACCCCGCGGTGCGCATGCTCGACCAGTCGCGCATCGGCGCCATCCTGGAAGGCGACGAGGAAGCGCTCGCCGGCGGGCCGAAAGTGACGGCGTTGTTCATCCAGAACACCAATCCGCTCTCGGTGGCGCCCGAGCAGGAGCGGGTCAAGCGCGGGTTCGCGCGCGAGGATCTGTTCGTCTGCGTCCACGAGCAGTTCATGACCGAAACCGCCCGCGCCGCCGACATCGTTCTGCCGGCGACGATGTTCCTCGAACATGACGACTTCTATCGCGGCGGCGGCCACCAATACATCATCCTCGGGCCGAAGCTGGTCGAACCTCCCGGCGAATGCCGCAACAATCACGAGGTCCATTGCGCGCTGGCGCAGCGCCTCGGCGCCGTGCATCCGGGCTTCGCCATGACCCCGCGCGAGCTGATCGACTGGACCTTGCGCAAATCCGGCTGGGGCACGCTCGCCGAACTCGAGGCGAAACGGTGGATCGATTGCCAGCCCGATTTCGCCACCGCCCATTATATCGGCGGCTTCCCGTGGCCGGACGGCAGGTTCCGCTTCAAGCCCGATTGGCGCAGCGTGCCGTTCCGCAGCCCGGTGCGGTGCGGCGCGGTCGAGACCATGCCGGGGTTGCCCGACCATTGGGATGTGATCGAGGAGGCGGACACCGCCCATCCGTTCCGGCTCGCCACCTCGCCGGCGCGGAACTTCCTGAACTCGACCTTCAACGAAACCGTGACGTCGGTCAGGCGGGAGGGGCGGCCGGAGGTCATGATCCATCCGCAGGATGCCGCCGCAGCCGGCATCGCCGATGGCGCCGCCGTCGTGCTCGGCAACACGCGTGGCGAGGTGCGCCTGCATGCGCGCATCTATGAAGGCGTGCGGCGCGGCGTGCTGATCGCGGAATCGATCTGGCCGAACGATGCCTATCCCGACGGCCGCGGCATCAACACCCTGACCGGGGCCGACCCGGTTGCGCCCTATGGCGGCGCCGCGTTTCACGACAACAAGGTATGGATACGCCTCGACGCAGCGGCGTGAAGCGTGATCGCGCGGGATTTGCGATCGCACCGCGCCGCGATCCCCGGGGATTTCGATCGGCATCTTCGTTGCGCGTGATCGGGAATTTTTCGCACCGTGGAACGCGCGAGGATTATCGATTTGTTTTAACGATTTCGTGTGCGCGCCGGCGCTCCGAAGGGCCTTGCTTCGGCCGTATTTTTTAGTAGTCATTTGCGCAGCAATCGGAATTTTTGGCCGCTCCGGCCCAGGCGTTATGTGCGACTGTTTCGGATATCCAAAGACCCCGGCTTGTCGGCGCGGCGTCGCAGCGATTGCACCCGCGTCTCATCTTACGTTCTGGCTGATCTGGGAGACAGACGATGCAGAAAGGCACCGTCAAATGGTTCAATCCAACTAAGGGCTATGGGTTCATTCGGCCTTCGACCGGCGACAAGGACGTTTTCGTCCATATCTCGGCGGTCGAGCGGGCCGGCCTCAGCACCCTCAACGAGGGACAGGTCGTCGAGTTCGAACTCGTCACCAACCGCGGCAAGACATCCGCGGAAAACCTCAAGGTCGCGTAGACGCGGTCCCGGCCGGATAATTCCGGCCCACGGGTGTTGCCCGTAGCCCCCGGTTCAGCCGGGGGTTTTCGTTGTGTGCCGAGCATGATCGATAGCTTGGAGGTGGAAGTCCTCTATCCAGCCTGATGGTGGCGAAGGATTAGCGAAGCGCAAGGGCGTCGTCGCGAGACGGGGTCTGAAGGAAGCGTGGAGCAAAGCCGCGGGCCCGATGGACAAGAACCGGACAACGAGGCCTACCCGGCCGGACGAGCGAGCAAGTGATCGCGAAGTCCACGGCCATCAAGGGCTGGGGTGGTAAATCCGGCGCGCATGTTTCGCGACAGCACCTCCTGCACCAGCATTTCCGCCATCTCGATACCAACCCCGATCACGCGCGCCAACAGGCGCACCATTGCGTGTGGTCCATCACTGGGCGCGTGCTCGATAGGAACTAGATATTACTCAGCCTCCTCCACCACCATCGCTGAACCGGTTGTCACACAGATTGAGTGGCATGTCACAGTCGACTATCTCTCCGTGAGGTCCACGAGGATACGAGTTCACGATATACTGCACTGGACCGTGACCATTATAGAAGCCAGATCCAGGTCGAGACTGAGGAGCCCGTGTATCGACATGCTGCCGATGCACCTTACCAGCGAGTGCAGGAGTCACCATAAGTGACACCGCGGCCGTAATCAAAATGCGCGGCTCCTGATCGCCTGCAAGAACTCGCCAACTCGCTCACGCCTCGGGATCTGGTGACCTGCGGTCAAAAGTGGCTGGCGCATCTCACGCCCTTCTTCACCGCAAGAGAGCGAGAACATGCGGGCTGTCAGCACCGGCTGTTCTTCTCGCAAGTCGAGTACTGCGACAACCTCATCTTCCGTCGCCGCGCCGCGCTGGATGATCTCGGCGAACGTCTGCTCGACGCCAATCGAACCATCGGCCAGCCGGACAAGATCACGGTCATCTTCGGTCGCAAGATCACCAAGCATTACCGGGGCAAGTTGAACGAGATCGAGGACATGAGCCTGCCCAATCCCGTGATCCGCAGTCATTACGGGAACGGCTTCATCAAGCAATACGTCCGCGATCACCTCATCCTCCGGACGGAGGCAGCAAGCAACAACGTCAACGACTACGGCGTCAAGAAAGCCGTCGAGAATTTGCCCGTCCTGCAAAAAGCTCTGTCGGCGATCAATGATAATTACCTCAGCGTCCAGCAGGATATTCTCGAAACCTTTGTCGATCGCGGCCAGCTGCGAAAGCTCGCGGAACCATCGATCACCGCGACGGGAAAGCGCATTCCGGGCCTCAAGCTCGATCACCCTCGGCAGCTCGCCCTCATGCATGCGCTTGTGCGCTTCGCACACATCGCGGCTGGCAATACCTTCACGACCGCCGAAATTTACCCCGCCGTCATCGAAGCGCTCGGCTGCGCCCCCAAGCGTTACACCCTCGCTTCGCTCCGCTACGACCTCTCGAAACTCCGCGCCAAGGGCCTAGTCGCCAAGCTCCCCAACTCCCGCCGCTATCAGCTCCTTCCTCAGGGATACTCAATCTGCCTCGTCTTCCTGAAGCTGTTCGAACGTGTCTATGCGCCACTCACGGCAGGCCTTCTGAGTCCCGTTAAATCAGACGCCCGACTCGACGCCCGAAGGCGATCCCAGCTTGACGGCCTCTACCAGCGTGTCATCGACGATCTCGACACGCTGGCAGAGGCCGTCGGCCTGAAAGCCGCGTAACTCCCCATGCATGCGGGAACAAAATTCCCGTTACCGCCACTATAACGGTCTAAGGGCTATGGGTTCATCCGGCCTTCGGCCGGCGACAAGGACGTTTTCGTCCACATCTCGGCGGTCGAGCGGGCCGGCCTCAGCACCCTCAACGAGGGACAGGTCGTCGAGTTCGAACTCGTCACCAACCGCGGCAAGACATCCGCGGAAAACCTCAAGGTCGCGTAGCCGCGGTCCCGGCCGGATAATTCCGGCGACGGGTGTTGCCCGTAGCCCCCGGTTCAGCCCGTTCAGCCGGGGGTTTTCGTTTCGCAAATTCCGATAAAGCGCGGCGGGTCGGTTTGCCGCGGTCCGTTTCCAGGCGCCGGCTCCGCAGTTTGCGGGCTTGACGATGGCGGACCGATCCGCGATGGACATTTCCGCGATCGCATCACGCGATTGCCTGCCACGGTTGCTCCGTTTGCCCCAGGCCCGCAGCGAGACCGAACTCAGTTTTCAGGAGTACCGCGGCAACCCCTATCGCCCGGGGTTTGATGGCCTGCGCGGCATCGGCTTCCTGATGGTCATCACCGCGCATATCCCCGCCGTGGCCTGGTTTTCCTATCTGCAGGGCTGGACCGCGGTCTGGGTGTTCTTCGTCATCAGCGGCTATCTCGTCGCGATGCTGCTGATCCGCGAGGAGCGCCGAGCACGGCCGCATCGGTTACGGCGCCTTCCTGATCCGGCGCTTCTTCCGCATCGTGCCGAGCTATTACGTCGCCGTCGTCATCTACGGGGTCGCGTGCTACGCCCTGCCGTCGCTTGCCGATGAATACGAGCCGTTCATGGTGCGGCTGCCCTGGTATCTCGCGCTGCTGCCGGAATATGCCCACACCAGCGTCTTCACCATCTTCGTGCATTCCTGGACGGTCGGGATCGAGCTTAAATTCTACCTGTTCTTTCCGCTGGTATTCCTGGCGACGAGGAGCGCGGCCTGGCGCTTTGCGGTGACGGCCCTCGTCACCGCGCTGCTGACCGCGTACGGATCCTTCACGGCGAATTCCTACTGCGCATTGCTGTTCGGAGTGATGCTGGCGCAACTCCTGGAGTGGCCGCGCGCCTATGCCGTCATTGCCGCGCTGACGCGGGTGCCGCTCGCCGTCCCGCTCGGCTTCGTCGTCGCGCTCTTCGTGATGCTGCGCTACACCGAGCAACTGCCGGCGGTCGCGGCGGTGGCGACCTATCTCGTGGCGTATGTCATGCTGCAACGCGGCGCATTGCTGCGCATGCTCGAATATGGCCCGCTCGTCTATCTCGGCCAGCGCTCCTATGGCGCCTATCTCCTCCACGTGCTGGCGATCCATATCGGCTACATGCTGTTCGGCAGCACCACGACGGCGGCAGGGCTCTCGACCGCGGTCTTCACCCTCGCGGTGACCGTCCCGGCGGCGGAGGCGCTGTACCGGCTGGTGGAGCGCCCCGGCATGGATTTCGCCAGGCGGCTGGCGCGGCAAAGCCCAGGCCAAGGGCCATGCCGCCGGCGCATAGTCGGCTCATTGCGTGAGGCCGGTGAACGGCGGGCCTTGCGACGGGTCGGGGACGATCAGCTGTGCCGCCGGAAAGACCGGGGCCTCGCTGTTGACCACACTTCCGGCGATCCGCGCCTTTCCTCCGGCGACCAGGGCGAGGGCGAGCGGGTAAAGCCGCAATTCGGCGGCGAGAACGCGGTCCGCCAGCGTATCTGCGGTGTCGTCGGCGAGCACCGGCACCGCCGCCTGCGCCACGATCGGTCCGCAATCCACCTCCGGCACGACGAAGTGCACGGTGGCGCCGTGGATCTTCACTCCCGCTTCGAGCGCTCGCTCGTGGGTGTGGAGGCCGCGGAAGGCGGGCAGCAGGGCAGGGTGGATGTTGAGCATGCGTCCGCTCCACCGCGACACCAGCCATGGCGTCAGCAGTCGCATGAAGCCGGCCAGGCACACGAGGTCGATGCGGTGGGCGTCGAGCACCGCCTGCACCGCGCGTTCGAATGCCTCGCGATCTGCACCGTATTCGGCGTGATCGACGAGGGCGGTGGCGATCCCTTGGTCGCCGGCGCGCCCGAGCGCCGCCGCCTGGGGGCGATTGGACAGGACGAGGGCGACCTCCGCCGGGTAGCCGGGCCGCCTTGCCGCAGCGATGAGCGCGGCCATGTTGGCGCCGCGACCGGAGACCAGGATGGCGGCACGTTTGCGCGAGGTCATGCCGGACTTGAACCTCGTCCGCCAACAATCAATTCAGTTTTCGTCCCCTCTCCCGCTTGCGGGAGAGGGTCAGGGGGGTCAGGGAGGGGGCAAGACCACGGCACAGGTCGCTGCGAGAGCCCCCTCCCCAACCCTCCCCCGCAAGCGGGAGAGGGAGTAGAAAAGCCATTCGATCGCGCAAATTGAAGCGATAATTCACGGACGAGTCCTTAAGTCTTTCGGGCTCATGCGCCACAATTGGGTGTTACGGCGGAATTGCTGCCGGTGCAATCCGCGGCAAGTGCAATCCGTGCGCCCTTCACGGCCGATCCCGAATGCTGCTAGGTTTCGCGACAGTGGGGCGAAAAACGGCGCACGACTTTGCAGTTGCGCCCGTGCGTGACGGGCGAATCGCGCGGCAATTCGAAGCGACCAAAGCCGCTGTCGGCGCGCTGCGGTCCGGAGAGGGGTTGATGGCCGCCAGCGATCCAGACGGCGAACAGGTGGAGGCGCGCGCCGCTTCCGCGCTGCTTTCCAACCGCCGGCAGGTGCTGAGAATGGGCGCTGGAATGGCGCTGACGCCGCTGATGGCCGCGACCGCGCCGCGGGCCGAGCCCGCGGCGCGCCCGGCGGTGCCGGATGCCGATCCGGCCGGGCTGGAGGCCGCCGTCGATGATCTCGTGCGCAAGACCGGCGTCAAGCCGACCGATCCCGGGCTCGCCGTCCTGCTGACGAGGCCCGGCCGCATCCTGCTGATGAAGGGTTACGGCCTTGCCGACTTGCGCACCGGCGCGCCCATAACACGTTGGACCAGGTTCGAGATCGCCTCGGTGTCCAAGACCTTCACCGCGACCGCTCTCCTGATGCTTGCGCAGCGCGGTGTGGTCTCGATCGATGACGATATCCGCAAATTCATACCGGAATTGCCGCAATACGCCGGCGGGCCGGTCCGCATCCGCGACATGCTGCAACACGTCTCCGGCCTGCCGAGCTATTTCGACCTGAAGAACGTTCCCATGAGTTGAAAGACCTATTGGGTCAGCGAGGACTATCCGGCGGCGTTCGCGCGGCAGCTGCCGCAGTTTCCGCTGCGATTTTCGCCCGGCCGCAAATACGAGTATAATAATACCAATTTCCTGCTGATGGCGGTGGCGATCGAACGCATTGCCGGCAAGCCGTTCGCGCGCTTCATGCAGGACGAGATTTTCGCGCCGGCCGGCATGGTCGACACCTTCATCTACGACAGCCCGGAGAGCGTGCCCGCGCACTCCGACCATCCGTGCAACAATGCGCTCGGCTACGAATTCAAGAACAAGGCGTGGGTCGAGAACTGGGGAACCGCACCGGAACGTCACGAGAAGCACCTCGAAGTCGGCGACGGCGCGATTTGGAGCAATCTCGCCGACATGGCCAACTGGGACGCCGCCATCCGCAGCAACCGGTTTCTTACGCCGGAAACCATGCGCGCCGTGCTCACACCGTCGAAGACGCGCGATGGGAAGACCAACCTTTATGGTCTCGGCTGGGCGCTGTTTGCGGACCGGGCGGGCCGCGTCCAGGGGTTTGGCCATGCCGGCTATTGGGGCGGATTTCGCACCGACTATCACCACGACCTGGCCGACGATCACACCGTCGTGGTGCTTTCCAACCGCGGCCTCGGCCTCGATCTCGATGCCATGTGGTTCAAGTTCGATGCGTTGATTCGCACCCACGCCAAGGCGTGAGGCACGTTCGGGGAAGGCGGTGGTATCCGCGGATGGCGGCCGTTTTTTCAGCGGTCCTGTGTCCGCGCCGACACGAGACATTCGCAGGCATATGGGAGATGATGGCTAGGTTCGAACTCGGTTTGACCATGTGCCAGGACCTCATTTCGCCGGAACGGGGCCGCCGTCACTGCATGCGCTGCTGCACGCGGATTTTGGTGGCGCTCGCCGTTTTCTCCTTTCAGGACGCGGGGTCGCGTTTTGCGGCCGCGCAGGACGCCGCTCCCCAGGCCGCGACCCCGGTGCCCGCGCCGGGCGTCAGCCCCAATGCGCCCAGGCGCGACCAAAGCGCACCGACTCCGGACCGGCCCGCCGCCGCGGTGCAGCCCTCGACTTCGGAATCGATCTGCCTGCTGGTGGAGTTGGCGGCGCAGGCGCATGGGCTGCCGTTCGAGTTCTTTGCCCGCCTGATCTGGCAGGAAAGCCGGTTCCAGCCCAATGCGGTCGGTCCGATGACGCGCAATGGACAGCGCGCCCAGGGGATCGCCCAGTTCATGCCGGGGACGGCCAGCGAGCGCGGCCTGTTCGATCCGTTCGACCCGGTCTCGGCCTTGCCGAAATCGGCCGAGTTCCTGGAAGAGTTGCACGCGACCTTCGGCAATCTCGGGCTCGCCGCCGCAGCCTATAATGCGGGGCCCCGGCGGGTGCGCGACTGGCTCGAAGGCCGCGGCGGCCTCCCCGGGGAGACCCGGAACTACGTGATGAAGATCACCGGCCGCAGCGCCGAGGAGTGGGCCGCGGCCAGCCGCAACGGCGGCGGCGACACCGGGCCGGTGCCCCGCACCTCCTGCCGCGAATTGATGGCGCTCCTGCACACCGAGCCATCGCCCTTCATCAGCGAATTGGAACGGCGGGTGGCGCAGGGCGGCGCACGGCTGTGGGGCGTGGAGCTCAGCGCCGGCTTCTCGCGCGAGCGCGTCCTTGCCGCCTACGCCACGCTGGAAAAGACCTACCGCGCGATTCTGGAAAATCACGATCCGCTGATCATCGAGGGCCCCCTGCGCAGCCGCGGCACCCAGACCTTCTACCAGGTGCGGGTCGGCGCCGACACCCGCCAGGATGCGATGGGACTGTGCGCCGCCCTGCAAAAGGCCGGCGCCGCGTGCCTGGTGCTGCGCAACTCCCATGGCAAGGTGCAGCCGTTGTAGGTTAGATCGACTAAGCGCGTAACGAGCGCAGCCCGGAGGAGCGTAGCGATATCCGGGGCTTCGGCTTCGCGAAGTCCCGCGTGTCGCTTCGCTCATGCGGGCTTCTGTTGTGCCCTCCGGCCTACGCCTTCTTCATCGTCCTGCGTTCGATCGCGAGCAGGGCGTCGAGGCCGGTGGTCCGGTGCGCGCGTTTCATCTCCGCCTCGGCGCCGCCGGGGCCGAGGAACGGGTCCGGCCTGTCGTGGGCGAGGCACTCCACGGATTGGCGCACCGCCTTGTACATGGCGGCGAAGGAGGTGCCCGAAGAGGCCGCCAGGCGATAGCCGAGCCCGGCCATGTCGGCTCTCGACATCGCGAAGGTGGCGAAGCCGTCGGGCGGCGCGAACGTCATCAGCGGCGGCGGCAGCCGCTCGCCGACGATCCGCATTTCCTCGGCATCGCGGGTGTGGACGAACAGCATGTCGGCGCCGGCGCGATGGAAGGCCTCGCAGCGCCGCAGCGCCTCGTCGAGATCGTGGACGCGGCGCGAATTGGTGCGGGCGATGATCACGAGATCGGGGTCGGTGCGCGCCGCGATCGCTTCCCTGACCTTGTCCACCATCAGCTCGGTGGTGACGAGATTGTCGATCCCGATGTGGTGCTCGACGCGCCGCGGCAGCAACTGATCCTCGATCTCGATCGCTGCAAATCCGGCGGCCTCCGTCAGCGCGATGGTGCGATGGACGTGCATCGGATCGCCCCAGCCGCCGCCGCCATCGAGGATGATCGGCAGCTTGCACACCGCCCGCATGTCGACCGCGATCTCGGCGAGCTCGGGCAAAGCGAGGTTCGCCTCGGTCACGCATTTGAGCCAGCCGAGCGAGCCGCCGCTCAGGTAGACCGCCTTGAAGCCGGCATCCTCGGCAATGCGCGCCATCATCGGATTGAGCGCGCAGGGGGCGACGATCAGCTCGCTGCCGTTCATGAGGTCGCGAAACGTCGGCACGGCGGTCTCCCGTTTTCGTGGTCAGGCAATTCGGTAGCGCGTCACCGCCTCGTCGTTCCAGGCAAGGCCGGTGCCCGGCTCGGCTGACGCGGTGACGCGGCCGTCGGCGATCGCGAGCGGCTCCGCCAGGATGGCGTCGGCCCAGTCGACATATTCCAGCCAATGGGCGGTCGGCGTCGCCGCCAGCAGATGGGCGCTCAGCTCCGGCATCAGATGGGACGACATTTCGACGTCGCGCGCTGCGGCGATGCCGGCAGCCTGCTGCCAGCCGGTGACGCCGCCGATGCGGCCGGCATCCGGCATCACGAAATCGCAGGCGCCGGCGTCGAGCGCCTGCACCACTGCCTTGGGGCCGTCGAAGTTCTCGCCGATCTGGATGGGCAAGGCGAGATCGCGCACCAGGGTGGTGTGGCCGGCGAGGTTGTCGTGACGGATCGGCTCCTCGATCCAATAGACGCCTTCCCCCGCCAGCGCGCGGCCGCGTTCGAGCGCCTGCGCCACCGTCAGCGCCTGATTGTAGTCGGTCATGACGGCGATGTCGTCGGCGAGCCGTCGGCGCACCGCGCGGGTGACGGCGAGGTCCTGGGCGAGGGTGGGATAGCCGAGCCGGAGCTTCACGGCCTTGAAGCCGCCGGCGAGGAGCTGTTCGGCTTCGTCGGCGGCCGCCTCCGGCGTCATCAGGCCGAGGCCGCAGGAATTGTAGGCCGGGATCGGCCGCGGCGACCCGCCGAGCAGGGCGGCGAGCGGCTGTCCTGCCGCCACCGCGAGTGCGTCCCACAACGCCATGTCGAGCGCCGACAAGGCCATGCGGACCACCCCAGTGACCCCGATTAGCGCGAAGCGACGCTCGAGTTTCGCGGCATTGTGAAGGGGGGCCACGCGTTCGCCGGCGATCAGGGCGACCGCGTCGCGCAACACCGCGGCGATCGCGGCGGCTCCGCTCGGACGGTAGCAGAACAGATAGCTGCGCCCGGTGACGCCCTCCTCGGTGTCGAGGTCGACCAGCAGGAGCGGGGCCTCGCGCACCGTCGCTGCGCTGGTGCCGAGCGCAAGCCGCATCGGCACCGCGACGGCGACCGTGCGGACGGAGCGCACCGTCAGGGCGGGCGCGGCCATCCCGGTCACGCCGACCCGCCGGCGCCGTCCGCGCGGAGCGCGAGAATGTCGGCGACTGCACGGTTGAGGGGTGTCGGCACGCCAGCGGCGCGGCCGAGGTCCACCACGGCGCCGGCGAGCCAGCGCACCTCCAGGCGATTGCCGTGCTCGAGGTCGTGATGCATCGACGAGGTCATGTCGGGAGCGACCTGATCGGCCAGCGCCAGCCGCCGCTCGGCATAATCCTCGGGCAGGTCTATCCCCCGGGCACGCCCGACCGCCACCACCTCCGCCATGAGGTCGAGCAGGAACCGCCGCGTCTGCTGGTTTTCGCGTATCGGGCCGATGGTGGTCCGCATCGTGGTGGTGGCGCCGGACAGCGCCACCAGGAACACGAATTTCTCCCAGATCTCGCGGCGGATATTGGGGCTCAGCTCGGCCCTGATGCCGCCGCTCAGGCACGCCGCGAGAATCCGCCGGGCGCGGGCGGTGGCCGTGCCGTCGAACTCGCCGAACACCATGCGTTCCAGCGGTCCGATGCGGGCAATGACCCCCGGGCGCGCAATCGAAGTGGCCACGTAGCACACCCCGCCCATGATTCGTGCGGCATCGAAGGCACGGGTGAGATCATCGTCCTTGAGCACGCCGTTCTGGAGCGAGATCACGGCGGTTTGCGGACCCACGATCGGCTTGATCTGCGCCAGCGCCGCCTCGGTGTCCCACAGCTTGACCGCGAACAGGACGAGATCGGCGACGCCGATGGTGGCGGGATCGTCGGTGGCGGTGACCTTGGCGAGATGAAATTCATCCGGGCCGGTAATGGTGAGGCCGTGCTCGCGCATGGCGGCGAGATGGGAGCCGCGCGCGATGAAGGCGACATCGGCGCCACCCTTTGCGAGCCGCGCGCCGAAATAGCCCCCGACTCCCCCGGACCCCATCACCGCAATTTTCATTGGCGCCTCCCGCGTCGCGCCGTCATTACCATTGTCCGGCATCCGGTGGGATCGATTTCGCCTCCGCGTCCGTCGCATCGTCGGGACCCAGCGTCACCGCAGTTTCATAAAGAACCCTTGCCGGGGCCTGCTCCGGGCAGCAAGCTCATGTCGGACTTTGAGAAATTCTGTCATGCCGCGGAGCAGCGCGACGCCGGAGGGATCGCGCAGTACGGTGCGCCGTGCTGCGGCCGCGGTCATGCCTTGCGGAGCCCACCATGAAAGTTTTGCCCAGCGCCATTTGCCATCTGGCATATGTGCCCATGATGTGCGATTAATTGCGCTCAAACTACTAGCAGATTGAAGATGGGCCGAGGCAAAGACTTCCGTGATCGTCGGCGCGGTTATTCCGACGAGCCGCCAGAACCGCCTCCTTCGTTTGGTCGCCCGCCGCCGCGGTCATTTGATCGGCCGCCGCGCGAGGCGTCTCGCCCGGTCCCGACCGGTCCCGAGCGGCAAGCCAAAGTGAAATGGTTCAATGGCGAGAAGGGCTTCGGATTCGTCGAACTGACCGACGGATCAGGCGAAGCGTTCCTCCACATCAGCGTCGTCGAGGCCGCGGGCCATACTGCGCTCGAACCGGGCACCACCCTGACGACGCGGGTCGGGCAGGGCGCCAAGGGTCCGCAGATCACCGAGATCACCGCGGTCGATGCGAGCACCGCGGAGCCGTCGCGCGGGCGTCCCGCCGGGCGGCCGCCGATGGATCGGCCGACCCGGGACCGCGGCTTTGATCGGCCGACCGGCCCGGCGGAAGAGGTCGACGGCCAGGTCAAGTGGTACGACCCCAAGAAGGGATTCGGTTTCGTCGCGGTGACCGGCAGCAAGGATGTCTTCATCCACCGCTCGGTGCTGGCCCGCGAGGGCATATCCGAGCTTCAGGAAGGCCAGCGCATTCACATGAAGGTGGTTCCCGGCGCCAAGGGGCTGGAGGCAACCTCGGTCGAACTCAAGCACGAGATGTGAGCTTGGAGGAAACGTTGGTGCGGCCAAACCACGGTTGATCCATACGGGTGAGCCGAAGCACTGCTGCCGCAAGTGAGCGGATTCGCAGGGGCGCAATTCGGGTACCGAATGTCTGGGCTCATGGCTGGAAACAAAAGGGGCGCCCCGCGGCGCCCCTTTTTGCATGAACCCGAGCCCCGTGACGTAATCTCATGCGAGGCACCAGAAATGTCATGGGGCGAAGGTGTGCCGCGCCCGCGTCAGGCCCCCTGGTCGCCTGATGTCTCCCGGGCCGTGCCTTGACCCGGCCCCGGCCGGGCGCAAGGATCGGGCCAAGCCTGCACTGACAGCATCGAACGGGCGCGACCGCGTCCATTGGGAGAACAGCATGTCGAAGCGCCGCCCGTCGCCGGGTCCCGATCGCCGCAAGTTTCTCAAGGGAGCGACGCTCGCCGGTGCCGCCGCCTTGACTCCTCCGGTCGCCACCGATGCCCAGGTCATCGCGCCGGCGTCTGTTGCCGCCATGAAGGCGGCGCCCCCGGGCCCGATCCAGATCGCGGTGGAAACCTTGCCGCCGGAGCCCGATCCGGTGACCCAGACCTCGAGCGGCGGCGACTTCATGGTCGACGTGTTCAAGACGCTGGACATCGACTATCTCGCGATGAACTGCGCCTCGAGCTTCCGCGGCCTGCACGAAGCGGTCATCAACCACGGCGGCAACGTCAAGCCCGAGATCCTCACCTGCCCGCACGAGGAAATCGCGGTGTCGATGGGACATGGCTACGCCAAGATCGAAGGCAAGCCGATGGCCATGATCTGCCACGGTGTCGTCGGTCTGCAGCACGCCGCCATGGCGATGTACAATGCCTGGTGCGACCGGGTGCCCGTCATCGTGATCGGCGGCAACATCATCGAAGCGAACAAGCGCGGGCCGGCCGTCGAATGGGTGCATTCGGCCATCGACATCGGCGCCATCACCCGCGATTTCACCAAGTGGGACGACCAGCCGACCTCGCTGCAGCATTTCGCCGAATCGGCGGTCCGCGCCTACAAGATCGCGACCACGCCGCCGATGGGCCCGGTGCTGCTTTCGCTCGATGCCGAGTTGCAGGAAAATCCGATCCACGGCGGCGAAGGCCTGCACATCCCCAAGTTTTCGAGGGTGGTGCCGCCGCAGGCCGATTCCGGCGCCATCGCCGAAGCGGCCAAGTTGCTGGTGGCGGCGGAGGCCCCGCTCATCGTCGTCGACCGGATGGCGCGCACGCCGGCGGGCATGGACCGGCTGGTCGAACTCGCCGAGGCGCTGCAATGCCCGGTGCTCGATCGGGCCGGCCGCCAGAACTTCCCGTCGCGCCACCCGCTCAACCAGACCTTCCGCCGCGGCGTGGTGATCGGCCAGGCGGATGTCATTCTCTCGATCGAGATGAACGACCACTGGGGCGCGCTGACCGCGTTCAGCGATCGCATCGTGCGCACCTCGCGGATGCTGTACAAGCCGACCGCCAAGATCATCACCCTCGGCATGCGCGATCTCTACCTCAAGGCCAACTACCAGGATTTCGGCCGCTTCAGCGATATCGACCTCTCCATCGCCGGCGACGGCGAAGCGTCGCTGCCGGCGCTCACCGAGCAGATCAGGAAGCTCGTCGATCCCGCCCGCAAGGCCGCCTTCGAGGCGCGTGGCAAGCGCTATGCGGCGGCGCACCTCGCCATGGTGGAGCAATCCAAGTCCGACGCGACGATCGGCTGGGATTCGAGCCCGATCACGACGGGCCGGCTGTGCGCCGAGGTCTACGCCCGGATCAAGGACGAAGACTGGTCATTGGTCGGCAATACGATCGGCAACACCTGGCCGCACCGTCTGTGGAACTTCGACAAGGCGCATCGCTGGATCGGCGCCTCCGGCGGTGCCGGCGTCGGCTACACCGCGCCGGCGTCGCTGGGCGCGGCGCTCGCCAACAAGCGCCATGGCCGGCTGACGCTCACCTTCAACGGCGACGGCGATTTCATGTTCAACCCGGGCACGCTGTGGACGGCCGCCCATCATCAGATCCCCATCCTCTACATCATCCACAACAACCGCGCCTACCATCAGGAGTACATGTACCTGCAGGCGATGGCGAACCGGCACGGCCGCGGCATCGAAAAGTCCGATATCGGCACCACCCTCAAGGATCCGAACATCGATTACGCCACGGTCGCGCGCGGCTTGGGCGTCCATGGCGAGGGCCCGATCACCGATCCGAACGATCTCGGCCCGGCGCTCGAGCGCGCCATCGCCTTGGTCAAGAGCGGGCAGCCGGCGCTGATCGACGTCGTGACCGATCCGCGCTGAGGAGCCGGGCAATGCGAAAGCAGGGAATGCGCAAACTCGTAAACGTCATTGGCGTGGCTTTGATTGCGGCGTTCGCGGCCGGCGGCTTCGATGATGCCGCGCGGGCCCAGGACGCGCCCCCCGGCGACGCGGTCGAAGGCAAGCGTCTCTATCTCGCCGTCGGCTGCTTCCTTTGCCACGGACGGTCCGGACAGGGCGGCGCCATGAACGGTCCGGCGCCGATTCTCGCCAGGACGGCGATGCCGTTCGACGGCTTCAAAGGCCAGCTTCGCCAGCCCGCCACCGACATGCCGGCCTACAGCGAGAAGGTGATGTCAGACCAGCAGATCGCCGACATCTACGCCTACGTGGAATCGCTGCCGGGTCCGCGCCCGACCAAGGACATGAAGATCTTCGATAATTAACATCGACGTGAACGAGACGGAGCATGGGCGCTGACGTGAAGCCGATCCGTTCCCGGCGGGACTATGAAGCTGCAATCAAGGCGGTTGAACGACTCTGGGGCGCAAAAGCCGGCACGCGCGATGGCGACAGGCTCGATGTGCTGGCGACTCTCATCGACTCCTACGAGGCGGAGCACTATCCCATGGACCCGCCCGATCCGGTCGAGGCGATCAAATTCCGGATGGAGCAGCAAGGGCTCACGCGCCGCGATCTGGAGGAGATCATCGGGACACGGACCCGGATAGCCGAAATTCTCAACCGCAAGCGCGGGCTGTCCATCGCAATGATCCGGCGCCTGCATGAGCGCCTCGGCATTTCGGCCGACGTGCTGATCCGGCCGAGCCGAAGAAGCGCGGCCTGAACCACCTGCTCCCTCACCATAGCCGATCGAAGCAAAGCATCTCTCAAAATGTCGCCCGCACGCCGGCGTAGGCGGCGAGCGGCATCCCCGGCAGGAAGGTGCGGGGATCGTTGAGCACGAAGAAGTTCGGCGCGCCGTACGTGTTGCTGTTGAATCCCGAGGTCTGGAAGAAGGTGCCGGCGGCGTAATAGTGATTGTTGAAGAGATTGTTCACCAATCCGAACAGCTCGACATTCTTGGTCACCTGGTAGGAGCCGTGCAGGTTGACGACCGCATAGGCCGGCACTTTCGGGTTGAGGTTGTTGTCATCGTGGATGAGCCACTGGCTGCCGGTCACGTTGAGGTCGGCGCCGAGCTTCCACGCATTGGCGACCGCGTACTCGACCCCGGCCTTGAAGCGGTTGGCGGGGATCGCCGGGATGTGGTCGCCGGGCGCGACGAAGATGTTGCCGGCCGCATTCGCGAACGGGTCGAACGGGGACGACAGGGTGATCGCGCTTTGGTAGATGGCGTTCACATAGGTGTAGTTGGCATAGGCATTCCAGCGGTCCAATTTATAGTTGATCTTCGCCTCGATGCCTTCGCGCAAGGTCTGGCCGGCATTCTTGAAGTAGCCGGTCATAGGCACCGTGCCGGCGACGTTGATGATGTCGTCGGTCAGGCCGGTGCGAAACGCGCCGAGGCCCCATGTCAGTTGCCCGGTCTGCGCGCCGGCGCCGAGCGTGCCGCGCAGTCCGGCCTCGTAGGTATGCGACACCACCTGCTTGAGCGGCGGATCGGCGATCAGGAAGTTGTCGATGATGCAGGGATTGGTGGGGCTCGAACATCCGAGCTCCAGCGGCGTCGGCGCCCGGTTCGCCTCGGAATAGCCGCCATAGATGGTGAGGTTCGGATTGAACTTGTAGGTCGCCCCGATCACCGGATTGATGCGGTGGAAGCGGTTGCTCGAGTTGAGCAGGGGATTGGCGCCGGTCTCGTCCTGAAGGTTGATCTGGGCGATGTTGAGCCGCGCGCCCGTGGTGAGCGAAAGCTTGGACGTGATGTCGAAAGTGTCGGTCGCATAGAGCCCGGTATAGGTATTGGTCGCGAGCAGGCTGACCGGGGCGATGTCGGCTGCAGGCTGGTCGATGTAGACGCCGGTTCCCGTTACGAACAGGTTCTGGTCGATGGTGCCGAGCTCGCTGTTGGCGGTGAACTGGGTCAGACCGCGATCGACGCTCACGCCGGCGACGAAATGACTGTCGTGATCGAGGAATTTGGCCGAGCTCGTGACCTGGGCGGTGCCGCCGAAGCCGTTGGTCGAGGTCCAGTTGCGGTCGATCTCGCCCAGGAAAGCTTTGGGCGAAAGGGTATCGAGCACGGGGTAATTCACGTTGATCGGGGTGATGCCGTCGCCGATGCAGAGCTGGCCCGCCAGCCCGCCGAGGGGGTCGCAGGGTTGCGCGTCGGTGCCGTTGCCGTCCACATGGGCCGCCCAATACCCGCGATAATAGGCGTTGCTCTGGAACGACAGCGTGTCGGACGGCGTGTAATTGGCGCTGGCGGTGAGAAAGGCGAGCTGAAGATGGGTGGTCTGGGGCCATGTGTAAACGCTCGACCAGCGTTGCGCGAGCATCTCGATCGGGGCCGCGGCGACGGCGCCGAGCCGGTTGTCCGCGCCGGTGAAGGCGAGGTGGAACTCGGATTGATCGTTGCGCGCGCCGAGGTCGAGATACATGCGGCGGAGTTGCGAAGCCGATGAAAAGTCGCGCCAGCCATCATCGTTGGTCGCGTCGGCGCTGACATAGGCCGACAGATTGCCGTCCTGGAAACCGACCTGGGCGGCGGCCTGGCGGCGGCCATAGGAGCCGAGCGTCGCGTCTGCTTCCTTGCCCTGGTAGGTGAAGCCGTTCTTCATCTCGATGGTCAAGGCGCCGCCGATGGCGTTGAGGCCGAAGATCGGATTGTTGGGCACGAGGGACAGGCGGCGGATCGCCATTTCCGGGATCAAGTCCCAGTTGACGATGTCGCCATAGGCCTCGTTGATGCGGACGCCGTTCTGATAGACGGCGAGCCCCTGGGGCGTTCCCGGCACCGGCGAGGCGACGAAGCCGCGGAAATCGAGATTGCGCTGGAACGAGTTGCCGGACTGGTCGCCGATGGAAACGCCGGGGAGATCCTGACCGAGCGAATCCAGCAGGTTCACCGAGCGATCATGATCGAAATCCGCCGCGGTCAGCACCGCCGTGTTCGACGGCACCTTGTCGCGATCGATCATGCCGGGGTCGGGCGGCGCCGCCGCCGGGGTGGGGGCGGCAGCCGGCGCCGGTGCGGCCCGCGCGGCCCGCGCGGCCTGTGCCGGCCGGGGCCGGGCAGGACGCGATGGCGCGGCCGGGGCCTTGCTGCGTGCCGCGGTGCGGCTGCCGGACAACGGCGTGGTGGCAATCACGTTGATGTCGGGGAGCGTCGTCTGCGCCTGCGCCCCGAGCGGCGCGAGCAGGGCGGCGACTGCGAGCGCCGGATGCAGGGCGCAGCGGCGGCGCCGACGGCGCGAGCCGCGATCGCTCTCAGGTAAATGCTGCACCGCCAAACTGCCCGCCCCCGGTCAATTCGCCCCGTTCGATCTTGATCGATTTTGCGCGCCTTGTCGCGGGATTATTTGTCGAATCGGATCGGGAACATTGGCAAGAGGGGACGTCGCGACCGCCAAACCCGCCCGTATGCGACCATAAACATTGCGGTGATTCTGGAGATTTGCAGATTGCGCGATGTTCTGTTCCGAGTGCCGATCCCTCTCACGCGGTGCGGTCCGCACTGTGGAGCGGCCCCGCAGGAGATGGCAGGAGACCGACCGGACTGTACCGATGCCGTGCGAATTGTTACGATGCCGCACCGGCCTACATGTCGTCGGAGGCTTCGATGCTGCTGCCTCGCGTTACTTTGCGCAACGTCGCGATTGCGGCCATTGTGGTGTTCGTCGCCTATGGCGAATACGTCATCTGGTTCAGATCGCCGATCGCGCAGGCGTCTGCCATTTGCGACAGGTTTTGCACCTTGAGGGATGCGGCGGCCGCGGGCAGCGCGGGGCCTCCTCCCCTGATCGACGAGGCCGCGGCCGCCGGCTTCGAGCCGTACCGCCTCATCGACAAGGCGGTACGCGCCTGCGACGGGAAGCCATTGACGTCGAAGATTCCAACATTCGCTGATGAATACGCCAACACTCCCGCCGCTGCCGCCGCACTGCACCATGAAGGTTCCAGCCCTCGATGAAGAAATCGACCCGGCCCAAATCGGAATTGCGGCGGCGCAGCGACCGCGGCGAGCCCGGCCGACTGCTTCCTCAGCCGCCGGTTCGGCGTGAAGGATGAATACCATGAAACTTCCGCGCCGCGGATTTCTGCATTTGGCAGCGTATGCCGCATTACCGTTGGGCTCTCGGATCGCACGGTCGCAAGCCTATCCGATGCGACCGGTGCGCGTCGTGCTCGGACTTTCTCCAGGCGGCTCCGTGGATATCGTGACGCGTATCGTCGCCCAAGCGCTGTCGGAATTTTTAGGCCGGCAGTTCGTTGTCGAAAACAAGCCGGGCGCTTCAGGGGACATCGCCACGGAAGCGGTCGTGCGCGCGACGCCGGACGGCTACACGCTTCTTGTCGTGCTCGCTGCTAATGCCATCAACGCGACGCTGCACCAAAAGCTCAGGTTCAGCCCGGTGCGCGATCTGGCGATGGTTGCCGGCATGGTACGCGTGCCCAATGTCATGGAGGTAAACCCAGCGGTGCCGGCGAACACCGTTCCTGAGTTCATCGCCTATGCCAAAGCCAATCCTGGCAAGCTCAGTTATGCGTCGGGCGGCACGGGCAGCTCGCTTCACGTGATCGGCGAGTTGTTCAAGATGATGGCGGGGATCGACATGGTCCACGTGCCGTATCGAGGCGGCGCACCGGCAATGATCGATTTGCTCGGCGGCCGGGTGCAGGTCATGTTCGACACGATACCCCAGGCCATCGACTACATTCGGGACGGCAAGCTTCGGGCGCTGGCCGTCACCACGGCGATACGCTCGGCGGCGCTGCCGAATGTGCCTGTGATGAGCGATTATGTTCCTGGTTTCCAGGCAGGCAGCTGGTGGGGGTTGGCAGCCCCGAAGGACACACCCCATGAAATCGTCCATGTGCTCAGTCACGCAACGAACGCGGTTCTCTCGGATCCCGGAATGAAGACTCGGCTCGCCGAATTGGGGACCACGCCGTTACTCTACGGTCCAGCCCCATTCGCGAGCTTCGTGGA
This sequence comes from uncultured Alphaproteobacteria bacterium, assembly GCA_963795865.1. Classification (GTDB taxonomy): domain Bacteria; phylum Pseudomonadota; class Alphaproteobacteria; order Rhizobiales; family Xanthobacteraceae; genus JAJPKK01. Next base: position 29,825 of record CAWCJX010000015.1, read on the forward strand.
GATGGAAACTGACAAGTGGGCCAGGGTGCTGAAGTTCGCGGGAACCAAGGAGGACTGAACGGACGGAGAAATGGGCGAAGGCGATTGCGTTCTCCGGCGCCAGCGAGAATTGATCGGCCAAAATTTCGTCGCCGATAATCCCTTTGAGGTCTTCGCCGGCAGATGTGTCTTCCCTGCCTGCCTCAATCGCCAGCGGCACGTGATTGCTATTTGACCAAAGGGTGCGCAACCTCGCGTGCGCATTCGATGAAAAGCTGCGCCACCGGGCTGATGGTGCGATTTTTCAGCGTTACGATTGCGACCGCGAACGGCTGAATCGGAAGCTCGACCGGCAATTTCTTCAGCGCGAAGCGGCTTGCGTAGAAATGCAGCAGCCGGTCGCCGAAATGTCCAACGAAGCGGCCGCTTTCGAGCAATTGAAAAAGCAGGTGCGCGGTCGTGGTGGTCACGGCGATGCGCGGCATCTTCAGGCCGCTGGCGAGGAAGGCGTCGGCCATCAGCGACCCGACCGCCGACGGCGCCACGCACCAGGGTTCGTCGACCAATTCCGCAAGCGTGACCTTGCGCCGGCGGGCCCAGCGGCTTTTGGTGCCCACCACCAGGCGCAGATGGTCATGAAAGAGAATCGTCGCCTCCAGCTCCTCTCCGACCGAGGCGCTCACCAGCGGAACCATCGCGAGATCGATCCGGCGCTCGGGCAGGTCGCGGCTGAGCAGCGTCGCGCTGTCCGCTTCCACCACCCGAAAGTCGATGCGCGGGTATTGCCGCCACAGCCGCTCCATCACCGCCGCGCCCGGACCGGCAAGCAGCGGTTCCGTGCTGCCGATCCGCAATTCCCCCGACGTCGGGTCGGCCATGAACTTGATCTCGTCGACGCTCGTTTTCAGGTCGTCGAAAATCGCGATGCTGCGCTTGAGCAAGGCGCGACCGTAGAGCGTCGGCTCGACGCCCTGAGAGCTGCGATCGAAGAGCCGCGCCCCGAGCACGTCTTCGAGATCAGCTATCACTTTTGAAACCACCGGCTGCGAGATCGCGAGATGCTTGGCAGCCTTTGCCATGCTGCCCCACTGCGCCACCGCCATCACGACCTTCAAGTGCTGCAGCTTGATCCGATGATCGACGAGCTCAGTCTGCATCATTTTCGTTTCCTATTCTCCAAGACTATAGCCGCAATACAAAATTAGAACTGTTCCCTATAGCAGGAAGGTGATTACCATCATCCTGGAAAATTGGGGAGGGGAACATGTCAAACGCACCCACCTGTTGCCTTGATGTCCCCCGCCGGCAAATGGCGGTCAAGCGGGGATCGCACTATTGACAGGCTCGTTCCAAAAAACGGAACCCACGTAATATCCCAGAAAATACATCGTGGAACGCTGGGGTTGCAACGGGACAGGGGTACATGAGGCCACTGGCAAGCTCGGGGAAACCCGTTTTCACCCGTTGTAGTGTGATGGATATAGCGAGTCGTGCCGGATGCCGACCAAGAACGATCCAACCAGGGGGCTGAAAAATGAGAACCGCGAAGCGTATCCTATTGGCGTGTACGGCGATGGCCGCGGTTACGACGTCCGCGCACGCCACCGATGTTCCGATCGCCTATCCGACTAAGGCCGCGCCGCCCACCGGCGCCGCCTGCGCAAGCTACGAAGACTTCCGCGACACCGATTGCTCGCTGACGTGGCACGGCATCACTTTGTACGGTACGTATGACGTCGGCGCGGGTTGGGTCAGCCACGGCCTACCGGAAAACGGCTATAACCATGAAGGCGAATCGCTGGTCAACCGGAACGGGAACCATCCTGAATACCTCATTGCGCCGAACAACCTGTCGCAGACGGGTCTGGGCATCAAGGGCACGCAAGAGATTATGTATGGCTTGTCCGCCGTGTTCAACGCTTCGACCGGCTTCAATCCGCAGTCCGGTCAGCTCGCCAACCAGGCGGCCACCAACACCATCAACAACGGCCTCCCCAGAGGCAGCTATTCGTTCGCCGGCGACGGCGCGCGCGCGGGCCAACTCTTCAACGACGAAATCTATGCGGGTATATCGTCCTTGCCTTTCGGCACGCTGACCTTCGGTCGTCAGCGCGCATTGGGCACCGATGCGATGCTCATTTACGATCCGGCCGGCGGCGCCTATTCCTTTTCGTTCATCGGCTATAATGGCCTGATGGCCGGCGGCGGCGACACCCAGGACACCCGTTGGGACGACGCCCTCAAATATCGCGTCACCTATGGCCCGGTGCATTTCGGCGCGATGTATAAATTAGCCGACGGTCAGGCCGGCTGCTACTCCCCCTCCGCCCACTGGACGGCCTCGAGCTGTACGGCGGAACAGCCGCATAACACCGCCTATGGGATTGATATCGGCGGAGAGTTCGGCAACTTCTCGGGGGACGTCGTCTACCAACATGTCAACCAGGCGATCAGCGTCGTGAACCCCTTGCTGGGGCCTCAAAGTCTGACGCAGCCCTATCAGTCGACCCTCAACAGCATCAATACGAACCCCATCAAGGGGAACAATCTGATCGGAACGACCAACACCGAATATGGCATCGTCACCGACAATTCCGCACTCATGTTCGCCGGGAAATATACTTGGAACCAGTACCTCAAGTTTTTTGGTGGCTACGAATACATCCGGTATGTTAATCCGTCAGACCCGTTGGGCGTTGGCGCCACGGCCCAGGGCGGTTATCTCTTGAGCGGCGTCGAAGACAACAATCTCAATTCTCCCAAGAAGGTGCAGGTCCTCTGGACCGGTGTGAAATACTCTCTCAATAGCCAAGCCGACATCACCTTTTCCTACTATCGTGAGATTCAGAACGACTTCCGTCTTCCGCCGGTCTGCGGCCCCATTACCGGATGGCGTGCGTCCTGCGCGGGCACGCTCAACGAGTATTCGCTCTATGCGGATTATCACTTCACCAAGCGTTTCGACGTTTTTGCTGGCATTGCGTATTCCGAGGTCACCGGCGGTCTGGAAATCGCCATTCCTCACGGCCCCGGCGTCCCCTATTACTACAACAACAACATCGCGCCGACGGTCGGTGTTCGTTACACTTTCTGATCGTTTTCCGTGGAAAACTAGTCCGCGCCGTCCAGCGTGAAATCAGGTCCCGCGAGCTTCGGTTCGCGGAATTTTTTCTGCGTTTACAGGGCCGTCCCTCGCCGCGAAGATCAGCTACGGCGGATTACGTCAGAACCAGCCGAAAAAAGCTGCCGAAATGCAGGTGACAATTGAGGCCCACCTTGGACGACAGCTACGTCCCTCGCAACAACATCGATCCCACGGCCGGAGTTCGTTTCCGCTTCGGAGAATTTGCAGGCGGAGTTTCTCGTTTCCTATGCCCTGCAAGAGAACTTCATCCCACACATGCCGGTGCCTGGTGCGGCCACTCGGTCTACTGGATGAACTCAGTCCTGCAATCGTTTCTCCTATTCTCTGAAGCTATAACGGCGATAGAATAATAGAAGCACCTGCTAGAGCGAGACGTGAGTACCATGACGCAACCGCGGAGGGGACATGCAAAACGTGCTGGGCGGTTCAGAGGAGGAAGAACATGCTTGTCGGGTGGTCGATCCTACTCATCGTTCACGGGATACTCGCCGTCTTTCTGGTTGGCGCCATCACCCATCAGGCAATCGGAGTGTCCTGGCCGGTCACAAAGCGCGAGGCCGGCTTTTTCAGTGCCGTGCGCGGAGTCAACGGAATGAACTACACCAATGCCGTCATTGTCCTGTTCTTGGTGACCTTCACGATCGGCACGATCATCTATCCGACCTATCGGGTCAACGTGCGGACGGTGTTGCAGGAATATCGGGATTTCAAACCCGAGGGGATGTTCGAAATGAAGGAGCATTTATTGGCGTTGTCTTTGGCGCTGCTGCCGATCTATTGGTATCTTTGGCATAGGGCGTCTGCGGCCAATCGCGTGGCACGGGCGGCGGTGACCAGCATAATCGCGGTTGCGGTTTGGTGGGGCTTTCTGACCGGCCACATCATCAACAACATCCGAGGATTCGGGTCATGACAAAGGCAGAGCGTCTTGCGGCCGTTTTTGGGATCGCTTTTGCGGTCATCTACGCGCCTACCATGGACTTGAACTGGACCCTTGCGACCTATCACCCGATCCAGGGGATTTGGCAGTTCGGTCGAGCACCGCCCCTCGGTGGCGGCTCGCCAGCGATGTACTGGTATGGGTTCATCTTTACGGCTGCGTTGGGGGCACTCGTCGTCACCGCGATCGCGGCTCTCATTCCGGACAATCTGATGGATCGCGTGCCGTGGCGGAGTCTGGCGTGGCTCGTTCCGATTTTCTCCATCATTTACATCGCATACGTACTCCTCCCGTATGCAACAAAGAGTTAGTTCTGGCGGTGGATGAGTAGGAGCCGCCGCACCGCCAGCCTCCGCGATGGACTCCGCCGTCGCATCCATGATCTCCCGTCGCTGTCGGGCGGATAGCCTGTCGCGGCCCGGGTTGGTTGGGAACGCGTTCGAACTCGAGCATTTCCTCGACGCCACCATTGTCTGCGTTCGCTGCGGTGCGCCAGTTGGCGCGGACCCGATACCGGCGCGGCGGCGATCGCCGAGATGCGGACCGGGCGATAAATCCGCCTTATCAGACAGCCGACAAGCCGGCGTGCCATTGGACGCGGGCGCCGGTGGCTCAGGGGCGGAATTCCTGATCCGGATAATTCGCGGCGTCGGGCACCTTCATCACCAGGAATGGATGTTCCATGCCGGCGTGGCAGGCATTGCAAGCCCCGGTCATCTCTGCGTAAGCGGCGGTGAATTGCGCCACATCGGCGGCTTTGATCGCGGCATCCACCGCCTTCAGCTTGTCGGCGAAGATCGAGGCGACCGCGGCGTCGACCTCGATTCTCCGGTAGGTCGGAATCGTCCGCCCGATCCGGGCCAGGGCCGCGCGCAATTCGTTCAATTGGAACGCCGCCAGCGTCCAGTTCTTCGCCTGTCCGGCATAATGGAGCTTGATGTGGCGCGGTTGCACCAGCATGGTCATCAGGTCGTCCATGGCCGGCTTGAAATCGAGAACAACGAGGCCGCCGCCCGGCCTCGCCGCCGGTGCCGCTCCTGCAGGGGCAGCACTGCCCGGGGCGGGTGCTGCGTTTTGCGCGGCAGCGATGATGGAAGCCGACAATGCAAGTGCTCCGGCGAGCATGATCGCAGCGATGTGACGGTTCTTCATGGTACTCCTTCCGAAACCGGCATGGCCCACCGCGGATTCGGCGTTTCGCCGATGCCGGTCCATGAGGTTCAATGCGAGGCCGCGAGTATAGATCGATCGACCAATTCAGCAACCGGCAGCGTGCCTGCGCCTCTCTCGCTTAGGATTGTCCGGTGGCGTATGATTGGGATGACCGGGACGCACGTGGGATGGGCGGAATCATGCCGTTGATGTTCTGCTCCGGATGGCGCCGATAAAATTATGGGAGGCAAAGGATGAACCTCGATCGTCGCGCGATCCAGCACGCCGACATTCATGCCGCCCATCCGCGGAGCTTCGCGCTCGACAGCGCGTCGAAGATCCTGGTGGCGGGGTCGCGGGCACCCACCGCAGTGCGCGACAACGGCAAGGTCGTCGACATTCCCGCGGGGCTGAGCGTGTTCCGCCCGGGAGCGGACGGCAAGCTCGACTTCGTGCGCAAATACGACATCGATGTCGGCACGATGACCCAGTGGTGGAGCGGCATGGTGCCGCTTGCGTAACGGCGCGCCCGGCGGGCCATCGCCCGATCGACGTGGCATTCTGGCCGCGCTCGGCGCGCTTGCGCTGGGCGCGGCGCCGGGCGACGGCGCGCTCGCCCAGGCGTGGCCGGCGCGGCCGATCCGCCTGATCGTGCCGTTTCCCCCCGGCGGCGGCACCGATGTGATTTCGCGGCAGCTGGCGGAGCGCATCGGCGCCCATACCGGCTGGGCCATCGTGATCGAAAACCGCGCCGGTGCCGGCGGCAATATCGGGCTCGATGCGGTCGCCAAGGCCGCGCCCGACGGCTACACCATCGGCATGGGCCAGGCGGCCAATCTCGCCATCAACCCGTCGCTCTACGCGAAAATGCCGTTCGACCCGGTGAAGGACCTGGCGCCGATCGCTCCGATCGCCTCGCAGGGCCTCGTCGTCGTGGTGTCGGCGAAATCGCCGGTGCGGACGCTGGCCGATCTCGTCGCGGCAGCGAAGGCCAAACCGCAGGCGGTGTCCCTGGCCCATCCCGGCAATGGCACCGTCGGTCATCTCGGCGGCATCATGTTTGCCCGCCGGGCCGGCATCGCGTTCCTGGTCGTGCCTTACAAGGGCGCGTCGCCCGCGGTGACGGAGCTGATGGGCGGGCAGGTCGATGTCCTGTTCGGCAATCCGCTGGCGGTGATGCCGCTGGTGAGTTCCAGCGCGCTGCGGGCGCTCGCGGTCACCTCGTTGCAGCGTCTCGCCGCGCTCCCCGCGGTGCCGACCATCGCCGAATCGGGCTATCCCGGCTTCGAAGCCATCAACTGGAGCGGCCTGGTGGCGCCGGCGCGGACGCCGCCCGGCGTGATCGCCCAGCTCAATGCGCAGGCCGCCGCGGCGCTGCGGCGTCCGGAACTGCTGGAGCGGCTGGCGCTGGACGGCAGCGACCCGTTCCCGGGCACGGTCGAGACGTTCGCCGCGTTCGTGCGCGCCGAGCAGGAGAAATGGGGCGCCGCAGTCAGGGACGCCGGCATCCGGGTCGAATGACCGGCATGGGCGGGCTTCTCGGCGGCATTCGCGTGCTCGATCTCACCAATGTGCTGGCAGGGCCGTTCGGGGCCTATCAGCTCGCGCTGCTGGGCGCCGAAGTCATCAAGGTCGAGACCCCCGGTACGGGCGATCTCGCCCGCCAGCTCGGCGCCGATCCCGCGCTCAACAAGGCGCTGATGGGCGCTTCGTTCCTCGCCCAGAACGCCGGCAAGCGCTCGGTCACCATCAATCTCAAGAGCGCCGCCGGCAAGGAGGTGTTCCGCCGCCTGGTGCGCACCGCGGACGTGGTGATCGAGAATTTCCGGCCCGGCGTCATGGAGCGGCTCGGGCTCGGCTATGATGCGCTGCGCGAGCTCCGGCCCGGCCTCGTCTACTGCGCCATTTCCGGCTTCGGGCAGGACGGGCCGCTCAAGGACAATCCGGCCTATGACCAGATCGTGCAGGGCCTGTCCGGGGTCATGAGCGTCACCGGGGACGCCGCGAGCGCGCCGCTGCGGGTCGGCTATCCCGTCGCCGACACCATCGGCGGATTGACCGCGGCGTTCGCCATCGCGGCGGCGCTGGTGCGGCGCGCCCGCAGCGGGGAGGGCGAGTGCATCGACGTCTCCATGCTGGAAGCGACGCTGGTGACGATGGGCTGGCAGGTCTCCAACTGGCTGATCGCCGGGGTGCGGCCGCAGCCGCTCGGCAACGAAAACATGACCGCGGCGCCGTCCGGCCTGTTCGCCACCGGCGACGGACCGCTCAACATCGCGGCCAACCAGCAGCAGCAATTCGAGGTCCTGGCGCGGCTGATCGGACGCCCCGACCTCGTCGCCGATCCCCGCTTCGCCGACCGCGAGGACCGCAAACGCAACCGCCTCGCCCTCAAGGCCGAAATCGAGGCGGCGCTGGCGTCGAAGTCCGCGCGGGAATGGTCGGACCTGTTCAACGCGCAGGGCGTGCCGGCGGGCGAGGTGCTCGACATCCCCGACGTGCTGGAGCATCCGCAGGTGAGGCAACGCGACCTGGTCAAGACGTTCGACGGGGCCGCCGGCGTGGCGAGGCCGGTCGCCGTCGTTCGCTCCGGATTCCGCCTGAAAAGCGGCGACCCCGCACCGGCCTCGCCGCCGCCGGCGCTCGGCGCGGATACCGCCGAGGTGCTGGCCTCGCTCGGGTTTACCGAGGAAGAGATTGCCGGGCTGCGGCGGAGCCGGGCGATTTGACGGGGCGCATAGACCAGTCATCCCGGGCAGCGGCCCGGGTGATGCTCGTTCGCGACCGGGGAGGGGGGATCGTCATTTCACGAAAACAACCCCATGCAAAGTAGAATTCGCCGGCGGTCGCTACCCCATTACCGTCTGCGGACCCGCGATCGGCACGAGCGTTCAGTCCGGCGAGCAATCCCGGCGAAAGAACGCGACCAGCTTGTCCGGACAGATGTGATGGATCGTCGGCCTGCCGGTCGTGCCGCGGCGGCCGCCGGAGGTCTTGAGAAAACGGTACATCAGGCGATCGTCATTGTAGTCGCGGGTCTCGCGAAACAGCACGGCGCCCGCGGTGCCGAGTTCGCGGCGGAACACCAGGCAGTTGTTGTCGCACATCTCATAGGGCACGCGGCGGCCGGGGTCGTCGCCGACGGACTCGAAGCGGTCGACGCCCAGGCGCTCTCCGGCGCTGGTCCAGATGGTGCGCAATGTCGACGCCCAGCGCACGCCCTGCACGGCCGCGGCGAGCGCGGCGACGTGGCCGTCGTCCCAGCGAACGTCGTCGTCGGCAAAGGTGACCCAGGCGGTCATCGCGGTCATGAGGCCGACCGCGCGCAGCGGCGATCCCGGCGCGTTTCCGTTGCGGCCTAGCCCGGCGGGAAGGACGAGGCTGAGCCGGCGGTCGGAATTGTAGGACTCCGGCGCCTTGGCGGCGGCATCGCGCAGCCCGTCCCACAGCAGCAGGTGGAAGATCGTGCCGCCGGGTGCCTGCCGGTCGATGCTCGATATCAGGCGCTCCAGCGAAGGCTTGCCCGTGGTCGGGGTGATGACGGTGACGTCGAGCGGCTGCGGCATCGTGATGGGCGATATTGGAGACGGCCTGCGGCGACACTGGCACGGACCGCGGACGAGCGCAAAATCACCGGTTCAGTCCGCCTTGGGCGGGGCGCCTGCCGCCATCGAGGGCGATTGAAGGAGGTCGAGGCCGATCCGGCCGAAGGCGGGTATCTTCACCGCCGGGCGGCGGGTGTCGAGGCCCGCGACCAGCGTGAGAAAGTTGAACTCGATGCCCTCGACCCGACCGATCTTCAATCCGAGCAGGCCGTAGAGGCTCATCTCGATGCCGGTGCCGCTTTCGGTCAGCCCGAAGAAGGATCCGTCGGCGCGAAAATCCTTTCCGATCGCCTCCGGCGGCATCGCCACTTCGAGTTCGGGCGCGGCGCGCAGCACGGTGGCGACGAAGGTGTTGCTGTTGGGGCCCGGCCACAGGCGGTAGTCGCCGTCGCCGGCATAGGCATAGCTCCGGATGGCCCGCTCGATTTTCGGGATCGCGGCCGCCGCGCGCCCGCCGCCGATATCGGCGATGATTTCCGGCTTGTTGCCGATCCAATAGGAATCCGGCGGATAGCCGTTGATGCGCAGCGGCCGGCCGAACCCGGTCACGTCATAGCGGGTGTAGCTCCCGGCATCGGCGGGCTTGACCACGATCCAGGTGTGGACCGCGAATATGCTGCGCCAGCTGCTGGTGCGGGCGGCAAAGACATAGAGGTGCGGCTGCGGATCGCTCGCGGCGGCGGGCAGGATGCCGGCGCTGGTCCACCGCGCCTCCCACCAATTGCGCGGACGTTCCTCGAGCGACCACAGCAATGCCTTCGCCGCGACCGGCAGCGCGAACACGATCAGCAGGGTCAGCCGGACGGTGCGGCCGAGAGATCGCATGGGTTTTGCCATCAAGAGGACTTTCCCGCGTAGTAACCTGACCCCAACATTTGGTTCCCAAATGTTGGGACAAGTCAGCCCAACGGTGCATTTTCCGATTGCGCTGATCCTATCGGTGTCATTGCCCGGCTTGACCGGGCAATCCAGTTACTCACGGTTGGTGTTTACTGGATCGCCCGGTCGAGCCGGGCGATGACGGTGAAGTGTGCGCCAATCTAAACGAAAAAGCTTTAACCGTCGAAGTGTCCGGTTCGCAGGAAATGGGTGATATTGTGGACTTGCTGCAAGCTTGGGAGGTAAGCCGTTGACCCTCGGAAGATGTATTCTAGTGAGTGCACTTTCAGTCGTTCTTCTTTTGGCAGCTTTGGTAGAACTGAGATACATCCCCCTCTTCGTGATCGGTCGGGACTGGCACCTTCATTGGTGCCCGCCCGACGAGGCCCACTGCAGGAGGTTTCCTGCAAATTGATGCCTGCCACAATCAAACTGACCCACTACCGGTTCGCACCACCAGTGTGGCAGCGCGTTGCGCGCGTGCCAATGCCGTCATGCGCGACAGCAGGATCGCCTCGCCGGCGCGCACGAGGTCGGCGACGCGGAAGCCGCGGCGGTCGCCTGCCTGCAGGCAGCGGCTTTGCTCGGATCGGCGGCACGTGGACGAACGCGACGAGGCGCGGCCCGCCGGGCGTCCGCGCCGCATCGAGGGTGCGCCAGTAGATGTAATTGCACAGGTAGGTGCCGGCATTGCGCGAGCGTGCGGCGGGAACGCCGGCCGATCGCGCCGCCTGCACCAGGGTCTCGATCGGACGGGGATTGCGCATCGCCGCGCGTCCGGGCGCAATGGCGGGCATGGCCGGACGACAGCCGCCGGCATCGGGAAACAGCACCGATACCCGGTTGCGCGCGACCTCCTCGATACGCAGGCGCCGGGCGCGCGTCGCGACGCCGAACACCAGCACGATGTCGGGCCGCTCGCGCGCCAGCAGCGCCGGCAGTTCGCGGTCGACGGCGTCGTAGCGCGTCGCGAACACGTGGGCGACGCGGCGGGTCCCGGCGAGCGCCGGGCGGCGCGACCGGGCGAGGCGGGACGCGATGAGTCCGCTCGGGTTGATCGCCGCGCCGGGAAAGCGGCCGAAGCCGGCAATCAGGATTGTCAGCGTGTTCACAAGCCCAGCGTCTCCACGATGTCGTCGACCGCGAGCGCCGGCGACAGGCGCCCGTCGGCCACCGCGCGCTCGAGCTGCGGCAGCTTCGCCTTGAGCTCAGGGTCCGCTGCCAGCCGGCCGCGCAGCCGGTCGTCGAGCAGCGCCCACATCCATTTGACCTGCTGCTCGCGCCGCCGCGCGGCGAAGGCGCCGGTCGCCGTCAGCTTGTGCCGGTGCGCGATGACGTTGTCCCACATCGCCGCCACGCCGTCGCCGGTGAGCGCCGAATAGGTCACGACCGGCGGCTGCCACTCCGCCACCCGCGGCGTCAGGATATGGAGCGCCGCGCGGTATTCGGCGGCCGCGGCCTGGGCGCGCTTCACATTGTCGCCGTCGGCCTTGTTGATGGCGATCATGTCGGCGAGCTCGACCAGCCCCTTCTTGAGGCCCTGCAATTCGTCGCCGGCGCCCGGCAGCATCAGGGCGAGGAAGAAATCGGTCATGTCGGCCACGGCGGTTTCCGATTGGCCGGTGCCGACCGTCTCGACCAGGATCACGTCGAAGCCGGCGGCCTCGCAGAGCAGCATGGTCTCGCGGGTCTTGGCGGCAACGCCGCCCAGCGTACCGGCGGCGGGGGAGGGGCGGATGAAGGCCTTGGGGTCGGTGGACAGCCGCGCCATCCGCGTCTTGTCGCCGAGAATCGAGCCGCCGGTGCGGGCGGAAGAGGGATCGACCGCGAGCACGGCGACCTCGTGGCCGCGCCCGGTGAGAAAGGTGCCGAGCGCATCGATGGTGGTCGACTTGCCGACCCCCGGGGCGCCGGTGATGCCGACGCGCACCGCCTTGCCGGTATCCGGGAGCAGGTCCTGGACCAGCTGGCGGGCCTGGTGCTGATGGTCGGGCCGCTTCGATTCGATGAGGGTGATCGCGCGCGCCAGCACCGCCCGCTCGCCGGCCCGGATGCCGGTGGCGAAGCGGGCGATGTCGATCGCCGCAGGAATCGGCGCGCTGCGCGGTCTCATGACGGTGTCTTAAACCAACGACCTGCGGCTGTGACCCCCGTTCGCCGCGGTCATTTCCGGCCGCATGGTGCGCCAAATCGGCTGCCCTCGGGCCGGCGGCGCGATGGATCGGGCGGCGGCGGATTGACTTTTTTTTCGCCGCGATTGCGTGCTATGTCGCCGCAGAGTTGATTTTCTCGATTTAGTTCAAGATGTTGAACATGGTTAGCGAAGAGTGAACCTGGTTCCTGGTTGCGTTACCAAACCATACTGGGCGCCATTGGGGGCGCGGGGAGAATGGCGATGCGGACGCGGGCACTTGGTGACCACCACCCTTTTCGTCGTGCTTCAATCCGGATCGGGAATTTCCTCGAGCCATGCCGCCGATCTCAACTGGGAGGTCGAGAATCCCTACCGCTTCTTCAAGCGCAGCGCGTCATTCGAGATGCATGAGAAGGCGTTTGCGGCGGTGCGCGGCGCGCCTGGCCAGCCGCTGCCGTCCAACATCCTGTGGAAGGTCGAGCGGCGCCTCAACGATCCCGATTGCAAGGATGCCTCGACGCCGACCTCCTGCCTGGAGACGGCGCGCGCGGGCTTTGCCAAGAGCCGGCTCGGCTGGGCGTCGCAGACCGTCGAATTCAACTGCTACGACCGCAACGCGCGGCCGCGTCATTACATGGTCAGCTGCGACCGCCAGTATTCCTGGGGCACGGCGAAGGAAGATTACATCCTGCCGGACGCCCACACCGTGGTCATGCACATCGGTCCCGAGGCAGTTGCCGCCGCCGGTCCCGGCGATTGCATGTGGACGTGGCAGGGGCGCCGCGCCGGGGCTGCGCCCGAGACGCGCAAGCAGGCCTGCAAGGACAAGCTGGTGATCAAGCGGGTGCCGTTCTCGCTCAACCGCGCCCTGTCCGGCGTATCCGTCAAGGTGGCGTTCCCGAACGGCGCCGAGCTCGCCGAGCCCAATGTGACGGTCGAGGATGTGTTCGTCGTCGCCATGGGCGATTGCTTCGCCTCCGGCGAAAGCAATCCCGACCGCCCCGTGACCTTCAGCGCGGCCCGCCAGATGCTCTATGACCCCATCAATTACCAGCGCGACATCATGGCCACCCGTACAGTGAAGCCGCTCGGGGATTATGGCGTCGCTTCCAGCTCCGATTTCGTCAATCCGAAGGCGCTGCCCAAGCGCCTGTTGGAGGACGAGGAGAAAGGCCTCATCTTCAAGCCGAATTCGCGGGAGTTCCAGGACGCATTCGATCGCCGCGCCGCGCAATGGCTGAGCGCCGACTGCCATCGCTCGCAATACGGCTATCCGTTCCGCGTCAGCATCGGGCTCGCGCTGGAGAACCGCCACCGCGCGGTGACCTTCGTCAGCCTGGCCTGCTCGGGCGCCGACATCGTCGAAGGCCTGTTCTCGGAACGCGACCCGCGCGAGCAGTTCAGCGGACCGAACGGCCAGAAACAGGTGGTCGCGCAATTCGATCAATTGAGCGACCTGATCTGCCGCAACGGCGCAGCCGGGCGCACCCGCGCCGCGTCCTACCGCCTGCCGGTCTACAGCTCCGGCAGCACCAGCATCAGCGAGCAGGTCATCACCAAGCAATGGTGCCCGCCGGAAAGCCGCAAGCGCGCCGATCGACGTCGTGCTGCTCTCGGTCGGCGGCAACGACGTCGGTTTCGGTGCGCTGGTCACCTACGCCATGACCGAAAGCGCGAGCGACATCGCCCCGATCGTCGGCCTGATCGGTCACGAGGTTCGGTTTTCGCCGGCCGTTTCGCAAACTTACCTGCGCGTGCTCGATCGCCGCTTGAAGGCGGTCAAGGACGCCTTGAGCGACGGTTTCGGCGTCGATCCTTCCCGGGTGCTGCAGAACGCCTACGAGCCGATCCAGTTCGACGAGACCGGCAATGTCTGCGGCGCGCTGCCGACGCTCGGCCTCGACGTGCATCCGAAGCTGCGCTTTTCCCGCGAACGCACCCAGGAAGTCTCCGGCTTCGTGCGCGAGCTGCAGGGCCGGCTGGAATGCATCAGCGACTCCCGGCGTCCCAATTGCCCGGCCGGGCCTCGCCACCGGCACCGGCACCGGCTTCAGGCTGATCACCGACCACATCGCCGAGTTCGCCAAGCGCGGGGTGTGCGCGCGCGATCCCCAGAAGGTCCTGGTCGACCAGGTCGACATGGGCATGCCGCGCATGTCCCAGGCGGCCGGCAATTTCCTGCCCTATTCGCCGGCGGCCGCGCTGCCCTACGCCCATCACTGGCGGCTCGCCCGCAATCCGAACGACACCTTCCTGGCCGGCAACACCCACCGGGAAGGCCTCTCGCCGTTCGACGACCTGCAGCCGGCCTATGCGGCGCTCTACAGCGGCGCGTTCCACCCGACCGCCGAAGGCCACGCCATCGTGGCCGACCATGTGCTGCGCCACGTCAACGAATTCCTCGACAAGCGGACGCTGGCGCAGAACTGAAACATCAATGGCGCTCGATCAGGTTGACGCAGACTCCAGACCGCTGAAGCGTTGGATGTGTCTCGGGTGCGGCTTCTCGTACGACGAAGCGCTGGGCCTGCCCGAACACGGCATCGCCCCCGGTACCGGCTGGGAAGACATCCCGGAGGAGTGGGTTTGTCCGGACTGCGGCACGCCCAAGGGCGGCTTTGAGATGGTCGAAATCGACTACGCCCCGGGCGGGGCGGATCTCGCCCGACGCGCTTGAGCGGAGCCCGTCACAGGAACTGGAGGAAACCCGGCATGCCGGAGACGGTTCGGTCGCATGCTCCCACCGCACATCCCGCTGCGCCAGGTCCGACGGCACCGCGCTCGTTTGTCCTGCGTGCGCGGGACCGGGGTCACGATCTCATCCGCTCGGACGGCACGCGGTCTTCGTACATCGCCGGGCATCCGGACGCCTTCGTCACCCGCGAATTGAGCTTCAATTTTCACGAGTATCAGAGCGGCCGGCCGGGGTTCGGAACGATGCGGGTGTTCGGCGACGAGGTCTTTCACGGCGCGGGCTGCGGTTACAATATGCACCCGCACCACAACTTCGTCATCTGCGCCTTCGTTTTGCAGGGCGAGCTGACGCACATCAACACCGCCGGAGGCGGCATGGTCGATCGGCTCCGCCAGGGCGACTACTACGTATTCTCGGCGGGATCGGGCGGAAAGCATTGCGAACTCAGCATCACCGGCGAGGACATGAACGCGATCTACGTCTGGTTCATGCCGGGGCAGCTCTACCTGCCGCCCTCCTATCATCGCGGACACTTCGGTTTCCGGAACCGGCGTCATCGCATCGAGCAGTTGGTCGGCGAGGCGGACGGCGCATTGCCCATTGCAAACGACATTCGCATCTCGCGGCTGATCACGGGTGCCGGCAGCAAATACGCCTATAAGCCGCGCTCGGCATCCCACGGTACCTACGTGTTCGTGCTCGAAGGCAATCTGCGCTGCGCCGATGCACTGCTCGGACGGCGCGACGGCAGCGGCATCTGGGGCGTCGAAGAGATCGAATGCCAAGCCACCGCCGACGCGACGGACGCGCTCTTGGTCGAGGTCATGATGAAGGACGATGGCGACCGCAGCGCGTAGGGCGCAATAAGCGAAAGCGCATTGCGCCGTTCGCGCGTCCTGAGGCACCGCCGCGGCCGATTTCCGCCGACGGCCGCTGTGAGTCGTCCCCCCCTCGCCAGCGTTCGGATGTCTCCGTTCGCCGGGTGCGGACATGGCTCCACGAGAGAAAAGCCCGTTGGTCAGGCCGTGCCATTTTGCTTCGTTGGCCTCGCCGGCAAGAGGCACAGCCAAGCTCCGTCAAAGCAGCAATCTGATTCCTTGAGCCCCCGGCCGTGCCCGCTCAGAAGTCCGGCCTGTCCGCGGTCGGGACTTTCGAGTTGGTGTTGAAATAGTACTGATGGATGTTTTCCGCGCAGACGGTTTCCGGCCATTCGTCGGAGCCGCGTCCATAGGTTATGGTCGCCGTCCACGGGGTGGTGAAGACGCCGTCATCCTCGACGGTGAACACGAGCTGCAGGTGCTTGCCCCGGTAGTTGCGGTCGATCGCCCCGCCGGGGCGGAAATTCTCCTTCGCGTCCCGTTCGAGCCCCTCCTTCGCGGCTTCGTAGTCGAGCAGCCGGTAGCGTTCCACCACATGCAGGGCCGGAGTGTATGGCGTGCCGTACAGGTCGACCATGGCAAACGGACGCTTGGCAATGGTCCCCACGGTGTCGATCACCAGCGTGTCGCCTTCGTAATGGCCGACGGAATCCCCGTACCAGGATGGCGTCGGCTGCGCGGGATGAGGCTGGTTCATGCGGACGTGGCGAAATTCATGATCCTGCTCGTAGAGCATCGTGATCTTGTCCGGCTGCTGCAGAATCTGCAGGCCGAAATTCTTGTAGATGAACGGCACCGGTTCCGGCCAGCACTGGTTGGCCGGGTTCGGATAGGTCACGCCGGCCAGCGAGAGGTCGCCGTGCTTCTTCACGGTCTCCGCCGCCGCGGGCTTCAGGATCGGATTGGTGTAGTCGCCGACCAGCTGGCCGTAGTCGCTGACGCCGTTGCGCCGCGACCGGTTCGTCACCGGGCCGGGACCCGAAGCCGGCGGCTCGAAGCCGGGGAGCGAGGGGTGCCACCATATGCCGGAGAAATCCGGGATGGTTGCGGTGCCAGCGCTGCCCACCGTCGCAACCGCGGGCGCCGCCGTTTGTCCCAGGGCCGGGGTCGCAGCCGCTGCCGCCAATGCCATCAATGATAGGAATTGCCGCTGCTTCGTGCTCATGCCGACCTCCTGTCCCGATCGCCCGTTCTCATAAAGGTGCGTACGCCATCGGATTTTATCCCAAGGCGGGAACGCCGTCCAAACCGAACGTCCGGTCCGCTCCATCCGGGTTCCCGGGGCGCGCTGCGGCGAAGTCGACAAAGCGATTTACCGGTCACGTCGGTCGCGCCCTGCGTCCATCGCCCCCTTCCGGGGAACCGGGCGACTGATGTAGCTTCAGCGCCGAGGCGGTGTCGGCCGCAAGCATCGCCTCTTTCCGGGGCTGATTTCTTGCGTCGATGATATGTCGCGCCGATGATATCTCGCGCCTTGCGCGCCGATCGTTTTTGGCGCTGGCTTGTTCGCATAAAAAACGGCGCGCGGCGCGCCTGAGACCACAGGGAGGACACCATGCGTTTTCGTGACTTGATCGGTGCAACCGCGCTGGCGGCGGCGCTGCTGGTGATGCTCGGCGGCGTCGCGGCACTCGCCCAGGCCCAGTATCCCGACCTGAAGGGCCAGTGGCGGCGCGGCGGCACCGGGGGGCTCCTCGCCGGCGGCGCCGGGGGGCTTCGCTACGACGAAAGCAAGCCTCCCAAAGACATTCCCTCGCTCGGACAGGAGCCGCCGCTGACGCCGGAATACCAGGCGATCTACGAGGCGAACCTCGCCGACATGGTCAAGGGAGGCCAGGGCATCGACCCGACCTATTCCTGCCTGTCCCCGGGCATGCCGCGCGTCATGATCGGCTATTCGCCGCTGGAATTCGTGGTCACGCCGGAAATCACTTACGTCCTGATGGAGCGCGACCACGACTTCTACCGCCACATCTACACCGATGGTCGCGACTTTCCCGCCAACATGGCGCAGGAGCCGCGGTTCCTGGGTTACTCCATCGGCAAATGGGTCGACGAGGATGGCGACGGCCGCTACGACACGCTCGAGGTCGAAACCCGCGGCCTGAAGGGGCCCCGCGTCTATGACGCCACCGGCATCCCGTTGCACGCCGACAACGAGACCGTCATCAAGGAGCGCATCTATCTCGACAAGGCCGATCGCAACGTGCTGCACGAAGACATCACCACCATCGACCATGCGCTGACCCGGCCGTGGGTGGTCAACAAGATCTTCCGGCGCGTCGTGACCGACAAGCCGATCTGGTTCGGCCACTCGGTCTGCGGCGAAGGCAACGCCCATGTCGGCATCGGCAAGGAGGTCTACTACCTCGACGGCGACGGCCTCCTGATGCCCGCCATGCGGGACCAGCCGCCGCCCGACCTGCGCTATTTCAGGAAATACAACCGCTGAGAATTCCTCCGAGAATTATCGCTGGCGATCCCGTGACCAAAGGGCTTTCTACTCCCTCTCCCGCTTGCGGGGGAGGGTTGGGGAGGGGGCTCTCGCTGCGCGGTCGCCGGCGCATTGCGGATGGCCCACGCGGACAAGCCGCGCGCCTATTCCGCCGCTGCCTGGCCGTGGCCGAGCCGGCGGTTGAGCGCCTCGAGGAGCTTGTCGGCGGCTTCCGCGATGACGGTTCCCGGCGGAAAGATCGCCTCGGCGCCGGCCTTCCTGAGGGCGTCGTAGTCCTGCGGCGGGATCACGCCGCCGACCACGATCATGATGTCGTCGCGGCCCTCGCGCACGAGCGCCGCCTTGAGCTCGGGCACCAGGGTCAGGTGCCCGGCGGCGAGCGATGATACGCCGACGATGTGCACGTCGTTCTCCACCGCCTGGCGCGCGGCTTCGGCCGGGGTCTGGAACAGCGGCCCGACGTCGACGTCGAAGCCGAGGTCGGCGAAGGCGGTGGCGATCACCTTCTGGCCGCGGTCGTGGCCGTCCTGGCCCATCTTGGCGACCAGGATGCGCGGCCGGCGGCCTTCGTCGGCCTCGAATGCGGCGACCTGCGCGAGCACCCGATCGACCGCCTCGCTCATGGCGCCGACCTCCTCGCGATAGACGCCCGCGATCGACTCGATCTCGGCGCGGTGGCGGCCGATACACCTTCTCCAGCGCCACGGAGATCTCGCCGACGGTGGCCTTGGCGCGGGCCGCGTCGACGGCCAGCTCCAGCAGGTTGCCGTTGCCGCCGTCGGCGGCGCGGGTCAGCGCGTCGAGCGCCGCCTCCACCGCGTCGGGTCGCGCTCGTGCCGCAGCCGGGCGAGCTTGTCGATCTGGGCTGGCGCACGGCCGTGTTGTCGACCTTGAGCACGTCGATGGCGCTCTCGCTCTGCGGCCGGTACTTGTTGACGCCGATCACCGTCTGCCGGCCGGAGTCGATGCGCGCCTGGGTGCGGGCGGCCGCCTCCTCGATGCGCAGCTTGGGGATGCCGGCCTCGATCGCCTTGGCCATGCCGCCCAGCTCCTCGACCTCGCTGATGTGGCCCCAGCGCCGGCGGCGAGGTCGTGCGGTCAGCCGCTCGACGTAGTACGTGCCGCCCCACGGGTCGATGATGCGGGTGGTGCCGGTCTCCTGCTGCAGGAACAGCTGGGTGTTGCGGGCGATGCGGGCGGAGAAGTCGGTCGGCAGCGCCAGCGCCTCGTCGAGCGCGTTGGTGTGCAGCGACTGGGTGTGGCCCTGGGTCGCCGCCATCGCCTCGACGCGGTGCGCACCACGTTGTTGAACACGTCCTGCGCGGTCAGCGACCAGCCGGAGGTCTGGCAGTGGGTGCGCAGCGACAGCGAGCGCGGGTCCTTCGGCTCGAACGGCTTCATCAGCTTCGCCCAGAGCAGCCGCGCGGCCCGCAGCTTGGCGACCTCCATGAAGTAGTTCATGCCGATCGCCCAGAAGAACGACAGCCGCGGCGCGAACGCGTCGATGGTCGAGGCCGGCGGCGAGGCCGGCGCGCACGTACTCGACGCCGTCGGCGAGCGTGTAGGCGAGCTCGAGGTCCGGCGTCGCGCCGGCCTCCTGCATGTGGTAGCCGGAGATCGAGATCGAGTTGAACTTCGGCATCCGCTCCGAGGTGAAGGCGAAGATGTCGGAGATGATGCGCATCGAGGGCGTCGGCGGGTAGATGTAGGTGTTGCGGACCATGAACTCCTTGAGGATGTCGTTCTGGATCGTGCCGGCCAGCTGTTCCGGCGGCACGCCCTGCTCCTCGGCGGCGACGATGTAGAGCGCCAGCACCGGCAGCACGGCGCCGTTCATGGTCATCGACACGCGTCATCCGGTCGAGCGGGATGCCGTCGAACAGCGTGCGCATGTCGTAGATGGAGTCGATGGCGACGCCGGCCATGCCGACGTCGCCCGCCGACGCGCGGGTGGTCGCTGTCGTAGCCGCGGTGGGTGGCCAGGTCGAAGGCGACCGACAGGCCCTTCTGCCCGGCGGCGAGGTTGCGGCGGTAGAAGGCGTTGGAATCCTCCGCCGTGGAGAAGCCGGCGTACTGGCGGACGGTCCACGGCTGGGTGACGTACATGGTCGGGTAGGGGCCGCGCAGATAGGGCGCGATGCCGGGATAGGTGTCGAGGAAATCGAGCCCGGCGACATCCTGCGGGCCATAGACCGGCTTCACCGGAATGCCTTCCGGGGTCAGCCAGGGTTCCCCGGTGGCGATGGTGGCCGCGGTGGCGCCGGGTTCGGCGAAGGCTATGGACGCGAAATCGGGAATTCGGCTCTCGGGAATTCGGGTCATGGACCGCCCAGTGGTATCGGCACCGCATCAATATAAGTTGCGCGGTGCGATACGGCTATCCGTCGTTGGGCGGGTATCCGGGTTGCGTCGAACCGCCGAAATACCAGCATGAGGGGGCCGGCGCCCGGTTTCATCGGCGGGTCGCCGACCGCCCGAGCTTCGCCCGGGAAAAGATTGAGCCGGGACGGGTCCTTCCCGCCCGTCCCGGCTCCGGCGCTCGCGTATCGCGGCCACCCCCCGGGGGCTTAGAACGCGCTGCCGCGGGTCGGTACGCTGACGATGCGGTTGTCGATCTGGAGCACGCCGGCGCTGGCATGCGCGATCTTTTCGGCCCGCGCCCGCACCCGTCCGCTGCAAGTGGTTCCGGCCAGCGTCACCTTGCCGTTGGTGACCGAAACCGACACCCCCAGCGGCGCCATCGCCAGGCTGATATGCTCGACCAGCGCGGAACTGATCTTTGCCTCCAACAGCTTGTTGGCGAGCGCGGACCGTGACGTGAATGCATCCCGGGACCGCAGGCCTTCGGCCAGCTTGCAAATTGCATTCACGCAGGCGTCGACCGACAGCCGCTCGGTATTCAGGACGATGTGGTAAAGTCCTGCGTCCTCCTCCCCGACATTGAAATAGGCGCGCAAGGTGCGGGCGCGGGCGGCGTCGAAACGCTCGATCTCCTCGCGCGCCGCATCGGCGTCATTGCGGCCGTGCCGCTCCATCATGACGCGGACGCGGAAATTCATCGGTGCGCATACGCGCGCGCTGACCACCTGCGGCACGTCGCGCAGCAGGCTGGCGGCGCCCCAGCCCTTGATCAGGACGTTGCCCCGCTGGGCGAGGCGGAGGATTTCCTCCGCGGCGAAATGAAACAGCTTGCGGCGATTGATCTGCCATCGCTCCAGCATGGATGCCGAACCGTCGAGGTAACGCGTGACCGCGCTTTCCGAGACCCCCAGGCGCCGGGCCACGTTGTCTGCCGCGACCTCCGAACGGATGATCTCGAGGCCCAGTCGCTTGGCCACCCCCGCCGCAACTTCGGTCCCGAGACACCCGATCTCTCTCGTCATGGCGATCACGGTCATGGTCGGCTCCGTATGAAATTCGTGCGCATTGAACGATCCAAGGCGGAAGCTAAGCCGGGGCAGCCGGAAAAAATGTGATGCGGTTCACTCTGTAATGACTTTTCCATGATGCAGTGTTTTCAACCTCAGATTGCATATCTTCGTTGCGGGAGACATTAAAATCACATAAACATGTTACCGATAATTTACGCCGTTGCAACTGAAATTTCTGCAGGGGGCGCAAAAAATGGTCCCGATTTCGCTTCCCATGGCGGCGCGCCGTCCATAGAAAAAATGAATAATATTCAATAACTTATTTGTATCTCGCGAGCGGTGTGACGGCGCCGCCTGCCTCGCGGTCGGCTGTTGCGTCATGACTGCCGGCGAAGATTTGCCCGCATAAACGGTCGGACATGCGGCACAGACGTGAAACGCACCAGCCCCGGGGGCGTTCGGCGCCAGGTGACCGGTGAGCGCTAGGCGATCGCCCATCGTCGAACCGGGCGCAGGCCGCAAAATGCGTTCGCGACGGGGCTCCGAGAGGGCGACGCATGCGAGCGCCCGGTGGTGTGCCGACGGCAGCAAAGCGCGCGTGCTCCGGAACAACCGGCAGGGATCACCCCGAGACGACGGCGCTCAGCGGCGGCGTCTCCACATTGGCGCGCTCGCGCACGAAATTCGTCAGCGCGATGTTATCGATCTTGCCGGAGCCGAGCAGCGGCAGCTTCTCGAGGATCAGCACCTCGGTCGGCACCATCATCTCGGACGCTCCGCGGGAGCGGGCAAAGGCGAGGAAATCGGAACGCTTGGGGTCGCTCTTGGTGGTGACGAGGATGAGCCGCTCGCCCTTGCGCGGATCGGGCACGGTGGTGGCGCCGGACATCGCGTCCGGCCACAGCTCCGCCGCCAGCCCCTCGACCGCGGACAGCGAGATCATCTCGCCGCCGATCTTGGCGAAGCGCTTGGCGCGACCCTTGATGGTGATGTAGCCGTCGGCATCGAGCGCGACGATGTCGCCGGTGTCGTGCCAGCCGTTCTCCGGGCGCTCCAGCACGCCGGGATTTTCGGCGCGCAGATAGCCGAGCATCACATTGGGGCCGCGCACGAACAGGCGCCCTCCCACCTCGACGCCGGGAACCGGGTCGAGCCGCGCCTCCATGCCGGGCAGTAGCCGGCCGACCGTGCCGAACTTGTTGAACATCGGCGTGTTGAGCGCCAGCGCCGGCGCCGTCTCGGTGACGCCGTAGCCTTCCAGGATGCGCAGCCCGAACTTCTCCATATAGGTGCGGCGGGTCGTCTCCTTCACCGGCTCGGCGCCGGCCAGCACGTAGCGCAACGAGCGGAAGTCGTAGGAGTGCGCGGTGCGCGCATATCCCGCCAGGAACGTATCGGTGCCGAACAGGATGGTGGCGTCGGTGCCGTAGATCATCTCCGGAATGATCCGGTAGTGCAGCGGGGAAGGGTAGAGGTAGACGCCGACGCCCGAGACCAGCGGCAGGACGAGGCCGACCGTGAGCCCGAACGAATGGAACAGCGGCAGCACGTTGAACACCTTGTCGGTGCGGCCGAAGTCGATGCGCGCTTCCGCCTGCGCCGCATTGGCGAGCATGTTGCGGTTGGACAGGACGACGCCCTTCGGGGTGCCTTCGGATCCCGACGTGAACAGGATCGCGGCGGCATCGTCGGGCGCGCGACGCACCAGCGGCCGTTTCGCCTCCCGCAGCCCGCGCAGCTTGTCGGCGAATCCGACCTGGGCCCGCACGTCCTCGAGATAGGTGAAGGCGACGTCGGGCGTGAGCCCCTCGACCAGCTTTTCGAGATGGGCCTTCTCGACGAAGGTGCGCGAGGTCACGATCGCCCGGATGTTGGCGGCCTTGCAGGCGGCGCGCAAATTCATCAGGCCGGAGGTGAAGTTGATCATCGCGGGCACGCGGCCGGCGGACATCAAAGCGAGGATCGCCACCACCGCGCCGTTGGCATTCGGCATCATCACGCCGACCGCGTCGCCCGACGGCGGCGAGCGGCATCAGCTTGCGACCGAGGATGGCGGCGCCGAGCAGCAGGCGCTGATAGGTGAGGGCGCCCGCCGATCGGGTCCTCGACCGCCACATGCTTCTTGCCGTGGACCGCGGCCGCCGCGATCACCGCTTCGATGATGGTGCGGTCGGTCGAGGTGGTGCGGAAGATCAGGTCCGACATGACGGTATAGAGCAGGGCGCCGGCCGCCAGGCGCCGCCGCTTGCCCCGCAGCGCCGGATCGACGTCGAGGCGGAGCGGCTCGAGGATGGTGACGGTGACCTTGGGAAACAGGCTGCGGCGCACCTGGCTGCGGCCGAGCCGGGAGAAATGGGTCTTCTCCAGGCCCTTGATGCGCACCGGCACCAGCATCGCGTCGGACTTGTCGGCGATCATCGCGGCGCCGTCATAGACCTTCATCAGGCTGCCGGTGACGGTGATCCGGCCTTCGGGAAAGATGATCAGCGGGTTTCCGGCCTTGACGGAGTTGATCAGGGTGCGGGTCGCCAGCGGCCTCGTCGGGTCGAGCGGCATCGCACGGGTGAACCGCAGGAACGGCTTCACCCACCAGCGCTGGGCAATCGAGCTGTCGATCGCGAATACCGGCTCGCGATCCAGGAACGACAGCGCCACGGCGGCGTCGAGGAAGCTCACATGATTGAGGGCGATGATGGCGTTGGGGCCCGCCTTGGCGACGTTGTCGAGGCCGCCGACGTCGAGCCGGTAGAAGGCGCGGAAGATCACCGACAGCAGGTCGCGCATCGGGCTGGTCGGCATGGTGCGCAGGATCGCGACCGCGACCACGAGATTGGCCACGCCGACGGCGAGGAACAGCGTGCTCAGGGTGACGCCGTATTTCTGCAGCACGGCGACGCCGACGCCGGCCACCGTCATGAACGCGGCATTGAGCACGTTCACCGCGGCGACCACGCGGGCGCGGCGGTCCGCGCCGGCCCAGGCCTGCACCGCGGAAAACGCCGGCACGATGAAGAGGCCGCCGGCGACCGCGAGGCCGGCGAGGTCGATCCCGATGAGGATGCCAGGGCCCGCGCCGAACACGTCGGCGACGCCGCGCCCCTGCTCGGCCGGCCGTCAGCCCCCGGGTGATCCAGCCGAGATGGAGCGCGAACAGGCCGAGCAGTACGCCGCCGAACACCGTGGGGATGAGGACGATGCGGCCGCTGGCGAGCCAGGAGGCGAGGCCCGAGCCGACCGCGATCGCGATCGAGAAGATGGCGAGATAGGCGGTGACCACGTCTTCGGAGCCGCCGAGCGCATTCTTGACCAGGGGCGGCAGCAGGGAGAGCACGACCGCGCCGACCAGCCAGAACCAGCTCACCACGAGGCCGCCCCACCACAGCCGCTTCTGGCCGTAGAGGTCGCGCAGCAGCGACGAAGGTCGAGCGGGCGATGTTGAAGTCGATGACGAGATTCGGCGCCGCCTCGCCGGTGCGCCGGGATGAACAGCGCGGCGAGCCAGCACGCCAGCGCGAACGCCATCATCATGCAGGCGAACGAGGCGGGGTCGCCGCCACCCTTGGAGGCGAGGCCGCCGACGATGGTGCCGCTCAGAATGGCGATGAAGGTGGCGCCTTCGACCAGCGCATTGCCGGCCGGAAGCTCGCTTTCAGCGAGGTGGTCGGGAAGGATGCCGTATTTGATCGGCCCGAACAGCGCGGAGATCACGCCGAACAGGAACAGCGCCGCGAACAGGACGGGCACCGAATGGAGCCAGAAACCTCCGACCGCAATGGCCGCCACCGCGATTTCGACGAGCTTCAGGCGCCGGGCCACGAAAGCCTTGTCGTAGCGGTCGGCGATCTCGCCGCCGATCGCCGACAGGATGAAGAACGGAAAGATGAAGATCGCGCCGGCAAGCGTGATGAGGGCCTCGGAACCCTGCTCCGTCATCTTGAAGAGGATCAGGAAAACAAGGGAGGTCTTCAGGAAATTGTCGTTGAAGGCGCTGAAGAACTGGCACCAGAACAAGGGCGCGAAGCGTCTCGTGGTCAGCAGGCTGGAAGACATCGGCGGTTCCGCGTCATGGTGCCGGGGCGGCAGGCGCCTGGTGGTGCGACCCAGGCGTTTCGCATTGGTTCGTGATCGTTCGCCCCACTGGTTTCAATAAATTAGAGCATTTTGCTGACCTTATTTGTGTCACTGCATATGTATCTCTGCATGTGTGTCACTGCCGGTTCCTGGCCGGGCAATCCGGTACCCATGGTTGGACGCCCATCGATCCCGGCGACGTCGGCGGGATCCAACGAAAACGCGCGTGTGCCCCCACCATTCGGGAACCGAACTTCCGAGTCAGGCCACTGGCGCAAGCCTAAGCATTCCCGGCGGATTTGTCGCCCACATCCTGTCGCTTGGGAGCGGTTCCTCACCACTTCCGCGCCCTGTTGCGGATTGCCAACGCCGAAGCCTGGTCTATTCTCCGCACCCGCAGAGCGGCGGCATTGCGGCGGCCGGGCATTACGGAAGGCGCGGGGGAGATCGCGAATGGCTTGGATCAGGGCGGCCGCAGTGGCCGAGGTCAAGGAGCGTGGCGTGATGGATGCCGAACTCGCCGGCGAGGACATCGCGCTTTATTGGGTGGACGATGCCGTCTACGCCACCCACAACATCTGCACCCATGCCTTTGCCCGCCTCTCGGAAGGCTTCCTGGAGGGTGACTGCATCGAATGCCCGATCCACCAGGCGCTGTTCAACGTCAAGACCGGCGAAGTCGTGGCGCCGCCCGCCTATGACCCGGTCAAGACCTTCCCTTGCCGGATCGAGGGCGACGACGTGCTGGTCGACGTGTGAAACGACGATCAGGCCATCGCCTGCTGGAGAGCCTCGGCGGGCAGCGCCGGCAGCCGCACGGTGGTGCGGAACTCATGGCCGCAGGTCTCGCAGCTCCACCAATGGCGGACCAGGTCGTTTTGCACGTGCTGTGAGCGGGCAGGCGCGACCATCAAATCGTCGCACCGCGGGCAATGTGAACGGACAAGCTTGTCCGTGTGAGAAGTAAACTTCGATGACGCCGCAGGGAACTTCATGCCTGTACTCCCTGGCTTGCCCACCTCCCGACCCTAACGCTACCGCTGTTATCGGGCGCGAACAAGGCCGCTGAATGAATCATCGATGAAGTTTTTTCGGCTGCGGTGCAGCAAATCAGCCGATCCGGTTGTCGGCGATGGACAAATGCGTATGCGGCTGTGCCCCCTTGGCGAGTTCGCCGGTGATCGGTCGCGCATGGTCCATTCCCACGATCGCCCCGCGCCGAAAGCCCGTCACCACATTGGCCGAGATCAGTGCCGATCCGGCCCCGGGCACCACCGACACCGCGATCCCGATCGGCGCCTGGCGCACCACATTGCCCGTCACCGCGACGTCGCGCAGGAAGCTGCCCCAGCCGATCGCAATGCCGGCATCGCGTGCATTCTCCACCACGTTGGCGCTCACCGCGGTGTCGGCTTCCACATAGATGCCGACGCCCCACAGGTCGCCGGGCGGCGGGTCGGGGTCTTTCGGCTTGAGGTTGCGCAGGATGTTGCCCTGCACGACGGCCAGGCGGCCGCCCTCGTTGAAATTCGCGACGGAGATGCCGGTCTGGGCGCCGTCGACCATGTTATGGGCGATGATCGCACCCTCGAACCCGAACTCGGAATAGAGCGCGACCTCGCCGGCCTGGTGCACGGTGTTGCCGATGATCTGGATGTTCGACGCCGAATTTCCCCGAATCGCAGAAAACGCGCATTGGCGGATGATGTTCCCGCGCACGATCACGTCGCCGGCGCGGTGGGCATTGACGGCATTGCCGTACTGGCCCGAGCCGCCGGCCCGGTTGTTGGTGTTCTCGATCCGGTTGTCGAGCACCAGCGTGCCGTCATGTCCCGCGGTCGAGCGGATGATCTGGATGCCGTTGTTTCCCGCATTGGCGATGGTGTTGCGGTGGATGGCCAGGCCCGCGGCGTCGTAGGCAAACAGCGCCACGTCGGCGGCGTCCGCGATGGTGGAGCCGGTGACCTCGCCCTCGCTCGCTGCGAGCAGGATGCCGTGGCCGCCGGCGCCCAGGATCGCGCAATCGACGATCCGCACGCCGCGACAGGCCTCGAAGTGCACGAGCCCTTCGTGCGGCGGCAGTTGCCGCTTCATGCCGTCGATGGTGAGCCCGGTGAGGAAAATCTGGTCGGCATGCTCGGCGCCGAACAGCGAGGCGCCGCCGCCATAGACGAGGCGGGTCGCTCCGCGCATGCCGATGACCTGGGCGCCGGCGGGCAGTTTCAGCGCCGCCACGCGATAGACGCCGGGCGGCAGCGCGAGCGGCACCCTTGCGGCGGCGGCGCGGTCGATGGCGCGCTGCATCGCTGCGCTCTGGTCATCCGGGCTGCCGGGCCGCACGCCCATCTGCGCGGCGTCGAGGCCCGAGCGCGGACGTGGATGACGATGCCGGCGCCGCCGCGGCGCGCTCCGGCAGGGCGGTGGCGGCGCCGAGCGCCGACGCCGCGCCGGACCATTGCAGGAGCTTGCGTCTGTCCATGATCTGCTTCCGGTGGCGGTTGGGTCGGGATGCCGCGCCGACATGCGCGCACCGGGCCGGATCATGACGCATTGCACTCAACGAAGCCGGCGTTGACGCCGGCGATCACCGGAAAGCTTGCGGGCAGGCTTAACCGCTCCTTAATAGACGACCCCTTTCAGTACCATTAACCTGCGTTAATTAATGAGGTCGACGATTTGAAATCGTGGATTTCATCCGTTAATTTCTGTAAACTATCTTTCGGGTCAATTAAGCGCTAATCGGCGCCGAGCCGACACGCCGATGCACCGCTACCTCCTGCCGCGATAGGGTAAGCCCCCAGCCGAGGACGTCACCCCGCGGCGACGTCAAGGCGCTGGTCGGTCGGATCGACACGCCGATCCTGGCGATACCTGCCGATACCTGGCGACCGGCCGCGGCGAGCGCCGTGTGGTTGAGCCGGGGTCGAAGCAGGAGAAGACTGGAACATTCGAATGGGACGCGGGATCCGGCGGTGCCGGTCGCCCTTGTGTTCCCTGGTTCCGAGCGCACCCCGGCGCCCTGGGACCGGTGCCCCCTTTTGGAGGGGGTGGCGGTACATCCGTTTGATCCATGCCTTGCGTAATATTCAAACTGCCATTCTCTTGCCGCTCTCTTGCCGCTCTCTTGTGTTCGATTTCTCGTTGGCAGTAGAAAGCGGCTTTCGTCGGCTACGGAGAGTTTGATGCCGATTACGAAGTTGCCTGAGATGGTCGCGTGTGCAGGAGCTGTGTTAGTGAGTTCTGACTCGCGTGCGCGCGATCCGGTCCTGACGGTGACTTTAAGCACCGAGGAAGGCGACCGCTATATGCTGCCACTCTCCGAGCGGGCGATGACGCAACTGACCGAAGTAATCACCGGGTGGCGCCGCACGCGCGACTTTCTCGATCAACAGGAAATCTTTCTCCAATAAATCGGGCGGTCGGACCATCGCGATCCGCGCCAATCGGATGAGGACTATCGGTACCGGACGGGCGTCGTGGTCCGTCTTCGCCGTAGCGCTCATTTCCTGCGAGCCTATGTGACCGATACGCGGGAGATTGTGTTCAGGGCTTCCGCGCTGTCAAAGCGGCTGCCCAGAGCCCTGAAGAGCTTGCGCTTTTGTTCCTCGGAAAGTCTGTCGCTCTCATCGAACAGAACGAGGTCATTCATTGCAGTGATGCTGCAGGACCCCAGTTTTTCATTCAATGCCCGGCCGAGCGCGATGAAGGACTGCTGCGTTGTCGCCCCTTCGAGGAAGTCGATCCGTGCTCTCGACCCGTTATTCAGAAACACCTCGAAATATTTTTTGCCGGATTGCTCTCGATAAGCCCACACTTTCGCGGAGAACACGGGCTTCTCCTCCGGCATGATGGCATCGCCGTGCCGCCATCCCAATTCGCCGTCTGCCAGCATTTGATACTGCTCAGCGATGCGCTGATAGTAACCGCGAGGGAAGTCGGACGAGGTGCGTTTGGCCAAGGTGAAGAATTCGACCGACACTTTCCGATATCTGTACGCTCTGGTCAGTGGGTCCTGCATATGCCCCGCCATGTGGCCGTAGAGTTGCCGCGTCCGCAACTCGCGTGCGCATGGAAAATGGTCTGTGGTTTAAGGTTGGCGCATCCGACAAGTTCGCTGCCGTCGAGGAATGAAAGCCGCCACATGGTTATCAATCCCCGTGCTCGACCAACTGCAGCGCGCCGTCTGCCTTGGCTGCGCAAATTCGGTCGGATAATTGCTGCGCCTCTTCGGCCGAAAGCAGCCTGCCTATGCAATTTGCAGGAACCAGTGCCGCATCTCCGTCATCGAGTTTTTTCGCGTCGCTGTAATCCACCGCCTTGCCAATCCCGCGAACAGCTACTCGCGTGCGCGCGTGATAAAGCGTCGGTGCTTCAATGATGGCGACGCCAACGAGTTTGCTGCCACGACGGAAATAAAGCCACCACATGCCCGTTACTCCCTGCGCGACATCGATCACCACTCGAGGGCGGGATCATCATTGCGGAGATGATGGCGATTCCGGGCACGCAGTTGCGGGCTTAAGCGATTTTTCGCAGCTTGTTGCAAGCGGGACACAAGATTTCCGATGCCTCCGTACCCGGCCGCCGTTTCGCGTCCAGCAATCTCCTTTTGATGGTGGCCCGGCTTTCCCGGGTATTGTGGATAGCCCGCATAAAGTCTCGTTCGAGCCGCGCCAAGGTCGGATTGAGAACGGAGCGTGCGGCAGGCATAGCGGGCGTGGGGCGCAGCGCGGTAAGCATGCTGGCGACCTTGCCACCGGCCCGCCGCTAGACGCGCGCTTCCTGCGGGGGCAGCCAATGACCGACGTGGATGGAAAGTGCGGCTGCACAGTGCGCATCGTCGTGAAGTTGCGGCCGGATCAGTATGACCAACTGGTCCGCCACGTGCGCGAGATCGGTTCGACGATGAGCGCATTCTTGCGTGAGAGCGCGGCGAGGGTGATGAAGGAGGGGGCTTCATCACGCAGCCCGCACTCCCAGCGGAGCGAATGAGTGAGAACGAGTGAGCGCTGTGGCTGGCCTGTTATGAGATTTATTGCGGAAAGGCGCGTGAATCGGCTTCATCCCGCAGTGTCTTTTGCGCAACAGTCCAACAAATTCGGTCTCGCGATCACAACTGCGCCCGGAATCGCCACGATTAAGGTAGCAGTGATCTCGATCTCGCGGGGTGTTGAGCCCGGTGTACACGCTTATGTTAGGACGCATCCATGCCAACTATCGCGCTCGTCGACGATGACCGCAATATCCTGACCTCGGTCTCGATAGTCCTTGAGGCCGAGGGCTACCGGATCACGACCTATACCGACGGCTTCTCGGCTCTCGACGGCTTCGACTCGAGCCCACCAGACCTCGCCATCCTGGACATCAAGATGCCTCGCATGGATGGTATGGAGACGTTGCGGCGCCTCCGCGAAAAGTCCGACTTGCCGGTGATCTTCCTCACCTCCAAAGATGAGGAATTTGACGAAATATTTGGCCTCAAGATGGGAGCTGACGATTTCGTCCGAAAGCCGTTCTCGCAACGGCTCCTCGCGGAGCGCGTCAAGGCGGTGCTCCGGCGCTGGGGCGGCAAGGAAGGCACGGTCGGGAAAGAAACAGAGACAGCTAAGGTGCTGGAACGCGGCCAACTGCGCATCGACCCGGAACGCCACGCGTGCACCTGGAAGAACGAACCGGTCAGGCTCACCGTCACCGAATTCCTAATTGTGCAGGCGCTCGCCGTGCGTCCCGGTGTGGTCAAAAGCCGCAACGCCCTGATGGATGCCGCTTACGATGATCAGGTTTATGTCGATGATCGTACGATCGACAGTCACGTCAAGCGCGTGCGCAAGAAATTCAAGCATGCGGACAACTCGTTCGACATGATTGATACGCTTTACGGGGTGGGTTACCGGTTTAAGGAGTAGCGGCTTGTAAGCCTTGCGCTCAAATAGCGGGTTTCGGGGATCAGGTGATCGGGAGATTCGACGCGCAAGCTATAACTGCGCCCGCGCGACTTGAAACGCGACAGCGTCGGCGGCTCGGCGCGCTATTACTGGACATTTTGTCCAGTAATTGGCCGCAGGCGGAATGCGACTGATTTGGTGAAGGACTCTAGCCCGTGCCTGCGCCATGAAGATGTATCTCACTGCGACGCCTCTGTAGAAATCGCCGAGGTAGGGTTCGCAAATTTTGCCAAGTCGCGGTACTTGACCGCCAATTTCCGGTAGTACTCGGACCGGCGTGACAGGTCTCGCATAGTGCCCCCTTAAACTTTGTCGTGATCAGATTGGCGGCCTGGGTGCCCACCCTCGCCGCTAACGGCCACCGACTCCGCGAAACAGGTCGATGGCTTGCCGGCGAGGCCGTGACGCCGCTCATTTCGGGCTGATAGAGCCGTGACGCCGGGCGTGCGTCGTCGGAGATACGAATTTCTCCGCCAATTCGGACCAACCGGTCGCCATAGCCGAAGCCCCGACCCATGGGGTGCGGTGGGGTCGGGCAGGGCAGCGGTTCAACTCCCGGCGCGCTTCGCGGGCACTTGTGATAACGTCGAGGAGCAGTCTGAACGAGCAGTCCGGTTTCGGGAGGTTTCGATGCGTCTGCCAATCCTATGGCTTTTTCTGATCGCTGCGGTGCAGTTTGGCGATATGCAGGCGGTATCTGCGCAATCGCCGACCAGCTATCCCTGGTGCGCGAGGTTCAGATCGGACGATGCCACCTCCTGCTATTTCGGCAGCTATCATCAGTGCATGACGACGCTGTCCGGCATCGGCGGGTATTGCTACAAAAGCCCCTATTACCATGCGGCGCCCACCACTGCGCCGCCGGTAGAGCGGGAGTCCCGACCGGCGCACCTGCGCTACCACCTGCATACCTGATGGCGGCTGCCTACGACGACCGCGAGCGGGCGCGGCGAGCGGCAAGGCATCGCAGGTGCCTACTTACGGTCGCGGTGGAGTCTGGCCGGCAGTGGCGGTGATTACGGCGCCGGGCCTCATGAACCCGCCGGGCATGGACGCGGGCCCCAACTCGGTGCGAGGCATTGATAGACCTCGGCGCGTCAATGCGAGAAGAATCGTTCTACCTTGGGGCTGCCGGATGGTCCTTTCGCCGGGACATCGTTGAGGGCGGCCGTATGTGGTGATAAGTTCAGTGAGGCAGGCAGGGGTGCGGGGAGATGTTCAAGCCCGTAGGGTTGGCGTCGGCTTTGCTGTTGTTCGCTGGGCATGTCCAGGCCGCGGACAAGGACAAGGAGCCGTCAGCCATTTTCGAAATTGGGGGCGCGGGCGAATGGAGCTTGCAGAATGGGAGCGCCAGTCTGGGGCCGTCGATCGCCGTTGAAGTAGAACCGATCAAAGAATGGCTGGAACTCGAAGCAGGCTTCACGCCCTTGGTCAGCAAGGGCAATTCTCCGGAGTGGAGCGCCGACCTTCTTTTCAAAAAGCCGTTCACGCTGTCGAAGACGGTGGAGTTCATGATCGGCGCGGGGCCGGAATGGACCTACGCGGATCGGGGCAGCAAAATCGCCGCGGAATTTGCGCTCGACTTCATGTTCTGGCCGTGGCCTGACCGAAAGCTCGGTTGGTTCTTAGAGCCGACTTATAGCTATTCTTTCAGCAAAGGGCACGAACAGGCGACAGCCGTGAGTGTGGGGCTGCTCATACCCATTCCCTAGTCGACAACTGCCACCTGATAGCCCCGCTCGAATATGAAAGTGCCGGGAAGCGCTGATCGGCGCAGCGGCTGGGTTGATTGTCGCGTCAGTTTACCTCCCAGCCCCCATGGGGGGCCGCGATGAAAGCGCAGCCCTGTGGTAGAGATGGACCAACCGGCGGTCGGCGTCGTGCTCCGGCGACATGCCGGTGCGAGCCGGCCGCTGCATCGCCGACGCCGGGTCATTCGATCGCATGATCCCCGGGTGCCCGGACAGGGACGGATGCCATGACGGTCACCACCACAGAGCCGCGGGCGGTCATGACGGCCGCGAGCCCAAACCTCCATCGCATCGTCGTGGTCGGGGGCGGGGCCGGGGGCTCGAACTGGTCACCCGGCTGGGCGACAGGCTGGGCCGGCGCCGCCGCGCCGACATTGCGCTGGTGGAGAAGGCGCGCACCCATCTGTGGAAGCCGCTGCTCCACGAAGTCGCCGCCGGCAGCATGGACGTTTCCCGGCACGAGCTCGACTATCTCGCCCAGGCCTATTGGCACGGCTTCCGCTTCCGATTCGGCGAGATGATCGCGCTCGACCGCGTCCGGCGCCTGGTGCATCTCAGCGCCAATATCGACGAGGACGGCCGCCTCATCACGCCGGTGCGCTCGATCGGCTACGACACCCTGGTGATCGCGATCGGCAGCGTCTCCAACGATTTCGGCACGCCCGGCGTAAAGGATCACGCGATCTGCCTGGATACGCCCGAGCAGGCGCAGCGGTTCAACCGCCGGCTCGTCAACGCCTGCCTGCGCGCCCACACCCAGGCCGAGCCGGTGCGGCCGGGCCAGCTTCATGTCGCCATCATCGGCGCCGGGGCGACCGGCACCGAACTGTCGGCGGAACTGCACCGCACCGTGCGCGGAGTGGTGGCCTTCGGGCTCGACAGGATCGATCCCGACAAGGACATCAAGATCACCCTGATCGAGGCCGCCGATCGCATCGTGCCGGCGCTGCCGAGGCGGCTGTCGGACGCCACGGCGCGACTGCTCGCCGAACTCGGCGTGGAAGTCCGCACCGGCGCGCGGGTGACCGAGGTCGGCCCGGACGGCGTCCATCTCGCCGGCGGCGATTTCATCCCCTCGGAGCTCGTGGTGTGGGCGGCCGGAGTGCGCGGTCCGCAGGTGTTGCGGGATCTCGACGGCCTGGAGGCGAGCCCGTCGGGCCAGCTCGTCGTGCGCCCGACATTGCAGACGACCCGCGACGACAATGTCTTCGCCATGGGAGATTGCGCCTGGCTGGTCCCGGACGGCGAGACGCGCCCGATTCCGCCGCGTGCCCAGGCGGCGCACCAGCAGGCCTCCCATCTGCTGCGGCAGCTCGAACGCCGTCTGGAAGGCAAGCCCGTCGAGCCCTTCGTCTATCACGATTTCGGCTCGCTGGTGTCGCTCGGCGAGTTCTCGACGATCGGCAGCCTGATGGGATTCCTCGCCGGGAAGGGCATGCTGATCGAGGGATATGTCGCCCGGCTGATGTATCGCTCGCTCTACAAGATGCATGAGACGGCGCTGCACGGCCCGCTGAAGGTCGGCCTCGACACCGTCGCCCGGTTGCTCACCCGGCGCACCGAGCCGCATGTGAAGCTGCACTGAACGGTGCGCCGGCATTCGCGGCCGGCCGGATGCAGGCCGGCCTTCGCCGTGAGCGGGATCAGCCGTTGCGGAGCATCGCCGGGCTGCGGGTCCCGCGAAATCCTTGCCGACCGGTCGGCATGGCGCTGCGCATCGCGCGCTTTTTGACAACCCCGTTACCCCGGCCCACATTCGAGCGCCAGTACCGATCGAGCCGCCGACGACTCCTGATCGAGCCGCAACCCCATGGATCGCCCTATGCTCCGCCGCGTCATCGCTTTCTTCGCCCTCATCGTCGCCGCCTTCGCCGCACCGCCCGTGTCCGCGCAAACGCTGTTCGAAGGCGCGCGCCTCATTCCCGGCGACGGCAGCGCGGCGATCGAGGACGCGGCGTTCCTGGTCGAAGGCGGCGTCATTGCGCGCATCGGCCGGCGCGGCGAGATCGCGATGCCAGCGGGGGCGAGCCGGGTCGATCTCGCCGGCAAGACCGTGATGCCCGCGTTGATCAGCACCCATGTGCATCCCGGGTTCCAGAAGGGGCTCTACCTACGCCGCGGAGAACTTCACCCGCGAGAACATCATGGACGACCTCGACCGCGCGCTCTATTTCGGCATCTCCACGGTGATGTCGCAGGGCATCGAGAAGGGCGACGTGATGTATCGCATCCGCGCCGACCAGGCGGCGGGCCGCCTCGGCGGCGCGCGGCTCCTGCTCGCGGGGCGCGGCATCGGCGCGCCCAATGCCGGCCCGGGCGCGGCCGCCTATGCCGACATCGCCTACGCGATCACCACCGAGGACGAGGCGCGCAGCGCCGCCCGGGAACTCGCGGCCAACAAGGTCGACGCCCTCAAGATCTGGGTGGACGACCGCGGCGGCCGGGCGCCGAAGCTCCCCATCGCGCTGTCGCGCGCGGTGATCGAGGAAGGCCACAAGCTCGGTTTCAAGGTCACGGCGCACGTGTTCTATCACGACGACGCGGTCGAACTCGTCGCCGCCGGCATCAACGCCTTCGCCCATCTGGTGCGCGACAAGGAAATGAGCGACGCGCTGATCGCGTCCATGCTGGCGCACAATGTCTACGCCATGCCCAATATCGGCGCGCCCGAGCGCGGCATCCATACCGCGCCGCCGGCGTGGTTCGACGAGCCCTATCTCGCCGGCCTGCTGCGCGACACCGAGCCGGCCGAGGTGATCGCGCGCGTCCGCAATTCCTTCGCCGGCCGCGACCCGGCGGCGGCGGCGCGCAACCGCGCGAATTACGCCATCCTGCAGCGCAGCCTCGCCAGGCTCAATGCCGCCGGCGTCCGCATCATCCTCGGCTGCGACACCGGGCTCGAGGATCATTTCTTCGGCTATGCCGAGCACAAGGAGCTCGAGCTGATGGTGGCGGCCGGCATGACGCCGTCCCAGGTGATCGTCGCCGCCACCAGCCGCGCGGCGGAATTTCTCGGCCTGCCCGACCGCGGCACGCTCGCGCCCGGCAAACGCGCCGACTTCCTGGTGCTCGATGCCGACCCGCTCGACGACATCGTCAACACCCGCCGCATCGCGAAGATGTACGTCGCGGGCGCCGAAGTCGACCGCGCCGCGCTCAAGGCGTCGTTGCTGCGAGGCGCCAGGAACTGACCGTGCGCGTCGGCATGGCCGGGGGCGCCGATGCCGGCGCCGTCGGCGCTTGCAGGCGGCCTTCCCGCGATCGATCGGGGCCGTTACGCCGAACGAATCTGGCGCCAGAGGAACAGGATCACGATGGCGCCCACGGTCGCGGAGACCAGGGTGCGAAAGAAACCGAACACGGGGATCTGCAGCAGCCCGGCGAGCTCGCCGCCGACGAAAGCCCCGGCGATCCCGACCAGGATGTTGGTGAGAATTCCATGTCTGGATTCGGTCACCCGTCCGGCGATCCATCCGGCCAGCGCGCCGATCACGAGCATCGAAAAGAACCCGACTCCGGGCTGGCTGAGAAATGCTTGCGCGTCCATGCGTGTGCCCCGATTTGACGCCGCGACCTCCGGCGGCGTCGGAATTTATGGCGGCCGCCGCCGCCGGGCAAGGTCGGCCGGCGGGGGCGGCCGACGCAGTATTGCATCCCAATTTCCGCCGGCACCGATCCGTGAATTGCCTCGAGCGGCTGTGCGGCTCTCAGCAGCGGCTGTCTTGATATCCGATTCGGAACGTCCGGCAACTTCCGTCCAGCGATGCGTCGATCAAGGCGTCGAGATGAGACCGCTGCTGGTGACGACGATCCAGCGGTTGCCCCAGCGCACGATCAACTCCACCGTTCCCACCCGCGGCACCGTGCTGCCGCGCGTCGCCCGCCAAATCCCGTCGGGCCCTTCAAGTATGGCGGTTCCGCCGGAGACATCCCGCACGATCCAGCCGTCGATGGTGGTCGGCCTGGTTTCCGGGAATGGCACCGGGTCGGGCAGGTTGGGACGACGGCCGATGCTGGAGGTAACGATCTCCGACGGTCGGGCCGCCTGTTGCGCCATGGCGGAGGTCCTGGCGCCGCCTTGTGGTTGAGCCGCCGCTTTCATGTTCCCGGGGCGGTGGCGATGCACGCTCGGGGCGGGTGCGGTCCTTCCGGCGTCCGGCGGGGTGCGTGCGGCCTGCGGGCCTGCTGCGGAGCCGGCCACGATGATCGGATCCTTCGTACCGGGCGCCTGGCTCAAAAAGCCGACGATCCATCCGATGGTCAAGGCGCCGAGCACCGCGACAAGCAAGACGGCGGTGTCCTGGGCGTGCAGGGAAGAGACTGCGTTTGAAGTCCTTTGCGGCTCGTTGATCCTGATGTCGGGAATCCACGCAAGCGGTGCCGGATCGGAAGCGCTGACCTCGCGCTCGATATTGTCTGACGGCCCGGAACCTTCGCCCTGGCCCGGAGCGACGACCGGCCGCGGAAGGGCGGGCGTGGTGTCGCAATCGCCGCCGTCGGGGTGGCGCAGACGCCCCCCGGCCTCGGCAACCAGGGCCGCGATCTCGGATTCGAGGATCGCTCCATCGGCGGGTTCCGAGGCCTTCGCCCCATTCTCGGCGGCGCAGTCAGCAGGCGGGGATTGCGCCTGGCATAGATCCTTGTACTCGACCTTCCAGGTGCCGAGCAGACCGTTGGTCCTGTCGATCTGGCCCCATCCCATGGCCTTCAGGAGTGTCGACTGGCTCAACCCGGTTACTCCTCAGCAGCCCTCGCAAACCATGCGCGGCCAATGACCGGAATCTCGAAGATGGAGATGACTGTGAACCTGAAATATTAAGGCGACGTTTACCTCGAAGGCTGCGGGCGTTCCGGTGCGTTCGGAGAAATGCCGCCTGGAGGCAATGATGACCGTGGGCACCGGCTCAGATGGGCGTCCAGTTCGCTCGCGTGAATTGCAAGCGCAGGCCCGTTCGTTCCATGTTCCGATGGCTGGTGCTCATCGGCGCCGCGCCGCTGAATACAAAATCGACCCCGGCGACGCTGGCGTCGCGAATGCGCCGCCGGAGCAGCGCGATGTGGAGCCCGTGCCGGCGGAATGCGGGAGCCGTGGCGGCGTCGGCGAGATAGCCGATGCCGGCATTCACATAGAGCGTGGCGGCCGCCGCCGGTCGGCCTTCCATGCGTGCCAGATAGAGCGACCAGCCCGATTGATCCCGCCATGGGCGAACATTGGACATGAATTGAGCCTGATCCTTTTCCGCGATGCCCCATCCGGCCACATAGGCCTCGAGGTAAGGTTCCATCGCGTCGGCGGAATCAACCAGCTCGATATCGATGTTTTCATCGAAGGTCTCGGAAGGATCGGGTTCTCCGATCAGCGAAGCGTGGAACCCCGATGGGAAAAGTCCGAGCCGGGCGAGCTCTCGTCCCAACGCGGCATCGTACATGCCCGGCACCAGTTCAAACTTCGGCCTTATCCCGTATTCGCGGTACCAGTTCACGAGAGGCTCGATATGTCGTTCGTGGCCGGGCCGCAATCCCACCACGCGCGTAAAGGAGGGCAGAAATCGCGAAGCCAGCGCAACCGCGGATTCATCGATCCAACGATAGGCGATTCCGATCGGATTGCCGGGGATGCGTTCGAGGACCTGCATTCGGGAGATCGTATAGGACACGTCCGTCGCGAGAACCCGCTCGACCAGTCGCATTGATGGGAGCAGTCGATCGACCCCGTTCATGGCGCTTTCCCCGTGCGCGATTTCGGCGATCGCAGGCTGGAGGCTCTCGACCGACTCGACTCCTGGCGTGGACCGCATTCCCGTAGCATAAGATCGGGAGTCCTGATTGACCATTGCGGGCGCGCGCCCTCTCGCGCGCCCTCGTATCCCGCTTGCGTCGGCCACGGCCTTCGCCTCTACTGCCCGCCTCCCGCCGCGATGGAGCAAAGAGATGGGCTTGGCGCTATTGGTTCTCGGATTGATCCTGTTCCTCGGCCCCCATGTCTTCGTCAGCCTGCGGGAACCGCGCGACATGCTGGTCGGCCGCACGGGAGAATGGCCCTACAAGGCGCTGTTCGCGGCCGTCACCATCATCGGTCTCTTCATGATCGGCAAAGGATTCGCGCTCTATCGCGATGCCGGGCCGATCGAGGTGTGGGATCCGCCGAACTGGACCCGCCACATCACCGTCGCCTTGATGTGGCCGGCGGTGATTCTCGTCACCGCGGCCTATATTCCCGGCGACATCAAGCGCACCCTGAAGCACCCGATGCTGGCCGGCGTGAAGCTGTGGGCGGTGGCGCATCTGATCTCCAACGGCGATCTCGGATCGATCATCCTGTTCGTGTCGATCCTCGCCTGGGCGGTCTATGACCGCATCAGCCTCAAGCGCCGCACCGACCCCGGTGGACCGCCGATCCCGCTGGGCGGGCGCCGCAACGACATCGCTGCCGTCATCGTCGGCACCATCCTCTATTTCGCCCTCGGCCTCGTGTTCCATCCGCTGGTGATCGGACGGGCGGTGTTCGGAACACCGGCGCTCGGAACCTGATCCGTGTCGACCCACACCGATCCGAAGCGGCTGACGGCGCCGGATATCCGCGCCCGCAAGGGCGCCAGCCCGATCGTCATGCTGACGTCCTACCATGCCCATACCGCGCGCATCCTCGACCGCCATTGCGACGTCATCCTGGTCGGGGATTCGCTCGGCATGGTGATGCACGGGCTCGAGACCACCATCCCGGTGACGCTCGACATGATGATCCTGCAGGGCCATGCGGTGATGCGCGGCTCGCGCCATGCGCTCGTGGTCGTCGACCTGCCGTTCGGCTCCTACGAGGTGTCGAAGGAGCAGGCCTTCGTCACCGCCGCGCGGGTGCTCAAGGAGACCGGCTGCGGCGCCATCAAGCTCGAGGGCGGCCAGCGCATGGCCGAGACGATCGGCTTTCTGGCGGAGCGCGGCGTGCCGGTGATGGCCCATGTCGGGCTCACTCCGCAATCCGTCAACGCGCTCGGCGGGTTCCGCGCCCAGGGCCGCGACCGCGCCGATTGGGCCCCGATCGAAGCCGACGCGCGCGCGGTGGCCGACGCCGGCGCCTTCGCGGTCGTGATCGAGGCGGTGGCGGAGCCGCTCGCCGCCCAGATCACGCGGGAGATCGCGATCCCCACCATCGGCATCGGCGCCAGTCCCGCCTGCGACGGCCAGGTGCTGGTGCTCGAGGACATGCTGGGCCTGTCGCCCTGGGTGCCGAAATTCGTCAAGCGCTACACCAGCCTCGGCCCCTCCATCGAGGCGGCGGTCTCCGCCTATGCGGCGGAGGTGCGCAGCCGCGCGTTCCCCGCACCGGAGAACGTCTATGCGCTGAAGGGGGAGCGGTAGGCGGCGGCGGACCGGCCGGCACCAGAGGGCGGATCGGTGGAGAATCGCGAGCTCCGAATTCACAACCACGGCATTCCGGGGCGCCGCGCCGCGGCGAACCCGGAATCCAGACGGCCGTGCGACACACTCCGTGTCCCGGGTTCCGGCCTCCGGCCGGCCCCGGAACGACGCCTGTTATTGCTTGACCCAATGGGTGCCGTTCGACCACTGGATCGACTTGTCGGGCAGGATCAGGCCCTCGGAGTTGAACGGCGGGCTGGCGCTCAGCGTGATGTTGCTGGTGAGCTTGGCGTCGGCGAAGGATCCGGAATCGTTCTTGAGCTCGACCTTGTTGCCGGCCTGGGTGATCGAGACCGTCGGACCCCACTGGCACTTCGAAGGTTGCGGCTGGCACCTGTAGGTGCCGGTGACGTTCGGCTGCGCGCCGGCTTGCGCGTGGGCTTGGCCGGCAAGGGCAAAGGCGGCGAGCGCGGCAGTCGTTGAGATCGACAATATCTTCAGCATTCGGTTCCTCCTTTGTGGTTGCGGGCCTATTGCCCGCGCGTTGTCCTCAGTCGAGCTGAGAGCCTTGACCGTTGCCGCGCGATTTGCGCCCGAACACGCCGGGAATCCGGTTGGCGAGCACCTTTCGATAATGCCGCGGGGGTCGAAATGCTTCGGTCTGCCGGTCGAGCTCCCGCAACGCGTCCATCACGTCGTCGAAGGTGACGGTCCGTCCGGCGTCGGGAGCGCAACGCAGGTCCGGCACCGCTTCCACCGCACAGGCGTCCGAAGCCCACGAGGCCAGGATCGCCCGTTTCTCGTTGAAAGTGAGATCGGGATCGCGAACGACCTCCGCGGGATGCGTGAAGGCGCCGGCGGGGTGCAGCAGCGCGTCGAGATCGAATTGGTCGTCCCGGTCAGAACCGGGGCTTGCGGGCTTCCTTGGGGTCCCCATGGCCACATCCTCCCTGCCAGCAAAATGGATGAGAGCAGAGCACCGGGCTGACCCCGGCGGGCGTCGATTTAGGAAAGTCTGCCGTGATGTCAAGGGGGGCGAAGGGGGGCGAAGCCGACTTCATCGGACCCTTGATTCGCTTTGAAATCCCGACGGCGCAGGCCGCACCGCCACCGCGGAGCGCCGCGCCGCTGCGGGCCTGGAATCCAGACGGCGGTGCGACACACTCCGTGTCCCGGGCAGGCGTTTCAAAGCGCCATCGGCTCGGCGCCCAGAGGTCGGCTCGCCGCGCCTGCACCGTCAGGAGCGTAGCGACTTTCCCGGACAAGGCCCTGGCTTGGCATTGTGCCCATGACCTATGGTCGCGGAACGGGCGGGCGCTTTGCCATGCCCTCGCCACATCGCTATCTTAACGGCAGGTGCTGTCCCGGTTCGGCGGGGTGGCCGCGCGCCAGCGGGCCGAGAGGTTTTCGTGTCTGATATTTTCAATGAAGTCGACGAGGAAGTACGGCGAGAACAGCTCAAGAAGCTGTGGGAGCGCTACAGCCACCTCATCATCGGGGCGGCCATTCTCGTCATCGCGGCGGTCGGGGCATGGCGCGGCTACGAGTTCTGGCAGGCCCGCAAGGCCGCCGAAGCCGGCGCCGCCTACGAGGCGGCCCTCAAGCTGTCCGATGAAGGCAAGCATTCGGAGGCCGAGGAGGCTTTCGGCAAGCTCGCCGCCCAGGGCACTTCGGGCTACCGGTTGCTCGCCCGGATGCGGCAGGCGGCCGAGCTCGGCACCACGGACCCGAAGGCGGGCGTCGCGGCCTATGACGCCATCGCCGGTGAAGCCGGCCCGCCGCTGATCCGGGACGCCGCGGCGATCCGCGCGGCTTTCCTGCTGGTGGATACGGCCAAGTTCAACGAGATGACCCAGCGTCTCGAGCCGCTGACCCAGCCGGACGGCAGCTACCGCCACAGCGCGCGGGAACTGCTGGCCCTCTCGGCTTGGCGCAATGGCGATGCCGCTGCGGCACGAAAATGGGCCGAAGCGGCCGCCAGCGATCCCGACGTGCCGCAGGGCGTGCGCGCCCGGGTCGAAGTGCTGACGTCCCTGCTCGCCGATGCGAGCAAGCCATAGGAGCCGCCGATGCGCCCGCTCGCACGCCTGGGCTTTGCCGCGGTTCTCGCCGGCGTCACCGCGCTGGTTTCGGGTTGTGACAGCCTCGAAAATCTGGGGAATTTGTTCGACAACAAGGTCAAGCTCCCGGGCGAACGCAAGCCGGTCTTTCCGGAAGGCGTCCCCGGCGTCACGCCCGGCGTTCCGCCGGAAATGGTGAAGGGCTACCGCGAGCCGGTGGCCGATCCTGCGCCGCCGCCGTCACCGGGAGAGCCGCCGAAAGCCGCGGAGGCGAAGCCGAAGCCGAAACCGAAGCCCCCAGTGGAGCAGGCCGTGGCCAAGCCGCCGCCCGCTCGTGCGGTCCAGGCAGCGGCGGCCCCGGCCGCACCGCCGCCCGGCGGCGCACCGGCGCCGTGGCCGGCCCAACAGCAACAGCCGCCGCCGCAGCAGCAACCGCAGGCGGCATGGCCGTCGGCGCCGAGCTCTGGCACCGTCTCGCGGTAACCATGTGATCCCGAGAGGTTTCGGACCTTCGGGCAACAGGCCGCGCGGGACCGGAGGCCGCGATGTAGAGTCTCCGACCGTTCAATCGGAATTCTGTGGTATCGAGCTTCGCGAAAGCGGAGCATAACCCGGTGCCGGCGGCGAACGCCCTGCGCATATGGAAGCCCGGTGGCCGGATTGCCCGCTCGTGCCGGCGATGACGCCAATGGGATTCGAACGTTGCCAATAGACCACTGGAATTCACTGCATTGGGACGCCGCGGGCTTCCCGGGGGCCCGCCATGAGCTTCACCGTCGCCATTGTCGGCCGCCCGAATGTGGGCAAGTCGACGCTGTTCAACCGGCTCGCGGGGCGGCGGCTCGCGCTCGTCGACGACACGCCGGGCGTGACCCGCGACCGGCGTGAAGCCACCGCCCATCTCGGCGATCTCACCTTCACCATCATCGACACCGCCGGCCTCGAAGAGGCCCCGAGCGAAAGCCTGCCCGGCCGCATGCGCGCCCAGACCGAAGCCGCGGTCGCGGCAGCCGACGCCGTGTTCTTCGTCATCGACGCCCGCGCCGGCGTGGTGCCGGCCGACCGCGCCTTCGTCAACATGCTGCGCCGCGCCGCCAAGCCCACCATCCTGCTCGCCAACAAGAGCGAGGGCAGGGCAGGCGCGGCGGGCTCGCTGGAAGGCTTCGACCTCGGCCTCGGCGAGCCGGTGGCGGTTTCCGCGGAGCACGGCGAAGGGCTCGGCGACCTCTACGACGCCTTGCGTGAAGCCCTGCCCGACCGCACCGCGCTGCCGGACCCGGCCGCTCGTACCGACGACGATGAGGGGAACGAGGGTGAAGCGGCCGCCGTCGCGGAGCCGGAGCGGCCGATCCGCATCGCCGTGGTCGGGCGGCCCAATGCGGGCAAGTCGACCTTGATCAACCGCCTGCTCGGGGAGGAGCGGCTGCTCACCGGCCCGGAGGCCGGGATCACCCGCGACGCCATCGCGGTGCCGCTCGCATGGCAGGGCCGGCGCCTGCTCGTCCACGACACCGCCGGGATGCGGCGGCGCTCCAAGATCGAAGGCAAGCTCGAAAAGCTCTCGGTCGCCGATGCGCTGGAAGCGATCCGCTTCGCCGAGGTGGTGATCCTGCTGATGGACGCGACCGCCGCGTTCGAGGAGCAGGACATGCGCATCGCCGATCTGGTCGAGCGCGAAGGCCGCGCCCTCGTCATCGGCGTCAACAAGTGGGACCTCAAGGAGGGCGATGCCGCCGGCGGCGCCGGCAAGCTGCGCGGCGAGGCCGACCACTTGCTGGCCCAGCTCAAGGGGGTGCCGATCGTCGCGGTGTCCGGCCTCACCGGATCGGGGCTCGATCGATTGATGCAGGCGGTGCTCGACATCCACGCGCTGTGGAACAAGCGGGTCGCCACCAATCCGCTCAACCGCTGGCTCGAGGCGACGCTCGCCGCGCATCCGCCGCCCGCGGTGTCCGGACGCCGGCTCAAGCTCAATTACATCACCCAGGCCAAGTCGCGGCCGCCGACCTTCGTGCTGTTCTGCACCCGCGCCGATGCGGTGCCCGAGGCCTATCGCCGCTATCTCGTCAATGCCCTGCGCGAGTCGTTCGACCTGCCCGGCGTGCCGATCCGGCTGACGCTGCGGGAGAAGGCCAATCCCTATGCGGGGAGGAAGGCGAAGGGATAGGGGCGTGAGCTGACGGAGGTGACGTACGGTGAAGAAGCCTGAGTACGCTCGGGGCGAGGTTGCGGCGGCGGTGCACCAAGGGGTGCGCGGCATGCATCGGCTCGGCTTGGTCGATAAGAAGACCATGCGGGAATTCGATGTGCGCTGCCTGACCGCGGTCGGAGATTTGTCGGCCACGGATATTCAGGCGTTGCGCGAACGCGAGGGCGTGAGCCAGGCTATACTCGCCCGGTGCCTGAATGTGACCACCAACTATGTCAGCCAGCTTGAACGCGGCGCAAAGCGGCCGCGCGGGGCAACCCTGAAGTTGCTTTGGCTGATACGAAACAAGGGGCTAGAAGCCGTGCTGTGATAGGTCCGCCGTCCGCGCGGCGCTGGCGCACCCGGCTCGAG
The DNA here is from genome assembly GCA_963795865.1 of uncultured Alphaproteobacteria bacterium. Classification (GTDB taxonomy): domain Bacteria; phylum Pseudomonadota; class Alphaproteobacteria; order Rhizobiales; family Xanthobacteraceae; genus JAJPKK01. The sequence continues at coordinate 74,804 of CAWCJX010000015.1, forward strand.
CTCAACTACATCGCCCAGGCCAAGGCGCGGCCGCTGAGCGCTGGCGCGCGATGAACGGAGGAGACCATGGACGTGCAGTGGCGGACTTTCGGTTTGTCGGTCGTCGTCGCGGCAGCGGCGGCAATGCCGGCCTGGGGACAGACTGCGGCGCCTGCGGTCGCACCGGCCGGCGTTACGCAGAGCGCATCGATCCCGGATTTCTCCGGCATCTGGGCCCACCTGACCTGGCCCGATTTCGAGCCGCCGCCGGCGGGCCCCGGCCCGGTGACGAACCGGTCGCGCATGGACGGCGCGAGCAACGTCTACGAGCTGGTCGGCGATTACACCAATCCGATCCTGCAGCCGCAGGCCGCCGAAGTCGTGAAGCGGCACGGCGAGATTTCGCTGACCGGGGTGCCCTATCCGACTCCGAGCAACCAGTGTTGGCCCGGCGGGGTGCCGTTCGTCCTTTTCAATATCGGAATGCAGATGCTCCAGGAGCCCGACAAGATCACGATCCTCTATTCCAACGATCACGAAGTCCGCCATGTGCGCATGAACCAGCCGCATCCGGCGCGGGTGACGCCGTCCTGGTACGGGGATTCCGTCGGCCATTACGAGGGCGACACGCTGGTGATCGACACCGTCGGCGTGAAGAGCGGGCCGTTTGCCATGCTCGACATGTACGGCACGCCGCACAGCCCGGCGCTGCACGTGGTGGAACGGTATCGGCTACTCGATTACCAAGCTGCGAAAGAGGCGGAAGAGCGCGGCCAGCGGGAGCTGACCCGCTTCGGGCGCGATCCCGGCTTTGCCCGCAACCCCGCCTACCGGGGACGGGGGCTGCAGCTCGAATTCACCGTCGAGGATGACGGCGTCTTCACCAAGCCGTGGTCGGCGGCGATAAGCTATCGGCGCCCGTTGGGGGAGTGGCCGGAAATGGCATGCGCCGAAACCACGCGTGATTTCTTTAGCGGAGGGGCGGTCAAGGTGCCGACGGCGGACAAGCCGGATTTCTGACCGATGACGAACACGGCTTCGCTGGGGTCGACGAACACGCCGCGCTCGATCAACCAAGCAGGCCCAGGGCTCGACCGGCACCGGTGGGTTCGGCTCGATCTCGATGCCGCCCAAGGGCAGAAAACAACGGCGAATCGCTTTAGCGGATGACGGATTTTCAGTGATATGATATAATTCCTAAATGCTTACGGCTCTCATCAAGGAGATCGAACAGAAAAAGGCGCAGCTGGACCGGCTGCGCCCGCTGTCGGGGGGCGCGCTCGCGCAGCTCCAGAAATATTACGACGTGGAGCTGACCTACACGTCGAACGCCATCGAGGGAAACACGCTCACGCGCCGCGAGACGGCCGAGGTCATCGAGCACGGCATCACCGTCGGCGGCAAGCCGCTGCGCGATCATCTCGAGGCGGTCGATCATTATGAAGCCGTGCAATGGATGCGTGAACTCGCCGCGCAAGCGACGCCGCTCGGCGAAAACACCGTATGCGAATTGCATCGCCGCATCGTCGCCCGCAGCCAACCGGCCGTCGCCGGCGTCTACAGTCCGCATCCGCGGCGCATCGCGGGGTCGCCGGTGATTTTTCCGAACCCGTTCAGGATTCCCCAGCTCATGGAAGAATTCGGGGCGTGGCTATCGTCGGCGCCGTCGACGCCGGAAGGCGCGTTCGAAGGACATTTTCGGCTCACGGCCATTCATGCGTTCAGCGACGGCAATGGGCGCACCGCGCGTCTGTTGATGAACCTCATGCTGATCCGTGGCGGCTATCCGCCCGTCGCCGTTCGCCCCGAGGACCGCAAAACCTATCTCGACGCGCTGGAACTCGGGTCGCTCGCCGGCGACCTGCGACCATTCCAGAGCTTCATGCATGAGCGCCTGGACGCGACCCTGGGGGAGTACCTGGGCGCCTTGCAAGAGGCGCTTCCCCGGCCCTGAGCCAAGCCGCAAGCCGACTCCGGAAGACCCCACCTCTGCGTGGCTGAACCATCGCCACACGTATGTCTGCGCACCGCCATGCTCTACGGCCGGACGACGTCAACGGATACGTGGCGCGAAGCGCGTGCTTTTGCTCCCCTACGAGGATCGGCGCGCACTACTCCGGCTTGCGGAACGAAAGCAGCCGGTCAGTGGGATAATCATACAGCCTCCCGCTCTCGGTGAAGCCCGGCAGGCAGAGCGCGACGATCTTTTCCGCGACCAGTTCCGGCGGCGGCAGCGTCGTCGGGTCCTCGCCGGGCATCACCTGGGCGCGCATGCGGGTGCGGGTCGGCCCGGGATTGACGAGGTTGACCCGCACCGGCGTCGATTCCGTCTCCGCCGCATAGGTGCGCACCAGCGCTTCCAGCGCCGCCTTGGACACCGAATAGGGGCCGCGATAGGCCCGCATGTTGTGGGCGGCGCCGGAGGAGATGAACACCGCGCGTCCGGCGTCGGAGGCGCGCAGCAGTGCGTTCATGGCGCGGATCAGGTGCCAGTTGGCGGTGACGTTGACCGCCATCACCTGGTTCCAGTCCTTGGGCTGGACGTGGTCGAGCGGCGAGGACGGCCCGACCAGGCCGGCATTGCCGATGAGAACATCGAGGCGCCGGTAGCGCTCCTGCAGCGCCGCGGCGAGCCGGAGAATGCCGTCGGTATCGGTGAGGTCGAGCGGGACCAGCGTCGCGGTGCCGCCGGCGGCGCGGATGGCGTCGTCGAGCTCCTCCAGCCCGCCGACGGTGCGGGCGACCGCGACCACATGGGCGCCGGCACGCGCGAGCGCCAGCGCGGTCGCCGCGCCGATGCCGCGCGAGGCGCCGGTGACGAGGGCGATGCGGCCGGAGAGGGGGGCGGGCAGGCTGCCGGCGGGGCTCACCAGCGGACCCTCAGCTCGCCTCCGCCAAGAGCGACAATTGCCGCGACGGCGCCTCGCCGGAGCGGTCGGTCAGCGGGGTCGGATATTCGCCGGTGAAGCAGTGGTCGGTGAATTGCGGGCGCACCGGGTCGCGGCCGACCTCGCCCATGGCGCGGTAGATGCCGTCGACCGAGAGGAAGGCGAGGGAATCGGCGCCGATGATCGCCCGCATCTCCTCGACGGTGTGGGTCGCGGCCAGGAGCTTGTCGCGCTCCGGGGTGTCGATGCCGTAGAAATCGGGATGGGTGATCGGCGGCGAGGCGATGCGGAAATGCACCTCCTTGGCGCCGGCCTCGCGCATCATCTGCACGATCTTCACCGAGGTGGTGCCGCGCACCAGGCTGTCGTCGATCAGCACGATGCGCTTGCCGGCCACCACCGCGCGGTTGGCGTTGTGCTTGAGGCGCACGCCGAGCTCGCGGATCGACTGGGTCGGCTGGATGAAGGTGCGGCCGACATAGTGGTTGCGGATGATGCCGAGCTCGTAGGGAATGCGCGGCCGCCTGGGCATAGCCGATCGCCGCCGGCACCCCGCTGTCGGGCACCGGCACGACGACGTCGGCGGTGGCCGGCGCCTCGCGGGCGAGTTCGCTGCCCATGTTGCGGCGGATCTGGTAGACGCTGCGGCCGCCGACCACCGAGTCCGGGCGGGAGAAATAGATGTATTCGAAGATGCAGGGCCGCGGCGGCACCGGCGGGAACGGCTTGAGCGACTGCGACCCCTCCTCGGAATAGACGACGACCTCGCCGTTCTCGATGTCGCGGACGTAGCGCGCGCCGATGATGTCCAGCGCGCAGGTCTCCGAGGTGAGGATCGGGCAGCCGTCGAGCTCGCCCAGCACCAGCGGGCGGATGCCGAGCGGATCGCGGGCGCCGACCAGCTTCTTGTTGGTCAGCGCCACCAGCGAATAGGCGCCTTCGATCTGGCGCAGCGCCTCGATGAAACGGTCGATGAAGCGGTTGCGGGGCGAGCGCGCCAGCAGGTGCAGGATCACCTCGGTGTCGGTGGTCGACTGCATGATCGCGCCTTCGCGCACCAGTTGACGGCGCAGCGTCAGGCCGTTGGTGAGATTGCCGTTATGGCCGACCGCGAAGCCCCCGGTATTGAGCTCGCAGAACAGCGGCTGGACGTTGCGCAGCACCGTCTCGCCGGTGGTGGAGTAGCGCACATGGCCCATCGCCACGGTGCCGGGCAGGCGGTCGATGATTTCGCGCCGCGAGAAGGTGTCGCCGACGAGGCCGAGCCGCCGCTCGGAATGGAACCGGCGGCCGTCATAGCTGACGATGCCCGCCGCCTCCTGGCCGCGGTGCTGCAGGGCGTGCAGGCCCAGCGCGGTGATGGCGGTGGCGTCGGGGTGCCCGTAGATGCCGAACACGCCGCACTCCTCGCGCAGCCGGTCGCCATTGAGGGCGAGATCCAGCGCGAGATCCAACTCGCGGTCGCCTGCGTGGCCGCCCTCTCGATCGGCGTCGGAGGAGAAATCGGGACGGCTTGCGGCAGGGTGAGGTTGCATCGTCTCTCCGTCGGCCGGGGCCGGGGCGCCTAGAGCTGTCCGCCCGCGCATCCGCCCTGAAACCCTGGCATCGCGAAACCCAGCACTCGCGAAACTGGCATCGCGATCCGTGGCATCGGCACCCTAGCACAATGCGGGCCAACCGATCTGCGGCCCGAACCGGATTTCACTTGTTTTCTTCCGGTGCGTCCTGGTCCTCGCCGGACTTCTTCTTCAGCCTTTTCAAGATGGTGTTCTCGGGGTCTTCCGGCAACAGCCCCTTGAGCCAGTCGCCGGTGTTCTGCAGCACGATGCGCGAGCGCGCATTGCGGATCATCTCGGGCTGCGACTTCGCCGGCACCAGCCAGTCGAAAAAGATGAAGGCGACGACGACGATGATGAGGCCGCGGAAAAGTCCGAACAGGAAGCCGAGGGTGCGGTCGAGCGCGCCGATCCGGCTGTCGAGGATCTTGTCGGAGATCTTCACGGTGATGACGGACACGATGATCAGCGTCGCGAAGAAGGCGCCGGCCACGGTGACGCCGGCCGCCATGTAGTCGTTGCTGATGTACTGCTTGGTCATCGGCAGCAGCTTGGAATAGGCATAAAGTCCCGCCACCGCCGCCGCACCCCAGCCCGCGATCGACAGGACTTCGCGGATCAGGCCGCGCACCATCGCGAGCAGCCCGGAAATCAGCATCACGGCGATGAGAAAGAGGTCGAGATACATCGGCGTCTTCGTATGGGCGGAGCGCTCGTGGTGCGACCCGAACGGATGATTCGCATCCGTCAGGCCACCAGGCGCTGCAGGCGTGATTCCAAAGCCGGCGGGCGGCTCGTGTATAGCGGGCGCAACCTCCGCCGTCACCCAACTTGTGGGGATCGGGCAAGACCGCCGGGCAAGCCGTTGCGACCGGTTGCAGCCCGGCAACGGATTCAGGCCTTGCGCTCGCGTCCGGCCTGGCGGCGGACGCCGCCCTGGGGTGCAATCCGGGCGACCAGGTCCAGCAGCGGCCCGACCGTGGTGAGCGCGAGGGCGAGATCGCTCGCCTCGCCACGCGACGTCTCGGGCACGAAGGCGCGCGCAAAGCCGAGCTTCTGGGCCTCCTTGAGCCGCGCCGCCGCCTGCGGCACCGGCCGCACCATGCCCGACAGCGACACCTCGCCGAAGAAGACCGCGTCGGCCGGCAGCGCCGCATTGGCGAGCGACGACACCAAAGCGGCGGCGGCGGCGAGGTCGGCGGCCGGCTCCTGGATGCGCAGGCCGCCGGCGACATTGAGGTAGACGTCGTGGCCCGACAGGCGCACCCCGCAATGGGCTTCGAGCACGGCGAGCACCATGGCGAGGCGGTTCTGGTCCCAGCCCACCACCGCGCGGCGCGGCGTGCCCAGGGTGGTCGGGGCCACCAGCGCCTGCATCTCGACCAACAGCGGCCGCGTGCCTTCGATGCCGGCGAACACCGCGGTCCCGGGGGCGCCGAGGTCGCGCTCCGACAGGAACAGCGCCGAAGGGTTCGCGACCTCCTGCAGGCCGCCGCCGGTCATCTCGAACACGCCGATCTCGTCGGTCGCGCCGAACCGGTTCTTGACCGCCCGCAGGATGCGGAACAGATGCGCGCCTTCGCCCTCGAAGGAGAGCACGGCATCGACCATGTGCTCGACCACGCGGGGCCCGGCGATCTGGCCGTCCTTGGTGACGTGGCCGACCAGGATCACCGCGGCGCCGGAGCGCTTGGCGTAGCGGATCAGCACCTGGGCGGCGCCGCGCACCTGGCTCACCGTGCCGGGGGCGGATTCGACCGCATCCGTCCACATGGTCTGGATGGAATCGACCACCACCAGGCGCGGCGTCTTTCCCTCGCGACAGGGTGGCGACGATGTCCTCCACCGCGGTCTCGGCGGCCAGCTCGACGGCGGCGGCCGCGAGCCCGAGCCGGTCCGCGCGCAGCCTCACCTGCGCCACCGCCTCCTCGCCGGAAATGTACACCGCGCGGTGGCCGGCCCGGGCGATCGCCGCCGCGGCCTGGATCAGCAGCGTCGACTTGCCGATGCCGGGGTCGCCGCCGACCAGCAGCACGGAACCCCGCACGAAGCCGCCGCCGGTGACGCGGTCGAGTTCGGCGATGCCGCAGGGCGTGCGCGGGGCGTCGTCGGTTTCGCCGGCCAGCGGCTGCAGCGCGAACGGCCGGCCCTTGCGGGCGGGGCGGCCGGGACCGGCGGCCTGCTGGCTGTGCCCGGCGCCTTCCTCGGAAATCGTGTTCCACTCGCCGCACGAATTCGCATTTGCCCTGCCAGCGGCCGTAGACCGCGCCGCAGTTCTGGCACACGAAGGAGAGAGGGCGGCGTGCCATGGCGAGACCCGCGAGGGTGGACCGAGGGGGCGTCTACCGCATCCACACCCGGCGATAGCGGCGGCCGAGGCTGGTCAGCACTTCGTAGCCGATGGTGCCGCTCCAGGCCGCGACTTCGTCCACGGTAATGCCGTCGCCGATCAAGGTCACGAAGTCGCCGCGCCGGGCGGCGCCTTCGGTGAGTGCGGTGATGTCGAGCGCCATCAGGTCCATGGAGATGCGCCCGACCACCGGGCAGCGCTTGCTGGCGACGACCGCCTCGGCGGCGAGCGCCGTGCCCTTCTTGGCCGCAGGGAAGCTGCCGGCGATGCGGGGATAACCGTCGCCATAGCCGACCGAAACGATGGCGATTCGCGACGCCCTCGGGGCCGTCCAGGCAGCGCCGTAGCCGACCGGTGCGCCGCGGTCGACATGGCGCACCTGGACGATGCGGCCCTTGAGCGTGACCACCGGTTCCATCAGGTTCTGCGAGGCCGGCGTCGGGTTGACGCCGTAGAGCGCCGCGCCGGGCCGCACCATGTCGCAATGGGCGGCGGGGCCGAGAAAGATGCCGGAGGAATTGGCGAGCGAGGCGGTGACGCTGCGGAACAGATAGCGCAGCTGGCGGAACGCTTCGGTCTGGGCATCGTTGAGGTCGTGACCGGGGGTCTCGGCGCAGGCGAGATGGGTCATGATGAGCGCGATGCCGTGGTCGGGCATCTTCACCCGGGCGGCGAGCGCGGGCGCTTCCTCGACCGACAGGCCGAGCCTGTTCATGCCGGTATCGAAATGCAGGGCGGCGCCGCCCAGCCAGCCGCTCGCCCGGCGAAACGCATCCCATTCGACGAACTCGGCCATGGTGCCGATCACCGGCCGCGCATCGACCGCCGCATAGGCGGGGGCGCTGCCGGGGGCGATGCCGTTGAGCACGTAGACGACCGCCTCGGGCGCGGCCGCGCGCACCTGGCGGGCCTCGGCGAGATGGGCGACGAAGAAGGTCCGGCAGCCGTTCTTGGCGAGTTCGGCGGTCACCGGCTCGAGGCCGCAGCCATAGGCGTCCGCCTTCACCACGGCGGCGCAATCGGCCGGCACCGCGCGCTGCATCAGCGAGCGCCAGTTGAAGACGATGGCGCTGAGATCGATGGTCAAGACGCCGCCGGTCTCCAGCTCCGCCGGACCGGCAGTGACGTGTTGCGGCGCTGTGGCCGTCGGGGCGTCGGTGGGCGTCTTGGTCAGCAAGATTGAGGTTCCCTCTGGCTCGGCCTTGGCGCCTATATAGTACGGATTGCGGTGTTTTGCGCGCAGATTGAGAGGGCGGGGCGGCTCGACGAGCCAATTTCTTCAGCGCATCGGTATCGGTCGTCATTTCCGGGGCGTGCGTCTCCCCTCGTGAACCTTCCGCGCTACGAGTGTCACGAGCCCACGTCTCGCCACCACGTCTCGCCAAGGCTCCCTTGCCTTGAACGGCCTTCGAAGGGGGAGGGGGTTCGCTCATTTTATGAAAAACAACCCCATGCAAAGTAGAAAGCGCGAAACAACCGCTTCGACGGCGTCGATGTTGTCGGCTCACCGGGAGCGACGGCCAAGGGGCGATGCATTCCGACGCCGGAGCGCTTTGCACCGCCCGGAATGACCACGCAAATGCTTGATTCCGCAGGCCGGCGCCTCGCCGGGGATTGACCGGTGAAGCTAAATCCGCGCCGGCATGTGATCGTCGGTCGCGAGGTCGGCGAAGCGCGTCACATCGGCCTTGAATTGCAGGGGCACCGTGCCGGTCGGGCCGTGGCGCTGCTTGCCGAGGATCACCTCGGCGCGGCCATGGACGGCTTCCATCTCCGCCTGCCACTTGAAATGCTCTTCGCTGCCGGGGCGCGGCTCGCGGTTCTTGAGATAGTATTCCTCGCGGAACACGAACATCACGATGTCGGCGTCCTGCTCGATCGATCCGGATTCGCGCAGGTCCGAGAGCTGGGGACGCTTGTCCTCGCGGTTCTCGACCTGGCGCGACAGCTGCGACAGCGCGAGGATCGGGATGTTGAGCTCCTTTGCCAGCGCCTTCAGGCTGGTGGTGATCTCCGTCACCTCCTGCACGCGACCCTCCTGGGCGCGGCGCGACGATCCCTGCAGGAGCTGGATGTAGTCGACCACCAGGAGGTCGAGGCCGCGTTGCCGCTTGAGGCGGCGCGCGCGGGCCGCCATCTGGGCGATGGAAAGGCCGCCGGTCTCGTCGATATAGAGCGGGATCTGCTCCATTTCCCGCGCGGTCTCGGCGATGCGGTCGAAATCGCCGGGGTCGATCTCGCCGCGCATGATGCGGTGGGAGGGGATTTCGGTCTGCTCGGAAATGATGCGGGTGGCGAGCTGCTGCGCCGACATTTCCAGCGAAAAGAACCCGACGATGCCGCCATTGACCGACTCGATGCGGCCGTCCGGGCGCACCTCGCCCTCCCATGCCTTGGCGATGTTGTAGGCGATGTTGGTGGCGAGCGCCGTCTTGCCCATGCCGGGGCGGCCGGCCAGGATGACGAGGTCGGAGCGCTGCAGCCCGCCCATCATGCGGTCGAGGTCCCTGAGCCCGGTCGCGACCCCGGACAGCTTGCCGTCGCGCTGATAGGCGTGGGCCGCCATCTCGACGGCGGTGGTCAGCGCCTGGGCGAAGCGCTGGAAGCCGCCGTCGTAGCGGCCGGTCTCGGCCAGCTCGTAGAGATTGCGCTCGGCCTCCTCGATCTGGTCCTGGGGCCGCGAGTCCACCGGCGAATCATAGGCGGTGTTGACGAGGTCCTCGCCGATCGTGATCAGCGAGCGGCGCAGCGCGAGGTCGTAGATGGTGCGGCCGTAGTCGGCGGCATTGATGACGGTGGTGGCTTCGGCGGCGAGGCGCGCGAGGTATTGGCTGACCGTCAGGCCGGCGACATCGATGTCGGGCGGCAGGAAGGTCTTCAGCGTGATCGGGGTCGCGGTCTTGCCGACGCGCACCAGGGAGGCGGCAACCTCGTACACTTTCTGGTGGATCGGCTCGAAGAAATGCCGCGGCTCGAGAAAGTCGGAGACCCGGTAGAACGCCTCGTTGTTCACCAGGATGGCGCCGAGCAGCGCCTGCTCCAGCTCGATGTTGTGCGGAGCGGTGCGATAAAGCGGCGTTGCTTCCGCAAGCTGCCTGCGTGCAGTCGATTCGAGCGCCATGACGTCCCGTTTCTATTTTGATTTTATTGCCACGCCACTCAACAACTTTTACATCCGCGACCCCTACGCCGACACCGTTTACCTCGAATGGATCTCCCACCCGTTGAATAAGCTTCGATGCGATGATTGGGAACGCTCGATTTCGATTTTCCTCCTTATCACCAGGGATAGATTTTATTTTTCTCGTCTCCGCGGCGGCGGGCCTTGACTGTGACGGGAACGGGTGTCGCGCGTGCCGAATGTGCGGTCCGGAGCGGCGAGCCGGCGTGATCGGGCGCGCGACGGCGGTCGGCTTGCCGGCCGACCGGTCTGCGTCTTCATGGCATGGCCAGGGGCGGCGGCGCTGCGCCCGGGCGCCGCCTGGGTGCGACCGCACGTGGTCGAAGGTTTGCGTGCCGAGTGCCGGCCATCAAACTTCCGCCATGGGGCGGGTCGATATCCGGTGACGGCGGGCACAGAAGAGCCGGCCCAACAAGGGGCTGGCACCATCGGCCGAATGGTTTAAAAAGGGGCTTGGCGGCGATGTCACAGAGGGTCGCGACGAGGTGAATATATCACATATCAAATGGTTATCGGCTTTTCCTGCGGTCTTGCTGGCGGCCGGTGCGGCGCTGGCGCAGGATTTTACCGCGGGCAAGACGCCGGCTCAGCTGTTTGCTTCCGATTGCTCGGCCTGCCACCGCCTGCCCAATGGGCTCGGCAAGAAATACGACGTCGGCTCGCTGTCCGGCTTCTTGCGCGAGCATTATACGACCAAGCCTGACTCGGCGGGCGCTCTCGCCAAATATGTGATGGGATTTGCAAACCTGCGCGCCACGCCGACCACCGCGCCGTCCGCCGGCGACACGGTGGCGGCCAAGCCGGCCGAGGAGCCGAAGGCGCGGCGCCGCACCAGCAATCTCTCCGGCGACGGCGTGAAGCGGCCGCGGTCCCCGGTCGCTGCCGAGCCGCCTGCGGCGGCTGCCGAAGCGGCGGCTGTCGAGGCGGTGGTCCAACCGACCGCTGCGCGAAGCCGGCGCCGGAGCGCGGCGCGGAGAGCGAAACCAGCCCGCCGGTCGCCAAGCTCAATGATTATGCGCGGTCGGGCGAAGCCGTCGTGCCCGGGAAGTCGTGCCACGGGAGGTCGTGCCACCCGAGGCCGCTCCGCGCGAGGTCGACGATCCGGTTGCGCGGATTCGCGCTTATGCGACATCGGGAGCCGGCCCCCAGGAGGCGGCCGCCGAAGCACCGGCGCCCGCTTCGGGCGCATCCCGCCGCGGCAGCGCCGCCCGGGGGGCGAAGCCGGCACCCGCAGCCGTGGTTGCACCGGCGCCAGCACCGGCTCCCGTTGCGCCGGCGGCTTCGATGCCGCCGCCGGCCCCGCTCTAGGCGGCTTCTTCGCCTGGGTCGCCTCGGCCGGTGCCGCAGCCGATCCCTGGCACGCCGCTATTTCTTTTCTGGCGCCGGCTCTTGCGCAGCCTCGTCGGTGACGGCAGCGGCTTCCGGACTCTCGAAGAAGGCTTCGGCCTCGATTGCCGCGGCCGCCTCGGCGCGTTCCTGGTCGCGCCGCGAGATGACGTCCTCACCGCGGGCGATGCGCTCGGCCTCGTCGGCGCTGCGGGCGACGTTGATGGTGACGGTGACCTCGATCTCCGGGTGCAGCGCGACCGGAACCTTGTGAAGCCCGATCGTCTTGATCGGCGTGTTGAGCGCGATCTGGCCGCGCGACACCGCGAAGCCGCCGGTCTCCAGGATGGCGACGAGATCGCGCGGCGACACCGAGCCGTAGAGATGGCCGGTTTCGGAGGCCTGGCGGATCACCACGAAGCTCTGGCCGTCGAGCTTTTCGGCCACCGTCTGAGCTTCGCCCTTGAGTTCGAGATTGCGCGTCTCGAGATGGGTCTTCATCGACTCGAATTTGATGCGGCTGTCCTTGGTCGCGCGCAGCGCCTTGCCCTGGGGCAGCAGGAAATTGCGGGCGAAACCGTCCTTGACGCGGACCACCTCGCCCATCTGGCCGAGCTTGGCGACCCGTTCGAGCAGAATGACTTCCATGGCTGTTCTCCTTGTCGGATTGATTGTCGGATTGACGAAAACGATCGATTCAGCGGTGCGGCGCGACCGGCGGGCCGCGCCCGGCCGCCTTGGCGCGCCAATGGAAAACCAACTCTCCCAACCCCACCAGCACCGCCACCAGCGCCGGCCAGCCGAGCAAGGCGACGAAGGCATAGGCGCCGCTCAGCATGGCGGTGCGACCGGGCACGCCGCGCGTCAGCGCATGGAGCACCGCAAAGCCGAGCATGGTGAAGGCGACCAGCAATGCCGCGGCGAACAGGCTCGCGATCAGGCCCGGCGAGGTCGGGCATGAAGGAAACCGCCGCCGCCAGCGCCAGCAAAGCAGGGGCCCAGCGCGGAAACGTCATGGCGGGGATCGAGGGCCACGGCCGCGTGAGACGGCCGGACAGCTTCACCACCCGCCCCGCCATCCACAGGTTGAGGGTCAGGATGAGGACGGCGGCCGTCGCCGCCACCGGGGGGATGGCGACGGCGAACAAATCGAGCAGGTGTTCCGGATCCGAAATTCCGGGCAGGCTCACGGGCGCGTCGGCCGAAGCCCCCGTCTCCTGGCGAAGACCATGCTCGAGCCCGGCCTTGAGGCTGCTGCGGATGCTCGCTTCGTCGGTGCCGAGCTGGAGCAGACCGACCGTGATGGCGACCGCCCCGAGCGCCGCCGCCCACAGCACCAGTCGGCCCGGCGGATACCATTCGACGTCGCCGCCGGCGCCGTCGGCAGGACGTGCCAGCATCGCGAGGTAGCCGAGCCACCACGCCGGCACCGCGATGCCGATCAGGAACGCGGCGAAAAACAACGTGCCGAACGCGAGGCCGAGGCACGCCGCTGCGGTGACGGCAGCGAGCAGGCCCGACCAATGGCTCCATCCCAGCGCCGCGATCAGGATCGGCAACGGCGCGAGATAGAACAGAAGGATGGAAACGAGCGCGCCCGAGGCCACCGACGCGAACAGCAACGCCGCCGCAGCGCCGGCGCCAAGGCCAACCAATACGTTCTGCGCCATCACGAGCTGTCCCGCTTGTTGCCGGCGGTTCGCCCCGGCATCCGGGTCGCACCACCGAAGCGGTTAGAGACGGACATCCGCCCCAACCATCGGACGCCGGGATCGCCCCGGCGGCCTCGTTACTTGATCACATTCGTTACTTGATCACATAAGGCAGCAGGCCGAGGAAACGCGAGCGCTTGATGGCCCGCGCCAGTTCGCGCTGCTTGAGCGCGCAGACCGCGGTGATGCGGCTCGGCACGATCTTGCCGCGCTCGGAAATATAGCGCTGCAGCAGCCGCACGTCCTTGTAGTCGATCTTGGGCGCATTGGTGCCGGAAAACGGGCAGGTCTTGCGCCGGCGGAAGAACGGGCGGCGCGCACCGCCCCCGCCACGGTCTCCGCCACCACCCCGATCGCCGCGGTCGCCGCGATCGCCAGCGCCGCTTTGTGCAAAACTCATGGCGCTCACTCCTCCGTCAGTTCGGGTTCATCGCCGTCGCCGCGCGGGCCGCGGCCGCCGCGATCGTCGCGGTCGCGGCGGCGCTCGCCGCGGCGCTCGTCGCGATCGCGGTCGCGGTCGACCTTGCGCATCATCGCCGACGGGCCTTCCTCGAGTTCGTCGACCCGCACCGTCATGGCGCGCAGCACGTCTTCGCTGATGTGCTGCTGGCGCTCGACCTCGGCGATGGCGGTGGACGGGACCGTCGATATTGAGCAGGGTGAAATGGGCCTTGCGGTTCTTGCGGATGCGGTAGGTGAGCGACTTCACGCCCCAATATTCGGCCTTGGCGACCTTGCCGCCCAGCTGCTCGATGATGCCCTTGTATTGGGCCGTCAGTTCGTCGACCTGCTGCTGCGACAGATCCTGCCGCGCAAGATAGACGTGCTCGTACAATGGCATGGCTATGCCTCTCCTCGCGTTGCGCGCCGATCCGGCGCCAAGCCCCTCGTGCCTTTCGGGAAAGGCTCGAAAGCTAGAAGGCGGGAACACGGGACGACGGACCATCCGGTCCTGCCGGGGCCAACAAGGCCACGGCCGTCCGTTCAGCTCCCGGCCGGGATCGAGCGGAAGCCGGCGTTATAAGGCCTTTTTGCCGGAATGCAATGGGTCGGGCCGACGTTTCGAAGGCCTTCGGCAGACCCGCAGACCCGTAGCCCGCATAGGAGCGAAGCGGACATGCGGGGCGGGCGTCCCCGGATTTCGCTGCCGCTCATCCGGGCTGCGTCGCTTGACAGCGTTCCGCCGCCGGTGTCTTTCCGCGCGAATTCGTGCGGGAGGCCTTGGCGAAATGGCGACTGCGTTCGTGTTTCCGGGGCAGGGCAGCCAGTCGGTCGGCATGGGCCGGGCGCTGTCCCAGGCCTTTCCCGCCGCCCGCCGCGTATTCGAGGAAGTCGACGAGGCGCTCGGAGAACGCCTGTCGGCGGTGATCTGGGAGGGCCCCGCGGAGCGGCTGACCCTCACCGAGAACGCCCAGCCGGCGCTGATGGCGGTCTCGCTGGCGGCGATGCGGGTGCTCGAGGCCGAAGCCGGGATCGACGCTTGCGCGCGACGCCGCCTATGTCGCCGGGCATTCGCTCGGCGAGTATTCCGCGCTCGCCGCGGCCGGCTCGCTCTCCATCGCCGACAGCGCCCGCCTGCTGCGGATTCGCGGCCTCGCCATGCAGAAGGCGGTTCCGGTCGGGGCCGGCGCCATGGCCGCCCTGCTCGGGCTCGAGTTCGAAGCGGCCCGGGAGGTCGCCGAACAGGCGGCGGAGGGCCATGGAGTGGGCGCCGTGTGCCAGGCGGCCAACGACAACGGCGCCGGGCAGGTGGTGGTGTCGGGCGACCGGGCGGCGGTGGAGCGCGCGGTCGAACTCGCCAAGGCGAGGGGAGCGAGGCGCGCGATGCTGCTGCCGGTCTCCGCCCCCTTCCATTGCGCACTGATGGCGCCGGCGGCCGCGGCGATGGCGCAGGCCCTCGCCGCGGTGTCGATCCGCCCGCCGGCGGTGCCGCTGGTGGCCAATGTGCCCGCCACCGCCATCACCGATCCCGCCGAGATCGTGCGCTGCCTCGTCGCCCAGGTCACCGGCACGGTGCGCTGGCGCGAATGCGTTTCCTACATGGCGGCCCACGGCGTCGCCGATTTCTACGAGGTCGGCGCCGGCAAGGTCCTCAGCGGCCTGATCAAGCGCGTCGCCGACGGCGCCACCGCGACCGCGATCGGCACGCCGGAGGAGGTGGCGGCGTTCGTCGCGGCGCGCGGAGGGGGAACGGGGCGGGGTTGAAGCGGTGCGGGACGTGAGGTTCGCATGACGCGAGATTTGGGCCGCAGGCTCAGGAGAGGCGCAACTTGCGTTTTGATTCACCGGGTAATGGGGTAACACAACGTCCCTATGTTACACTAATTATGCGGCGCCGGCGGAGCCGCGCCCGCGATAACCGGCGGGCCGGGAGCGTCCGGTTACGGAGGCAAACCTGCTGCGCGGGCGGTGTGATCGGGAGGTCTCTTCGGGGTCTCTTATCGACCCGGTGCTGCCGTCGACGGCCAGAATGTTTTGCGTTGCGATATTCGTCATTCGATCACCCGGTCGGCGCGAACGAGCATGGCGGTGGGGAACGTGTTCGCCGAGGAGACGCTCGGGCCATGTGCATGACGGTCCTGCGCGACGCTGCAGGCGCGCAAATCTGCGTAGGGCCTCGAGCATGATCGCGAGACCGAACCGGAAGGAGACGGTCCTTGCGCTCACGCAACGTCAGCGGCTCGGCAATTTGGAGAAGAAATCCCAGATCGCGACGGGCGAATCCAGATCTTCGCCTGCGAGCGGCATGGCGTGCCCGCCGTTCTGCACAGAATACAACACGACCACGGGGGTGCCGTTTTTCACCCAGGTCATGCTGTCGACTGAGGTGTTCCCGCCTTTATGCGGCAGCTTCGCAACCTCCGGCATGGCTGTCACGCCCAACAGCTTCGCCCAATATTTCGCGGTGTCCTCGCTGGAGAGCACATTGCCCAGCTTGGCGTCGCCCAAATTCACCATGCCGCCGCGATAGGGATTGATGGGGTCGGCGGTGCCGTTGACGATCATCACCGGAATCGGCTTGTCGACCTGGCCGCAATCGAGATTCTCCTTGACGGGCACGCTTGCCGAAATGGCGGCGACGCCGGCGAAATCCTCGGGATGCTCCAGCGCCAGCCGGTAGGCGAGCTGCGCGCCGTTGGACCAGCCGGCGGCGAAGACGCGCTTCCTGTCGATGGCGTGCGCCGTGACCTCATGGTCGAGAAGGGCTTCGATGAAACCGGAATCGTCGATCTTCAGCCGCTTGGAGGAAAACGGCGAGCCGCCGCGGCAATCGTTCCAGGTGTTCTCGAACCCGTCCGGATAGACGACGAGGAATCCGTATTTGTCCGCCAACGCGTCGAATTCGTAATCGGAATAATCGCGCATGCCCGAGGCATCGCCGCCCGAGGGATGCAGCACGAACAGCAACGGCGCGCCGGGCTTCAAGGTCTTGGGAACATATTCGATGAAAGTGCGCTCGCGGCCCCCCACCGTAGCTGCGTTGTGGGTCGCCTCGCCCATCGGCTCGGCGGCGACGGCGGTGCCAAAGAGCGCCAGCGCGGCGCCGATCATCCAATGCGGGACTGTGGTCTCAGCCATGATTTCGGGGCTCCGTTTCGCACGCGCCAAACCATACCACACCGGGCGATATGAACCATATGGGCGCCATCTGACCCCGCCCGACCCGCGGGCTACCACACGGCGCCCCGCGATCAGTCACTCTCGTCATCCCGCGCCGACCAGGATACCCGACTATGACGACCGACGCACCAAACGACGCCATCGCGGGCGCACAGGCGTTACCTTGCCTATCCGCATCCGATCTCCAGCAGGATGGCCGCTATGTCATCCGACTGCGGGCTGCCAGCTTCGAACGCCCGCACGCTGGCCATCAACTGATGCAAAAGCGCTGTTTCGCTCAAATCGCAATGGCCTACTAATTCTGCGACACGAGCCTCGCCAAATAGCTGTCCAGATGGGTCCATCGCTTCAGTGACGCCGTCGGTTATGATGAGGAACTGGTCTCCCGGCCCCAGGTCCACGGTTGCAGGCTTGTGAATGGCATCTTCCATCAGTCCAAGCGGCAGCCCGCCTGCCGCGTCCAGCTGCTCGACCGCGCCGCTGGCGCGACGAAGGAATGGCGGTACATGACCCGCCCGAACATAAGTCAGTCGATTCGTCGTTCCGTCGAAGGTCGCGATCAGCAGGGTTACGAACATACAGCTGGAATTGCCCTCCGCTAGCGTCGCATTGACGAGACGCACCGCCTCCTCCGGTGCCCGAAAAAGGCGTGAGGCGTCCGGACGCGCCGCAATACCTCTGAACGAGGCATGGGTTCTCGCCATCATCAGCGCTGCACCAGCCCCTTTTCCCGAGACATCTCCGAGGATGAGGACCAGAAGGTCATCGTCGATGCGAAAGTGGTCGACCGTGTCCCCGCCGACTTCTTTTGCAGGCTCGAGGATGACGTCGACGGTTAGCGCGCAGCCTCCGACCACTCCCTGGTAGGATGGCGGCGCAAGCGCCAGCTGAAGCGTGCGCGCCTCTGCAAGTTCGGTCTGCTTGCGAAGCAACTCCTCGCGCGCCGCATCGCGCGCCGCTTCCAGTTCCCGCTGGGTAGCAAGCAGCGCCGCATTGGCGGCCTCCAGGCGCCGGTTGAGCACCGCCTCCTTCTCCTGCAGCAGCGTCATTTCATACGCCTTCTGCTGCACGCGGCGGGCCGAGTCGCGTTCGACCGTAACGTCGAGGATCAACAACCAGATGGTGTCGCCATCGAGATGGAAATGAAGATCGGCGGCGCGGCCGCTGGCCAGCTCGACCGACGGAACGAAATAAGGCGTCTCGACCAGCGGCAGAAGTCCTTCGAGGAAATAAGCCTGCTCGAGGGCCGGCTCCCCCGGGCGCATGGCCGCCAGCCCGTAATTATCGAGATGTCCGCCGGCGCCGACCAGGGTCAGCCCGGCATCGATCTGCAAGTAGGCAACCGCCCGCTCGCTATAGGTCAACGCTTGCAGCCGCTCGGCCAGGCTCCGGGGTAGGCCCTCCATGGCTCAGCGCGAGATGCGGACGGCGAGGTCCATGAACGCGTCCTCCACGCCTTCGCCGGTTCGCGCGCTGGTGGTCCGCACCCACCAGCCTTTGTCCCGGAGGCCCGCCAGATCGGAATCGGGAATCGCCCACTGCTCCTTAAGATCGTTCTTGTTCAACAACAGCACGAAGGGCATGGGACCGTAATCCGCTTCGACGCGCTGACGAAGCGACGTGGCGACATCGAGGGTGGTGCGCCGCGTTCCGTCGGCCACCAGCACGTATCCTGCGGAGCCGCGCAGGTAGCTCATGCGGAGCGAGGAAATATCGTCCTCGCCGGCGAGGTCCCAAAGGATGAGGCTCACGCTCCGATCCGGCAGGTCCACGGTCTTCTTGTCGATCTTGACGCCGACCGTGGTGAGATACGTTTCGGAAAAGACGCTCTGGACATAGCGCTTCACCAGGCTGGTCTTGCCCACCGAGAAACCGCCGAGCATACAGATTTTCTTTTGCAGCGTTGCAGTGGTCATGGTTGCTCCTCGATCGCGACGGAGAACGAGACCCGGCGGTTGGCCGAGCGCGCGGTCTCGGAGTCCTCTTGCTTCAGCGGCTCGAGCGGGCCGGCGCCGCGTATCGCGAGCAGATCCGGATCGACGCCGCGCTTTCTCAGGAGTGCGCGGACCGCTTCGGCCCGCGCCAGGCTCATGGACAGGTTGAACGTACCCTGGCCGGAGGCATCGGAATGCCCGGTCAGCGTCACCCGCGTGTTCACGTGCATGGTCGACGACAATTCTGCGAGCTGTTTGAGTTCGGCGGCGAGCTGATCGAGGATCGCGTCCTGTCCCGGCGCCGGCAGCGGCACGTTGTTGTCGAAATGGATTTGGTGCGACTGGATCGCTTCGCGCAGCTTGCCGAGCTCGCCATCACTGACGTTCTGCACGCCGGAGAGATCGAAGCGTGGAGCCCCCGCGGGCAGCATTCGTGCGGCGACGCGCGCGCGGTCGAGCCAGCGGGACGGCGCCAATCCCTGCGCCACGATGCGGTCGCCGTCGACGGCGAGGGTCACGCCCGGCGGCGGCTCGAGCGACGCCTGCAGGCGCTTGAGCACGAACTCCGGATCGAGCGCCTGATAGGGCGCCCAGTGGCTGACCACGCGCGCGGGATCGATTCCCGCCTCGCGCAGCGCCTCCTGCGGATCGACCGCGAGCGGATCGCGCAAGCCGGCGATCCGGAAGTCGCCGTCGCGCCCGCTCGCCTCGGTGATCACGATGCCGGGCTCGGCCCGCAGCCGCGCGACATAGCCGTCCCACTGCCGCTCCTTCTCGTCATTGGCATTGCGCACCCCGGAGAGATCGAGACCGGGCGCCCCCACCGGCAGCAATCCGCCGGCAATGCGGGCGCGCTCGAGCCAGGAGGATGGCGCCGACCCCCGCGCCACGATGCGGTCGCCGTCGACCGCGAGGGTCACGCCCGGCGGCGGCGCGAGCGACGCCTGCAGCCGTTTCAGAACGATCTCCGGATCGAGGGCTTGATACGGCGCCCAGTTGGTGACGACACCCGCCGGATTGATCCCCACTTGGCGCAGCACCAGCTGCGGGTCCACCGCGAGCGGATCGCGCAGGCCCGCAACCAGGAATTTGCCGTCGCGCTCTCCCAAATCGGTGATCACGATGCCGGGTTAAGTCCGCAGCCGCGCCAGGTAGCTCTCCCGGATCTGTTGCTCCTGCCACCAGCGAACGCCCCATGCCCCGGCGAACATCAGCAGCACCGTGAGCCACCCCAAAACGATCAGACGTCGCAAGCCGGTCCCGAAACGCGGCGGAGCCCGCTGCTTGAGCGCCACGACTTCGGCCAGTTGTGCCGCGATATCCGCAAAGCCGGAGCTGTCGCCGTCGAAGCTCTCCAGGGCATGATGGCGCTCGGCATGGATCCGTGACAGCGCGTTGCGCAGGGTGTCGTGCAGGCCTTCCGGGGGATCGCCTCGAATCACCGCGACCAGCGTGGCAAACGGTCCCGCCTCGGACCACAGCCTCAGTTCGCCCAGCCGCAATGTGTCGAGCCCCTGCTGCTCGGCGCCTGAAAACGAATCCCGGACGAAATCCTGGATCGCGACCAGCATCGACGAGACCAGCTGCGGATCCTGGCTGGCCGCATTCTCGGCCGCGACATGGGAGATCAACAGTCCGGTGTGACGATGGATCAGAAAGACGTGCTCGACCTGATAGACGAGCGTGTGCTTGAGCACGACTTCGGCGAAGGACGTTCCGGTCCGCCAAGCTTCCCAGCGCCATCTCAGCCCGCGCCAGGTGAGGCTGTACTTCAGCGACTGGTTGAGCGACTGGAAGGTCTCGTCGATGGTTTCGCCGATCGACTTGCGGATCGCCGGGACGATCAGCGGATAGAGAATGTTGACGAGCGTGTGCGGATCGCTCCGGATCGAGCTCTCCGTCGCCTTCTCCATGGCCGGCGCCAAGACATGCCCCAGCCGCGCATCGCTCGTCGCTTGGGCAATCGCGGTTGGCAGCACGCGCCCGATCGCCTCCGCGAGCCGCTCGGGGTCGTCCACCACCCCGCTCAATCGGGACAGCACTTCGATCTCTCGGCCGAGCAGCAACGTACGCAGCTGGTCGAGGCGCAGATCGGCCGGGAGTACACCGTTCTGCTGTGCACGGAGCTCGGGCTTCAAGCTCTGCGCAATCTCGAGCAGCAGCCCCGCCAGTGCTTTCCGATCGATCCCCACATCACCCGAAGGGGGGCGCAGCAGCCCTTCAAGCATGTCGGTGGACGCGCTCACCTAGCGAGACGGATCAACTGGACGTCCAACCGCGATCGCCGCCGCCCTTGCCCACGCTCTTCGGTCCCACGTCCTGATTCAGGCACTTGGCTACCTCGACGAACAGGCCGGCGAGCAGGTTCCGATCGGTTTTGACGTTGCTGAGCTCTGAAAACATCTTCTCGATCGTGTGCTGGATGTCCTCGTTCTTGCGCTTGATCTCTTCGCGCAGCGAAAGCGCCTCTTGCACCAACCGGTCGGACATTTCGCGCTCGAGCTGGCTCAACTGGTCCGAGATCGAGCGAAGACGCTTTTCCACGGTCTGATTATGCTCGCGCAGCGTACGGTCGATCTCCTTGTCGGCTTCGGAGCGCAGGTCTTTCTCTTCGCGAAGCTGACTCGCCAGCAATTCGACCTGCTTCTTGGCATTCGATTCGAATGCGTTGAGATTGCGTGCCGTTTCGGACTCGATGTCCTTGAAGCGCTGCAGAAACCGCTCCTCGAGCTTGGAGAAGCGGCGATCGTAGTCTTGCATTTGATTGCCAAACAGCAGATCGCGGATCTTGTCGACACCCACCGCGTCGCCGCCAGGAAGCACAACGTCGCCCATTTGGGCGGCTGCGCCGGCATCCACCGGCTCCACGTCGGATTTCGATGTCTTCACGGCCACGACACTTACCTCCACTATGACGGTTGGGTGATTACTATGACATTGTGCTTTGCGAACTTGCAAGTTCGGCAGCCAATGTCATTTAGACACATAGGCTCGCGCAGCGGGTGCTGCTGGCTCACCTCCCTGGGCCAAGTGTTAAGGAAGTCATGACAGGATCATGACACGAAGCGCCCCCGCGGCCGGCCGGGCGATTGAACGTGTCTTCGCCACGGTGCCGCGATAGGCCGCCAAGCCGCGGTGAAGCGGACCTCCCACCAACGCGCTCCGCGCTGCTCCACGCCCGCCGCGCTTGACTCCGGCCCATGGATGGCGATGCGTTCCAAGGGACGCGCTCCCGGACGCCGCCGGCCGCCGCAAACGAGGAATGATCCATGTTCGACCTGACCGACAGGACCGCGCTCGTCACCGGGGCGACCGGGGGGATCGGCGCCGCCATCGCCCGCGCCATGCATGCCAAGGGCGCTGTGGTCGCGATTTCCGGCCGCCGCGGCGACATGCTCGATGCGCTGGCGGGGCAACTGGCGGGGCGCGTCCACGTGTTGCCCTGCGACATCGCCGACAAGACCGACGTCGAGGCTCTGGTCCCGGCCGCCGAGCAGGCGATGGGACACCTCGACATTCTGGTCAACAATGCCGGCATCACCCGCGACCAGATTTTCATGCGCATGAAGGACGAGGACTGGGACGAGGTGCTCGCGGTCGACCTCACGGCGGCGTTCCGGCTCGCCCGGGCGGCGGTGCGCGGCATGATGCGCCGCCGGTTCGGCCGCATCATCGGCATCGCCTCGGTGGTCGGCGTCACCGGAAATGCCGGCCAGGCGAATTATGCCGCCGCCAAGGCCGGCATGATCGCGATGACGAAGTCGCTCGCCCAGGAGGTCGCCTCGCGCGGCGTCACCGTCAACGCCATCGCGCCCGGCTTCATCGAGACCGCCATGACCGATGCGCTGACCGACAAGCAGAAAGAATCGATCCTGGCGCGGGTGCCGGCGGGCCGGCTCGGTGAACCCGACGACATCGCCGCGGGGGCGCTCTATCTCGCCTCCAATGAGGGCGCCTATGTGACCGGCCAAACCCTCCATATCAACGGCGGAATGGCAATGATCTGAGGGCCTTGCGGCGTCGGCGCCGGGGGCTTTGGACGCCGGCTCCGGCCTGCTGGTCAAGCCAATTGAAGTATGGTAACCCCCCGAGTGGCTGGACGACACGCTGGTGTAGGGGGCTCCTAGTCCGTTGCATAACCCCGTGGCTGGAATTGTCCTTCTGCCGTCGACCACGACGGGCCGATCGGCCGCGCAGTGATCGGCCGCACCATGATGATCGCGAGGTCGCTTGATCGCGAGGTCGCTTGGCGGGTTGAGCCAATTCGAGAGGCGCACGAGGTTTGAACGATGAGTGACATTGGCGAGCGGGTGAAGAAGATCGTCGTGGAACATCTGGGCGTCGAGCCCGACAAGGTCACGGAGGCTGCGAGCTTCATCGATGATCTCGGCGCCGACAGCCTCGATACGGTCGAACTCGTCATGGCGTTCGAAGAGGAATTCGGCTGCGAGATTCCCGACGACGCCGCGGAAACAATTCTCACCGTGGGCGATGCGGTGAAGTTTCTCGAAAAGAACGCCAAGAGCTGATCGAGAGCTGATCAAGAGCCGATCAAGAGCTGACCACGCCACCGAGGCCGGCGCGGCTGCGGCCGCGAGCGGGCATGGCGGGTGTCGCATTCCGCAGGCTTTGCGAAAGCGGCCGGTCCGGCTAAATGTAGCCGGCGGGGTCGGCATGCAGGCATGACATGAGACGTGTGGTCGTAACCGGAATGGGGATGGTCACGCCGCTCGGCTGCGGCGTCGAGGCGACATGGCGGCGGCTCCTCGCCGGCGACAGTGCGGCGCGCCGGGTCGAGACGTTCGACGTATCCGACCTGCCGTGCAAGATCGCCTGCCCAATTCCGCGCGGCGACGGTACCGACGGCACTTACAATCCAGACCAGTGGCAGGAGCCCAAGGAGCAGCGCAAGGTCGACGAATTCATCACCTTCGCCATGTGCGCCGCGACCCAGGCGATCGCCGATGCCGGCTGCGAGCCCAAGACCTATGACGAGCAGATCACCACCGGCGTGATGATCGGCTCGGGCATCGGCGGCATCGAGGGCATTGCCGAGACCGCGATCATCCTGAAGGAAAAAGGTCCGCGGCGGGTGTCGCCGTTCTTCATCCCGGGGCGGCTGATCAACCTCGCCTCCGGCTATGTCTCGATCGCCCACGGCCTCAAAGGTCCCAATCACGCCGTCGTCACCGCCTGCTCCACCGGCGCCCATGCGATCGGCGATGCCGGGCGGCTGATCGCCCTCGGCGACGCCGACGTGATGGTGGCGGGCGGTGCGGAGTCTCCGCTCAACCGGCTTTCGATCGCCGGCTTCTCGTCGTGCCGCGCGCTGTCCACCGGCTTCAATGACGACCCGGTGCGGGCGTCGCGTCCCTATGACAGGGATCGCGACGGCTTCGTGATGGGCGAAGGTGCCGGCGTGGTGGTGCTGGAAGACCTCGCCCGCGCCCGCGCACGGGGCGCGAAGATTCATGCCGAGCTGATCGGCTACGGCATGTCCGGCGACGCCTATCACATCACCGCGCCCGCCGAGGATGGCGACGGCGCCTTGCGCTGCATGAGCGCGGCGATCAAGCGCGCCGGAATCAGCCCCGCCGAGATCGACTACATCAACGCGCACGGCACCTCGACGCCGCTGGGCGACGAGATCGAGCTCAATGCGGTGCACCGGCTGGTCGGCAATGCGGCCGGCCGAATCGCCATGTCCTCGACCAAATCCTCGATCGGACACCTGCTCGGCGCCGCCGGCGCGGTCGAATCGATTTTTTCGATCCTGGCCATGCGGGACGGCATGGTGCCGCCCACGCTCAACCTCGACAATCCCTCGGTCGAGACCGCGATCGACCTCGTGCCCCACGCCGCCAAACCGCGCCACATCGACGTGGTGCTCTCGAACTCGTTCGGGTTCGGCGGCACCAATGCCTCGCTGGTGTTCCGCCGCTACGCCGATTGAAGGCCGCCGGTGCAGCCGGCGGCTGTGCCTAAATCATGCGACGACCGACAAAAGGCCACAATGCTGCGGAGGTTAGTGTGGTAGCCTGTCACATGGTTTGACCGATATCGCAACGAGTTGGATCTATGGCCGAGAGCACTGACCAGATCTTCGATCCGTTGGCGGCGCGCAGGACGGCGTCGACCAGTTCGGCGGCGTCGGCGTCCGCCCGGCTCGGCGACCCCCGGCGAATCAGCCCGCGCAGCCCGCGCGCCGCGCTCGAGCCCGAACGGGTACCGATGCCGACCAAGTGGTCGAAAAGCGCGCGGCACCCCCTGGTGATCGCGGGCAATGCCGTCTTCACCGTGCTGATCCTGGTGGCGATCATCATCGCCGGCGGTTTTGCCGTGGGCAAGCATCGAATTCGAGGAGCCGGGTCCGCTGGCGGAGGACAAGGTCGTCAACATCCCGCCCCGCTCCGGCATCCGCGACATCGCCGATCTCCTGGTCAAGGAAGGCGTCATCGACCATTACCTGACCTTCATCGCCGGCTCGCTGCTCGCCAAGACACATGACGAGCTGCGATTCGGCGAATACCAGTTCGCCAAGCAGGCGAGCCTGCACGACGTCCTCAACACCCTCGTCAGCAACAAGGTGGTGCAGCATCAGGTCACCGTCGCCGAGGGCCTCACCTCCGAGCAGATCGTGCAGCGTCTGCTGGAAGCCGACATGCTCGCCGGCAACATCCGCGAGATACCGCGCGAGGGATCGCTGCTGCCCGAGAGCTATCGCTTTCCCGCGCGGCACGCCGCGCGACCAGGTGATCCAGCGCATGCAGCAGGCCCAGAAGCGCATCATCCAGGAGGTCTGGGATCGCCGCGCGCCCGATCTGCCGCTGCGCACGCCGGAGCAACTGGTGACGCTCGCCTCGATCGTCGAAAAGGAAACCGGCCGCGCCGACGAGCGCACCAGGGTCGCCGCCGTGTTCGTCAACCGCCTCAAGCAGCGCATGAAGCTGCAATCCGACCCGACCATCATCTACGGACTGGTCGGCGGCAAGGGCACGCTCGGCCGGCCGATCCTGCGCAGCGAAATCGAGCAGCCGACGCCCTACAATACCTACGTCATCGAGGGATTGCCGCCGGGCCCGATCGCCAATCCCGGGCGCGCGGCGCTCGAAGCCGTGGCCAATCCGGCCCGCACCAAGGAGCTCTATTTCGTCGCCGACGGCACCGGCGGGCACTCGTTCTCGGAATCGCTCGACCAGCACCAAAGGAACGTCTCGAGGCTGCGTGCGCTGGAACAGCAGCAGCGCGACGGCGCCACGGCGGCCGTCGCGACCGACCCGTTTGCAGCGGCAGCGGCCCGCTGCGGCCGCCCCGGCTCCTGCCGCCCGTCGTGCCGCGCGCCAACCGCCTGCGCCCCGGTAGCGGACATCTCCCTGCGGGCGGCAAGCGGATGGCGCCTGCGATCATGACCCTGTAAGGCATGATCCGGCGCAAGGCGAAGCGGGGCGCGCAGTCAGCGGCCCTTCATTTCGCCCGCGACGCCGCCGAGGGACCGCTGAAAAACCGGAAGAAACGCGAGTCCGGCGGCAGCACCAGCCGCGTGTTGTTGGGCCGCAGTGCGGCTTCGTAGGCCTGCATGGAGCGGTAGAACGCGTAGAACTCCGGGTCCTTTCCGTAGGCCTCCGCGAAGATTCGGGCCCGGGTGGCATCGCCGTCGCCGCGCGCCTGCTCGCCCTGCTGCGTCGCGTCGGCGACCAGCACGGTGACGTCGCGATCGGCGCGCGCGCGGATCTCCTGGCTCTTCTCGTTGCCCTGGGCGCGGAACTCGGCCGCCTCGCGCTGCCGCTCGGTCTGCATGCGCTGATACACCGCCTGGCTGTTCTGCGTCGGAAGATTGGCGCGGCTGATCCGGACATCGACGACCTCGATGCCGAGGGACCTGGCTTCGGTGTCGAGCCGGGTGCGCACGCGCGCCATCAAGGCGGGACGATCGTCGCGCAGCGCCTGGGTCAGCGTGAAGTCGCCGAGCACGCGCCGCAGCGCCGCGTTCAGCAGCGGCGACAGACGGGAATTGGCGCCGTCGATGGTGCCGACGGTCTGATAGAATTGCAGCGGATTGCTGATCCGATAGCGCGCGAAGGCCTCGACCACCAGGCGCTTCTGGTCGGAGGCGATCACCTCCTCGGATGCGCTCTCCAGGTCGAGAATGCGATTGTCGACATAGATCACGGTGTCGACGAACGGCATCTTCATGTGCAGGCCGGGCTCCGAAATCGTCCGGATCGGGTCGCCGAGGCGAACCACCAGCGCCTGGCTGGTCTGCGGCACCGTGAACAGCGAAAAGAACGACACGAAGACCAGGGCGGCGACGAGCAGCGCAACAACGCCGCCGACATTGAAGGTCATGCGACGCCTGCGAGCGGCGCCGGCGATCATGCCTGTCCTCGTCCGGGCGGCGCCGGTCGAAGACGTCACATTGTTCGTTCCCGTCATGAGTGTCTCCACGCCGCCCGCAGGGCCGGGCTCAGGCACTCGCATCGGCATCGCCGATGCGATCGGTATAGATGTAGAGCGGCGGAGCGACGCCCTCGACGACCTGCTTGGAGATCACCACCTTCTCGACACCGTCCAGGCTCGGCAGGTCGAACATGGTGTCGAGCAGGATGGTCTCCATCAGCGAGCGCAGGCCGCGCGCCCCGGTCTTGCGTTCCATCGCCTTGCGGGCGATGGCGCCGAGCGCCTCCTCGGCGAGGCTCAACTCGATGTTCTCCATCTCGAACAGCCGCCGGTACTGCTTGACCAGGGCGTTCTTCGGCTCGGTCAGGATGCGCTTGAGCGCAGGTTCGTCGAGGTCTCCGAGCGTCGCCACCACCGGCAGGCGGCCGACGAATTCGGGAATCAGACCGTACTTCATGAGGTCCGCGGGCTCGACGTCGCGGAAGCTTTCGCCGGATCTGCGATCGTTCCGGCGCCAGGACGTACGCGCCGAAGCCGATCGAGGTGCGCACGCCCGCGCCGAGATGATCTTCTCCAGCTGGTGAAGGCGCCGCCGCAGATGAACAGAGAATGTCGGTGGTCTCGACCTGGAGG
>CAWCJX010000016.1:0-117500 GCA_963795865.1 uncultured Alphaproteobacteria bacterium
GCGCTGCAGCGGCCGCTGGTGCCGCTTCCTCGGCAACGGCTTCGACGGCTGGATCGAGCAGGAACGGCTGTGGGGCGTCTACCCGAACGAGAAGGTGGAGTGACGACAGGCTGCAACCGGCGGGCGGGTCCGCGCACGAGATTCCGCATCCAAATTTCGTCAAATGCGTTGCCGCCGACGGTCAGCCTCGGAACGGCCACAGAGTGCCCGACGTGCGTAGACGACGCCGCGCCGACCGGTGCGACCAAGCCCCGCTCAGCGCTTCTTCGGCCTCAGGCGCACCACCACGTCGACGCGGCTGATCTCGTAGCCTTCCGGCACCGGCGGCAGCTCGCCGACGATCGAATCCGCATGGGGGATATCGACGAGATTGTGCTCGCTCTCGATGAAGAAGTGGTGGTGGTCGGACACGTTGGTGTCGAAATAGGTCTTGGAACCGTTCACCGCGACTTCGCGCAGCAGCCCGGCGTCGGTGAACTGGTGAAGGGTGTTGTAGACGGTCGCGAGCGATACCGCGATCTTGGCCCGGTTCGCCTCTTCGTAGAGCATTTCCGCGGTGAGATGGCGGTCGCCCTTGGCGAACAGCAGCCAGCCGAGCGCCATGCGCTGCCGGGTCGGACGCAGCTTGACCTGACGCAGCAGTGCGAGAACGTCGTGCCACGGGCAGCCATTGCGCCCATCCGGGATCGTTTCACCGGACGGAAGGTCCGGAGACAGCCGACTGATGGTAATGGCGGGACGTGACTCCATGACGCTGATCTTCAACTCATGCCGAATTTCGAGATCGTTTCATTTGCAATCATATCGCTCGATGCCACATGTTGCAAGCGCCTCGATCATCGGCGCTTCGATCACCCGTTCGATCGCCCGCTCGGGTCGACCATATCGCGATGGCCGGGCGCCGGCCACCGCCAGCTCATTGGACCGATTCCATCGCGCTGGCGCCCGCTTTGCCGGTCCAATGCCGTATGTTAGGGAGAGGCTCCGATGACTTCGCACCATGCAGCGCTGAACGTTGGTCAGCGGCCCCCACTGCGCATTGAGGACCGTGACGGCATGCAGAACCGGCGTTCAAGCTTCGAATATGAGGACCTGCTCGCCTGCGGGCGCGGCGAATTGTTTCCGGGCGGCCCGCAATTGCCGCTGCCGCCGATGCTGATGTTCGAACGGATCAGCGAAATCTCCGAGCAGGGCGGCGGGCATGGCAAGGGGCTTGCTCGTGCCGAACTCGAGGTGAAGCCCGATCTGTGGTTTTTTCCCTGTCATTTCAAGGGTGATCCGGTGATGCCCGGCTGCCTCGGCCTCGACGCCTTGTGGCAGTTGGTCGGCTTCTTCCTCGGCTGGGCCGGCGGCGAGGGCAAGGGCCGCGCGCTCGGCCTCGGCGAGGTCAAGTTCTCCGGCCAGGTTCTGCCCACCGTCAAACAAGTGATCTACGGCATCGACATCAAGCGGGTCATGCGCTCGAAGCTGGTTCTGGGCATAGCCGACGGCTGGCTCTCGGCGGACGGATCGATTATCTACCGCGCATTCGATATCAAGGTCGGCCTGTTCCGCGACGTCGCGGCGCTGCAGCCGGCGACCTGAGCGCAAGCGTCGGGCCGGGCGCACCGGCGGCGGGACGGGCCTGTCTGGAGCTCGGGGTCCAAATGTCGGGGCGAGGCCGCTCGAGGCGGGAAGGCAGGTCATGAGGCGGGTCGTCGTCACCGGGATGGGCATTGTCTCCTCCATCGGCAACAATACGCAGGAAGTGCTGGCGAGCTTGCGGGAAGCAAAATCGGGGATTTCGCGGGCCGATACCTACGCGGAACTCGGGTTCCGCTGTCGCGTCCACGGCGCGCCGACCCTCGACCCCCAGGAATCGGTGGATCGCCGCGCGATGCGCTTTCTGGGCGGCGGCGCGGCGTGGAACCACGTCGCCATGGAGCAGGCGCTGCGCGACTCCGGCCTGGAGGACGGCGACATCTCCAACGCGCGCACCGGGATCATCATGGGGTCGGGCGGGCCCTCGACCCGCGCCGTGGTCGAAGCCGCCGACACCACCCGCTCCAAGGGCCCCAAGCGCGTCGGTCCGTTCGCGGTGCCGAAGGCGATGTCGTCCACGGCCTCGGCGACGCTCGCCACCTGGTTCAAGATCAAGGGCGTCAATTATTCGATCTCGTCGGCCTGCGCGACCTCCAACCACTGCATCGGCAATGCCGCCGAGATCATCCAGATGGGCAAGCAGGACATCATCTTCGCCGGCGGCTGCGAGGAGCTCGACTGGACGCTGTCGGTGCTGTTCGACGCCATGGGGGCGATGTCGACGAAATACAACGACACGCCGCACAAAGCCTCGCGCGCCTATGATGCCGACCGCGACGGCTTCGTCATCGCCGGCGGCGCCGGCGTGCTGGTGCTCGAGGAACTCGAGCATGCCCGGGCGCGCGGGGCGCGCATCTATGCCGAGGTCGCCGGCTATGGCGCGACCTCCGACGGCTACGACATGGTGGCGCCGTCAGGTGAGGGCGCGGTGCGCTGCATGCGGATGGCGTTGTCGACCGTGAAGGCGCCGGTCGACTACATCAATCCCCATGCCACCGCGACGCCGATCGGCGACCTCAGGGAGATCGAGGCTTTGCGCGAAGTATTCGGGGCGAAATGCCCGCCGATTTCGGCGACCAAATCGCTGACCGGCCACTCGCTCGGCGCTGCCGGCGTGCAGGAGGCGATCTATTCGCTGCTGATGATGAACAACGGATTCATCTGCGAGAGCGCCAATATCGAGACGCTCGATCCGGCGTTCGCAGGATATGCCGATCGTGCGCGCGCGACGCGACGACGTGGCGCTGTCCTGCGTGCTGTCGAACTCGTTCGGCTTCGGCGGCACCAACGCATCGATCGTGCTCAAGCGGCTGGATGCGTGATATCGGGAGCACGGGGGCTTCCTATCGGTCCTCCCGGCGAAGCAAGCGGCAGGGGCGTTCCATATGTTGATGAAGGGCAAGCGCGGCCTCGTGATGGGGGTTGCGAACGATCACTCGATCGCCTGGGGAATTGCGCGGGCGCTCGCGGCACACGGCGCGAGCCTCGCCTTCACCTACCAGGGCGAGGCGCTCGGCAAGCGCGTGAAGCCGCTGGCGGCGTCGGTGGGTGCGCAACTGGTGCTGCCCTGCGATGTCGAGGATTCCGTCTCGGTCGACGCCGTCTTCGATGGGTTGCGCGAGGCCTGGGGCAGCATCGATTTCCTGGTTCACGCCATCGCCTATTCCGACAAGAACGAGCTGAAGGGGCGGTATGCCGACACCACGCGGGAAAACTTCATCCGCACCATGGTGATCTCGTGCTTTTCCTTCACCGAGGCGGCGCGACACGCCGCCGCACTCATGCCGGACGGCGGCGCCATGGTGACGCTGACCTACAATGGCGGATTGCGGGCGATGCCCAATTACAACGCCATGGGCGTGGCCAAAGCGGCGCTGGAAGCGTCGGTGCGCTATCTCGCGGTGGATTTCGGCGCCAGCCGCATCCGTGTCAACGCCATCTCGGCGGGACCGATCCGCACCCTCGCCGGCGCGGGCATTTCCGATGCTCGCTTCATGTTCGCGTTCCAGCAACGCCATTCGCCGCTGCGCCGCGGGGTGACGCTGGAGGAGTTGGGCGGCGCCGGGGTCTATCTCCTGTCCGACCTTTCGACCGGGGTCACTGGCGAGATCCATTTCGTCGACTCCGGCTACAACGTCATCGCCATGCCGCATCCCGACGGCCTGAAGGCGGAGGCCGCCACTGCCGGTTCGGATTAAGATTGTTGCAACATTGTTTTTATAGGATGCGGGCCCAGATGCGCGGCCGCTCGCGCGGCAGCGGCAAGACCCTCCGGCGGAAGCATCATTCGACGTGGAATCGCTTCAGGGCCAGTCCCCGACCGAGCCCGCGCGGCGCTATCGGGCCGCGAGGCTGGCGCTTGCCGTGATGGCGGGACTGGCGCTGGCGTTTTATTGGGTGCAACGGCCGCTGACCGCACCGCTGCCGGACACCGTGCAGATCGCCGACATGACCTGGGTCGAGGTGCGCAGCGCCCTCGCGCGCGGCTACACTACGGTGATCGTGCCGAGCGGCGGCATCGAGCAGAACGGTCCGCACATGGTGCTCGGCAAGCACGACTTCATTGTGGGCTGGTCGGCGGTGGAGATCGCCAAGGAACTGGGCCGGACGCTGGTGGCGCCGGTCATCCCCTACGTGCCGGAGGGCGATTACGACCCGCCGACCGGGCACCTGCGCTTCCCCGGCACCATCGGCATCCCCGAAGAGGTCTACGCCAGGATGCTCGAAGGCATCGCCCGCAGCCTGAAGGCCGGCGGTTTCAAGACCATCTGCTTTATTGCGGACCATGCCGGCAGCCTGAAGCCCCAAACCGAGGTGGCAGAGCGGCTCTCGCGGGAATGGGGTAAGCAGGGCGTCCGGGTCATCGACGTATCCGACTATTACGCCGACGCGGCCGAGACCGACTATCTCAAGAGCCAGGGCGAGACGCCGGGAGCGATCGGCCAGCATGCCGGCATCTCCGACACATCGGAATTGATGGCGGTGCATCCCGAGGGCGTCGACATTCAGCGCTACGCCGGCACCACCTTCGCGCTGGAGCCGAACGGAGTGTCCGGCGATCCGATCAAGTCGTCGGCCGAACGCGGCCGGGCACTCCTCAACATCAAGATATTCGCCGCGATCAAGCAGATCAGAGCGCTGGAGGCTGGACCTTGACGCGCCCCGGCACGCCGGTCTCGACCAGGCCGCGGAACGGATGGACGGTCTGGCCGAGGAATCCTTGCGGGAACCGCGGATCGTCGATGCCGTAATGGTCCGGAAGCGCGTGCGCCGGCATGTGGAACGTGCCGAACAGCACGTCCCACACGGAAAACAGCGAGCCGAAATTGGAACTGCCGCCCTGGTCGAGCGCGGTGTGATGCCAGCGATGGAACACCGGCGTGGCTACCACGTATTTCAGGGGTCCCAGCGTCCAGTTCAGGTTGGCATGGACGAAGGCCGCGGTGGTGGTGTCGAAGGCGACCAGGAACAGCAGCACCGTCGGCGCTATGCCGAGAAACAGCATGATGGTGGCGACCAGGAACGAGCCGAGCCACAGGTTGACGGGATGGAACCGGTAGGCCGTCGTCCAATCCACCTGTTCCGCCGAATGATGTACGGCATGGAACCGCCACAGGCTGGCGCCGTGAAACAGGCGGTGGATCCAATACAGCAGGAAATCCGACGCGACGACATAGATCGGCAGCTGCGCCCAGAACGGCAGGCCGGCCAGCGGCCCGCGGCCGTGCTCGAAATAGTCCTTGATCTCCTGGGTGGTCATCACCCCCGACAGCAGGGCCGCCCCGCCGATCATCAGGCTCATGCGCATATAGGGCGCGGCGAAAGGAATGATCAGGATATAACAGATGTCGGTGGCGAGCCCGGGATTGCGCCACCAGGTGCGGCCGGGGTTGCAGGCCTGGCCTGAAAACAGGCTGAGCACGGCGAACGCGATGGCAA
This sequence comes from uncultured Alphaproteobacteria bacterium, assembly GCA_963795865.1. Classification (GTDB taxonomy): domain Bacteria; phylum Pseudomonadota; class Alphaproteobacteria; order Rhizobiales; family Xanthobacteraceae; genus JAJPKK01. Next base: position 5,521 of record CAWCJX010000016.1, read on the forward strand.
AGCCGATCGCGCTCGGAATCACGGTCAGAAGCGTCTCGGCGATTTTTGCGAAAATCGGCCCGGCCAGATCCAGCATCTCGTTCACCACGCCTGCGTGCCTGCAGCACCCTTACGCGTGGGGGATTAAGAAAAACTTGTGCCGATCCGGTGCGCAGCCCCGCGACCCAGGCATGGTCTTCCATAGGCCGGCCCCCCGCCCCACTGCGTGTGGATCGGGACTTTGCGCCGGGCAAGTCCTTCAGGATGACAATTCCGACCGGTCCAGCCATCGGCAGTTCGATCGAAAGCTCCTCGGGGCACAGCGGTTTAGCCGGACATCGCGATATCGACAGCGGAAGAATTGTAAACCTCGACACGGGCGTGACCGAAGAATTGGGAAAGGTGATCCGGACTGCTAACATCAAGCCCGAGTGACGCGGCCATGCCCGGTCCGGTCACGCCCAGTCCGGTCAAACGAATGACGGCACCGGCCGGTCGGGGTTTGGCATCGCCGATGTATCCGAGAACTGCGGGCGCAACCATGTAAGGGAGAGGATCATGTATTTGCAGCGGCGGAATTTCCTTTTGTCGGTGATAATGGCGTCGGCGATTTCGGCGCCGGCCGTTGCGCAAGCGGGACCGCAGGCAGCCGAGCCGGCTGGCAGCGCCGCGCCAAGCGCCGCCGCCATACCGGATTTCTCGGGCACATGGGCGCACCCTTATCTGACCGGCTTCGAGCCGCCGGCATCGGGTCCGGGGCCGGTGCGAAACCGGTCGCGCCGCGGCGATGGCGTCGCCAATTTTCAGCAACTGGTCGGCGATCACACCAATCCGATCCTGCAGCCCTGGGCGGCCGAAGTGGTGAAGAAGCACGGCGATATCTCTCTGGCCGGGCAGGGTTATCCGACGCCGAGCAACCAGTGCTGGCCCGGCGGCGTGCCCTACGTCTTTTGGGATTTCCTGCTGCAGATCTTCCAGCAGCCGGACCACATTTTGATGATCTACCGCCAGGGTCACGAACTGCGCCGGGTGCGCTTGAATGCGCGTCATCCCGCACCGGTCACGCCGTCCTGGTATGGGGATTCCGTCGGCCATTACGAAGGCGACGCCTTGGTGATCGATACCGTGGGCATCAAGGTGGGGCCGTACGCCATGGTCGATATGTACGGCACCCCGCACAGCGCGGCACTGCATGTGGTCGAGCGCTATCGCCTCGTCGATTACGACGACGCCAAGGACGCCCTGGAGCGCAACGCCAAAGAGAACTCCTATGTCTCCGCCGCCGGCGCGACGGGCGTCGTGGAGGTCGATCCCGACTACCGCGGCAAAGTGCTGCAACTCCACTTCACGGTCGAAGATGACGGCGTCTTCACCATGCCCTGGACCGCGACCATCACCTATCGCCCCAATCTGGGTCCATGGTCAGAAGTGATCTGCGCCGAGAACCTCCAATGGTACTCGGGAAAGAACGCTGCGGTCCCGCAGCAGGATAAGCCGGATTTCTGAGCGGCGACAAAGCCAACTTGCCGGCGGCCAACTTGCCTTCGGATGCGAAGCAATTATAGTTGAAACGCTTTAACTCGCCGCGACATAACGATAATCGCGCGGTCGCTCACACAGGGGATTTGCCATGTCGGACCAAGATTCCAATGATGCGACTGCGCTCGGAGTTTCGCGGCGCACGCTTCTTGCGGCGGCCTCGGGTGTCGGAGCGCTCGCCTTGGCTGGCGCCGCGCCGGCGCGGGCGGCCATCGTGAATGCGGATTTCCGCGGCGTGCCGCCCTATGGCAATGGCACACTTCCCGCCGGAGTCCGGGCGCGTCTCATCGCCAACGTCAACGGCCTGACCGTGAACATCCTCGAGGCGGGCTTCGAGACGCCGGGCCGGCCTCTGGTGCTGATGCTTCATGGTTTTCCGAACCTCGCTTACAGCTGGCGCAAGGTGATGCCGGCCGTGGCCGCCGCGGGTTATTATGTGGTCGCCCCGGACTGTCGCGGCTTTGGCCGCACCGCCGGCTGGGACGATGCCTGGGACGCGGATCCCCAGCCTTTTCTCATGCTCAACCTGTTGCGGGACCAGATCGCGCTGGTCAATGCGCTCGGCTATCGCAGCACCGCAATGATGGTGGGGCACGACCAGGGTTCGCTCATGGCCGCTTATGGCGCCCTCATCCGGCCCGACATATTTCCCCGCCTCACGCTTATCGGCGGGGGATTCGGCGGGGCGCCGGCGTTCCCGTTCAATACGGCCAACGGCGCGCCCATGCCGCATCCTGATTTTACCAACCCCGAACTCGACGCGGAATACGCCAAGCTCGATCCGCCGCGTAAAGGTTATCAGGATTACTGGGCGAGCCCGGAAGCCGAGAGGGACATGAAGAATGTGCCCCAGGGAATGACCGAATTTCTTCCGCGCCTTCTATTACATGAAAAGCGCCGATTTCCCGGGCAACCAGAATCTGCGTCCTCTGCACGCGGTCCATACCGCCAAGGAGGCCGCCGAACAGAATGCGCAGATGCCGGAGTATTATGTGATGAGAAGGGGCACGGGCATGCCGGCCACGGTCGCCGCGGCAATGCCGGATGCCGCCTACATCAAGTCCTGCAAGTGGATGACCGAGGCGGAGTGCGAGGTCTACGGGATGGAATATGCGCGCAGCGGATGGACCGGCGCGCTGCACGAATATCGGCACCGGCGCAACAACGCCTTCGCCCCGACCCTCGCCGAGCAACTGACCTTCGCGGGGCGCACGATCGACGTCCCCACGCAGGTCATCGCGGGAAGAGAAGACTGGGGTGCCAATCGGACGGTGGGAGGCCCCATGAACATCGGCAAGACCGGCTACACGCAATTCAAGGGCGTCCACATGGTGGGCGGAGCCGGGCATTGGGCGCACGAGGAGCAGCCGGAGCAGGTGAGCCAGCTTTTGACCGGATTCCTGCCCGAGCACGGCTGAAGCAGAGCGAGCTCGGCGGCTTGACCGCGCCCGGGGCGATTGCGCCTACTTGCGCTTGCGCGGGGTCTGGCTCGCCTTGAAAGCCGCCGGCAGGCTGGTCGATTTTCGCTTGGCGCTGTAAGCCACCGTCGAGCCGTCCGCGCGCACGTCGCCATAGTCGCGATAGAGATCTTCGAATTCTGCGACGAGTTCGTAACATAGCGTCAGTTTGTGGGTGGAGAGGTCCCAGCGCGCATTGGGGAAGTCGCAGGTCTGCATTTCCAGTGCGAACGGAGCGGGCCACGCCAATTCCTCTGCCGCACCCGCAGCCACCACTTCCAGCAGCTGGACCGAGCGAGCCACCTGGGCGGCGATCTCGAGCCTGCCCTGCGCCGCGCCATAAACCACGTCGATCTGGGCCTTCGGCTGGTCGGGCGTCCGCCGATGCGGCTTGAGCATTACGGCCCAGGAATACGCCGCGTTGCTGTAATCTCCGGCGCAAGCTGTCCTGGCGCTCCTCGGGCAGCTTCGTCTCGACGGCAAGGTCCTTGAATTTGTCCTCGTCGGAACCGACCATGAAGCATACGATCTGATAGGCGCGCTGCTGATTGAGGCCGTGTTCGTCATAATACGCGACCTTTTCTCCGGCCCTCTGATCGCGGCGATCGGCCAGGAACCAGCCCCGCGCCGACTGGGCGAGCACGTGATGCGAAAAATCCGAGCCTATCCTGATCAGCTTCTGCGCGGCGAACGAATCAGCCGCGTCTTCCATCTTGCCCAGCACCGGCAGCCCCATCTGGGTGATGGATGAATGGGCCAGTTCGTGAAGCAGCACGAACAGCATATTGCCGGTTACGAATTCCACAAGTCCTTGAAGATATTTCGGAGAGACGTTCTTGTAGCGCGGATTGTCGCGTAGCGCCCGCGCCGTCGCGTCGATCCTGGCCTGAAACTTTTCCGATTCCGCCTTGTAATCGGGGGCGGCGGGCGATGCCGGCGACTGGGACAGAGCCGGTTGTGCAAAAACCGGCTCCGTACTGAACAGGAGCACCAAAGGCAGCGCCAAGCGCCACCAAGGCGACTGGATCATCCCAGGGGTTGACACGGCTGTCACCTCCACGCCTCTGCGGGCTCATCCCTTCTTCTTCGATTTCTTCTGCTTCACCAGGGCTTCGCACGGCGTATAGCGACCATTTCCTTCGTCGATCATGCACTTCTTGCTCTTGTACAGTGCATCGCACGGCGTATAGCGGCCGTTTCCTTCATCGACCATGCATCTGGCAGCGGCCGGCACGGTCGATGCCACGGTTCCCATGAATACGAGGGCTCCGAGCCCCGTCAGCACCGCGGCGTGAATGGTAAGGGATCTCATGTGTCACCTATCTGTGTTGGAGTACTTACGTCATCATCCATAAACGCTGTCGAGGCGGTCCTGCGTGAAGGACTTCACACTGATCGATTTTTGATCGAACGAAAGAACCATGCCTTCCGGTTGCACTGCAGAGGCCTCGGCAGCGGATGCTTGCTCCGGCCGGATTGCCCCCGCGGCCTGAAGAAGGGGCATTTTCACGGTTCGGAAGGCATTTCCGTCGAGCCAACGCCCGTTCGGCATAATATGATAACTCTGACACCCTTCGCGGCGCACCGCAATCCCTGAAACCAACCCCAAACCAACCCCCTGGACCAACCGGCCGGCCGGCAGTCCAACTCGCGCTGGCTGAAGCTATCTTCGGCCTCGACCACGGCGCGGCTGCGCGTCGGGCGATTGGCGCCATCCGGATCGCCGGGCGAGCTCGGCCGGTGTTGACCCGTCCCGCTTGGCGGTAGGATGATCTGCACCGATACCTATTCCCGCTTCGATCGGCGATGCGGCGCGAGGAAGCGATGTCGTACGACGACCCCCTGCTTCATCAAATCGCATCGCGCATCCGCAAGTCCGGCGCTTTCCTCGGACTCGACGATGACTGCATCCGATCGATCGCCGAAGCCGCGACTTGGTTCTCGGTCCGCGGCGGCAACATCCTGTTTTCCCAGGGCGACCCGTCGGAGGCGCTGTACATCACGGTGAGCGGCCTGCTCGGAGCCGTTTTCCGCAGGAGCTCCGGCGAAGAGATCACGGTCAACCGGATCGGACCCGGCGAGGTGATCGGCGAGATGGGCTGCGTCCTCGGGGAGCCGCGCTCGGCGACGATCCGCGCATTGCGCAGCTCCGAACTGATCGCGGTTTCCCGCAATGCATTGGAGCAGCTGGCACGTCGAAATCCCGGCATCCTGCTGGCGCTCTATCGGACCGTCGTCGGCCGGCTGAGGGACGTGCAGGAGGGCAAGCACGCCCGCTATCGGCCACGGACATTCTGCCTGCTGCCCGCCGCCGCCGACGATGGCGTCCGCGCGTTCGCACAGGATATCGCCGCCGCGCTCGGTGCGCTCGGCTCGACTTTTCTCGTCACCAAGCCGGAGTTTGCCGGGGCCACCGCCGACCAATTCAACGTATTGGAGGCCGCCCATGAATACGTCGTCTACCTGGCGGAAAGCGCCGAGACGGCGTGGTCGCGACTCTGCCTGAGCCAGGCCGACTGCATCCTGATCGTCGTGCGCGGAACGGATGCGGCAACCGCCACCGCGCCGTTCGACGGACGTGTCAGCGCGGCAATTCCGGTCGAACTGATGTTGCTGTGGCCCGGTCCCATCGTGGCGGGCCAGACCACCGCCTGGCTCGAAGCGCTGCGCCCGGTCGGGCACCACCACGTGCGCTCGCCCGCCGACGTCGGGCGCGCCGCACGGCTGATCACGGGCCGGGGAATGGGGCTCGTCCTGTCCGGGGGTGGCGCGCGGGGGCTGTCGCATATCGGCGTCAGCCGCGCGCTCTCCGATCATGGCGTCTCGATCGATGCGATTTGCGGCACCAGCATCGGAGCCTATATCGGCGCCGCGCTCGCGATGGAATGGGACTTCGAAACGCTGCGCCACAGGATAGAGGATTTCAGCCGCAAGCACCCTCTGCTCGAACTCGTGGTGCCGCGATGGTCGCTGCTGTCCGGTCGCGGGCTGCGCGTTTCAGCCGAGAAATGGTTCGGCGAGTGGGCGATCGAGGAGACGCCGATCCGCTATGCGTGCGTGACGACCAACCTGACCGCGTGCGGTGTCGCCGCGCATCGGCGCGGGAAACTCAAGACCTGGGTGCGGGCGTCGTGCTCGCTGCCGGGCGTGTTCCCGCCGATCTTTGCCGATGACGCCGTCCATATCGATGGCGGCCTCGTCAACAACCTGCCGACCGATATCATTCGGGGCATGGGCGTGGGGTTCGTGCTGGCGGTCGACGTCGGAGCCGGCCCCGCCTCCGGCAATCACGCCGGCCGGCGCGACGCGGCGCCAATTCCCAACATTTTCGAGCTGTTGACGCGGATCGTAACCATGAGCGACGACGCGCGCGGCCCCACCGCGCGGCAGCAATGCGACGTGCTGCTGGCGCCGAATGTGCAGCACCTCGGCCTCCTGGACTGGCGCGCCTATGACGAGGCGATCAAGTACGGCTATGATTGCACGCTCGCCAAGATCGACCGCATCAAGCGGCAGGTCGCCGATGCGCCCGCCGTCGGCGCCGCCATCTCGATCGATCTTTGACATCGTAGCCCGCCATCGGGGCGGGCCGGTGAGACGCTCGCCACGGTCGCTTTCGCCGCTCGCCGCCAAGCTTCGATTCAATACCTGGCTCGATTCAATAAAGGAGGGCGATTTTTTGGTGTACCGCTCGGTGGGAACCGTCGTGGTCGGTCTGCGCGCGGTCGACGTGGCCCGTCAGCGTCATCATCGAAACACCGGTGGCGAGCGCGAAGACGAACGCCAGTGCTGTGAGGTAGGCCTTCATGGCTGGTCTCCAAGAGTCGACAGGAAAGGCTTGCGAACACCGTCACCCTAAGGGGCATCGGAGAAATCACGCGTGAAGCCGTTCACAGTCCTTCAAGGCGTGAGCTTTGCCGCCGCAACGCCGTGGCCGTCATCCTCCCGGCGAGGGTTGGCATCCGCAGAGAGTGACCGGCCGGACCGGTTCCAGACCGGCTGCCCGCGTGTTATCTCAGCCCCATGCAGGTATCCGTTCTCGATCTATCTCCGGTGACCACAGGCGGTTCGGGCGCGGCCGCGTTGCGCAACAGCATCGATCTCGCGAGACAAGCCGACCGGCTCGGCTACACCCGCTATTGGGTCGCCGAGCACCATAACCTGCCCTCGGTGGCGAGTTCGGCGCCGGATATCATGATCGGCCAGATCGCGGCGGCGACGGCGCGCATCCGGGTCGGCTCCGGCGGCGTGATGCTGCCCAACCACGCCCCGCTCACCGTGGCGGAACGCTTCCACACCCTGGAGGCGCTGTTTCCCGGGCGCATCGATCTCGGCATCGGCCGCGCCCCGGGCACCGATCCCGTCACCTCGGTGGCGCTGCGCCGCCGCCAGGATATCCGCGACGACGACGATTTCCTCGAGCGGTTCCAGGAATTGATGCTGATCGAGAGCCGCGGCTTTCCCGACGGGCACCCGTTCCGCCACATCCGCGCCATGCCGGCCGACGTGGCGCTGCCGCCCGTCCATCTGCTGGGATCGAGCGGCTACAGCGCCGAGCTTGCCGCGGCCATCGGCGCCGGCTTCGCCTTCGCCCACCATTTCGCGACCCACAATGCCGTCGACGCGATGATCGGCTATCGCAGCCGGTTCCGCCCGTCGGCGGCACTGGCGCATCCCCATGCGATCCTGGGCGTCGCTGCGGTATGCGCCGACAGCGAAGCCGGCGCCGACCGCCTCGCCACCACCATCGACCTCAATTTCCTGCGCCGCTCCAAGGGCGAATACCTGCCGCTCGCGAGCCCCGAAGAGGCCGACGCCTATCCCTATACGGCAGCCGACCGGGAGCGCATCCGACACAATCGCGCCCGCATTTTCACAGGCACGGCGCAAACCATTCGCGCCCGGCTCGATCCCCTGCTGGCGGCCACCAAGGCCGACGAAGTGATGGTCACCACCATGATTCATGACCACGCGGCACGGCGACACTCCTATGAATTGCTGGCGCAAGCGTTCGGTTTGGTGAACCCGGCCCGGCCGGAGCCGGCGGAAGCCTGATTCACGGGGTTCCGCTACTTGATGGAGACCTTCAAATCCGGCCGACGGACGCCTGCCGCACAGTTTCGCGCGCCGCTCGAACATGCCGTGCGCGAAGCGAAGAGGTCAGCGACCAATTCTTCGCCCTGACAGGCGCAGTGGTGCTTGACAGCCACGCGCGTAAGCCATATTTCCGCGCACGATTGGCACTCGCTAAAATTGAGTGCTAACAATCCTCTGCTGCATTGCAACAATGGGCCGCAGAATGCGCGGCGTCGAGGTCCCCTATGGCAAAATTAAAGTTCCGGCCCCTCCATGACCGCGTGGTGGTGAAGCGTATCAATCCCGAAGCGAAGACCAAAGGCGGCATCATCATCCCGGATACGGCCCGCGAGAAGCCCCAGCAGGGCGAAGTCGTGGCCGTCGGGCCGGGCGGCCGTGACGAGGCCGGCAAGCTGATCCCGATCGACATCAAGAGCGGCGACAAGGTCCTGTTCGGCAAATGGTCCGGCACCGAGGTGAAGCTCGACGGCGAAGAGCTCCTGATCATGAAGGAGTCCGACGTCATGGGCGTGCTCGCCTGAGCAGGGCGCAATCGATGTGACCTTTTCCGTACAGGCACGCCCGGTCTGCGGACGTGGAACGGCGGATACCAACGAAACCAGGAGTGAACGGACATGGCTGCGAAGGAAGTAAGATTCTCCACCGACGCGCGCGACAGGATGCTGCGCGGCGTCGAGATGCTCGCCAATGCGGTGCAGGTGACGCTCGGCCCCAAGGGCCGCAACGTCGTGCTCGACAAGTCGTTCGGCGCCCCGCGCATCACCAAGGACGGCGTGACCGTCGCCAAGGAGATCGAGCTCGAGGACAAGTTCGAGAACATGGGCGCGCAGATGGTGCGCGAGGTCGCCCAGAAGACCAACGACATGGCCGGCGACGGCACCACCACCGCGACCGTGCTCGCCCACGCGATCGTGAAGGAAGGCGCCAAGTCGGTCGCCGCCGGCATGAACCCGATGGACCTGAAGCGCGGCATCGACATCGCGGTCGCCGCCGTCGTCAAGGACATCGAGAAGCGCGCCAAGAAGGTCGGGTCGTCCGCCGAGGTCGCCCAGGTCGGCACCATCTCGTCCAACGGCGACGTCAACATCGGCAAGATGATCGCCCAGGCGATGCAGAAGGTCGGCAACGAGGGCGTGATCACGGTCGAGGAGGCGAAGTCGCTCGAGACCGAGGTCGAGATCGTCGAGGGCATGCAGTTCGACCGCGGCTATCTCTCGCCCTATTTCATCACCAATGCCGAGAAGATGGTGGCCGAGCTCGAGGACGCCTACATCCTCCTGCACGAGAAGAAGCTGTCCGGCCTGCAGGCGATGCTGCCGGTGCTGGAGGCGGTGGTGCAGTCGGGCAAGCCGCTGCTGATCATCGCCGAGGACGTCGAGGGCGAGGCGCTCGCCACCCTCGTCGTCAACAAGCTGCGCGGCGGCCTCAAGGTCGCGGCCGTGAAGGCGCCGGGCTTCGGCGATCGCCGCAAGGCCATGCTCGAGGACATCGCGATCCTCACCGGCGGCCAGCTCATCTCCGAGGAGCTCGGCATCAAGCTCGAGAACGTCACCGTCGCGATGCTCGGCCGCGCCAAGAAGGTGATCATCGAGAAGGAGAAGACCACCATCGTCGACGGCGCCGGCAAGAAGAAGGACATCGAGGCGCGCGTCGGCCAGATCAAGGCGCAGATCGAGGAGACCACCTCCGACTACGACCGCGAGAAGCTGCAGGAGCGGCTGGCCAAGCTCGCCGGCGGCGTCGCGGTGATCCGCGTCGGCGGCGCCACCGAGGTCGAGGTGAAGGAGAAGAAGGACCGCGTCGAGGACGCGCTCAACGCCACCCGCGCCGCGGTCGAGGAAGGCATCGTGCCGGGCGGCGGCGTCGCGCTGCTGCGCGCCAAGAAGGCGGTCGGCAAGATCAACAACGACAACCACGACGTCCAGGCCGGCATCAACATCGTGCTCAAGGCGCTGGAATCCCCGATCCGGCAGATCGCCGAGAATTCGGGCGTCGAGGGCTCGATCGTGGTCGGCAAGATCATGGAAAACAAGTCGGAGACCTGCGGCTTCGACGCCCAGACCGAAGAATATGTCGACATGGTCGAGAAGGGCATCATCGATCCGGCCAAGGTGGTGCGCGCCGCGCTGCAGGACGCCGCCTCGGTCGCCGGCCTGCTGGTGACCACCGAGGCGATGGTCGCCGAAGTGCCGAAGGACAAGCCGGCGATGCCCGCCATGCCCGGCGGCGGCGGCATGGGCGGCATGGGCGGCATGGACTTCTGAGCCGCATCGCCTCAGCGAAAGAGAGAGAGCCGCCGCGAGGCGGCTCTTTTTTGCGTGCGCGCCATGATCATTCATGGGCGTCATTCCGAGCCCGGCCGCAGGCCGGAACCCGGAACCCAGGCGGTGCTTCGCACTGCCCCGGACATGACGGCCAGAGCTTCAGTTCGTCGGCAGGCGGAAGCGCAGAGTACGGCTGCCGGTGAGGACCAGCGCCGAACGTTCCATCCGCCAGCCAGTGACGTCGGTGAGGGCGGCCAGGAGAGCTTCGTCGGCACGGGCGCGATCGGGCGGGCATTGGCGCGCCGAGGTTTCGCCGGGGATGATGGTGATGGTGTCGCCGGCGACCACGAGCTGCGCCTTCACGCTGTTGCACCACAGCTCGATCTCGGCGGTCCCGGCGTCGCCGATGTCGAGGATCGGCACCTTTTTCGATCCGCGCATGGGCGCGGCGTCGAGTAGAAGCTCGCGCCCGAACGGGAATCCGTCGGCACGGGCCGGCATCGGCGCGGCGAGCAGGGCGAGGCCGAGCACGGCCAGAAGGGAACGGACCAGTGGTCGCACAAAACGGCTCCTGACCTCGGCATTCATGTCATCCGCTCCGCGCCTGTTCCCGTTGGTCCACCGAAACTCGGTTCATCACGACCGGTGCCGAAATTTTGGGAACCAAAAGCCGGCAGCGTATTACAAGACATACAAACGCGTTTGCGACAAAGCCATGACACCCTCGCCATTACGGTTTGTCGCGCCGGCGCGGCAGGGGATATGAGGACCCGCGTGGCGGCTGCCCGCCGCCGCGGGTGTCGTGTCGATCAGGCCGGGTGGCGCGCGCCTGCCGCCGGCCGTCGCTCCGGACACGGTCACAACCCCGGGATGACGCCCCTCAGACAGCGATCACGTCGCGGTTGCGCGGTCGCTCCGGCCGGCGAACGTTGCGCTCATGTCACAATTCAATATTGGCTAAGCTCGCCACCCGGCCGGCCGTCGGGGCCGGCAACGAGGACAACGAGGATGCTCGCGAAAAGCTTCGTTTCGACGCTCGTCACCATCTGGCGGCTGGCCGTTCCCTATTTTCGCTCCGAGGACCGCTGGCCGGGACGCCTGCTGCTCGCCGCGGTGATCGCCGCCGAGCTCGGCCAGGTCGGCATCAACGTGCTGCTCAACGAATGGAACAACCGCTTCTACAACGCCCTGCAGGATCGCAACTGGGACAGCTTCGTCAGCGAGCTCCTGTATTTCTGCGTCCTCGCGGTGTTCTACATTCTCGTCGCCGTCTACCAGCTCTACCTCAATCAATGGCTGCAGATCCGCTGGCGGCGGTGGATGACGGTGAAGTTTCTCGGCGAGTGGCTCGAGGGCAGCAATCACTATCGCATGCAGCTGCTCGGCGACGTCGCCGACAATCCCGACCAGCGCATCGCCGACGACCTGCAGATCTTCGTCGACCGCACGCTCTCGATCGGCATCGGCATGCTGTCCTCGATCGTCACGCTCGGCTCGTTCGTCGTCATCCTCTGGAACCTGTCGGCGGATGCGCCCTTGATCCTGTTCGGCGGTGAGTGGCGGATTCCAGGCTACCTCGTGTGGGCGGCGCTGCTCTATGCCGTGTTCGGCACCCTGTTCGCCCACCTCATCGGCCGGCCGCTGATCGAGCTCAATTTCTACCAGCAGCGCTATGAAGCCGATTTCCGCTTCAACCTCGTTCGCGTGCGCGAGAACTCCGAGCAGATCGCGTTGCTCGCGGGCGAGGAGGCCGAGGACGAGCCGGCTGCTGGCGCGCTTCGCCCATGTGGTCGAAAACTGGCGCGCCATCATGACGCGGCAGAAGCGGCTCACCTTCTTCACCGCCGGCTACACCCAGGTCTCGAACGTGTTTCCGTTCCTCGTCGTCAGCCCGGTCTATTTCGCCGGCCGGATGGCGCTGGGCGGCATGATGCAGACGGCGTCGGCGTTTTCGAGCGTGCAGACGGCGCTGTCGTTCTTCGTCACCTCCTACCGCACCATCGCCGAATGGCGCGCCGTGGTCGACCGGCTGTCCGGCTTCGAGACGGCGATCGTCGCGGCCCGCGCCGTGACCGAGGCGCCGCCCCACATCACGGTGACGCCGCAGCCTGCCCGGGACGTCGCCATGAACGAACTCGAGGTGCGGCTGCCGGACGGCACGCCGCTGGTCGCCGTCGACGCGGAGCGCTTTACGGAGGGCCGCAACGTGCTGGTCAACGGGCCGTCCGGCTCGGGCAAGTCGACTCTGTTCCGCGCCATTGCCGGCATCTGGCCGTTCGGCTCCGGCCGCATCGCGGTGCCGCGGGGGGCACGGGTGATGCTGCTGCCGCAGCGGCCCTATCTGCCGATCGGCAGCCTGCTCGGCGCGGTGAGCTATCCGGCGCCGGCGGACCGGTTCGGCGCTCCCGCCGTCGCCGCCGCGCTCGCCGCGGTCGGCCTCGACAAGCTGGTGCCGCGCCTCGACGAAGAGGCCCATTGGAACCGGATGCTGTCCCTCGGCGAGCAACAGCGCGTCGCCATCGCCCGCGCCCTTCTGATCGCGCCCGACTATCTCTTCCTCGACGAGGCGACCGCGTCGCTGGATGAAGCCACCGAGGCGCGGCTCTACCACCTGCTGGCGGATAAGCTGCCGCACACGACGCTGGTCTCGATCGGCCACCGGGCGTCGCTCGAACCGTTCCACCGCCGCAACATGGTCCTGGTTCCCGACGGTAACCATTTCCGCATGCAGGAACGCCAGATGGCTGCCGCGCCGGCAGGATGAGCGGCTCGACGCAGGATTCGCAGGCGGCGCCTCACTCCCAGAACGCCGGCCGCGCCTCTTCGAGCCGGCCGCCGAGGCGAACCGGGGCGAGGCGGCGGGCGAGGCCGGTCGCATCGTCGGTGTCGAGGGCGAGCGCGCACAGCGTCGCCGGTCCCATCGCCGGCTCGAACTTGCTGCCGGGGATGCGGCGCAGGAACCGCGACAGCGGCTCCTCCTTGGCCATGCCGATGCAGGAATCGTAATCGCCGGTCATGCCGACATCGGTCATGAAGCCGGTGCCTCCCGACAGCACCTGGTGGTCGGCGGTCGGCACGTGGGTGTGAGTGCCGACCACGAGGCTGACCTTGCCGTCCAGGAAGTGACCCATCGCCTGCTTCTCGCTCGAGGCTTCCGCATGCATGTCGACGATGATGGCGTCGGCGGCGGTGCGGAGCGGGCACGCCGCGATCTCGCGCTCCAGCGCCGCGAAGGGATCATCCAGCGGATCCATGAAGATGCGGCCGAGCGCGTTGACGACGAGCACGCGCGCGCCGTTGCGGGCGTCGAGCACCGCGGCGCCGCGCCCCGGCGTGCCCTTGGGATAATTGACCGGACGGATCAGCCGCGGCGCCCGCTCGATGAAGACCAGCGCCTCCTTCTGGTCCCAGGCATGATTGCCGAGCGTGATGGCATCGGCGCCGGCGCCGGTGAGATCCTGGTAGATCGCCTCGGTGATGCCGAAGCCGCCGGCGGCGTTTTCGCCGTTGACGACGACGAAATCGAGCTTCCAGTCGCGGACCAGTCCCGGCAGGCGTTCCAGCACGATGGCGCGGCCGCTGCGCCCCAATATGTCGCCGATGAACAGGATCCGCACGCGCTTCATGCCCTCAGGTCGATGATCTCGCGCTCCGTTAGCACGAGATCGAGGCGGGCGTCGTGCACGGTCGTGGGCACCGCGTCGATTTCCTGGGCTGCGAAGGCGATGCCGATGGCGGTGACCGGCTTCATGGCGCGCAGCCTGGCGAGCGTCATGTCGTAGTAGCCGGCGCCGTAGCCGATCCGGTGGCCGCGGCGATCGAAGGCGAGCAGGGGAACGATGAGAATGTCGGGGAACACCTCGGGCGCCGCGGCGGTCGGCTGGCGGATGCCCCACACGCCGGAATCGAGCGGTGCGCCGAACTCCCAGGCCCGCATCACCAGCGGCTCGCCGCGCCCGATCACCACCGGCAGCGCCAGCGCGGCGCCGGCGTCGGCGCAGCGCCGCAGCAGCGGCATCGGGCTGATCTCGCTCTTGAGCGGCGAATAGCCGGACACGACCACGCCGGCGGCGACCCCGACCGGGAAGCCGCGCGCGGCGATGGCCTGCGCCGCCGCGATCCGTTCCGTCGCCGGCAACGCCTCGCGCCGCGCCATCGCCCTGCGGCGAAGCTCGGCCTTGAGGTCTCTGGTGTGGTCCGTATCCGACATGAAACCAAAGTGCGGAGCCGCCCAAGCCGTCGGAGCTGCGATCCCGGGTTCCCTACGTGAGTAGGTGGGCGCCATATGCCCGGGCCCACGAGCCCGGACAGGGACAGCTCCCTTCAGGATCGATAAGGCCCCGGGGAATTGGCTCCTGACGCACTCAGCAGCCCCGCACGATGAATGTAGTGCGCCGCGACCGGATTCGCCACCGGCAAGATTCGACGGGCGGGGGACCGCCGGCGGGGCGCGTTTGATATCACATTGAAATCTTGATCGCGGCATTCGCCGCTGTCCCCGAGGAAGTTCCGCAGGGCACGCCTGGCCCCGCCTCCTTCGAAACGCGAGCCGTCCGTTCGGGCGGGTTGGCGTTGTTGAGATTATTTCGTCGCGGCCGCCAGCTTCTCGATGGTCGTTTCGCGCTCTTCTTCCGGATCGGGCTCGTGCAGCACGACCGCATCGAGCGGGCCGAATTCGCCGATCCAGGCGGCGCGGGCCAGCGCCCGGCAGGTGTCGGCATAGCCGGCCTGCCAGCGCTCGCGAATGCCCGACGGGCTGAAGTCGATGTCCTTGATGTGGCTTTCGTTGTCGAGCCGCGGCGCGAGCAGCCGCACCACATGCATGCGGGTCGGGCAGCCATAGGACGCGAGCTCGCGCACCAGCGCGGAATTGCGAACCTCGTCGGGCACGCACTTTACCAGTTCGTTGACGACGTGGCGCAGGCGATGCGCCTCGCGCTGGCGGACGATATGATTGGCGATGCGGCTGGAATACTGGATGTCCTTCTGCCGGTGCAGCACCTCCCAGATCGTCCCGGGCTCGGGGCCATTGGGGTTCCACATGTGAACCGCGAAGATCAGCGAGTTGCGCCGCGGCTTGTCGTCGAAGATGGCCTCGGTCGGCGTGTTGGAGAGAATGCCGCCGTCCCAGATAGAGCTCGCCGTCGATGCGCACGGCCGGAAAGGCCGGCGGCAGCGCGCCCGACGCCATGATGTGCTCGACCTTGATCTCGGTGTCGCGGCTGTCGAAGTAGCGCATCATGCTGGTGCGGACATGGGCGGCGCCGACCGTCAGGCGCGGCGTGTTCTTGTTGATGAGCGCGAAATCGACGAGGTCGGTCAGCGTCCTGCGCAATGGCGACGTCGAATAGTAGCCAGCATCGTCGGTACCGAGCGGCACATGGGCGCCGAGAAACGCCCGCGCATTGGTTTCGAAGAAGCCGGGAATGCCATGGGTCACGGTCGCCCAGGCCGACAGCGAATCGGCGATGCCGGTCCAGGCGGGGAGCGCGCTCCACAAGGCCTTGCGCTCCATGCGGTGCCAGAACTCCCTGAGCTTGTCGAGGCGATCCCCGGCGGCATTGCCGGCGATGATGCTCGCGTTGATCGCTCCGATCGAGGTGCCGATGATCCAATCGGGCTCGACTTTCGCCTCGTGCAGGGCCTCGTAGACGCCGCCCTGATAGGCGCCGAGCGCGCCGCCGCCCTGCAGGACGAGCACGACCTGCCCGTTCGCCTGCTTGCGGATCACGTTGACGGCGTCGAGCGGCGATCGATCCCATGACATGTTGTGCTCCATCGGTTCGATGCGTGTTAACGGGCGCGGCCTTCAATGCGCGGTCCAGCCGCCGTCGACCGGCAGCGCGATGCCGGTGATCGAGGCGGCGGCGTCGGAGGCGAGAAAGACCGTCAGCGCGCCCAGTTCCTCGACGGTGGCAAATCGCTTGTTCGGCTGCTGGGCGAGCAGGACGTCGCGGATCACCTGTTCGCGCGGAATGTCGTGGGCCTTGGCCTGGCCGTCGATCTGGGCCTCGACGAGCGGGGTGTAGACATAGCCCGGGCAGATCGCGTTGCAGGTGATGCCCTGCTCCGCGGTCTCCAGCGCCGTCACCTTGGTGAGGCCGACAATTCCGTGCTTGGCGGCGACATAGGCCGACTTGAAGGGCGACGCCACCAGCCCATGGGCGGACGCGATGTTGACGATGCGGCCCCACTTGTTCTCCACCATTCGCGGCAAGGCGAGTCGCGTGGTGTGGAACGCCGAGGACAGATTGACAGCGAGGATCGCGTCCCATTTTGCGACTGGGAACTCCTGCAGCGGCGCAACGAACTGGATGCCGGCATTGTTGACGAGAACGTCGATCCGGCCCAACGATGCGAGCGTCGTCTCCATCATCTCGGCGATCGACGAGGGGCTCGACATGTCGGCGCCGGAATAGTGCACCGGCACGCCGAAGTCGCTGGCGATCCCCGCCTGCACGATCGAAATCTCGTCCGGCTTTCCAAAGCCGTTGAGCACGACCGCGGATCCGGCAGCGGCCAGCGCACGCGCTATTCCGACGCCGATCCCGCTGGTCGAGCCGGTGATCAGCGATACCCGTCCGGAGAGCGGGCGGGCGGCGGTCAATTCGCTCTGGGTCAGGGGCTTGTTCATGACTTTGCTCCGAGGTCGGCGAGGTCGTGAGGTAGACTTGTTCTTGATGCACAGTGCCGAGCGGCAGGCGAATTCGGAAATGCCGTTTGCCTAGCGAGATCATAGGTCGCCGCTATCGCGGCGATCCCGGCTCCTATGCGGCACCGCGAGCCGATGTGGCGCGGCTCCGCGGCGATTCCATCACTTCCATCTGCGACCCCGTTACGCCGGTGATGAGTCGCGTGCCGCGCTGGAAGGTGAGATAGCTCCAGCCCCAGCTCAACGCGACCGCGAGCCGGTTGCGAAATCCGATCAGGAAGTAGATGTGGGCGAGGCTCCACAGCAGCCAGGCCGGGCCGCCGGCGAGCTTGATGCGGCCGAGCTGCATCACCGCGCGTTTGCGCCCGATGGTCGCCATGGCGCCGAAATCGCGATAGCGGAACGGCGGCACCGTCCTGCCGCCCAATCGCGCCTCGAGGAGGGCGGCCACGTATTGGCCCTGTTGCTTGGCGACGGGCGCAACGCCCGGCAGCGGCCTGCCATCCGCCCCGGTCGCGCAGGCGACATCGCCGATGGCGAAGATTTCAGGATGGCCGTGCACCGCGAGATCGGGGCCGACCTTCACGCGTCCGGCCCGATCGGTTTCGACACCCAGCCAGCCGGCCGGCCGGTGAAGCCATCACGCCGGCGCCCCAGACGATGGTGCGCGCCTCGATGTGTTCGGCGCCGAGATGGACGCCGCAGGCGTCGCAGCGCGTGACGCCGGCACCCAGCCTGACTTCGACGCCGAGTTGTTCGAGCGATGCGCGCGCCGCCTCCGACAGGGCCGGATCGAACGGGGTGAGCAGCCGCGGCGCCGCTTCCACCAGGATGATGCGCGCCTGACGCGGATCGATCGAACGAAAATCGCGAGCCAGTGCGCGATTGGCGAGCTCGGCGATGGCGCCGGCCATTTCGACTCCGGTCGGGCCGCCGCCGACCACGATGAAATTCAGGAGCCGGGCGCGCTCGGCCGGATCGGTCTCGGTCTCCGCCTTCTCGAAAGCCAGGAGGATGCGGCGACGCAGATAGGTGGCGTCGTCGATGGTCTTGAGGCCGGGCGCGGCCGCCGCCCATTCGTCATGGCCGAAATAGGCGTGTTGCGCTCCGGTCGCGACGATCAGGTAGTCGAATCCGATGCGCCGACCCTCTGCGACCACCTCGCGGCGTACCACATCGATGCCGGAAACCTTGGCGAGAACGACGTTGACATTGCGTGCAGCGCGCATGATGGACCGGATCGGCGAGGCGATGTCCGCCGGCGACAGGCCCGCGGTCGCGACCTGATACAGCAGTGGCTGGAACAGGTGGTAGTTGTGCTGGTCGACCAGGGTGACGTCGAAAGGGGAATTCGCCAGCGCGGTCGCCGCGGAAAGCCCGCCGAAACCGGCGCCGAGAATAACCACATGGGGACGTGGCGCGGCATCGGTGCGGTTCATGATGGGTCCTCCGGTTCAGGTCGGCTTCATGCGGCTGTCGGGCCGTCCGATGTTTTGCCGCGGTGACGGCATCATGGTCCAATAGCGTTGCACTATCGCTTCCATCGGTGATCGGCATTTCACTGCGACACGGCGATCCGCTTTGATTGCGGCTGGACCGAAACCGCCCGCGTCGGCAAGTCCACGACGAACCGGCGTTCGCGCGGAGCAACGCAGGAGACGATCCAATGTCGCCAGTTCAATTGTTGGAAACCGGCCGCTCGCTGGCCGAACGCATTCCCTACAGCGCGACCGCCCTGGTTTCGCGCTTTGCGCTCGCCAGCGTGTTCTGGCGGTCGGCGCAGACCAAGGTGAACGGATTTTCGATACGGGAGGAAACCTTTTTCCTGTTCCGCGACGAATACAAGGTTCCGTTGCTGCCGCCCGATCTCGCGGCGTACTTGGCCACTATCGGCGAGCACGTATTTTCCGTGCTGCTGCTGATCGGGCTGGCGTCGCGCCTGTCCGCGCTGGGCCTGTTCGGGATGACCATGGTGATCCAATTGTTCGTGTTTCCCGATGGCTGGCCGGAGCACATTCTGTGGGTCGCGCTGCAGCTCCTGATCGTCTCGCGCGGGCCGGGCGCGGTTTCGCTCGATCATCTGATCTGGACGCGCGCCCCGGCCGTGCTGGTTGCGGCCCGCTGACCGCGCCAGCGATCGAGCTTGTGGAAATGGCCGGGCATGCCCGGCCATTCCTTTGGCTTTCGCAGTCTCGGAAAAAGACGCCCACCGAGCGTGGCGTCATGTGGGCGTCACGGGCTCCCGCCGGAAGATTCACTCGCAATGCCGACGACCACTCTTGCGCCGAGCAGCACCGCGAGGCTCTCCGATGCGGAAAACCGCGCGACGGACTGGTCCGCAACGCGCACTGCCTCGCCCAGCGTGCTTCCTGCAGCCAGTGCGCGGATGAATGCAGCGTCGCCATGGGTGATGCATTGCGTCCTGACCTTCAGGCGCGGCCTCGCGACCAGCACCGCCTCGCTCGCCCACGGCGACGCCGGCGTAAATCGCACGGGGTCCTGGTTCATGTGCCAGATCGAGTAGATCGGATGAGAGGATTTGATGATCGACAGCGAGGGATGCAGCCTGAACCGCGTCTCGCCGAGCCCTTCGGCCGGCAGCGCGGCGAATGCATCGGGATCGAGCGGCGTCGCGTCGGCGGCATGGTAGGCGAGCCCGCGCGCCATTTCGATGCGCGCGATGTCGCCGAGATAGGGGACCGGGCGTGCCGGCTCGAAGTCGTCGATGAAAGCTGGAAAGGTCTCGCCGTAGTACAACATGATCGGCGAGCGGGGCAACTCGCAGCCCGCATAGACATCGGCCATCGCGCGGAAGAACGCGTCGCCGACCAGGCGCTTGACCACCGGGAAGCGGGCCGCCAGCGCGTGGGCTAGGCCTACGGCGACATTGTTGCGGTGGACCGCGAAGCGGCGATCGGCGCGCCGGCGCGATGCGCCGCGGATGTCGGCGGGCACCGGCACCGTCCGGTCGAGCAGCGATCTTGCGAACGCGCTCTGGGTTTCGGCGAGGCTGGTCATGGCGCTTGCTTTCAGGCAGCAGATTTCAGGGTCCGTCGGACGTGGGCGTCCAGTACCGATTTGGCGCGCGCGGCCTCCGCGGCGAGCGTGGCAAAGGGCGGAATGTCGTTGTCGCGTTCGATCAGCGTCGGGACCGGCCCGCGGCGCGCGATGGTGCGCCAATAGAGCGTCCATACCGCTTCGGCGACCGGCGTGCCGTGGGCGTCGATCAGGAGCCGCTCGTTTTCGTCGTCGCGGTCTTCGGCAAATCCGGCCAGATGGATCTCGCCGACCTGTTCGAGCGGGAAGGCGTCGATGTAGGCCATGGGCTCGAAGCCATGATTGGTGGCGGCAACGTAGACATTATTGACGTCGAGCAGAAGGCCGCAGCCGGTGCGCGCAGCGACCGCCCCCAGAAATTCCACCTCGGGCATGTCCGAGGTTGCGAAGGCGACATAGGTTGCGGGATTCTCCAGCAGCATGCGCATGCCCAGACAATCCTGGACCTGGTCGACGTGCGCACAGATGCGGTTGAGCGTTTCGCGATTATAGGGCAGCGGCAGGAGGTCGTTGAGGAACCGGCCGTCATGGGTCGACCACGCGAGATGCTCGGAGAACAGCCGCGGCCGGTAGCGATCGACGAGACGCCGCAGGCGGGCGAGATGGACACGATCGAGGCCGCAGTCCGAACCGATCGAAAGGCCGACGCCATGAAGCGACAGTGGATAGCGGGCACGGATTTCGCCAAGGAGGCGATGCGGCGGCCCGCCATCGCCCATGTAGTTTTCGGCGTGGACCTCGAAAAAATCGATTCTGTGGGTGCCGGACAGCACATCGTCGGCGTGCTCGGGCTTGAGCCCAATCCCGACACCGGTCGATCCGAGCCGAGGCCCGGCGGTATCATCACATCGATGTTTCATCGCTTATGCTCGACAAAGTGGGCAGTTTCGGCTTTTTGCGGGCCGGATCGGCGGCAGACGGCCCACCGTTCCGGCACCGCAATGTTCGGCAGCCGACTTGGTTCTCAGCTGCGCTTGATCGGTTCGAGCGAGCCGGTGCCGCCCGGCGTGGTGATGGTCGTGCAGGTGCCTTTCGGAACCAGCCGCCAGGCATTGCCTTGGTAGTCGACCTTCGCAGTCGCTGCGCAGGTGGTGCCGGGGCCGGCGGCGCAGTCGTTCATGCCTTTGAGCGAAACGCCGTAGCACTTCTCCTTGCTGGATTCCGCGGCGGAGGCCGGCGAAGCGACGGCGGCAAGGGCGGTGGTGAGCGCGCCGGCGAGCGCCAGCGACACTGCGGTCGATTTGGGGTTCATGGAAGTCGTCTCCTGTTGCTAGACGCCCGCAACGAGCGTGCCGCCATAAAGCAACGGAGAGGGGCGAAGGTGAAATGCCGTTACACCATCGTTCCCATAGTTAGCGACTATGGTGGTGTAGCGTCGGCGGGTCGGGCATTGCGAGCAAGCGAGCGTGCAACCAAGTGATCGCGCCGATGTGATTCGCAATTGAAGCGACGGACGCGGTGAACATGGTATGTGCTGACTTGACTGATCAATGCGCCTTGTCAATTTGGACGGCGGGCGCGGCGGGCAATTCGCAGGTAACGGTCGCACATGATTTCAGCCCTGAGGGCGTCAATCGTCCTTGCAATCGCCGGTGCTGCCACGTCGGCCCCACCGGCCGGCGCCGAGGCACCGCTTGCAGCGGATTTCCCCGGTCGACCGGTTACGTTCGTGGTGCCGGGACCGGTCGGCGGCGTTACTGATACATTGTGCCGGATGGTGGCCGACAAGCTTCGCCAATCGTTCGGACGTCCCGTCGTGGTGGAGAATTGTCCCGGCGCGGTGGGCAGCATCGGGGCGTCCGCTGTCGCATCGGCGCAGCCCACCGGCCACACCTTGCTCTGCACGCCCGACGCGCCGATCGTTTTGAGCCCACTGATCAACAGGGGCCTCCCATACGGCCCCGATGCTTTCGAGCCGGTTGTTTCATTGGCGACCACCTATTCGATCGTTGCGGTTCGGCGGGACTTTCCCGCGGTTTCGATCGACGAATTGATCGCTTACGCCAAGGCCAATCCGAAAAAGCTCAACTATGCGACAGGCGGCAACGGCAGCAACTCGCACATTGCGACGGCCTGGTTCGCGCGCGCTGCCGCCGTCGAAATGGTGAATATTCCGTATCAGGGCTCGGCGCCCTCATTGCGCGCGCTGCTCGGCGGCGAGGTCGACCTGCTGATCGATAGTCTTTCGGTGCTGCTGCCGGCCTACCGAGGGGGACTCGCCAGGATTCTGGCTGTGGGCGCGCCCGCTCGGCTTGCCGAAATGCCCGAGGTGCCGACGCTTGCCCAGGCCGGATTCGCGGACATGGAGTTCGTGAACTGGTTCGGGATTTTCGCACCGAAACAGACGCCGAGCGCGGTCGTCGCCAAGCTCAATCGCGCCGTCAACGACGTCTTGGCGTTGCCCGAGGTGCACGCCGCCGTCGATGCCATGGCGCTTCGATCCGTGGGCGGCACGCCGCAGGAGTTCAGGGAAGCCATTGCCCAAGACCGCAGGCGGAGGGGCCCAGCGTTGACTGGCGCCATCGCGCCTCGTTGACTTGGCCGGCGGGCCAAGTCACTTATTCAGGCAGGGTAAACCCATGGAAATGCACCAGATCCGCTACTTCCTGGCTGCGGCGCGCACCTTGAACTTCACGCGCGCCGCGGAGGAATGCAACGTCGCCCAGCCCTCCCTGACCCGCGCCATCCAGCAGCTCGAGGAAGAGCTCGGCGGCGACCTGTTTCGCCGCGAGCGCAAGCTCTCGCACCTGACCGATCTCGGCCAGCGCATGCTCCCGCTGATGCAGCAGTGCTACGACATGGCGCAAGGTGCGAAGTCGCTGGCCGGCTCGATCAAGCGCGGCGAAATCGCGTCGCTGCGGCTCGCGCTTTCGCACACCGTCGACATCTCGCTGCTGGTGCCGTTCTTGTCGGAACTCAACCGCGCCTTCAACGGACTGGAATTGAAATTTCTTCGTGGCAGCGGCATCGAGGTCGCCGAAAAGCTCAAACAGGGTGATGCCGAGCTGGGAATTGCCGGCCCCTTGGACGAATCCTGGGCGCGATTCGACGTCTGGCCGCTTTTCACCGAGAGCTTTTCGCTCGTCGTCAACGCCAAGCACCGCCTGGCTTGCAAACCCGCCGCCGATCTCGACGAACTCACCCAGGAGCACCTGCTGTTGCGGCCCTATTGCGAGCAGGCGGAACAGATGGCGGCGCTGCTGCGCAGCCGCAGCGTAAATTCCGCGCACACCCACGAATTGTCGTCCGAGCGCGACCTGCTGTCGTTGCTCGAAGCCAATATCGGCGTTGCGGTCGTGCCGCGCAGCGTTGCGATCCCGGAGAGCCTGACTCGCTTGCCGATCAACGAGTTTCCGCTCAACCGCACTGTCTATCTTTATGCCGTCGCCGGCCGGCCACGCGGCGGCCCGGTGACGACCTTCATGAAGCAGCTCAATTCGGCCGACTGGTCGCCCTACGTGAATTGAGATGGCGGTTCACCGTGCGGATTTGAGTGCGGCAAGAAGCTCGTCCAGATCCATGCGCTTGCGGTAGTCTGGGTCGATGAATCGCGCCTTGATCAGGCCGTCGGTGCCCACCACGAACGTCGCCGGGATCGGCAGGAACCAGCTGCCCACCCCATGATAGATCTCGAGATCGCGGCCGCCCTTGGTCATGTATTCCTTCAGCTCTTCGCCGATCCAGATCGCTAGATTGAGCGAGATGGCATAGCCGTTGGCGAAATCCGTCAGCATGCGGAACGGCGCCGCCGCATCGCGCTTGTGTTGCGTCGTGAAGACCTGCCGCTCTGGTGTGATCGCCACGATCTGGCCCCCGACGGCTGCGGCTTTATCGTTGATCTGCGCAAGGCCATGGGCGTTGATACGGCAATAGGGACACCAATGCCCGCGGTGGAACGCGATGGCCACCGGGCCGCTGGCGAGCAAGTCCTCCAGCGCCACTAGGTGCGCGGCATCGTCGGGAAGCAGGAAGGAGGGCATCGGCTCGCCGACCGCCGGTGCATTGAGGCCGGCGCCGGCGTTCTTGAGGCGTTCCACCAGCCGGTCGACGATAGCGTAGGCCGGCGACCCCATGGCTCGCACCATCGCCGAATAGGTCGCCAGCCTTTCATTGATCGGCGCGTCGGAGTCGCGTGCGATTTGAAAGGCTTCCGCGGGGGTGGCGGGAGGCGGCTTCGATGGCATCGGTGGCTCCGAAGCCCCGGTCTGCCGTGATTCTGTGTCCGGCTGGTGGGCAGCCGACCGTTCTATCACGCGGGTCCATAGCCGGCACCTATGCGTTCCATAGCCCGGAGACATGGCATCCAAGATCGGATCGAGCGGGCTGCCGTGGCCGCTGATTGCACGCAGCGGCTCATTTCAGGGCCGCGACGCTCGCAGTGATGGACGCGATGACCTGCGACGCCATCTCGAACTGTGCCGTCGCGATCCTTGATGCCGTGTCGGCGCGCGATCCAGCCGAAGTCCGAATAGACGGTCCAGACGCTGCCGTCGTCTTCCTGGGTCACCAGGAGCCGGACCGGCCAATCGAGGCCGGCATTCGGGTTCGAGGTGATGAACTGGGTGCCGAGCGGCGGATTGCCGAACACCAGGAGCGTCGACGGCCGCAACTTGATGCCGGCATCGGCGGCGAGCTTCGACTGGTCGATCTCGGAGAAGAAGCGGATGCCCTTGTCGGCAGATGTCCTTCTTGATGCGGTCGATGGTTTCGTCCAGCGCATAGGCGCTCTTGACCCTGACGATCGCCGTCATGGTCGTTCGCGCGCGCCATGATGATGGAGGAGACGACGAGCGCGACGGCGACGGCGGCGTGGGCACGATATTTTGGGGCGTTGGCGGACATGAAAAATCTCCATTCGATTGATGCGCGTCCGGTTCGGACGCCGGCGGCAGAATGGAGAATGCGGCGTCGGCTTTGAAATACCGAAATGCTTCGATTTCCATAGCATCATGCTTTGCTGCGCCGACGCCGCGCCGTATCGCAAAATGCTCGCGTTCGCACTTCGGGCTGGCGAACGCAGCCTAAAATAGCGATCGGCTATCGAACATCAGAGCCAGTCGGCATTTCCGTCGCAGCGCCGCTTCGCCGATGTTCCCGTCATCGCGGCGGTCGACCTCACGCGGCCGGCGCGCAACACAGGAGCCAATTCAAATGTCCAACCGCATCGAACTGGGCCGATTGCTCGGCCGCACCATCACCGTCGCCGGTCTCGTCATCGGATCGGCCGTCGTCACCACCACCGCCTTTGCCGGCAGCTGCCCCGCCGACAAGATGAAGGCCGACGCCCGCGAGCCCGTGAAATTCGCCGCGGTCGGCGTTACCGACACGACGCTCGGCGCCATCGACCTCGCGAAGGAGCCGGCGAAGATCAAGGATCGCCAATTGCGGTTCCGCAAGCTCACCATCGAGCCCAACGGCATCGTGCCCTGGCACAGCCACGGCGACCGCCCCGCGCTCATCTTCATCGCGGAAGGCGAGATCATCGAATACGCCAGCAATTGCGCGGCGCCGATCGTGCACAAGGCCGGCGACATCCGTGCCGAGACCAGCGGCACGTCGCACTGGTGGAAGAACCTCGGCGACAAGACCGTGGTGCTCTATGTCGGCGATGTCCTGCACGACAAGGCCGACAAGAACATGTGAGCGTCGCGCCTCCTCCCCTCGACGCTCACGACGCCCCGCACCCGCGGGGCGTCGCGTTCGGCAACACGCTCACACGAATGGAAACGCCATGTCGACGATGTCTCACGTCGCCACCCGTGCCGCGGATGGGCGTCTGATGCACGTTCAGCCGGCGTCCTTGCGCGCTTTCTCGTCATCGCGCTGACGGCATTTCTGACCGTGGTCGATCTGTTCGCGACCCAGGCGATCCTGCCCTCCTTGACGCGGGCCTACGGCGTCAGCCCGGCCGCGATGGGCTCCGCGGTCAATGCCAGCACGCTCGGCATGGCTATCGCGGGGCCTTGTGTCGCGATCTTCAGCCGGAAGATCGATCGCCGGCGCGGCATCCTGATCAGCCTGGCGATCCTGGCGATCCCGACCGCGCTGCTCGCGGCGCGCCCAATCTCGCCGTGTTCACGGTGCTGCGCGTCGTCGCAGGGACTGTGCATGGCGACCGCTTTCACGCTGACGCTCGCCTATCTCGGCGAGCATCCGAGCGCGGTCGATTCCGCGACGGCTTCGGCCGCCTACATCACCGGCAACGTCGCGAGCAATTTCATCGGCCGGTTCGTCTCCGCGGCGGTCGCCGACCATTTCGGGCTCGCGTCGAATTTCTATTTCTTCGCCGCCCTCAATCTGGCCGGTGCCGTGCTCGTCTATTTCACCGTGCATCGCGCCCCGCCCGCCCGCTGCCTCGGGCGCACCGTGGAGACCCAGTTCGCGTCATGGGCGCTGCACCTGCGCAATCCCCGGCTGCGCGCCGCCTTCGGCATCGGATTCTGCATCCTGTTCGCCTTCATCGGGACCTTCACCTACGTCAATTTCGTGCTGGTGCGTCCGCCCTTCATGACCGGACCGATGGAACTGGGCTTCGTCTATTTCGTGTTCCTGCCCTCGGTGCTCACGACGCCGCTGGCCGGGCGCGTCATCGGCCGGCTCGGCACGAGAGCGACGTTCTGGGGTTCGCTCGGGCTCGCCGGTGCCGGCCTGCCGCTGCTCCTCACTCCGAGCCTTCCCGCGGTGCTCGCCGGGCTCGTCCTCGTCGGCGTCGGCACCTTCTTCGCCCAGGCGGCGGCGACCGGCTATGTCAGCCGCACCGCGACCTCCGATCGCGGCTCGGCGAGCGGCATCTATCTTTCCTGCTACTTCTTCGGCGGCATGGTCGGCAGCGCCGTGCTGGGTCAGGTCTTCGATCGCTTCGGATGGCCGGCCTGCGTCGCCGGCATCGGCGCCTCGTTGGCGATCGCCGCGCTGCTCGCGAGCCGGCTGCGCAATTAGAGTCGGGGGCGAGGCCAACGCGACGTTAATGCCCCCCTCGACGCGAATCGGGCTCGCCTTTGAAGGTATTGATTTTGGAGCGATTGACCTAAACTTTCGATTCGCACGGAACCGCAGATGAAATATCCCGCGGTGATGGCCGACACCCAACGCAGCGTGGAGTTGGAAACGTAGAGATACTCGCCGTCGGCCGACCACGTATTACGGTCCAATGTGACGTGCATTCCCGCTACTTGCCGAGCAGCTTGAGGCGCGCCACCTGGGCGCATTCGTCGAACACCTTGAAATAGCGCTGCACCGCGTCGGCGCCGAGGTCCAGGGGATGCGGCTCGCCGGGACGCCGATCCGCCAGCATCCTGATCTTGGACGCCGCGTTGTCGAATTCCGACTGGTTGGTCATCAGGATGGTGGCGCCGGCGGCGGCCGCAGCGGCGGCGAACTTGCGCGCCGAATTGATGTAAGTGTCGAAATGCGGGACGTCGTTCACGAAATTGAACTCGGTGCCTCCGGAAAAGGCGACCGTGCGCGGCACGCCGCGGTCCTTCACCTGGAAGATCATCGACACCGTCCCGGGCGTATGGCCGGGCATCAGCACCAGCGTCACCGAGCGGTCGCCGAGCGTGATCTTCTGGCCGTCCATGGCGACGATGTCGCGCTTGGGCTTGCCGTTGGGAAACGAATAGACGGATTTCTCGATCGTCTCCCAATCGCCCTCGCCGATGACGATGCGCGAGCCGTAGCGGTCCTGCATCAGCTTGGCGCCGCCGACCTCGCCCGGATGGGCGTGGGAAATGATCACATATTTCACCGCGGCGGGATCGAGGCCGAGCTTCTTGAGGCCGCCGACGATCACCTCCTCGGTCTCATAGTCGTATGTGGTGTCGATCAGGATGATGCCGTCGCTGGTGGTCAGCGCCCAGGACGAACGGTCCTTGGTGCCGACGAAATACACGTCATCGAAGACCTTCGCCGGCTCGGTGTAGGCGTTTTTCCGATCGGGCGGCGGCGGCGCCGGCGTCACGTCCCGCGTCGCGGTGTTCCGCGGGGCGACGCAGAGGGCGCCGAGCAGGCCGCGGAAATCGAAGCCCCCCGCCCGCTTGGCGGCGGCGAGATGAGCGTCGATCGAATCCGCGGCAGGCTGCGCAGCGGCCGACGCGACGCCGACGGCGGCCATGACGGCAAGGGCGAAGGTGACGTGACGTTTCATCGCAAGCTCCCGATGTCGATGCCGCCGCGCGGCCGGCGTGCCCGCCGAGTTGAACCCGCCGGCGAACGCTACACCACCCGTCGGATGCGTGGAAGACCGTCCCGCCCCGCGCCCCCGCAACAGGCGCGGTGCTCGCCGTCGGCGCGCTTGCGTTGCCCTCCAGCGAAACGTTTGCGCGGCGATGGCCGGATGGTCCCGGCGATCGGCGGGCGTCCGAGTTGGGGTTCTCCGAAACGGATCGATCGCTGCTTCCATCCCGACGCTGTGACGGTTCAGCACCACACTTGTCGAGAACGATCTGGCGATCCGGAGTAGCGCCGAGACACCATCCGCCGCAGGTGCGATGGCGTCGTCAGCCGCCCAGTCCCGCCTGCGCGCACAGCGCCTCGAACAGGTCCGGCTTCACGAACAGGAAATCGGCCTGCAGCACGCCGCCGGCCGGCGAGCGGTGCAGCTCGCAGATGTCGACGCAGCGAAACCCGTGCGCGGCGATGGCCGGGATGGTCTCGGCGATCAGCGGCGCGTCCTTGTTGTAGCTCGCGAGCGAGAGTTCGACGATCAGCGCCTGGCAATGGGCGAGCGCCGTCTTCGCCCCGGCGATGACGTCGAGTTCGGCGCCCTGGACGTCGATCTTGATGAGCGCGGCGGGCGGCGAGGCCCTGCGCCGCCACCAGCGTGTCGAGCCGGGCCGTCGCGACCGTGCGGACGACGAGATTGCCGGCGTCGTAGTGGGCGGAGTTCTCGCGATAGAGCGAGGTCCCGGTGGCGTCGCCCGCGGCGCGGCAGGTACAGCGTCCTCTCGCCGTCCTCGGCGGCGAGCGCCACGGTGAGGTGGGTGAGCCCGGCGGCACGCAGATGCGCCGCATTGTCGGCGTTGGCCTCGAACAGGACGAACGCCGCATCGGGAAACACCTGCGCAGCGAGGCGGGTCCAGCCGCCGCGATAGGCGCCGATGTCGTAGACGGTCGCCGGCGCGAAGCCCTGCGCCTTGAGGCGCAGCAGCGCATTGCGATGGGAGAGCTTGGCCGCCTTGCGCTTCGACCCAGGGCAGCCGCGCCGAGATGCGCGCGATGAGGTCGTGCACCGGGAAACCCGCCATTGCGCCGTCAGCCGAGCACGATGCTGGCGGCCGTCGCCGGCATCGCCGAGCAGGCGCGCCGCCTTCTCGATGCGCTCGGCGGCGGCATTGAAGACGGCGGCGACGTCGGCCTGCACCGCATCGGCCTGGCCGGCCGCCGCGATGCGGGCCTCCTGCATGGCGGCGAGCTCCTCCTCGACCCGTTTCATGCGCTGGCGCGCTTCCGACAGCTCGTCGGCGAGGATCAGCGCCGCCATGACGGTGAGCCGCATGTCGCCGATCTCGCCGAACGTCGTGCGCAGTTGGGCGATGCGCTGGTCGAGTTCATGGGAGAGCCGGGCGAGATGATGTTCCTGACCGTCGTCGCAGGCCATGCGATATTGGCGGCCGCTGATGGTTACGCTGACATGAGCCATGACAAGGTCTCGTTACGCCGTACACTCTAACACGACCCTCAACGCCGGCCGCGCTCAGCGCTGATTGGCCTCGATGATGCCGCGGATCACGTTCATCGCCTCGTCGAGGCGCCGCGCCGCCTCCCGGTTGGTCGTCTCCAGCGCCCGCGTATGGGCCTGCACCTCGTCCAGTTCGGCCGCGAGCCGCGACCGGTCCAAGCTGAAGTCATGGACCTCATCCGCCAGCATGCCGCGCCGGCGGTCGGCCTCCAGCCGCAGTTCCATGACCGCGTCGAGCCCATCCAGTGCATCGTTGAGGCGCTTGACCGCCTGCTCGATCTCTTGGGTGTCGCTCATCGCCTCCTCTGGGCCGGGAAGGGCCGACCTCGACATCCGGTTGCCAAATGTCGGCCGAGTCAGCCACTCAGCTCATGAAGCAGTGGCGCGACTTGTCCAACGGATAAGAGCCATCTGCCGGACCGCACCATCTGGGATCATGGCCACAATTCGCTCGTCTCGCGGCCGCCGATCCGATCGAAGCTTACGGGCATTGTCGGTTTGGCGTCAACGCGCCCGCTCTATGTGAGCCCATGTGAGGTGTGGACAGCGCCGTCAAACCGCTCGCGTTGACTCGCGGGGCTCACATCCCTAATCAGTCCGCAGCGCCCGGCGGCGGAGTTTCGTCGCGATCCCGGGCTTTCAGAGGTGCTGTTCTTGGTCATTTCGAGCCCTTCCGCCGCGGCGGCTGCGCGCGCCGCCCATGATCGCCTCGCCAATGCCATTCGCGCGCTGGCGATGGATGCGGTCGAAGCGGCGAAGTCGGGCCATCCCGGACTGCCGATGGGCGCGGCCGACGTCGCCACCGTGCTGTTCACGCGCTTCCTCAAATTCGATGCCGCCGATCCGCACTGGCCCGACCGCGACCGCTTCGTGCTGTCGGCCGGCCACGGCTCGATGATGCTCTATGCGCTGCTTCATCTGCTCGGCTACGAGGCGGTGACGATCGACCAGATCAGGCGCTTCCGCCAGATCGGCTCGATCACCGCGGGCCATCCGGAGCACGGCCATGCGCCGGGCATCGAGACGACCACCGGCCCGCTCGGCCAGGGCCTCGCCAATGCGGTCGGCATGGCGATCGCCGAGCGCCATCTCGCGGCGGAGTTCGGCGCCGATGTGGTCGATCATCGCACCTATGTGATCGCCTCCGACGGCGACCTCATGGAGGGCATCAGCCAGGAGGCGATCGCGCTGGCGGGGCATCTCAAGCTGGCGCGGCTCATCGTCCTGTTCGATGACAACGGCATTTCCATCGACGGTCCGCTTTCGCTCTCGGACTCGGTCGACCAGGTGAGGCGTTTCGAGGCCTGCGGCTGGAATGCATGCCGGGTCGACGGCCACGACCCCGAGGCGATCGCCGCCGCCATCGCCCGGGCGCAGTCCTCCGACCGCCCCAGCCTGATCGCCTGCCGGACCGTGATCGGCTTTGGCGCTCCCACCAAGGCCGGCAGCGAAAAGGCCCACGGCTCTCCCCTCGGGGCCGACGAGATCAAGGGCGCCCGCGAGGGACTCGGCTGGACATCGCCGCCCTTCGAGGTGCCCGGCGATATCGGCGCCGCCTGGCGCGCCGCCGGCGCGCGCGCGCGCAACACGCGGCTCACCTGGGAGCAGCGGCTTGCGGGCCTTGCGCCGGACCGCCGCGCCGCGTTCGACCGCCGGCTCGCCGGCGATCTGCCCCACGACGCACTCGCCGCCGCGGTGCGCGGCGTCAAGGAGAAGCTCGCGGCGGCGCCGAAGAGAGATCGCGACCCGCGTCGCCTCGGAATTCGCGCTCGAAGCGCTCACCGCCGCGGTGCCGGAAATGGTCGGCGGATCGGCCGACCTCACCGGATCCAACAACACGCGGCCGAAGGGCATGGCGGCGTTCACGGCGGCGAACCCGGCCGGCCGCTTCATCCATTACGGCGTCCGCGAGCACGCCATGGCCGCGGCCATGAACGGGATGGCGCTGCACGGCGGCATCATCCCCTATTCCGGCACCTTCCTGGTGTTCTCCGACTATGCGCGGCCGGCGATCCGGCTCGCCGCGCTGATGGGCCAGCGCGTCATCCACGTGCTCACCCATGACTCCATCGGGCTCGGCGAGGACGGTCCGACCCACCAGCCGGTCGAGCATCTCGCGGCGCTGCGGGCGATCCCGAACCTGCTGGTGTTCCGGCCCTGCGATGCGGTCGAGACCGTGGAATGCTGGCAGCTCGCGCTGCAAGCCCGCACCTCGCCGAGTGCGCTGGCGCTGACGCGGCAGAACCTGCCCCAGCTGCGCACCGGGTTCGCCGCCGAGAACCGCTGCGCTGCCGGCGCCTATGAACTGTTGCCGGCGAATGCGGGCGCCGCCCAGGTGTCGCTGTTCGCCTCGGGCTCCGAGGTCGCCATCGCCGCCGAGGCGCGCAAGCTGCTGGCGGCCCGCGGCGTCGCCGCCCGGGTGGTGTCGGTGCCGTGCTTCGAGCTGTTCCTGGGCGCCCCGGTCGCGCAGCAGCGCGCCGTGGTCGGGACGGCGCCGGTGAAGATCGGCATCGAGGCGGCGATCCGCCAGGGCTGGGATGCCGTCATCGGCTCCGACGGGCTGTTCGTCGGCATGAGCGGATTCGGCGCCAGCGGCCCTTACAAGGACCTCTACCGCCATTTCGGCATTACCCCCGAGCACGTCGCCGATGCGGCGTTCACCAAACTGTCCACCGGCTGAATTCTGCGCTGGAAACACCCGGTTCTTATGTTATCAACGCCGCAAAATTGAGCACTCGGCCACACGCCGACGCCCGTCATTCGCCGGTCGATGCGCCGGGCCGGCACGGCGGTCGCAAGCCGTCGAAGCGGAGGAAGCACGGACATGTCAGTGAGGGTCGCCATCAACGGATTTGGCCGCATCGGCCGCAATGTCCTGCGCGCCATCGTCGAGGCCGGCCGCAAGGACATCGAGGTGGTGGCGCTCAACGATCTCGCTCCGGTCGAGACCAATGCCCATCTGCTGCGTTTCGATTCGATCCACGGCCGCTTTCCCGGCGAGGTCAAGGTGTCCGGCGACACCATCGATTGCGGCGCCGGGCCCGATCAAGGTGACCGCGATCCGAGAACCCGGCGGAACTGCCGTGGAAGGCGCTGGGCGATCGACATCGCGCTCGAATGCACCGGCATCTTCACGTCCAAGGAAAAGGCCAAGGCGCATCTCGATGCCGGCGCCAAGCGCGTGCTCGTCTCGGCGCCGGCCGACAATGCCGACCTCACCGTGGTCTACGGCGTCAACCACGACAAGCTGACCCGGGACCACCTGGTGGTCTCGAACGCGTCCTGCACCAC
Organism: uncultured Alphaproteobacteria bacterium; assembly: GCA_963795865.1. Taxonomy (GTDB): domain Bacteria; phylum Pseudomonadota; class Alphaproteobacteria; order Rhizobiales; family Xanthobacteraceae; genus JAJPKK01. The sequence continues at coordinate 38,536 of CAWCJX010000016.1, forward strand.
CAATTGCCTGGCGCCGCTCGCCAAGGTGATGAACGACGCGGTCGGCATCGAGAAGGGCTTCATGACGACGGTGCACGCCTACACCAACGACCAGCCCTCCCAGGACCAGTTCCACAAGGACCTCTACCGGGCGCGCGCGGCGGCGCTGTCGATGATCCCGACCTCGACCGGCGCCGCCAAGGCGGTCGGCCTCGTGCTGCCGGAACTCGACGGCAAGCTCGACGGCGTCTCGATCCGGGTGCCGACCCCGAACGTGTCGGTGATCGATTTCAAGTTCGTCGCCAAGCGCAAGACCTCCAAGGACGAGATCAACGGCGCGGTGCAAGCGCGCCGCCGAGCAGCAGCTCAAGGGCATCCTCGGCTACACCGACCAGCCCAATGTCTCGATCGATTTCAACCACGATCCGCGCTCGTCGATCTTCCACATGGACCAGACCAAGGTCATGGACGGCACGTTGGTGCGGGTGATGTCGTGGTACGACAACGAATGGGGCTTCTCCAACCGCATGGCGGACACCGCCGTCGCCATGGGCAAGCTGATCTGAGCCGTGGCGACTTTCGCACCCTCGACGACGTCGACCTCCGCGGCAAGCGGGTGCTGCTGCGGGTCGACCTCAACGTGCCGATGGCCGACGGCGAGGTCGGCGATCCGACCCGCATCGAACGGATCGCGCCGACGGTCGCCGAGATCGCGGCCAAGGGCGGCAAGGTCATCCTGCTTTCGCATTTCGGCCGGCCGAAGGAGCCGCAACGCCAAGGATTCGCTCGAGCCCATCGCCGCGGTGCTGGCGCCGCATCTGAAGCGTGACATCGCCTTCGCCGATGATTGCATCGGCCCGGTGGCCGACGCGGCGGTCGCCGCGATGAAGGACGGCGACATCCTCTGCCTCGAGAACACCCGCTTCCACATCGGCGAGGAGAAGAACGATCCAGGCTTCGTCGCGGCGCTCGCCGCGCTCGGCGACATCTGGGTCAACGACGCGTTTTCGGTCGCCCATCGCGCCCACGCCTCGACCGAAGGCCTCGGCCACGTGCTGCCGGCCTATGCCGGCCGCACCATGGAGGCCGAGCTCGTCGCGCTCGCCACGGCGCTGGAAGCGCCGCAGCGGCCGGTGGCGCGCCATCGTCGGCGGCGCCAAGGTGTCGACGAAGCTCGACCTGCTCGGCAACCTGGTCGCCAAGGTCGACGTGCTGATCATCGGCGGCGGCATGGCCAATACGTTTCTCGCGGCACAGGGCAGTCGCGGTGGGCAAGTCGCTGTGCGAGCATGATCTCGCCGCCACCGCCCTGCGCATTCTCGCGATCGCCAAGGCGCACCGTTGCGAGGTGGTGCTGCCGGTCGATGCGGTGGTCGCCAAGGCGTTCAAGGCCGGCGCGCCGTCGCGGGCGGTGCCGATCGACGCGGTCGGGGCCGACGAGATGATCCTCGACATCGGCCCGCGCACCGTCGAGCACGTGATCTCGGTGCTGGCGCGGGTCAAGACGCTGGTGTGGAACGGCCCGTTCGGCGCGTTCGAGATGGAGCCGTTCGACATCGGCACCATTGAGGTGGCGGAGGCCGCGGCCGAGTTGACCGCAGCCGGCAAGCTCGTCTCGGTCGCCGGCGGCGGCGACACGGTGGCCGCGCTCAACGCGCCGGCGTGACCGAGCGGTTCACCTATGTTTCGACCGCCGGCGGCGCGTTTCTCGAATGGATGGAAGGCAAGGCGTTGCCCGGGGTCGAGGTATTGCGCGCGAGACCGCCTGGCGGCGGCCTGCATCGGGCGGTTTCTTCGGCAATCATGAGTAGCCGCGCCATTGGCGCCAGCCCCAGGGCGAGCAGGAGGAGAGTGCGATGGACCTCGATGCATTGAACAAGATCGCGACCGCCATGGTCGCTCCGGGCAAGGGCATTCTGGCCGCGGACGAATCGAGCGGCACCATCAAGAAGCGCTTCGACTCGATCGGTGCCGAATGCACCGAGGACAACCGGCGCGACTACCGCGAATTCCTGTTCCGCTCGACCGAGGCGATGCGCAGCCACATCTCCGGCGTCATTCTCTATGACGAGACCATCTGGCAGAAGGCCAAGGACGGCACGCCGCTGGTCAAGATCATCGAGCAGGCCGGCGCCATTCCCGGCATCAAGGTCGACGAGGGCACCAAGCCGCTTCCCGGTTGCCCGAGCGAACTCGTCACCATCGGCCTCGACAAGCTGGCCGACCGGCTGCCCAAGTATTACGCGCAAGGCGCGCGCTTCGCGAAATGGCGCGCGGTGATCGACATCGCCGCCGGCATCCCGACCTACGCCTGCCATGCACGCCAATGCCCACGCGCTCGGCCGCTATGCGGCGCTGTGCCAGGCGGCGCAGATCGTGCCGATCGTCGAGCCCGAGGTGCTGATGGACGGCGACCACGACATCGACCGCTGCTACGGCGTCACCGAATGGATGCTCAAGGAGACCTTCCAGGAACTCTATTACAACCGGGTGGCGCTCGAAGGCATGGTGCTCAAGCCCAACATGGCGGTGCCCGGCAAGAAGAGCGCGAAACGCGCCGGCGTCGAAGAGGTCGCCGAGATGACCGTGCGGCTATTGAAGAACTGCGTGCCGGGCGCGGTGCCGGGCGTTGCCTTCCTGTCCGGCGGCCAGTCGGACGAGGAGGCCACCGCCCACCTCGACGCGATGAATCGCATCGGCGGCCTGCCCTGGAAGCTGACCTTCTCCTACGGCCGCGCCCTGCAGGGCGGCCCCGCAGAAGGCATGGTCCGGCAAGCCGGAAAACGTCGCCGCCGCCCAGCGCGCCTTCTCCCATCGCGCCCGCATGAACGGCCTCGCCAGCCTCGGCCAGTGGAAGGCGGACCTGGAAAAGAAGGCGGCTTAGCGCTGTCGGAGGCGGGGCGAACACGAAGGGAAGGGGAAGCGACCATGAGGGCGCGGCGGCGAGGTCTTCTTTTATTGGCAGCATTGGCGGCATTGACGGCGGCAATATTACCCGGCTTCGGGCAGACCATTGCTCCCGCGGTCGGCCGGGCCGGCGGCGCGAAGAGCGCAGCCTCCATCCCGGATTTCTCCGGCATATGGGCGCACCCCTACCTCACCGGCTTCGAGCCGCCGCTGTCGGGTCCCGGCCCGGTCCGGAACAAATCGCGCTTGCCCAATGGCGTGGCCAACTTCCAGCGGCTGGTCGGCGATTACACCAATCCGATCCTGAAGCCCGCAGCCGCGGAAACCGTGAAGAGGCACGGCGAAATATCGCTGGCCGGCAAGGGCTATCCGACCCCGAGCAACCAGTGCTGGCCCCAGGGCGTGCCGTACATTTTCTGGGATTTTCTGCTGCAGATGGTCCAGCAGCCCGACAAGATCACGATGATCTACCGCCACGGCAACGAAGTCCGCCGGGTGCGCATGAACCAACCTCACGCCGCGCAAGTGACGCCGTCCTGGTACGGGGATTCCGTGGGCCACTACGAAGGCGACACGCTGGTGATCGACACCGTAGGGATCAAGGTGGGGCCGTTTTCCATGGTCGACATGTATGGCACCCCGCAGAGCCCGGCGCTCCATGTCGTGGAGCGTTACCGGCTGCTCGATTACGACGCCGCCAAGGACGCGATCGAACGCAACGACAAGGAGAATTTCCGCGCCGGCGGCGGCGAGGAAATCGACCCCAACTACCGGGGCCCGGTGCTGCAGCTCCATTTCACGGTCGAGGATGACGGCGTCTTCACGATGCCGTGGACGGCGACGATCACCTATCGGCGTTCGTTCGGCGAATGGACCGATCTCATCTGCGCCGAAAACCCGTACGAATTCTACGCCGGAAGGAACTCCGCGGTCCCGACCGCGGACAAACCGGATTTCTGAGCGGCGACGCACGGTCGCCGGGACGCACGCCTCGGCCGGCGCGCGAGGCCGGCCGCACCTCCGTGCGGACCCAACAAGAAAGCCGGGACAAGTTGCAATTTATTCACCGTCTCCGGGCGCCTGCACGCAAAACAAATATTTCCGAAACACATAACCGTTATCAGAGACCGCGGCGCGCAGGGCGCAAATGCCGGCCCCGGCTTACCCGGAGCCGCCCCGTTCGCGCCAATTCGGCGGTCGTTCGGGGAATTCGGGCGCGGCGCCCGCACCAAACGGAGGGTATTCATGGGATACGAAAACCTGACGCCCACGCTCGAGCGGATCAAGATGGTGAGCCGGATTCCTCGCCGGGCAAGGCCAGGACACCAAGACGGTGTTCGCGCTCGAGGACCATTACCGCGACACGCCGCAGATGGCGGACGCCGTGAGCGCATGAAGGCCGATCCCGGCGTCGGCCGCCTGATCTCCGAAGGCTACATGACGCCGGATTACGACCTCGACGCGCTCATCGAAGTATCCGCCGGGCTCGCTCGCCCATACCTATGCGAAGCTCATGCGGCTCAACGGCTACTCGGCGAAGTTCTACCCGGAGCGGGAGATCAGGAGCCGACGCCGACTACTGCATCATGCGGGTGCGCAAGACCCACGATCTCCATCACGTCGTCACCGGCTTTTCCCAGCAGGGGCCGGGAGAATCGGGGGTGATCGGCGTCACCGCCTACCAGTTCGGCTACCCGGCCTTCGTGCTCATCGACCTCGCGGCGATGGCGCTGACGTTCCATCGCGCCGAGGGCTTCCACGACGCGCTCAACGATGTCGGCCGCGGCATGAAGATGGGCAACGAATGCAAGCCGCTCCTCGCCGTGAAGTGGGAGGAGGGCTGGGAGAAGCCGGTGTCGCGCTGGCGCGAGGAGCTCGGAATCCATCCGGTGACGACGGGACCGCAGAGCTGGCACGCGATGCCGGGGATGCGCGACTGACGCCGCACGACAACACGAGAGGACCCGCACCATGGCCGCTGCCGACTTCCCGGGCGTTGATCGCCCGGCATCGAAACTGCTTCCTCTCCGGCAGGACCCGTCCGGTCGAATGGCGCGAGGCCCAGCTCGATGCCCTGCACGCGCTGATGACCGAGCGCGCCGATGATTTCTTCGACGCGCTGTGGAAGGACCTGCGCCGCAACCGCGTCGACGCCGACGCCACCGACGTCAAATACGTCGCCGACGAAGCCGCCTATGCGCGCCACCATTTGCGGCGCTGGATGAATCCCCTTGCACGTGAGCACGCCGCTCATCATGGCGCCGGGACGCACCGAGATCCGGTTCGATCCGCTCGGCGTCGGGCTGATCATCGGCGCCTGGAACTATCCGATCATGCTGTCGCTGTCGCCGCTGGTGGCGGCGATCGCGGGCGGCAATGCCGCGGTGATCAAGCCCTCGGAAGTATCGCCCGCCTGCGCCGATGCGATCGCCCGGCTGGTGCCGCAATATCTCGATACCGACGCGTTCTCGGTCGTGGTCGGCGGCGTGCCGGAGACCACCGCGTTGCTCGCGCAGCAATGGGACCACATCTTCTTCACCGGCGGCCCGCCGATCGGCAAGGTCGTCATGGCGGCCGCGGCCAAGAATCTCACCCCGGTCGTGCTCGAACTGGGCGGCAAGAATCCGACCATCGTGCACGACAGCGCGGACCTGCGGGTGGCGGCGCGACGCATCGCCCAGGGGCGCTGGATGAATGCCGGACAGACCTGCACCGCGCCGGATCACGTGCTGGTGTTCCGGTCGGTCGCCAAGGATTTCCTGGAGCAGCTGAAGGAGGCCGTGGTCGGCTTCTACGGCGCCGATCCGCAGAACAGCCCGGACTACGGCCGCATCGTGAACGCCCGCCACTTCGACCGGCTGACGCAGCCTGCATCGGCAGCGGCGAGGTCTACCACGGCGGCCAGCACGACCGCGACGATCTCTTCATCGCGCCCGACCATCCTCGTCGAACGTGGCGCCGGATTCGCCGGTCATGCAGGAGGAGGTGTTCGGCCCGATCCTGCCGGTGCTGGAGGTCGACAGCGTCGACGAGGTGATCGCGCTGCGTCAACGCGCAGCCCGCCCCGCTCGGCCTCTACGTGTTCGCCGAGGATCGCGGACGTGTCACACGGATTCTCGACGCCACCCGGCTCCGGCGACGCCGCGGTCAACGACTGCACGGTGCAGCCGCTGGTGCGCGAGCTGCCGTTCGGCGGCGTCGGCAATTCGGGCATGGGCAAGTATCACGGCGAATGGGGGTTTCGCGCCTACACCAATGCGCGCGGCGTGCTCTACCACTCGACGATGCTCGATCCCGGCGTGCGCTATCCGCCCTACAGCGAACACGAGCGGCTGCGCGGTCTGCTGGCGCGGCTGTCATAGACGCTCGCCTCTGACCCTGTCGGGTCTTCGCCCGGCTGACCGGGCGATCCAGTAGCCACCGGACTTGGAGATGTTCACAACGTGGACGCAAGCGCAGGGGTTACTGGATCGCCCGGTCAGGCCGGGCGATGACAGAATAAAATTTGCGCATCGGAACCGGAACTCACGAAGGAGTCCTCAATGCTGTCGCGCCGTTCGGCTCTCCTGGCGATGATTTTCGCGCCCTCGGTCGCTTGGCGCGCCGATGCCGCCGATGCGGCGCCCGCCGACCTGGTGCTGGTCCGCCAGGGCATCCTGCCGATCATCATCACGGCTCCCCATGGCGGGCGCGAAGCGATACCGGGCGTCGCGCCTCGCAATACGCAGGGCATGCCCAAGGGCGGGCGCGGCTACGTGACCGCCGCCGACACCAACACCGACCGGCTGGCCCTGGGCATTGCCGCTGGGATCAAGGCGCTCACGGGCAAGGAACCCTATTTGGTGCTGGCGAAGTTCCAACGCAAATACGTCGACCCCAATCGTCCGCCGGAGATCGCCTTGGACAGCCCCGCGGCCCGGCCCTATTACGACGACTATCACCAGTCGGTTCGCCGCTTCGTCGACGAGATACGCGGCAAGTATCCGGCCGGCCTGCTGGTCGACGTGCACGGCCAGAAGAAGGACCCGGAGGTGCTGATGCGGGGCACCCAGAACGGCCGCTCGGTCGCGCGGCTGCTGGCGCGCGCCGGCGTGCCGGCGGTGACCGGGCCCAACGGCCTGTTCGGACAGCTCGAGGCCAACGGGTTCAAGGTCTTCCCCGCCAATGACGTGCCGCCGGACGGCACCGGCGAAAACGGCGGGTTCAACGGCGGCTACACGGTCGGCACGTACGGCAGCCACAACGCCGACGGCATCGATGCCGTGCAGATGGAGTTCGGCAGCCGCTATCGCCGCCGGGACACGGTCGACACCGCCGCCGCGGCTGCGGCCAAGGCGATCGTGGCGTTCTACGAGGCGTATTTGAAGAAGCCGCACGACTGACGCCCGGGGGGCAGACGCGCGCGGGCCAATGGACGCCCACTCCAAAGCGACCGAGTGCGCCGTCATCGTAATTCTGACAGCGGGATTGATGCAGGGAACGATGGCATGAGAATTCGCCCGGGACAAGCAGCCGATGGCGAGGCACGGAAATCAGACCCGGTGTGCGATGGCGTAAGCGTCGTCGGAGAGCGACCGTCTCGTGCTGATCAGCGTCGTGCCGCATTGCACGCAGCCATGGGTGACGTCCTCGAGATCGTTCGATTCGGCGCCGTCGTCATCTCGCGCGGGTGCGACGGACGTGATCGCCATCCGGTGTCCGCAATGCGGGCAGGGGAGGAGGAAACTCGGCAGGTGCGATGGCGAAACGCCGTTGTAACGCATGGAGCTATCCCGGTTCCGAGACCTCCCCGGCTCCATTCCTTGTCTGATTTATGAAGGAGTCAACAAATATTTGTGCGACGCACAATATTTGTGCATCGCGATAGGAGTTCGGCGCGCGACTTCGGCTATTCGTTCCGCTGTCACGCGCTGCGAAAGCACACTCACTCCCATGAAGAACGACCGACCATGGATCGCCATCCTCGCCGGCGCGGCGGGAGGGGCGATGGCGATTGCGGCGATGGAGTTCCTGGCGGAGCGGACGGCGTTTCCGCTCGCATTCATTCCGTTCGCGACCTCGATCGTGCTGGTCATGGGCTCGCCGGAGGCCAAGCCCGCGCAGCCGCGCGCGCTCGTCGGAGGCCATCTGCTCTCCGCCGCGGTCGGGCTCTGACGGTGACGATCGTAGGCCCGCAGCCATGGGCGGCGGCCATCGCCGTCGGCATCGCCATGATCGTCATGCACTTGACCGACAGCTTCCATCCGCCGGCCGGGATCAATCCGCTGCTGATCGTCCTCAACGACAGGTCGTGGAGCTTTCTCCTCGTCCCCGTGGGCGCCGGGGTCGTGATACTCGTGGGCTTCGCCTATCTCTGGCACAACGTGACGCGACACGGCTCGTGGCCGGAGAGGTGGTGGTAGGGCCAAGCGTGACGGCAGCTCTACTTCTTCGCGGCCGCCTTCTCTTTCTCCATTGCGCCTGCCTCTTGTTCGGTCAAATCGCGCGCTCTTCCGTAACCACCTCCTGTCCTGGGCCTGTGTGTGAAATTCCGGGCACGAAGGCGGGAGCGTTCCGACCATCCTCGAACGCCGAGGTCACAAGCGAAAATGTACGCTCGATTTCCGCCCTGGCAGGTCAGCAGCACCCAATCATCTTCGACGAATTGGTCCTTGGTAGGTGTCTCGACGAACTGGAGCAGACTTTGATCTGCATCATATGGTTTGCCGCGAATGCGCACGTAAAACAAACCCTTCTGCGCGGTTCGCAATGTATTCGACCACTTCGCCTTTCTTGACAGTGACGCCGTCGCCAAAATCAAAATCTTCCTTGGCGATCATCTTTATGATTTTTGTAGCTGAAAAGAATTGCAGGTTACTCTTTCGAATCCGCTCCTTGTTCCAGGGATGAATCAGGGCGAGATAGGGCATCTCGCACGCGACATCACGCGGCAGATCCTTGTCCATTCCGGAGCGCGCCATGAGCGTGGTACGCTTTTTCGTTACGGAAAATCCGGGCGGATACTCGCCAGACCAGAAATTCGACTGGAACCAAGTGTCATCGTAGCCGGCGAAGGTTCTCGCAGACGATGCCGACAAGATCACGAGGACAAGCAGGGCACGCATTGTCGAGCCTTCCGATGAGCGAGCTGACTTGGCCGGTTTTTTAGCCGAAATAACGGCAGGCTCGCTGCTAACCCCAACGCACATTCGACGGTCAACGTGTCGACAGCTCGCCACCCTTGTTTGATCCAGATCAAGGCCCCCTCCCCCCGCCGGGCCGATCTTCGTTGCCCGCGCAACCAACATCGCCGGGAGGCTGGGCATGCTTCGGAAAGACCAGAACGAACTCGTCACCCAGACCGGGCCGGGAACCCCGATGGGCGCACTGTTCCGCTGCTACTGGACGCCGGTGCTGCTCGCCGCCGAGCTGCCGGAGAACGACTGTCCGCCGGTGCGGGTCAAGGTGCTTTCGGAACGGCTGGTCGCGTTCCGCGACAGCCGCGGGCGGCTCGGGCTGATCGACGAATTCTGTCCCCATCGCGGGGCGTCGCTGTGGTTCGGCCGCAACGAGGAATGCGGGCTGCGCTGCCCCTATCACGGCTGGAAGTTCGACGTCGACGGCCAGTGCATGGAGGTGCCGTCGGAGCCTGTGGAGAGCGGCTTCGCCAAAAGGATCAAGCTCAAGTCCTATCCGCTGGTCGAGCGTGGCGGCGTGCTGTGGGCCCATCTCGGGCCGCCGGAGCGCCGGCCGGCCCTGCCGGAATGGGAATTCGCGCTGGTGCCGGACGCGCAGCGCTTCGTGTCGAAGCGCATCCAGGAATGCAACTGGCTGCAGGCGATGGAAGGCGGCATCGATTCCAGCCATGTGTCGTTCCTGCATCGCGGCAACATCAATTCCGATCCGCTGTTCAGGGGCGCCAGGGGCAACCAGTACAATCTCAATGACGCCCGCCCGGTGTTCGAGGTGGTGGAGAGCGCCGGCGGCCTCTACATCGGTGCGCGGCGCAATGCCGAGAACGGCAATTACTACTGGCGCGTCACCCAATATGTGCTGCCGAGCTTCACCATGATCGCGCCGCGCGGCGGCCACAGCGTGCACGGCCACTTCTGGATCCCGATCGACGACGAGAACTGCTGGGCGTGGAGCTACGACTACCACCCGACCCGCGCGACTCACCGCGGCGGAGCGGCAGGCGATGGAGGACGGCAAGGGCGTCCACTGCAAATACGTGCCGGGGACGTTCCGCCCGCTCGCCAACAAGGACAACGACTACCTGATGGACCGCGCGGCGCAGAAGCGCGGCGACAGCTACAGCGGCATCGACGGCATCGCCATCCAGGACGGCTCGCTGCAGGAAAGCATGGGGCCGATCGTCGATCGCACCAAGGAAAACCTGGTCTCCACCGACAACGGCATCATCATGGCGCGCCATCGCCTGATGCGGGCGGCCAGGCAACTGGCCGAGAAGGGCACCACGCCGCCCGGCGTGGACATCACCCACCAGCGGGTGCGCTCGGCCTCGCTGGTGCTGCCGCCGGACCGGCCGTTCAAGGACGCCGAACAGGAGGCGCTGGTGACACGGCCGGGGATGGCGCCGGCGACGGTGTGACGGCGGCGAGGCACGACCCGGATCGTTGCGCGATCCCGCCCGTTCGACGATCGTACTCACACATCGGGAGACGGATGGAATTACCTCTCCCCGCGTGCGGGGAGAGGTCGGATCACGTGGCCTCCCCGCAAGCGGGGCGAGGGAGAAGAGGCACCGGCCGAATGAAATGGTGAGGATCGCGCTCTTGCTTGCAGTTCAGAGCGCGCCGCTCGGCAGCAGGGTGTAACCGGTCTTGCGGGCGAAGTAGACGACACCGATCCACAGCACCAGCGACAGCCCCCCGGCGACCTTGCCGGCAAGCGATGCGCCGCCCTTGTCCCACTGGGCAATGTCGCGCGAGGTGACGAACTGGAACACCAGCATGTTGATAAAGGCCAAGCCCATGCACACGAATTTCAAGCGATAGTCGGTGTTGGCAAAATACGAGGCGGGACGGCTCGCCATCAGGAGGGTGCCGAATATCGCGGCCACGACCCACGCGCCCCAGGTCCAAGGCAACAGCTCACGGGCCATTTCGGTATAGCGGCGATTGGCCGACGCGAGCCCGAGCAGGCGCAGGTCGATAATCGCGATGGTGCCGAACACCATCGATATGGCGAAGACGTGAACCACCTCCAAGGCCGGGAACAGCCATTCCGATTGGGCGACTGCCAATGACAGCGGCGTCTTGCCGAGCCAATTGAGGAAATCCATGATCCACTGCACATCCGCCTCCCCAGTCCGTTGAATTTTCGACCGCCCGATTCCCGGTCCGCTGAATTCGATTCCGCTCCTCGCGTTCACGCCGTGGCAACACGTAGTCACCAATGCGTGAGCAAGACCAGAATGCCGATCCGGTCGGCGGCGCCCTTGATGCAAGTCAAAGCGACGCCAACAAACGACGCAACCTCGTCGGCAGGCGACGAGACGACCCGTGCCGGCATGGTTGCACCGATCGGTGGCGGCCGTCGGAGCGCTCCGCTTTGAAGGGACGCGAGCGAACACGGGGGTGCATTGCGCAATCAGCCGGTCGGCATCCGGCGGCGGCGTTGCGCCTGCAGGTCCGCGCCGTGATCAGCGTCCGGCGAGGGCCGCTTCCAGGAAGCCGGCGAGATCGTCGGTGATATGGTCGACATGGCCGGCCTCGCGCCCTTCCAGTTCCCAGCCTTCGCGCACGACCGCGTAGCTCTGCTCCGGCACCACCAGCACCGTGGTCATGCCGAGGGCATGGGGGACGGCGAGATTGCGGGCGAGGTCCTCGAACATCGCCGCCTTGCCGGCATCGACGCCGTGGCGGGCGAGAAAGCGGTCGTAATTCTCCCGGAAGGGCTTGGGCTGCAGCTCGCTGGCGACGATGTCGAACACGTCCTCGAAATGGTGATGGATCGCGAGCCGGCGCATCACCGCGTCGGCATGGGCCCTGGTGCCGTTGGTGAGAATGAGCTTGCGGCCCGGCAGCCTTTCCAGCGCCGCGCCGAGCGCGGGATCGGGTTCGAGCGGCGAATGATCGATCGCATGGACGTATTCGAGATAGGCGTCGGGGTCCATGCCGTGCTCGAGCACGAGGCCGCGCAGGCTGGTGCCGTAGCGCTTGTAGAAATCCTTCTGGATGCGGAAGGCCTCGTCGGGCGGCACGCCGAGAAACGACGCGATATAAGTGCGGATGCGGTCGTCGACCTGCTGCCACAGATTGAGGTGATGGGGATAGAGCGTGTTGTCGAGGTCGAACACCCATGTCTCCACATGGGCGAAGCCGCGCTTGTCCTGGGTCGAGGCATCCATCGGCGGGCTTCTAGCGCAAATGCCGATCGGGTGGAATGCTTGCGGCGACATGCTTGCGGCGACTGGCTCCCGGCAAGGCGATGCTTCGATCGCAATGCCCCGGGGCAGCTCAGACGTTGTCTGGCCAGCGGCTGGTCACCGCCAGCGCCGTCCCGGTTTCGAGCAGGCTCTTCAGGCTCGAGAGAATGGCGGGCCAGCCATTGGACACGCCATCGATCAGCTTGGAATCGTCGCGGTCCATTTCATGGGTCACGGTCAGATGAGCGGAGGACGCGCGTCCTGGATTAACGTGTCGGGTGAAGTTTCGGAACGCAGCAGACCGGTTGGCACGTGCATCGAGCTCACGCGCCTGCCGCGACGGCGCAACACACACCGCTATTGCGCCTGCGGATCGCGCCGTCGGGCGAGGCCGTCGGGCCTCGCCGATCAATGCGCCAGCGGATCGGGGCGCAGCTGGAAGTGCACCACCATAGGGCTCGACACGGTTTGCGGGCTGGTGCCGGGTGCACCGGGCGCCGGCGCATCGATGCCCTCGATGTGGACGGGCGTGCGGTTCCCGGAGGTCGCCCACAATCCGCGGCCCTTCCAGCCGGCGTTGGCGTCGTCGATGCGGCCGTCGAGCCCCTTGGCGAAGAAGCCCATGGGATACGGCACGCGCAGCTCGATCACGCGGCCGCCGACCAGGGCGTGGAGCGAATCGGACTGGTTGCCGGTGGCGAGCGGGGTGTTGGCGCCGAGGCCCAGAATGTCGTGCTGGTCCACCCAGGTGTAATACGGGTTTTCCTCGGCGCCGGGATCGCCCTGGAAGCCCGGCCCGGGGATCGGATAGAAGGCAAAGCCCTCCGGGCACTTGTCGCCCTTCTCGGCGCCCGGGCCGTTGAGCGGGCCCTTGCACAGGCGCCGGTCGAAGCTGCCGATGTGGCCGCTGTCGAGGGGCATCCACACGACGCCGTTGCGATCGATGTCCATGCCGCGGATGCCGAATCCGGGCAGCGGAATCCGGTAGATCTCGGCGAGCGAGGTTTCCGGCGGGTTGGCGCCCGGCGCCATGCGCAGGATATAGCCGGGATGATCGAGGTTCGATCCCCACAGCGAGCCGTCGACCGGATTGTAGGAGATCCCGTACATGCCATAGGGAATGCGGGTGTCCTTGGCGTAATCGGCCGGCCTGCCGGGCTCGTTGTAGCCTTCGTCGCGCTTGCCGTTGCCGTTGGTGTCGACGATCATCGCCGTCCAGCCCTGCGACTTCGCGGCGTCGCCGGTTTCCCAATACATCCTGGTGTTGATCCAGCCGACCACGGCCAGGTTGCCCTGGCTGTTGTTGCTGAGCCACAGCGTGTTGTCGGCATCCTCGGCGAAATTCAGATGGTGGGTGCCGAAGCAGGTGTCGATGAACGAGAACTTCTTGGTCGCAGGGTCGTAGACGGTGACCTGCCGCGCATTCTGGACGAAGCCGCCGGGCGTCCCGGCGAGCGGATAGAGCTGGGCCGAGCGCAGGGCTGAATCCTTCTTGCAATAATCCGGCGGGTCTTTCGGCGAACGCGTCTGCGCGGTGAAATAGACCCGCCCGTCCTGATCCATCATCGGATTGTGGGCGTTGACCTGGCTGTCCCAGATCTGCTCGGTGCCCCAATAGGGCGACGGCGCCAGCACGCGATTGGCGAGCGCCGAGCTCGGCGCGTATTTCGGATCCTTCACCGGGACCTTCATCACCATCTTGGTGTTGTGGACGGGATCGAGGATCGGAAGATTGTCGGTGCTCAGCTCCGCCGCACCGTAGATCAGGCCGTAGCCGTTGACGGTCGGCTTGCGCTTGTCGGTGAGCGCGAGGTCATGGAGATAATGCTTGGGATCGGACCAGTCCCGCACGGTGACGACGACATTGCGCTCGACGCCGGTCGGCCGCGGCGGGGTTGCGCCCGGCAGCTCTCCGGCCTTGATGCGGTCGGTCCAGTCGGCCAGCGCGGCGAGGTGGCCGCCGTCCGGCGTCAACATGGGGGCCATGAAGCTCACCATGCCGCTGCCCGCCGGCCCGGACTGGATGCGCCGCGCCCATGCGGCGATCGAGGAATCGAAATGGCCGAGCGCGGCGGGGATGGTCCGCGTCGCGTAATTGCCGATCTGGTGGCAATTGCCGCAGCCGTTGGTCTTGACCGAATTGAGCCACTGATCCTGGGTCTTGAATCTGACGTTGATGCCGTTGCCGTCGGCGCCGGTGCCCGGGAAACGGCTCTTGTCGGGAATCCGGATCATCGAGGCCCAGTAGATCGCCGGATAATATTGGGCCGCGGCGGCGAGATCGGGCGCAACCACCGCGCTCAGGTTCAGGAGCTTTCCGGGCGAGGTGGTGACCTTCGGAGAATCGACGAGGCCATAGCCGCGCACCCACACCCGGTAGGCCGCCTTGGGAAGATCCGGCACCACATAGCGGCCCAATTCATCGGTGACCGCCATCTTGGCGAAGCGGGTGCCGAGCTCGGTCGTCTCCGCGATCACCCACACGCCGCCTTCCGGCCCGAACCGGCTGGTGACGACGCCGCCGATGTCGTTGTCGTCGATCGCCACCGTCGCGGCCGTTCGGGCTGCTGCGGCGGCTGTCGGCGGAGCGGCGGTTTGCTGGGCGAGGGCCGGAGCCGGCAGGGCAGCGGCCAGCATGACGATGGCGAGCGCCGTGCCTGCATAAAGAGCCTGTTTCGCGCGCAAGCAAACCTCCCTCGAATGCAATTTTCGCGGGTGCCGAGCCCGCTGGTGTGGGCCATGCTACGACGCGTCCGTCGCACTAGCAATCTGCCCGAGACGCGGTACAAACGGGCATGACCTTCCATCGCGAGAAGGCAGAGGGAGCGCCCAATGAAAATGCCAAACCGGTTCGCCAGCCACGCGGTCGCGGCCTCCGCCGCGCTGGCGGTCTGCCTCGGCGCCGGCCCCGGCCGCGCGGCCGGTGACGTCGACAAGGGCAAGGCCGCATTCATCCGGCAATGCGCGATCTGCCACACCATCGAGAGGGACGAACCGAGCCGGTTCGGCCCGAACCTGTCCGGCATCGTCGGAAGGAAGGCCGGATCGGCCGACGGCTTTGCCTATTCGCGGGCGTTCAAGACCAACGCGAACTGGGAATGGAGCGAGGACGCGCTCGCGAGCTGGATCATGTTCCCCGGCGTGATGGTACCGGGAACCGCGATGGCGATATTTCAAGGAGTGGCCGAGAGGGACAGGGACGATATCGTCGCCTACCTCGCAAGCAAGAAATAGCCCGGCGCGGTCGCAGGAACGGCGCGCGGCGCGGTTGATAGATCGGCAGGATTTCCGGAACGGCCAAGCGATCGTGTTGCACGCGCTGGCGCCGCGCCGGTGGACAGGGAGAACGGACATGTTGAGACGAGGCTCGATCGGGGCATTCGCGTTGGCTGCGGCGCTGGTTGCGACCATCGGCGGCGCGGCGGCGGCGGAAGACGGCAAATATCCCGACCTCAGGGGACAGTGGAACCGCGTCGGCGTTCCGCGCTGGGTGCAGGCCGGCGACAAGGCGCCGCTGACGCCGGAATACCAGAAGGTGTTCGATGCGAACCTCGCCGACATGGCGGGCGGCGGCCAGGGCAATGTGCCGTCCTGGTACTGCCTGCCGCAGGGCATGCCGATGATGATGAACGGCTATGACCCGATGGAAATCGCGGTCACGCCGGACATCACCTACATCCTGATCAGCCACGTCAGCGATTCCTACCGCAGGATCTATACGGACGGGCGCAGCTGGCCGGCGGAGATCGAGCCGACCTTCGCGGGCTACTCGATCGGCAAATGGGTCGACACGGATGGCGACGGCCGCTTCGACACCCTGGAGATCGAAACCCGCAGCATCAAGCTGCCCCGCGCCTATGACGCCAGCGGCCTGCCCTTCCATGCCGACGGCGAAGCCGTGCTGAAAGAGCGCATCTTTCTCGACAAGGCCGATCCCAATACGCTGCGCGACGAGATCACCACCATCGACCACGCGCTGACCCGGCCATGGACGGTGACCAAGACGTTCCGCCGCGACCCCAAGGTCACGCAGCCGGTGTGGCACTCCGCGGTGTGCGCGTCGGACAACTCGCTGGTGCGGATCGGCGAGGACGCCTATTTCATGAGCCTGGACGGCTTCCTGATGCCCATCAAGAAGAACCAGCCGCCGCCGGACCTGCGCTATTTCAAGCAGACGCAGAAGTAGGCGCGTCGCCGACCACGCGAGCAGCATAGCATTCCGGGGCGCGCTTTGGCGCGCGCTCAGGTACCGACGATTCGGACCGTTTGCGTCCGATGCGAGGACCTCACCCGCATCGCCGTCGCCGCGGCCGCTTGCGGCGCCAGCCTCCGGACTACTTCCAGGCCGCGAGCGCGGTCGCAACTGCCTTGTCGCCCGAGGCGCCTTTTTCGACGGCGATGACGGCGCGTCGTCCGTCGCTGAATACGATCGCCAGGCTGATCCAGGGATTGTCACGCAGCATCCTCAAATTCTGTGCCTTTTCAAAATCTCCTTGGGCCAGCGGGACACGGAACGTGTTTGCTCCAGTTGCAGTTCCTGTGCGCGCAAGCGGAACGCCGCGCTTCACTTCGTCCTCCTTGACGAGAATGCCGGCGAGCGACGAGATGCTTCCGTGTGTGAAACCGGGCAGCGGCGTGAAGATCGCCTCGATCATCTAAATCGTGGACTGCGACCCGTCGTCGCTCGGCATGATGGACAACAGCGCTTTTAAATGCCCGTCGGTAATTTCGATGTTCGCCTCCAGAACGAGCTTCGAGGCGGTACCTTGGGTCCCCGCCGCCTTCCGGGTGCGCCATCTCACCATCCCCGCATTGCGCTGGCCTTCGTTCTGATCCTCGACGTAAAGGATGGCTCGTCCGAATGGCTCAGGCTTCTTTGCCGCAGGGGTTTGGACCGATGGCGGTGTCGCGCTTTGTGGGGCCGGTTTACTGTCTTGAGCCGAGGCGGATCGCGAATGCAAACACGCGAACGCCACCACACTGGTGCGCTTCCACTGCCCCGACCAGTCCGGATATTTCGAGAGGTTCGGCGTCTGCGCGCCGGCGCCCGCAGCGAGGCACAGCACGGATGCGGCGACGATCGAACGGATGAAACTTCGGTAAAGCATTCTGTTCTCCGATGACGCGCTGACGGAATTGGACCAATATCCGCCACGGGGGCGTTGAGCAATAGCACCGCGCGTGCGTCGGACTGGTGCGAAGAATTGCGCAGCGACGCGCCGACGAACGTCACGCTTCGACACGGAGATCCACCATGGACAGCGCACGCTATCACAAGGTCCGGATCGGCAATCATCCGCTGCAGCCCGAGACCTTGATGCTCGGCTACGGATACGACCCGGCGCTGTCGGAAGGATCGGCGAAACCGCCGGTGTTCCTGACTTCGACCTTCGTGTTTCGGACCGCCGAAGAGGGGCGCGACTTCTTCGACTATACCGCCGGGCGCCGCGAGCCGCCGGCGGAAGGCCGCTCGGGGCTCGTCTATTCGCGCTTCAACCACCCCAATCTCGAGATCGTCGAGGATCGGCTGGCGATCTACGAGGGCGCCGAACAAGGGCTCGTGTTCTCGTCCGGCATGGCGGCGATCGCGACCACCATCCTCGCCTGCCTCAAGCCCGGCGAAGTGGTCCTGCACAGCCGCCCGCTCTATGGCGGCACCGAGGTCTTGATCGAGAAGACCTTGACGCCGTTCGGCATCGCGGCCGAGGGCTTCACCGACGGCCTCGACGAGGGCCATGTGCGCGGCGCGGCGGAACGCGCCATGGCCAAGGGCCGGGTCGCGATGATCTTCATCGAGACGCCGTCCAATCCGATGAACACGCTGGTCGATATCGCGCTGGTGCGGCGGATCGCCGAAGCGGTCGGCGGCCGGCAGGGCACCCGCCCGATCATCGGATGCGACAACACCATGCTCGGGCCGGTGTTCCAGTCGCCGCTGGCGCACGGCGCCGACCTGTCGATCTATTCGCTGACCAAATATGTGGGCGGCCACAGCGATCTCATCGGCGGCGCCGTCATGGGCTCGCGCGTCGACCTCAAGCCGATCCGGGCGCTGCGCAGCGCCATCGGGACGCAGCTCGATCCGCATTCGTGCTGGATGTTGAGCCGCTCGCTCGAGACGGTGGCGCTGCGCATGGAGCGCGCCGCCGCCAATGCCGCGAAGGTGGCGCAATTCCTGTCCGAGCATCCCAAGGTCGCGCGCGTCCACTACCCGCCGCTGCTGCCCGAAGGCGCCCCGGCGCGGGCATTGATGGAGCGGCAATCGCGCTCCGCCGGCTCGACCTTCTCGTTCGAGGTGAAGGGCGGGGAGGCCGAGGCGTTCGCCTTCCTCAACCGGCTGGAGGTCTTCAAGCTCGCCGTCAGCCTCGGCGGCACCGAATCGCTGATCTGCCATCCGGCGACGACGGTGCATTCCGGCTTGACCCAGGAGGCGCGACGCGAGATCGGGATCACGCCGGCCCTGATCCGGGCATCGGTCGGCATCGAGCATCCCGACGACCTCATCGCCGATATCGCCCATGCCTTCGCGGCGTGATTTCGGGCCGGCGCTACCCGCTCAATCCTGCGGGTCAAATGCCGCTGTTGCGCGAGATTGAGCGCGCCGGAACGCCTCGATGGTATTCAATGCCCGCCGGCCATTTCGCTACAGCCTGAAGGCGGTCGCCTTCATGACCGGCGCCCAGCGCGCCAGTTCCTCGCCGACCAGGCGCTGCGCGGCTTCCGGTCCGGAATCGAGGATCGGTTCGAAGCCGAACTCGATGAGCGGCTTCTGGAATTCGGCATCCGCCACCATCGTTTGCGTGGCCCGCGCGAACCGCTCGACCAGCGGCTTCGGCAATCGGGCCGGCGCAAACAGGCCGTTGAAGTTTTCCGCCACCATGCCGGGAAGCCCGGCCTCCAGCGCGGTCGGGATATCCGGCGCGATCTTGGGCCGCGTCCGCGCGGTGACGGCAAGGATACGCACCCGGCCGGCGCGGTGGAGATCGATGAGCGTGCCGCCGAGATTCGGCGTCATCATCGGGATGTGGCCGCTGGCGAGATCGGCGATGCCGGGCGCCGCGCCCTTGTAGGGAATGTGCACGATGTCGGGCGCGCCGATCAGCTGCTTGAACAGCTCGCCGGTGAGATTGGTCATGGTGCCGGCACCGGCGGAGCCGTAGGACAGCTTGCCCGGATTGGCCTTGGCGTAGGCGATCAGCTCGCCGAGCGTGCGCGCCGGCACCGAACTCGTGCACCACGATCGAATTGGGCGACAGGCACAGGATGTAGATGCCGACGAAATCCCTGAGCGGATCGTAGGGCGGACGGGCCATCGCCGCGGGCACCAATACCTGCGTGCTGGTGTTGCCGAACAGGAACGTATAACCGTCGGCCGCCGCGCGGGCGACCTCGGTTGCTCCCGGCACGCCGCCGCCGCTCGCCCTGTTCTCGACGATGGCGGTGCCGATGAGCGGCTTGATCCGGTCCGCCCACAGGCGGCCGACGACATCGGTCGCGCCGCCGGGCGCGAACGGAACGACGAGCCGGATCGGCCGCGACGGGTAGGTCTGCGCCCAGGCAAAGCGCGATGCGGCCGGTAGCGCGGCCGCTGCCGCTGCCAGACGCAGGAATTGGCGGCGCAAGGGGTTCATGGCGTTCTCTTGCAAAACGGCGGCAGCTCTCGGTGTACCGCGGCAGATCACATTGATCTCGGGCAACGTACCGCAGTTCCGGCGCATACGAAAGGAACGCCAAAATCGGGAACTCCAACGTCAGGAACCCCGAGGATTCCTGGCGAACGCTAGCGTGACCATGACCGCGACGGCGCGACGGCACGCCGCGACGAGGACCGTCATGTTCCCGACAAGGCCTTCGACGCCTCGCGAACCCCGTGGTAACAGACGGCCGTGTCCGCCCGCCGAACCCCCGGGGATTGCCCATGAACGAGACCACCACCGCCGGCCTCCAGCCGGCGAAATCCTATGCGGAGAAGCGCTGGCAGTCCGACGTGATCGTCGACCTGATCAAGCAGTTCGGCTTTCCCTATATCGCGCTCAATCCCGGCGCGAGCTACCGCGGGCTGCACGATTCGCTGGTCAATTACGGCGGCAACAGCCCGCCGATGCTGCTGTGCCAGCACGAGAAGATCGCGGTGCAGATCGCCCACGGCTACGCCAAGGCGACCGGCCGGCCGATGGTGGCGATCGTGCACGACGTGGTCGGCCTGCTGCATGCGACCATGGGCATCTATTACGCCTATGTGGATCGCGCGCCGATCTTCGTGATCGGCGCCACCGGCCCGATGGACGAGAGCCGGCGTCGCCCGTTCATCGACTGGATCCACACCGCCAACGTCCAGGGCGAGCAGGTCCGCCACTACGTCAAATGGGACTACCAGCCCGGCAGCATCGAGGGCGTGCCGGACTCCTTCGCCCGCGCCTATGGGGCGATGATGACCGAGCCGCAGGGCCCGATCTACATGTGCTACGACGCCTGGCTGCAGGAGCAGCCGCTCACCGCCGAGATCGCGCTGCCGTCGTTCGGCGACGCCAGGGCGCCGGTGCCGATGGCGGCCGACCCGTCGGCGCTGGCGACGATCGCCGACCGCCTGCTGGCGGCGCGGTTTCCGGTGCTGCTCGCCGAATATGTCGGCCGCACGCCCCACGGCTTCGACAATCTGGTGGCGCTCGCCGAGACCGTCGGCGCGGCCGTCTACGACGTCAACGGCCGGCTCAACTTCCCCAACCGCCACAAGCTCAATTTGAGCATGGACAAGAGCGTCTTCCGCGACGCCGATCTGATCCTGTCGCTCGATACCCGCGACTGGGAAAAGCCGACCCACCGGATCGACCGCACCAAGCGCCGCACCGAGCCGCTCTATCCCGCCGGCTGCGAGATGATCGAGATCGGCTTCGGCGACATCGGGCTCAGCAAATGGTCGATGGACTATCAGCGGATGCCCGATTGCAGCCTGCGCGTGCTCGGCGACACCGCGACCGCGATTCCGGAATTGACCCGGCTGTGCCGCGACAGGATCGCACGCACCGGCGGCCTGGCGGAGCGCATCGCCGGGCGCGCCGCCGAAATCGCAAGGCGCCACGACGCGCTGTTTGCCGGCTGGGCGGAGCAGTCGCGCCAGGACTGGGACGCCTCGCCGATCGCGCTGCCGCGCCTCGCCCATGAGGTGTGGGACGTCATCAAGTCCGAGGACTGGGTGCTCACCGCCTGCACGCTGCAGGACTGGACGCTCAAATTGTGGGACTTCGACAAGCCCTACCGCCACGCCGGCCGCGCGCTCGGCACCGGCACCCAGATCGGCGTCTCGCTCGGCGTCGCGCTGGCCCATCGCGGCACCGGCCGCCTGGTGGTCGACATCCAGCCCGACGGCGACCTCATGTTCGACGCCGGCGCGCTGTGGACGGCGGCCAAGAACGACATCCCCTTCCTCATCGTGATGTACAACAACCGTGCCTATTACAACGATTGGGAGCACCAGATTCACGTGGCCGAGCACCGCGGCACGCCGGTGGAGCGCGCCCGTATCGGCCAGGACATCACCGGGCCGGAGCCCGATTTCGCGACGCTGGCGCGCTCCTGCGGCTGGTATGCGGAAGGGCCGATCGAGCAGCCGGGCGACATCGCCGCCGCGCTCAAGCGCGCCATCGCCAAGGTGAAGGCCGGCCAGCCGGCGCTGGTCGATACGATATTGCAGGCGCGGTGAGCGGATCGGCGCAATACGCCGGCGCTGTTGCGCCCCATCCTCGGTGCAGCCGGGATCGTAGGGTGCAATAGCGGTGGCCGGCTTGAAATGCGATGCCGGCGTCATTCGACCATGGCAATCGACGCCGCCCGCGGCCGCCTGCTATGACTGTTGCCATGAAACCTCGGGGTGACGTCGAGGCGCTTTCGACGATACGTCATGGATCGGACATGAGAGATGAATGATCGGTTCGCGGTGAGGATGCTGGCGGGCGCGATGCTTGCGATCGGCCTCGTGCTGGCCATGGGCGTCGCGCGAGCCGCGCCTTTCGAAGAACGCGACGCCACCCGCCTGGCCGAGATAAACCAGGCGATCCAGGCCTTCGAAAACGACGTCGGTTCCGCGCTTCACAACCTGACGTCCGATGATGCCGAACTCGTCGAATCCTATGCCTATGTGGAGTTGAACCTCGAAGCCGCCCACGAGCGGCTGAACAACGTGTTCATGCTGGTGGCGGTTTCCATCTACATGGATGCGCCGTCCGATCAACTGCTGGTATCGAACGTCCTGTACGGACAAGTCTTGACGCCGAGCAAGAACTACCTGAACGAAAAGAAGGACGCGATCGCCAGCATGGCGGCGGCACATCCCGCCAACAAGGTGTTTGCGGATTATGGCCTGCGCGCCGACGCCCTGCTCGGCGACCGAGCGATTCCCCTTCTCGACGAGTTGTATCGCAAGATCGGTGCGCTCCGACGCTAGCGCATTCCGCTGAGATGGAGCATGTTTTGCGCGGGCTCGACGGCGCAATGGTACGTTCGCGTCCGCTTTTGTTTTCGGGATGGCATCGTGCCGCGTCACATCGTCTGCCTCACCTTCGATTTCGATACCATGGCGGGCTTCATCGCGCGCGGACTGACGACGCCGACGCCGCTGTCGCGCGGCGAGTTCGGCGCGCGCGCCTGCCCCCGCATCCTCGACTTGCTGGAGAGCCGCGGCATCCGCTCGACCTGGTTCACCCCCGGCTTCACCATCGAATCGTTCCCGCGCGAATGCGAGGCGGTGGTGAAGGCCGGCCACGAGATCGCCCACCACGGCTGGGCCCATGTGCCGCCGGCCGCCCAGAGCCGCGAGGCGGAAGAGGCCGACCTGGTGCGCGCCAACGAGGCCATCCTCCGCCTGACCGGGCAGCGGGCGCGCGGCTATCGCTCGCCGTCCTGGGATCTCGGCGCCGACACCATCGACCTCCTGGTCGCGCACGGCTTCGTCTATGATTCCAGCCTGATGGGCGCGGACTACTGGCCCTATCGGGCGCGGCGCGGCGACGTCGCCAAGCTCGGCGAGCCCTACCGGTTCGGCACCGAGACGGCGCTGATCGAGATGCCGGTCAGCTGGTCGCTCGACGACTTTCCCCATTTCGAATTCCTGCGCACGCCGCAGACGGTCCTGCAGGGCCTGCAGCCGGCCCGCGCGGTGATGGCCAACTGGCTCGACGAGTTCCTCTACATGAAGAAGTCGGTCGACTGGGGCATTCTCACATACACCATGCACCCCTATGTCATCGGCCGCGGCTATCGCATGCTGGCGCTGGAGGACCTCGTCGACCGGCTGGCGCGGGAAGGCGCGGTGTTCATGACCATGGAGGAAGCCGCCCGCGAGGCGAGCGCGCGCCTGTGGGAGTGAGCTGCAGTTCGCGGCAGCGTCGTCACTCCGGCGCGCGCGCTTGCGCGAACCCGGAATCCAGCAGCCCCTCGATGCGCGCGTCTGGATTCCCGGTTCGGTGCTGCGCACCGCCTCCGGAATGACGGAACTGAATCGCGCTGGCGCCGCCCTCGCTCTGCGTATAGACACCGGCCTGCGGAAGGAAGCGAATGGCGCATCTCGGATGATCGACGTTCACGCTGTTGTTTTCAGCAAAGAGGCTTGGTGATGGACGACCGCGCTGCCGCCCGCGAGCACGACGCGGATCACAGGATCAAGCCGCCCATCATCGAGGCCTTCATCGCGCGACGTGCTCGCCGCGCTCGGGCTGCCGGCGGCCGATGCCGCCAAGGTCGCGGAACTGATGACGGAAGCCGACCTCACCGGCGCCGATGCCCACGGCATTTTTCGCCTGCCGCAATATGTCCGCCGCATCCGCGCCGGCGGCTTCAACACCAAGCCGCGCATCGCCGTGACCAGGACCGCGGCGGCGACGGCGCTGGTCGACGGCGACAACGCCATGGGCCATCTGGTGGTGAGCCGCGCCGCCGATACCGCGATCGCGCTCGCGCGGGATGCCGGCGTCGCCTGGGTCGGCGTGCGCGGATCGAACCACGCCGGCACTGCGGGGCTTTATGCGGCGATGCCGGTCGCGCACGGCATGATCGGTCTCTATTCCGCGGTCGCCAATGCCAACCACATGGCGGTGTGGGGCGGCTCCGAACTGCTGCTCGGCACCAATCCGCTCGGCATCGCGGTGCCGTCCGGCGACGGGCCCGTGGTGCTCGACATGGCGACCACCATCGTCTCCTACGGCACCGTCAAGAAATACGCGCTGGCCGGCCGCGACATGCCGGAGGGCTGGCTGATCGACACCCAGACCGGCGGTCCCCTCACCGATCCCCGCCGCAGCGCCGAGGGCCTGCTGCTGCCGATCGGCGGCTACAAGGGCAGCGGGCTCGCCATCATGCTGGGCCTGCTCGGCGGCGTGCTCAACGGCGCCGCGTTCGGCCGCGAGGTCATCGATTTCAATGCCGACGATGCGAGCGCGACCAATACCGGCCACTTCATGGTGGCGATCGACATCAAGCGCTTCGTGCCGCTCGCGACTTTCATGGCCGAGACCGACCGCCATCTGCGCGACCTGCGCGCGTCCAAGCGCATGCCGGGGGTCGCCGAGATCCGCATGCCCGGCGACCGCCGCCGCGAATGCCGCATCGAGCGCCAGCGCGACGGCGTGCCGCTGCCCGACGCGTTGCTCATGCAGCTCGACAAGCTTGCGCGAAGGTCTCGGGCTGAAGCCGCTGCGCGCGCGGACAGCGTAGAGCGTTTTCTGATGACGTTGGCCTCATCGGTGTCATTGCCCGGCTTGACCGCGGCTCGAAGCCGGGCATCGATCCAGTACGCCGCGAGCCGGTGGCTAGCTGGATCGCCCGGTCAAGCCGGGCGATGCCAGGTCGAGGTTACAGATCTAGCGAACCTCGCGAGTCCTACTTCGCCGCCGCCTCGACCACCGGGCGGATGTCGCCGCAGGTCTCGATGTCCCACAGGAGATCGCCGAGCCGCGCCGCGCGCGCGGGCGACAGCACCGGGCCGGCGAGGTCGAGAAATTTCGCCTTGAGGCCGGCATCGTCGAGCGGCACCAGCCGCGAGCCGAGCGCCTCGTCGGCGGCGCGGGTGAACACGCCGCGCGCCGTCGTCACCTTGACCCGCGCCGGCCGCAATTGCGGATAGAGCCGGTCGACCTCCGGCGTCGCGACGACCCGCAGCTTGCGGGCGATGTCGGTCGAAGGCGGGCTGGCGCCTGACCTCGTCGGCGAAGTGTTCGAGCCTGATGGCGCGGAAGCGCAGCGCGAGGCCGATCAGGTACGGAAAGCTCAATTGCGCGCTGGCGTAGTCGTCCCATCCGGTATGGGCGTGCTCGGCGGCGATGCGATAGGTATCGACCTCGATTCGCCGTCACCTCTTCCGGCGACGATATTCTCCGCCGTGCACAGCGCCATCAGCGCCTCGACGGCGGGCTGGATGTGGCGGCAGCAGGCATAGGGCTTGATGTAGCAGTCGGTGATGCCGAAGGCTGCGGCCGGCGGCAGCGCGATCGGCCGCGCCCGGTCGATCCGTCCGAACGCGAAGGCCTGCATGAAGCCGTCGCGGGATTCGATGACGTCGGGCGGCCCCTGCACGCCCTGCGCGGCGAGCAGCACCGCCTGCACGCCCTCGCGCGCGGCGTGGCCGGCGTGCAGCCGCTTGATGTCGGCGCCGCCATTGACGAAGGCGAACAGGCCGGCGGCGCTGCTGGCCGCAATGCCGAGCGCATCGGCGATCGCGCGGGTGCCGAGGCCGCGCAGCTTGGCGACCGCCGCGGCGGCGCCGAACACGGCGCAGGCGCCGGTCGGATGAAAGCCGCGCTGGCGCAGATCGGGATGGCAGGCGCGCGCAATCGCTATGGTCGTCTCGTAGCCGGCGACGATCGCTTCGATCACGGCCGGGCCGCTCGCGCCCATCTCGTAGCCGGCCGAAAGCACGGCAGGGATGACCGCGCAGCCGGGATGCACGGAACCCTGGCGGTAGCCGTCGTCGAGCTCGATGCCATGGGCGGCGGTGCCGCCGAGGAAGGCCGCATCGAGCAGGTCGGCGCGGCGCGCCCGGCCGGGTACCGGAATGCGCCCGGGGCCGCGCACCGCGGCGAGCACCCGCTCCGGCGCGGCTCGCCACCTCGCCCCCGGCGCCCGCAGATCATCACCCCGACGGTGTCGAGCAGATGCCGCCGCGCATAGTGGCGAACCTCCGGGTCGAGCGCCATCATGGCGCAGCGCCGCCGACGAACCCGACCAGCGCCGCGGTGGCGCCGGCGGCCGGCTGCAGAGGGTGGACGGCTTCGGCCTGCGACATGGTCGATCTCCCGCGACGAAGCTCGCGCGCCCGCCGTTGCTATCACACCAGCCGCACCACCGCGTCGACCGCGACGACGCCGTCGGTGCGCACGATCAGCGGATTGATCTCGGCCTCGATGACCGTCGGGTCGGCGGCGAGCTGCGACAGCGCCACCACGGCCCGCTCCAATGCGGCGAGATCGCCCGCCGGCCGGCCGCGGTAGCCGGTGAGCACCTTGAGCCCGCGCACCTCCGCGATCATGTCGCGGGCGGTCGCGGCCATCGACCGGCGCCAGCCGCAGGCTGCGGTCCCGGTAGATTTCGGTGAAGATGCCGCCGGCCGCCAGCATGACGAGGGGACCCGCATCGGGATCGACGCGATAGCCGATCAGGACCTCGCCGATGCCCGGCGATCATCGGCTGCACCAGCACGCGCCTGGCTTGCGGCAGCCGCGCGCGCATGGCCGCCATCGCCGCCGCCAGCGCCGGTGCATCGGCGATGCCGAGCACGACGCCGCCGACATCCGACTTGTGGGAGATCTCCGCCGCCAGCACCTTCACGACCACCGGGTATGCGAACGGCAGCGCGGGCGGCGCGCGCGTCGATGTCGAGCGCGACCGACGGCGCCCGCGGCGACGCCGAGGCGGTCGAGCACGCCATAGGCCTCGAGCTCGTCGAGCGACCGGCCGGCGCCGGGGCGAGCCGGGCGCGCGCAGGCGGGCGGCGAGCGGCCGCGGCGGCCGGCGCGACAGCGCCGCGGCGACGGCGTCGGCGCAGGCTTCCGGCGTGTAGAAATTGGCGACGCCGGCCTTGCCGAGTTCGGCGCGGGCCTGCGGCGCCTCCGGAACCAGGAATGCCGCGATCGGCTTTCGGCGCCGCCCGCGCTGTCGATGATCGGGCGCACCGCGAGGTCCGGATAGAACCGCGCCGAGGAGCCGACCACGGTCACCACGAGGTCGAATTCCGGCGCGGTGGTGAGGATGTCGAGCGCCGCCTTCATCACCTCGTAGCGGGTGCCGGCGAGGGTGAGATCGATCAGCCGCGACGCGCGACGACCTTGATGCCGGCGGCGTCGAACCGCGCATAGGTGTCCTCGCTCGGCGGCCCCGACCTCGATGCCGCGGCTCGCCAGCGGATCGACCACCATGGCGGCGCCGCCGGCGGTGGTGGTGATCACCGCGACCCGCGGCGTGCGCTGCTCGCGCCGCGGCGGCACCCGCCTGAGCAAAGGCAGGCCCTCGAGCAGCGCCGGAGAGGCTTTCGACCCGGGCGATGCCGCAGTCGCGCAGGAACGCGTCGGCGACGTCGTCCTCGCCGGCGAGCGCGCCGGTATGGGTCAGCGCGCAGCTCGCGCGCCGCCACTGAGCGGCCGAGCTTGTAGGCGAGCACCGGCTTGCCGCGCCGCCGCCGCGCGCTCGGCGAAGCTGCGCAGCGTGTCGGCGTGGCGCAGCGTCTCGAGGAACAGCAGGTAGCCGTCGATCTCGGGATCGTCGAGCGTCGCGAGGCAGATTTCGCCGAGCGACAGGTCGACCTCGTTGCCGACCGAGACGAGGCCGGCGAAGCCGATGCCGCAGGCCTTGCCGCGCGACAGGAAGGTGCCGATCATGCCGCCGCTGTGGGAGGCCGCCGAAGATTTTTCCGACCGGCAGATCGGGCTCGTCGAACGCGGCGTTGGCGGTGAGCAGCGCGCCGTTGCGCAGATTGACGATGCCGAGGCTCGACGGGCCGACGATGCGCATGCCGGTGCGTCGCACGATCTCGGTCAGCCGGCTCTCGCGCGCGAGGCCGGCGGCGCCGGCCTCGGCAAAACCGTCGGACAGCACGGTCGCGACCGCGACGCCGAGCGCGCCCGCATGCCTCGATCGCTTCCATCGCGGCCGTCGGTCGGCGCCACGATATAGGCGTGCTCGGGCACCTCCGGCAGCGCCTCGAGCGAGGGCCAGGCGCGCTCGCCGAGCACCTCGTCGCGCCGCGCATTGACGGGATAGATGCGGCCGGCATAGCCCGCCTGGCGCAGGAACTTGAGCGGCCGCCCGGCGGTCTTGCCGGCGTCGTTCGACTGGCCGACGAGCGCGACCGAGCGCGGCGCGAACAGCACGTCGCGCAGCGTGCGCCCGCCTTGCCGTCGGCGCAAGGCGACGGAGAAAGCGGCTCGGCCGCATTATTCGGCGGCATCGGCCTGCCGTGCCGCGCTGATCGAAGCGGCGGTCGAAGATCTCCTCGGCGATGCGGTTCTTCAGGATCTCCACCGAGCCGCCGGCGATCATCCAGCCGCGGCAGCGGCGCATGCAGTATTCGACCAGCGTGTCGCGGCTGTAGCCGGTGCGCGCCCATCGCCTGCACCGCCTCGTGGGCGACCTCGAAGCCGGCGAGATTGCAGGCGGCCTTGGCGAGCGAGGTCTCGTAGGCGGAGGGCAGGCCGCTGTCGGCGTTGGCGGCGGCGCGGTAGAGCAGCAGCTGCGCGCCTTCGAGCTTGAGCGCCATGTCGGCGAATTTCCATTGCAGGCCCTGGAATTCGCACAGCGGCCGGCCGAACTGCACGCGCGTCGCCACGTGGTCGCGCGCCTTGTTGAAGGCGTAGCGGCCGAACGCGAGCGCGCGCGCCGCATTGCCGATGCGCTCGACGTTGAAGCCGGCGATCTGCTTCTTGAAGCCGCCGGGGCCGAGCAGCACGTTTTCCGCCGGAATCCGGCAGTCCTCGAAATGCAGCTCGCACCATTCCTCGCCGCTCATGAAGCTCGACGGCGGGCCGATGCGGAAGCCCGGGCGTGCCGCGCTCGACGATCACCGAGCCGATGCCGCGCACGCCCGGGCCGAACCGCGCATAGATCAGGAACACGGCGGCGTCGGCGCTGAAGGTCGAGAACACCTTGGTGCCGTTGATGACGGCGTGGGCGCCGTCGATCCGCACCGTGGTGGCGAGGTCGGTCGCCGCGGAGCCTGCCTCGCGGCTCCGACATGCCGAGGCTCATCACCGCGCGGCCGGCGAGCAGCGCGGGCAGGTACTTCGCCTTGAGCGCCGGCGCGGCGTATTCGGCAAAGGTGCGGATCGGGCCGAAGCTGCCGGACTGCACCACGTCGGCGCTGCGCGGACAGGCGAGCGCCACCTGCTCGATGGCGATCACCGCGTCCATCAGCGTGCCGCCCTGGCCGCCGTCGGCCTCCGGGATGGTGATGCCGAGCAGGCCCTGCCGGCTCATCAGCGCGGCGACGTCGAAGGGAAAGCCGCGGATCGTGGGCACGCGCGAGCGAACCCGTTCTCGAGGTTGGCCACCGCGAACTTGCGCACGGCGTCGGCGAACAGCTTCTGCTCGTCGGTGAAATCGAAATTCATGAGGGTCTCGTTGCGTCCTTGCGCCCCGCTGCGGCGTTGCGAACAAGGTGAACGTAGCCCGGATAGAGCGCCAGCGAAATCCGGGACCGGCGCCACCGATCGGCAACGCTGCCCCGGATTCGCTGTCGCTCATCCCGGGCTACGGCTCGGTCCGGCGCCCTACTCCGCCTTCGCCCCGGAGCGGCGCACGATGTCCGACCACTTGGTCTCCTCGCGGTCGATGTCGGCGGCGTATTGCTCGGGCGTGCTGGCGAACACCTCGGCGCCGTCGGTGTCGATGCGGGACTGCACGTCTGCAGAGGCGAGCGCCATCCGCATCGCCGCGTTGAGCTTGTCGATCACCGGCCGCGGCGTGCCGGCCGGCGCCACGATGCCGTAATGGAGGACGGCCTCGAAGCCCGGCAGCGCCGCTTCCGAAACCGTCGGCAGGTCCGGAAACACCTTCGCGCGCGTCGGCCCGGTGACGGCGAGCGCACGCACCTTGCCGTCCTTGACGAGGCCGACGGCCGGCGGCAGCGAGCTGAAATAGAGCGCCACATGCCCGCCGATGAGGTCGGTCAGCGCCGGCGCGCTGCCCTTGTAGGGAATGTGGGTGAGCTTGATCCCGGCCATGTAGGCCAGCAATTCGGTGCCGAGATGGATGCCGCTGCCGGCGCCGGCGGAGGCGAAGTTGATCTTGCCGGGCTCGGCCTTGGCGAGCGCGATGAATTCCTCGAGCGTCTTGGCGGGCAGGGACGGGTTGACGAGCACGACCAGCGCGCTGGTCGCGATCAGGCCGACCGGGGCAAAATCCTTGCGCGGATCGTACCCGACATTGGGATAGAGCGTGGGATCGATGGCGAGCGTGCCGGTGCCGCCGAGCCCGAGCGTGTAGCCGTCCGGCGCGGCGCGGGCGACCTGGCGGGTCGCGATCGAGCCGCCGGCGCCGCCGCGGTTTTCGATCACGATCTGCTGGCCGAGCGCGACGCTCATCTTGTCGGCGACCACCCGCGCCATGGCGTCGTTGCCGCCGCCGGGCGTGTAGGGAACGATCAGGGTGATGGGGCGGGTCGGATAGTCCTGGGCCGTCGCGGGGATCGCGCCGGCGAGCGCCGCGGCCAGCGCCGCCGCCGACCAGGGCCGGCATGGTTTCGCCTCGTCATCGTGTCCCCCTATTCCGGCTTGGCGCCGGACGCCTTGACCACCTTGGACCACTGCGTCTCTTCGCGGTCGATGTCGACCCCGTATTCCTCGGGCGTGCTCGGCCGCGGCTCGGCGCCTTCGACCGCCAGCCGCCCGCGCACCTCGTCCGACGCCACGGCGGTGCGCAACGCCTTGTTGAGGCGCTCGACGATCGGACGCGGCGTTCCCGCCGGCGCGGCGAGACCGTAGAGCAGCACCGCTTCGAAGCCCGGCAACGCGGCCTCCGCGATGGTCGGCACGTCCGGCACCAGCGAGGAACGGGTCAGGCTGGTGACCGCGAGCATGCGCAACAGCCCGCTGTTGGCGCTCTCGTGCACCGCGGGAATGGGGGCGAAGGACATCAGAATGTGGCCGCCCAGCAGGTCGGTCATGGCGGGGCCGGTGCCCTTATAGGGGATGTGGGTGAGCTTGATGCCCGCCGTCGTCGCCAGCAGTTCGCCGCCGACATGCCCGACGGTGCCGACACCGGCCGAGCCGTAATTGACCTTGCCCGGGTTCGCCTTGGCATAGTCGATCAGCTCCTTGACCGAATGCACGTTGAAGGAGGGGTGGACCACGAGCGTGTTCGGCGCGGTGGCGATGCGGCCGATCGGGGCGAAATCCTTGCGCACATCGTATCCGACATTGGGAAACAGCGACGGGCCGATGGCCAGCGTGCCGGTATAGCCGAGCACGATGGTGTAGCCGTCCGGCGCGCTTCTGGCGACCTGGCGGGTGCCGACGGTTCCGCCGGCGCCGGGGCGGTTCTCGATGATGATCTGCTGTCCCAGCGTTTCGGCCATGCGGTCGGCGACGATGCGGGCGACGATGGTCGTGCTGCCGCCGGGCGCGAACGGCACCACCAGGGTGATGGGACGGTTGGGATAGCCCTTGGCGGGGTCCTGCGCCATCGCGGGGACGCCGCCGCCCAGCGTCGCCGCGACCAGCGCCCAATGCGGCAAATCCCGTTTGCATCCGAGGCCCGCGTGCGGCGTTCGCCATGTCGCGCATCTCCCGTATCGTCGTTCTTATTGTCGTCCGATCGGTCCCACTTTTGGATTGAAGGGCCCCCGGGTCAAGTGCGCCGACGTGCGAACGCATCATCCCGGCCGCTTGATCGCATCGCGCGCGAACGCCCTGGCCGTGCCCGATCGTCCTGCCTGATGGCTGCGGCATAGGCGCGCATGAAGGTGTCCTTGGAGTCCCGGCCGGATCGCCGGCCGGCGGTGAAGCGAGAAACAGCAAATCGTATTGCGCCGTGCTGCGCCTGCGGGCACTTTGCGACCCCGCACCCGGCCTCAACCAGACTTACCCATGAATCCCGTCCCGTCCGCCCGTCACGCATTCGATCCCGCCGCCGAGCGGCGCGCCGGGGCTTGAATCATGGGCGCCCGGCAATTCGGCGCCCGCGTGCCGCGGGTCGAAGATCCCGCCTTGCTCACCGGGCGGGCGCGCTTTGTCGACGACCTGAAGCTGCCGGGCATGCTTCATGCGGCGTTCGTGCGCAGCCCGCACGCCCATGCCCGGATCGGCGCGATCGACACCGCGGCGGCGCTGGCGATGCCGGGCGTCCATGCGGTGTTCACCGCGCGGGACATGCCGGGCCGCCTCGCCACCGAGCGCCTGCCGATGCCGGTGCCCAATGCCGCCATCACGGCGCTGCGCACCCAGCATGCGCTCGCGCGCGGCGAGGTCTGCTATGTCGGCGAGGCCGTCGCGGTGGTGATCGCGGACGATCGCTATCTCGCCGAAGACGCCGCCGCCGCGGTCGCGATCGACTACGAGGTGCTCCCCGCCGCCAGCGATTGCCGCGACGCGCTCGCGGCCGCGCGCGCCGCGCAGCCACAGCGACCTCGCCACCAATGTCGCCGCCTTCATCCCGATGGCCTATGGCGACGTCGAGCGCGCCTTCGCGACGGCGGCCCATGTGTTCGAGGAAGAGATTTTCCAGCACCGCGGCGCCGCGATGACGCTGGAGGGCCGCGCCGTGCTGGCGAGCCCCGACGCGGCGTCCGGCCCGTTGACGGTGTGGTCGGCGACGCAGACCCCGCATCTCTGCCGCGCCACCATCGCCGACCTGCTCGACCGCGACCTCGAAGACGTGCGCGTCATCGCGCCGTTCGTCGGCGGCGGCTTCGGCACCAAGGCGCCGTTCTATGCCGAGGAGATCGTCATCCCGGTCGCCGCGCTGCAAGCTCGGCCGCCCGGTCAAATGGATCGAGGACCGCCGCGAGCATTTCCTGTCCGCCACCCAGGAGCGCGACCAGTACTGGAAGGTCGCCATCGCCGTCGATGCCGGCGGCCGCATCCTCGGCCTGCGCGGCGAAATGATCCACGACAACGGCGCCTATCTGCCGTGGGGAATCATCGCCCCCTACATCGCCTCGACCACCTTTCCGGGGCCCTATGTGGTGCCTGCCTTCAAGTTCGAGACCACGGTCGTCCTCACCAACCGGGTGCCGACCACGGTGGTGCGCGGCGCCGGCCGCCCCCAGGCGGTGTTCGCCATGGAGCGGCTGATGGACCGGGTGGCGCGCGCGCTCGGCATCGACCGCGCCGAATTGCGCCGCCGCAACATGATCACGCCCGAGCAGATGCCGTACCGGGTCGGCCTGGTGTTCCGCGACGGCAAGCCGCTCGTCTATGCGAGCGGCGACTTCCCGCTCAGCCAGACCCGCGCCATGGCGCTGGCGGACTATGCCGGGTTCCCGTGCCCGCCAGGCGGCCGCACGCGCCGCCGGGCGCTATGTCGGCATCGGCATCGGCAATTACGTGGAAGGCACCGGCCTCGGCCCGTTCGAAGGCGTCACCGTGCGCATCCTGCGCAACGGCAAGGTCGCGGTGGCGACCGGGGCGACCACCCAGGGACAGGGCACCCACACGACGCTGTCGCAGATCGTCGCCGACCGGCTCGGCTGCCCGATCGCGGACATCGTGATGACGCTCGGCGACACCAATGCCATCAGCCAGGGCGTCGGCGCCTTCGCCAGCCGGCAGGCGATCAATGCCGGCAGCTCGGCGATGATCGCCGGCGACAACGTGAGGCGGCAGGTGGTCGCGCTCGCGGCGCGCAGCCTCGGCGTGGCCGAAAGCGAGATCGACGTGGAGGACGGCCGCGCCGTCGCCCGCGGCGGCAACAAGCCGATCCTGACTTTCGGCGAGCTGGCCCGGCTCGCCCAGGGCATGCCCGGCTTTTCCATGCCGCCGGGCCAGACGCCGGGCCTCGAGCACACTGCCTGGTTCACGCCGCCCCAGGCGTCCTACTGCAACGGCACCCACATCGTCGAGGTCGAGGTCGATCCCGAGACCGGCGGGGTGCGGATCCTCAACTACGCGGTCGGCCACGACAGCGGCGTCGTCATCAATCCCATGATCGTCGACGGCCAGGTCCAGGGCGGCGTCGCCCATGGCATCGGCAATGCGCTGTTCGAGTTCATGCGCTACGACGCCGGCGCCCAGCCGCTCACCACGAGCTTTGCCGACTATCTCATGCCGACGGCGCCGGACGTGCCGGCCTGCGTCATCGAGCACGTGGAGACGCCGAACCCGCTCAATCCGCTCGGCGTCAAGGGCGCCGGCGAGGGCGGCACCATCCCGGCGCCGGCCGCGATCATCGCCGCGATCGAGGACGCCCTGTCGCCGTTCGGCGTGCACTTCGCCGAAATGCCGCTGACTCCCGCACGCATCGTCGAGGCGCTCCACCGGGCGGGCGCCTATGAGAAGCCGGGCGCCGGGGCCTAGACGCTGGCGACTTGCCGGAGCATGCAGGCATTCTCCGGGCCGCGGTGTTATCCTCGGCCGGCAAGAAAGAACAACGAGAGGAGCCCATGGCCGACGCCGACATCGACATCAACCAGGGATCGCCGTTCTGGCGGTTTTCGCTGCGGACTTACCGCCAGCCGGGAGTGGCGGACGCCTGCATCGCGCTGCAGGACGAGTGCGGCGTCGACGTCAACGTGCTGCTGTTCTTCCTGTGGCTCGCCGCGGACAAGAAGCTCATTCCGGCGCTGCAGGCGCGCGCGGTGTGCGAGCAGGCCGGATTGTGGCGCGACGACGTGGTGGCGCCGCTGCGCACGGTGCGGCGAAAGCTCAAGGACGGCTCGACCCTGGTCGGGCGCGACAGCGCCGAACTGTTCCGCACCAGGATCAAGGCCATCGAGCTCGAAGCCGAGCGCCTGCAGCAGGAGGCGCTGTACGCGATGGTGCCGAACCTCGCCGCCGAGCCGGCAGAGTCCGTCGAGGCGGCGGCCCGCGCCAACGTCTCCGTCTATGAGCAGGCGGCGGCCCGCGTCTTCACGCCGGGCGCAGTGGAAATCCTGATCGCCGCGGTCGTCGTCAACGCCCAGCGCGCCGCCGGTCCCGCGTGATGCACGGTGATCGCGGCTATGCCGATTTGCACGACCATCTCGATCGTCTCGACAAGGCCGGGCTGCTGCTGCGCATCGATGCACCGGTCAACAAGGACACCGAGATGCATCCGCTGGTGCGCTGGCAGTTCCGCGGCGGCATCGCCGAGAAGGACCGCAAGGCCTTCCTGTTCACCGACATCGTCGATTCCGGCGGACGGCGTTACGACATTCCGGTGGTGATCGGCGCGCTGGCGGCGAACGCCGCGATTTATCGCATCGGCATGAACGTGGAGCGCGACGAGGACATCGGCCCGCGCTGGGAGCATGCCATCGCGCATCCGGTGGCGCCGCGCGTCGTGGAGCGTGCGCCGTGCCACGACATCGTGATCGCCGGCCGGCGATCTCGAAGGCGCCGGCAATGGCCTTGCCGCCCTGCCGATCCCGATTTCGACGCCCGGATTCGACGCCGCGCCCTATCTCACCGCGACCTGCGTCATCACCCGCGATCCCGACACCGGGATCCAGAACATCGGCACCTACCGCGCCCAGCTCAAGGCGCCGACCCGGCTCGGCATGATGACGCTCGCCAATTTGCGCGCCGGCGGCTATCACCCATTGGCAGAAGTACCGCGACCGCGGCGAGCCGATGCCGGTCGCGATCGTGGTCGGCTGCCCGCCGGTGGTGGCCTATCAGGGGCCGCAGAGGCTGCCGCACGGGGTCGACGAGATCACCGTCGCCGGCGGCCTCGCCGGCGCGCCGATCAACGTCGTGCGCGGGCGCAGCCGTCGACCTCATGGTGCCGGCCGAGGCGGAACTCGTGATCGAGGGCCTGGTCGACCCGGACTATCTCGAGCCGGAAGGTCCGTTCGGCGAATCCCACGGCTATGTCGCGCTCGAGGAGTACAATCTCGTGGTCGAGGTGACCGCGATCACGCGGCGCCGCGACGCCGTCATCCCGTCGATCATCAGCCAGGTGACGCCGAGCGAATCGAGCGTCGTCAAGCGGCTCGCCTACGAGCCGGTGTTCCTCTCCCATCTGCGCGACAGCCTCGCCATCAAGGGGATCAGGCGCGTCGCCCTGCACGAGCCGCTCACCAATCTGCGCAAGCTCGTGATCCTGCAGTTCGCGGCGGGCACCCCGCGCTCGGAAGTCTGGCGCGCGCTCAACGGGACGTTGACGCTGCAGGCGATCGTCGGC
This sequence comes from uncultured Alphaproteobacteria bacterium, assembly GCA_963795865.1. Taxonomy (GTDB): domain Bacteria; phylum Pseudomonadota; class Alphaproteobacteria; order Rhizobiales; family Xanthobacteraceae; genus JAJPKK01. The sequence goes on from CAWCJX010000016.1 coordinate 75,089, forward strand.
AAGTTCATCGTCGCGGTCGACGAGGACATCGACCCTGACAACGCGGATTCGGTCTTCTGGGCGATGTCCTATCGCTGCAATCCCATCAAGGACACCCATGTGGTCCCCTACCGCGAGCTTGGGCACGGTCCGCGGACGGGAGATGCCGAGCCGGATTCGGCGATGCTGATCGACGCCACCATGAAGCATCCGATGCCGCCGCTTGCGCTCCCCAAGCGCGAATACATGGAAAACGCCAGGGCGCTGTGGGAACGCCTGGGACTGCCGCCGCTGCGGCCGGAAACGCCGTGGTTCGGCTATTCGCTCGGCGACTGGAGCGAGACTTCCGACGCCGCGGCGCGGCAGGCCGCCCGCGGCCGCGCCATGGACCGCAGCGACTCCTACCGGCAGCGGCGCCGCAAGGACATCGCCCCCAATACGCCGACCCGGATCATCGAGGACACCAGGGATGACGACTGACACACCGCGCCGGCTCGTGATCGGCATATCCGGCGCCTCCGGCGCGATCTACGGCATCCGCATGCTGGAATTGCTGCGCGGCACCGACATCGAGACCCATCTGGTGATCAGCCGCTCGGCGGAGATGACGCTCGCCTACGAGACCGATTTCACCACCAAGGACGTCCGCGCGCTGGCCTGCGTCAACCATCCCAATTCGGACATCGGCGCGACCATCTCGTCGGGCTCGTTCCGCACCATGGGGATGGTGGTGGCGCCGTGCTCCATCAAGACCATGAGCGAGATCGCCACCGGGGTCACGAGCTCGCTATTGTCGCGCGCCGCCGACGTGGTGCTCAAGGAGCGCCGCCGCCTCGTGCTGGCGGTGCGCGAGACGCCGCTGCATGGCGGCCATCTGCGCACCATGGCGCAGCTCGCCGACATCGGCGCGATCATCGCCCCGATCATGCCGGCCTTCTACAACCGGCCCAAGACCGTCGACGACATCGTCAATCACACCGTCGGCCGCCTGCTCGACCTGTTCGGCATCGACACTGCGGTGGTGAAGCGCTGGCAGGGCGGACGGGAGGAGGAGTAGAGTGTCCGACAAGACCGCGGACCGGGAGACGCATATCATGAAATCCAGGCTCTTCATCGTAGCCGCCGCGGCGGCAGCGGCAGCCGTGCTGCTGTACGGCATATCCGACGCCGCGGAAATCAGGGTGCTTTCGACCCAGGCCACCGAGCAGGCCTATCGCGAACTGGCGCCTCGATTCGAAAAGGAATTCGGGCACAAGGTCACGACCATATTCACCGGAACGCTCGACCTCCAGAAGCGGATCGCCGCCGGGGAGACCTACGACCTGATCATCATGGCGGGTCCGGCGATCGACGATTACATCAAGGCCGGCAAGGTCGTTCCGGGCAGCCGCGTCGACCTGGCGAAATCGGGCGTCGGCGTCGGGGTGCGCGCCGGGGCGCCCAAGCCCGACATCGGCTCGACCGAGGCGCTGAAGAAAGCCCTCCTGGCCGCGAAATCGATCGGCTATTCCACCGGCCCCAGCGGCGTCTTCATCGTCACGCTGTTCCAGCGCCTGGGCGTTGCCGACGCGGTGGCCCCCAAGCTCAAACAGACCCCGACCGGCGTTTTCGTCGGCAGCATCATTGCGAACGGCGAAGTCGAGATCGGTTTCCAGCAGGTGAGCGAACTCGCGCATTTCGACGGCGTCGACTTTCGTCGGCCCGCTGCCGCCGGAGGTGCAGCAGACCACCGTATTTTCCAGCGGCATCCAGGTCGGGGCGAAGGAGATGGACGCGGCCAGGGCGCTGGTGAAATTCCTCACCGCCCCGGCGTCGGCGCCGGCTTACCGAAGCCGAGGCCTGGAGCCGGGCTGAGCGAGCGACCCGGCAACGATAACGATCGGATTCAAGCGCGAGCAATCGCCGGCCCAGGTCGCGTCGGGCGCGCGGCCCAGGCCGTTGCTCCCGTGCAAGCGCATGGTCGGCTCGTCACGCTTAGATGCCGTCAGCGAAAAACGCTGCCAGGACGAAAGGTTAGGCAGGAATCCATCCACCGGGCACAGTCCGTCTCCTTTCAAGCTTTGCATTTCTTGTAATATATGCTACATGATAGCTTCATGAGCGTGTTTTGCTACATGCCCGACTCAAGCGGGATTCGATCTGCAGGAGTGCCATGACTGTGACGGACGCTGCTGAACTCGGAATCGACCTGGATCAACTCCTGCGCGGCACCAATCCGCAGCTCGGCGCTGCCGGCCGCCGGGTCGCGCGATTCATCGATGAAAATCGCCAGATCGTGCTGGCGAGCTCGGCGGCGGCACTCGGCGAGCGCATCGGCACGTCCGACGCCACCGTGGTGCGGACGATCCAGGCCCTGGGTTTCGCCGGCCTCGGCGATCTCAAGCGCGCCATCCTGAATTCGGCCAGCCGGGTTTCGACCCCCGCCGACGACATGCGTCGCACGCTCCGGGATTTGGAGGAAAGCACCGGGCATGCCCTCGACAGCGTGTTGCAGGCCCACTGCGAAGGGATCGACGTCTTGAGATCGGACGAATGCCGCGCCCAGATCGCCGCCGGCGTTCGCATGCTCGACGCGGCAAATCGGATCGTCGTGTTCGGCATCGGGCCTTCGGCGGCGCTGGCGACCTACGTATCGGTCCTGCTTGGAAGATGCGGGCGATGCAGTCGGACGCTCAACGCGACCGGCTCGATGCTCGCCGATCAGCTGCTGGATCTGAAACGAGGGGATACCCTTCTGATCCTCGCCTATGGACGCATTTACAAAGAGGTGACCGCCGTATTCGCCGAAGCCAGAAGCGCTGGCCTGGCGACCGTTCTGGTGACGGAAGCCCCCGATACTCCGCTTGCGAGAATGGCCGACGTGGTCGTTGCGATACCCCGCGGCCGTCCCGGACAGGTCGCTCTGCACGGCGCCACGCTGGTCGGCCTGGAAGCCATGGTCCTTTCCCTCGCAGCTGCAAGGCCCGATGAGGCCCTGACCTCGCTCGACAAACTCGACCATCTCCGCAGGGCCATCGACCCGCAGCGGAAGGCCCGGAATTAGACCCGGAATTTCAGCCAGTATTGGAAATTGGGAAGGACCGCCATGACCGACCATCGACCCGGCGCCACGAGCACGACCTACGGTTCTGCCGACATGCATGGAGCGGTTGCAGCGGCGCCGAGCAAGGTGCCGGAGGTCACGCTCGCCTTCTGGCTCATCAAGATTCTCGCCACCACATTGGGAGAAACCGGCGGCGACGCCGTCTCCATGTCCTTGAATTTGGGCTATGCGCTCAGCAGCATCATCTTCATCGGCATATTTTTCGTCGCCGTCGCCGCGCAGATCGCCGCCAAAGCCTTTCATCCGTTCCTGTACTGGTTCGTCATCGTCGCAACCACGACGGCCGGAACCACGATGGCCGATTTTGCCGACCGCTCGCTGGGTATCGGCTATCCCGGCGGAGCGTCGATTCTGTTCGCCCTGCTGATGGGCGCCCTCGGCGTCTGGTACTGGTCGGCGGGATCCGTCTCGGTCAACACCGTCGCCACGCCCAAGATCGAAATGTTTTACTGGGTGGCGATCCTGTTCTCCCAGACCCTCGGCACCGCCCTCGGCGACTGGATGGCGGACACCAACGGTCTCGGCTACGAAGGAGGCGCCCTGGTATTCGCCGCGGCCCTGGCGGTGATCGCGGCCGCGTATCTTTACACCGGCGTCTCGCGCACGTTTCTGTTCTGGAGCGCATTCATTTTGACGCGGCCGCTCGGGGCCACGCTCGGCGACCTGCTCGACAAGCCGCTGGAGGAAGGCGGGCTTGAATTCAGCCGCTTCTATGCGTCGGCAATTCTCGCAGCCATCATCGTCGCCTGCATTTTTTTCCTTCCGCAACGGGCCGGCAATCATCCGGGAGCGAAACGGTAACGGCTGTGCACGCGAACCGAAACGCAAAATTCCGCGCCGCGATCGTGGGCGTCGCCTTGTTGGGCCTGGGCGGCTGCAGCGGAGCCGTGCCCAAGGAAGAGGCGCCGGCGGATACCGAGGTGGCGGTTCAGGTCGGGACGGTCATGAAAACGGATCTTCGCGCACGGGTCGAGGCCTACGGCATGGTGGTGCCGGAACCGGCCAAGGCCGGGCATCCCGGCGGCGGCGCCAGTCTCGCGGCGCCCACCGCCGGCATCGTGGCCGCGATCCGCGTCATCGAGGGCCAGAGCGTGAAGGCGGGCGACGTCGTGGTCCAGCTCGACGACCGCATCGCCCAGGCCGCGGTAGACAAGGCGCGCCATGCGCTCGAATTTGCCGACCAGGTGGCGGCGCGCCAGGGCAGAATCCTCGCGTTCGGCGGCACCTCGATACAGGCGAAACAGGAGGCCGAACAGCGTCTCGCCGCCGCCCGCGCAGAGCTCGCATCGGCTCAGGCCGCGATCGCACAGGTGCAACTCGCCTCGCCGCTGGACGGCGTGGTGGCGCGCATCAATGTCCAGCCCGGCCAGACGGTCGACATCAACACGGTGGTGGCCGAGATCATCGACGTGAAGCGCCTGGTCGCCACCGTCAACGTCCCGGCGGATGAAGCGACGGCGCTGCGGCCGGGCCAGGCCGCAGAGATTTTCGCCGACTATGCCAACAAGCCCGCGACCACCGGCACCGTGTCGTTCGTGGGGCCGTCCGTGGACCCCAAGACGGGTGCGGTCCCGGTCCGGCTGGCGCTGCCCGAGGATTGCGGATTGCGACCAGGCCAATTCGTCCGCGCGCGCATCACCACCGAGGAGCTGCGCGATCGACTCGCCGTCCCGCGCGAAAGCGTGGTTAAGGCGGACGACCTGCGGGTCATCTATGTGGTCGACGGCGACAAGGCGGTGCAGATGCAAGTGAAGACCGGCCTGCGCGACGGCAACCTCATCGAAGTCGAGGCCGAGGGCCTCAAGGAGGGCGACACGATCGTGACCGTCGGCGCCTACGGACTGCCCAAGGAATCGAAGGTCAAAATCGCGAAGCGCTGAAGAAGCGCTGAGCACGTGCGATCAGGAACGTTTGCCCCGACAAATGAGCACCAATCCAGCCCTCGGACGGTTTGCCACGAGCAACGCGACCGCCATCACGTTCATCACGGTGGCGTTGTGCCTCGCGGGTGTCTATGCGGCGCTGCGGATGCCTTCGTCGGTGTTCCCGCAAAGCAATTTCCCCCGCTGCGTCATCCTGGTCGACAACGGCGTGATGCCGGCCGACGAAATGATGGCCACCATCACGCGGCCGATCGAGGAGGCGATGAAGGACATTCCCGGCGCGGTATCGGTGCGCTCGGCGACCGGACGCGGCTCCGCGGAAGTCAACGTCTTCTTCAACTGGCAAGTGGACATGATTCAGTCCGAGCTCTACGTCAATGGCCGGCTCGCCCAAATTCGCAGCACCCTTCCGGCCACCGCCACCGCGACCATCTGGCGCCTGACCTTCTCGGCGTTTCCCATCCTCGGCGTGAGCCTGACCAGCCGCACGCGCGATATCACCACGCTGTGGGAGAGCGCCCGTTACGACATCAAGCCGCGATTTCTGCGCGTTCCCGGGGTGGCGCGCGTCGACCTGGTCGGCGGGCGCACGCCCGAATACCACGTCGTTGTCGACCCGCTGCGACTGAACGCGGCGCGGCTCGAGCCTCGCGCAGGTAACCGATGCCCTCGTCAAGACCAATCTGGTGGCGCCCACCGGCATGCATGAAGAGGATCACACCCTCTATCTCACGGTCGTCGACGGCCGCGTGCACGGTATCGACGAAATCGAGAACGTGACCGTCGCGGTGGCCAACGGCCGTCCGTTGCGCCTGAAGGACTTCGCGCGCGTCGAACGCGCACGGGAGCCGGTGTTCAACGTGGTCACCGCGGAAGGCGTCAATGCCGTGCTGCTCAACGTCCGCAGCCAGCCCGACGGCAGCACGCTGGACATCGCCGACGGCCTGAAGACCGAGATAAGCGCGCTGCAACGCGAGCTGCCGCCCGACATGAAGCTCGCATTCTTCTACGACCAGTCGCTGCTGGTGCGGGCTTCGGTGCAGGGCGTGTGGGAGGCGATCCTGTTCGGCCTCATCCTGTCGGTCGTCATCATCTATCTGTTTCTCCGCAACTGGGGCACGACGCTGACTGCGATCGTCGTCATCCCGGTCACCGTCCTCATCACATTGGTGGCGATGCGAACTGGCGGGATTGAGCTTCAATCTGATGACGCTCGGAGGCATCGCGGCGGCCATCGGCCTCGTCATCGACGACGCCATCGTCGTGGTGGAGGCCATCTACGCCAAATGCGCCACCGGCCTGCCTCGCATCGAGGCCATTCAGTCGGCGATCGGCGAAATCTTCCGCCCGCTCGTCGGCTCGACGCTCACCCCGGTGGTGGTGTTCATTCCGCTGGCGTTTCTCGACGGGATCACGGGCGTCTTCTTCCGCGCCCTGGCGCTGACGATGGTGGTGTCGCTGCTGACCTCGCTGGTCCTCGCGGTGACGCTCACGCCGTCGCTGGCGGCATGGTTCATCCGGGACGGCGGACCTCGGGAGCACGGCCGGGCTCCCGGCGACGACGAGGGCGGCTTCGTCTTGCGCCGCGTCATCGGCCTCTACGAGATCGCCGTGCGCACGGCGCTGCGATATCGGTGGCTGACCCTGCTCGGCTGCGGCCTCGTGCTCGGCGCGGGGATCGTTCTTTACGAAAACCTCGAAAGCGATTTTCTCCCGCCGATGGACGAAGGCGGCTTCATCATCGATTACCACTCGCCGTATGGCACGAGCCTCGAGGAAACCAATCGCCAATTGCTCGCAGGCCGAGGAGATTCTCCGCGCCACGCCCGAGGTGGAAGGCTATTCGCGGCGCACCGGCGCGCGCCTCGCGCTGTCCATCGCCGAGCCGAACACCGGCGATTTCCTGGTCAAGCTCAGGCCCGACCGGCAGCGGCACACCCAGGACGTGATCGCCGAGCTGCGCGCCGGGTTCCACGTCGCCATACCCGGCATCGAATGGGAATTTCCCGGGCATTCTCACCGACCTCATCGGCGATCTCACCTGGTCGCCGCAGCCGATCGAAGTGAAGGTCTTCTCGCACCGATGCGGAGTTGCTGAAAAGCAAGGCGCGCGAGCATCGCCGAGCAACTCAAGCAGGTCAAGGGCGTGGTGGACGTTTTCGACGGCCTCGTCTTCACCGGTCCGACGCTGAGCCTGCGGGTGCGCGCCCTCGCCGCGCAGCGCTTCGGTCTCACCGTCGGCGACGTCGCCGCCGCCGTCAATACCGCGATGCTCGGCCAGCTTGCCTCGAGCGTGCTGGAAGGCGACCGCATCGTCAACATCCGCGTGCGCGTGGACGGCGCCAGCATCGCCGACATGGCGGCGCTGCGCGAACTGCCGCTGCGCACCGCCGACGGCGACCTGGTGAAGCTCTCGCAGGTCGCCGACATGATCGAGACCCCCGGCCAGCTCGAACTGCGCCGCGAAGATCTGCGGCAGAATATCGCCGTGACCGCGCGCCTCGAAGGCCGCGATCTCGGCAGCGCCATGGCGGAGATCCGCGGCAGGCTGGCCGCGGAGGTTTCGGCGCCGCCCGGAATGATCGAATTCGGCGGGCTTTATCAGCAGCAACAGGAATCGTTTCGCAATCTGCTGCTCGTTCTGGCCATGGCCATCCTGCTCGTCTTCACCGTGCTGCTGATCGAGTTCGGCTCCTTTTACGAGCCCGTCGCCATCGTGTTCGGCGCCGTGCTCGCCTTGTTCGGAACCGTCGCGGCGCTCTGGCTCACCGGGACGACCCTGAACGTCGTCTCCTTCCTCGGCGCGATCATCGGCATCGGGATCGTGGCCAAGAACGGCATCCTCATGCTCGACCTGGTCGACCACCTTTGCGCGCAAGGACTGAGCCTCGAAGAGGCATTGGTGCGGTCCGGCCGTCGCCGGCTGCGCCCGGTGCTGATGACCTCTCTCGCCGCCGCTCTCGGCATGCTGCCGCTCGCCTATGGATTCGGCTCCGGGGCCGACATGCTCAAGCCGCTCGCGGTCGCGGTCATTGGCGCCTTGTGCTTTTCCGTTCTGCTTTCGCTCATCGCCACCCCGGTCGTCTTTTACTTGATGCGGATCGCGACAAGGAGTTCCGCGCCGGTGGCGCAGTGACCGGCGCATTTGGGTTTGGCGGTACCGCCAACAGTTGATTGGGGGACGGGCCGCTTTCGCCAGGACCGCCCACCTGCTGTACGATGAGCGATCATCCTGCGCCGCGCGCTCCGGATGAAGGATCGCACGCCGTATGATGACCGCGCATCCGCAACTCACCCTCGTTCTCGGCGGCGCGCGCTCCGGCAAGAGCCGCTATGCCGAAAGCCTGGTCGCGGCGACGCCGCCGCCGTGGATCTATGTGGCGACCGCGCAGGCCCAGGACGCCGAGATGGCCGGGCGGATTGCCCATCACCGGGCGCGCCGCGGCGCCGGCTGGCACACCATCGAGGCGCCGCATGATCTCGCCGCCGCCATCGACGCCGCGCCGGCGGGCGCGATCCTGGTCGATTGCCTGACGCTGTGGCTCACCAACCGCATGCTGGCCGAGGCGACATCGACGCCGACATCGACGCCGACACCGGCAGCCTCGAGGCCGCCCTGGCCCGCCGCGGCGGCCCGGCCGTGCTGGTCTCCAACGAGGTCGGCTCCGGCATCGTGCCCGACAATGCGCTTGCGCGGCGGTTTCGCGACCTGCAGGGTCGTCTCAACCAGCGTCTCGCCGCCGGCGCCGACCGCGTCGTCCTCGTCGTCGCCGGGCTGCCGCTGATCGTGAAAGGACAGGCATGACCAAGATCGTCGAAGACAGCGAACGCCACCGCGCCAAGATGGCGAAGCGCAAGGCGGTGCAGGACGCCGAGGTCGCGGAAAAGACCATCGAGAAGGGCCTGCTGATCGTCCACACCGGGACGGGCAAGGGCAAATCGACCGCGGCCTTCGGGCTGGCGCTGCGCATGCTCGGCCGCGGCCATCGCGTCGGCGTGGTGCAGTTCATCAAGGGCGCCTGGCACACCGGCGAGCGCGACGCGCTCGCGGCGTTCGGCGACCAGGTGTCGTGGCACACCATGGGCGAGGGCTTCACCTGGGAGACCCAGGACCGCGCCCGCGACGTCGCGGCGGCCGAGCGCGCCTGGGGGAAGGCGCTCGAGCTGATGGCCGACCCGACCTTCGGCCTCGTCATCCTCGACGAGCTCAACATCGCGCTGCGCTACGAATATCTCGACCTCGCCGCGGTGGTCGCGGCGCTTGAGCGCGCGCCGCGCCGGTCTGCACGTCGTCGTCACCGGCCGCAACGCCAAGCCGGAGCTGATCGCGGCCGCCGATCTCGTCACCGAGATGACGCTGGTCAAGCATCATTTCGCCGCCGGCGTGAAGGCGCAGCCGGGCATCGAGTTCTGACGTGGCGGCGCGCGCCCTCATGTTCCAGGGCACCGGCTCGGACGTCGGCAAGTCGCTGATCGTGGCCGGGCTCGCGCGCGCGTTCGCCGAGCGCGGCCTCGCGGTGCGGCCGTTCAAGCCGCAGAACATGTCGAACAATGCCGCGGTGACGGCGGATGGCGGCGAGATCGGCCGCGCCCAGGCGCTGCAGGCGCGCGCCGCGCGCGCGCCGCCGAGCGTCCACATGAACCCGGTGCTGCTCAAGCCGCAGAGCGAGATCGGCGCGCAGATCGTGGTGCAGGGCCGCGTCCACGGCACCGCCAAGGCCGCCGCCTATCAGGAGCATGAAGCCGAGCCTGATGCCGTTCGTGCTCGACGAGCTTCGCCCGGCTCGGAGCGGAGGCCGATCTCGTGCTGGTCGAGGGCGCCGGCAGCGCCTCGGAGGTCAACCTGCGCGCGAACGACATCGCCAATATGGGCTTCGCGCGCGCCGCCGACGTGCCGGTGGTGCTGATCGGCGACATCGACCGCGGCGGCGTGATCGCGAGCCTGGTCGGCACCAAGGCGGTGATCGACCCCGACGACGCCGCGCTGGTCCGCGGCTTTCTCGTCAACAAGTTCCGCGGCGATCCTGCGCTGTTCGCCGACGGCAATGACGCGGATCGCGCAGCGACACCGGCTGGGAGGCGCTCGGGCCTGGTGCCGTTCTTCCCCGAAGCGCGGCTGCTGCCGGCGGAGGACGCGCTCGGCCTCGACCGGGCGCCAGCGCCCAAGCCGGGCGCAAGGCTGCGCATCGCCGTGCCGATCCTGCCGCACATCGCCAATTTCGACGATCTCGATCCGCTCGATGCGGAGCCCGCGGTCGATCTGGTGCGGCTGCGGCCCGGGGCGGCGCTCCCCGGCGACGCCGACCTCGTGATCCTGCCGGGCTCGAAGGCGACCATCGCCGATCTCGCCGCGCTCCGCGAGGCCGGGTTCGACGATCGACATCGCCGCGCATCGGCGCCGCGGCGGCCGGGTGCTCGGCCTGTGCGGCGGCTACCAGATGCTCGGCCGCGCGCATCGCCGACCCCGGCGGCATCGAGGGGCCGGCCGGCGCGGTCGAAGGGCTCGGCCTGCTCGACGTCGAGACGGTGCTCACCGCCGACAAGCGGCTCGAGCCGGCGCATGGCGAAGCCGGGGGAGCGCCGTTCTCGCGGCTACGAGATGCACATGGGCACGACCACCGGGCCGGACTGCGCGCGCCCGTTCGGCCGCCTCGCCGACGGATCGCCGGAGGGCGCGGTCTCGGCCGACGGGCGGGTGACCGGCACCTATGTCCATGGCCTGTTCGCAGACGACCGGCAGCGCTCCGCCTGGCTGGCGCGGCTCGGCGCCGCGCCCTCGACCATCGCCCATGACGCGCTGATCGAGGCGACGCTCGATCGCCTGGCCGCACATCTCGCGGCCCATATCGATCTCGACCGGCTGCTCAGCCTGTCGCGATGACGAGCGCGAGGATGCCGACCAGTGCGATCAAAAGGGCGTCGGCGCGGCGATAGAGGGCAAGCGCGGCGCGGATGTCGGCGGCGGTCGCGGCGCGGCGGCCATCGCCCATGACGGCATCCTCGACCGCGACGCCGCCATAGACCCGCGGGCCCGCGAGCGCGAGGCCGAGCGCGCCGGCCAAGGCAGCCTCCGGATAGCCGGCATTGGGCGAGCGGTGATGCCTTGCGTCGCGCATCACCGCGCGCCAGGCATCGGCGGATGCGGCCCGCCGGCGCCGGCGGCAGCGACGACCAGCAGCGCGGAGAGCCGCGACGCCGGCAGGTTGACGAGATCGTCGAGGCGGGCGGCGGCGCAGCCGAAGGCCTCGTGGCGCGGCGTGCGGTGGCCGATCATGCTGTCGGCGGTGTTGATCGCCTTGTAGGCGGCGCCGCCCGGCAGCCCCGCCAGCGCCATCCAGAACACGGGCGCGACGACGCCGTCGGAGAAATTCTCGGCCAGGCTTTCGATCGCGGCGCGGGCGACGCCCGCCTCGTCCAGCGCCTGCGGATCGCGGCCGACGATTTGCGCCACCGCCGCACGGCCGGCGACGAGGCCGTCCTGCTCGAGCGCCGCCGCCACGCGGGCGACGTGGTGGTAGAGGCTGCGCTGGGCGATCAGCGTGCTCGCCGCCAGCGCCGCAAACAGGATGCCCAGCGGCAGGAGCAGCAGGCCATGTTCGACGACATGCGCAATCGCGGCGGAAACGGCGACGAGGATGACAAGGGCGGCGACCCCGGTAAGGCGGCGGCTGGCGTCGCTCGCGCCCTCGTGGTTCAAGCAGCCATCGAGCCAGCCGATCAGCCGGCCCATCCAGGTCACGGGGTGCCCGATTGCGCCCACCAGGCGATCCGGGTACCCGACAAGGGCCTCGATCAGCAGCGCCAGAAAGGTCAGCGTGACGGATAGCCCCGACATCGGCGTCGCTTGCCTCCTGCATGGCGGCGACCTCGCCGCCGCGCGCCGGCGGTTTCCGGGTGCGCCGGAACCCTTCGTCGATTTGTCGACCGGGATCAATCCGCATTCTTATCCCCTGCCGCAACTACCGCCCGACATCTTTGCCCGCCTGCCGGAGCCGGCGGCGCTGGAACGGCTGGCCGCGACGGCCGCGCGCGCCTACGGAGCTTCGGCGGCGGGTCAGGTGGCGGCAGCGCCGGGCACCCAGATCCTGCTGGCGCCGGTGTTTGCCCTGGTGCCGGCAGGGCGCGCGGCCGTGCTGGGTCCGACCTATGCGGAGCATGCGCGCGTCGCGACCCTCGCCGGGCACCGGACCACGGAGGTAACCGGCATCGACGGTCTCGCGGCTGCCGATCTCGCCGTCATCGTCAATCCGAACAATCCGGACGGACGCATCGTGGGCAAGGACGCGCTGCTGGCGCTGGCCGAGGAGAAACGGCGGCGCGGCGGCCTGTTGGTGGTCGACGAAGCCTTCGCAGATGTCGGTCCGCCCGGCCTTAGCCTCGCCCCGGAGGTCGGGCGCGGCCCGATCGTCGTGCTGCGGTCGTTCGGCAAGTTCCACGGGCTGGCCGGCCTGCGGCTCGGCTTCGCGCTCGCCGCGCCGGAACTGGCGGCGCGGTTGCGCGCGGGGCTCGGTCCATGGGCGGTGTCGGGGCCGGCCATCGCCGCCGGACAGGCCGCTCTGTCCGATCCGGCCTGGGCGACGGCGATGCGGGGCACCCTCGCCCGCGATGCGGCGCGGCTCGACGGAATGCTGACCGCCGCGAAGCTGGAACTCGTGGGGGGGACATCGTTGTTTCGGCTGGTCCGAACCCGGGCAGCTGCGGCGCTGTTTGATCGACTAGGCGCCGCCGGACTGCTGGTGCGCCGCTTCGAGGAGCAGCCGACATGGCTGCGGTTCGGGCTGCCGGGAGAGGAAGCGGCGTGGCGGCGGCTCGCCGCCGCGCTCGCTGGATTTGCGGCTGAGCCGGGCTGAGAGGCAGGAGCGCCCAGCGGTTGCGCTGGACGGCTTCGCGCCGGACCGGTAAGCCGTTTCCGGCAGCGGTTTCAGCTGCATTGGAAACCAGACATCGTGCCGGACAGTTCGACCCGCGAAGGCCCCATCGGATGGTCCGATCGGGCCGGGCGCGACCCAAAGAGCCCACAGCCGAACTCCCGACCCATCCGGCGGCGGTTCCGGGAGGCTCCATGAGCCGCCGCGCGCTCGTCACCGGGGCAGCCGGGCAGGACGGCTGGTATCTCACCCGGCTGCTGCGCGACCGCGGCTATGAGGTCCATGCCCATGCGCGCCGCGCGGCCGGCGGCGGGGAGGTCGGCGAGAAGGCCGGCGGGCTGGTCTGGCACTTCGGCGACATCGCAGAAGCCGCAGAGGTATCGCGGCTGCTCGCCGCGGTCAGGCCGGACGAGATCTACAACCTCGCCTCGTTTTCGCGGCCGCGCGACGCCATCGAGCAGCCGGTCGCATCCAGCATCGTCAATGCGCTCGGCCCGCTGCAGCTGTTCGATTTCGTCCGCAATCACCTGCCGGCGTGCCGGATCTTCCAGCCGTCATCCTCGGAAATTTTCGGGGCGGCGGATTCGCCGTTGCAGGACGAGAATACGACCTGCCGCCCCGCCAGCCCCTACGGCATCGCCAAGCTGTTTGCCCACGAGATGGCGGGCTTCTACCGGCGGCGCTTCGACCTGTTCGTCGCCTGCGGCATCCTGTTCAACCACGAGAGTCCGCGCCGGCCGCTGCAATATGTGTCCCAGAAGATCGCCCACGCCGCCGCCGCGGTCAGCCTGGGCATCATGACCACGGCCGAACTCGACGAGGTCGGGCGGCCGGTCGTCGAAAGCGGCAAGCTGCGCCTCGGCAATCTCGACGTGCGCCGGGATTTCGGCTTCGCCGGCGATTATGTGGAAGCGATGTGGCTCGCGCTCCAGGCCGACAGCGCCGACGATTACGTCATCGGCACCGCACAGTCCCATTCGATCCGGGATTTCTGCGAGATTGCGTTCGCCCATGTGGGCAAGGACTGGCGCGCTCATGTGGAGGTCGATCCGGCTCTGCTGCGGCCGATCGATTCCCTCGTCACCGTGGCACAGCCGGAAAAGGCCGCGCAAAAGCTCGGCTGGCGGTCGCGCACGCCCTTCAAGGCGCTGGTCGCGATGCTGGTCGACGCGCGCATCGCCGCGCTGCGCGACGCTGCTCCCCGGTAGCATCCGAGACGATCGCCTGGATGGCCGCGAAGCCGGCGTCGCCGACGCGGATGTGTCGCTGCAAAGGCGGCTCGCCGACCGTTGGTCGCCGGCCGCGCGTCTCGCGCTGTTCGCGCAGGTTCCAAGCGGGCGTGCCAGGCGCATCAGATGGTGGTCGTCAGGCCGCCATCGACCGCGATCTGCTGTCCGGTGACATAGGCGCCAGCCTCCGACGCCAGCAGCATCGCCAGTCCCGCGAGGTCGCGCGGCTGGCCCCACCGCCGCAGCGGTACCAGGCCGTTGACGCGGGCGACGAAGGTCTTGTCCGCCAGCAGTGGCCGGGTGAGGTCGGTCTCGAAATAGCCGGGAGCGATGGAGTTGCAGGTGATGCCGTCCTCGCCGAGTTCGGCGGCCAGCGACCGCGCCAGCCCGGCCAATGCGCTCTTGGCGGCGACATAGCCGTGAACGGTGGCGCGCCCCTTCAGCGCCGTGATCGAGGTCGTGAAGATGATGCGGCCATAGCGGTTGCGGCGCATCGGCACCGCGGCCTTCTGCGCCAGGAAGAAGCTCGCACTCACATGGACCGCGAGCATCGCGTTCCAATCCTCGACGGTCCACTCGGCGAGCGGCGCGCGATGGGTGTGGCCGGCATTGCAGACGAGGATGTCGAGACGGCGGAACCGCCTCACGATCACCTGCACGGCCGCTCCGGCGGCTTGTCGATCGGTGACGTCGAAGGCCGCGGAGTCCGCGCTCAAGCCGCGTGCGCGCAAGCCGCCGGCCGCAGCCGCCGCGGCGGCCGCATCGCGGCCGTTGATGACGACGGTGGCGCCGGCCTCGGCGAGCGCCTCCGCCATTGCAAAGCCGAGCCCGCGCGACGCGCCGGTCACGAGCGCGACGCGTCCGTCGAGCGAGAAGAGTTCTGCGAGCCCTGGCATGAGATTCCTTGCGGCATGATCGGCGAAATTCGGCGCCGACTATACACAGGCGAGGCGCGGCTCGTTTAGTCGTTCCTATGCATTGTGGTTCCGTGCATACAAGGTCGTCCGGGCCGCCGGCATCAGGGTGAATTGACCATGGGCGAACGCTTGAAGGGCAAGGTGGCGCTCGTCGCCGGCGCCGGCTGCGTCGGCCCCGGATGGGGCAATGGCCGCGCCACCGCGGTGATTTTCGCCCGCGAAGGCGCCAGGATTTTCGCGGTCGATCGCGACGCCGAGGCGATGCGCGAGACGGTCGCGCGCGTCCGCGACGGCGGCGGCGAGATCGCCACCCATGTCTGCGACGTGACCGACGCCAAGGCGGTCGAAGCTATGGTGGAGGCCTGCCTTGCGGCCTATGGCCGGATCGACATACTCGTCAACAATGTCGGGGGCTCGGCTCCGGGCGGCCCGGTCGAGCTCGCGCTGGACGCGTGGGAGAGCCAGGTCGACTACAACCTCACCAGCGTCTTCCTCGCGTGCAAATACGTGCTGCCGGTGATGGTGCGCCAGAACGGCGGCGCTATCGTCAACACCGCGTCGAGCTCGGGCATCCGCTTCACCGGCTCGCCCCAGGTCGGCTACGCCGCCGCCAAGGCGGGCGTCATCCAGTTCTCCCGCGTGGTCGCAGTGCAATATGCCAGGCACGGCATCCGGGTGAACACCGTGATCCCCGGCCAGATGCACACGCCCATGGTGGAGGCGCGGCTCGCCAAGCAGCGTGCCGGCGGCGACGTCGATGCCCTGCTCAAGCAACGCGTCAGCCGTATTCCACTGGGGTTCATGGGCGACGGCCGCGACACCGCCCATGCCGCCCTGTTCCTCGCCTCCGACGAGGCGCGCTTCGTCACCGGAACCGAGATCGTGGTCGACGGCGGCATGACCGCACGCTGCGATTGACGTTCGGCCCTTCCTTCAGAATGAAAAACACTGCCATGGCCGAGGGAACGCCCGATCCGAACCCCACCCAGCCGCGCATCGCCCATCTGTCGCTGGCCCGCGATTCGCGCATCGCCTATTGGGGACCGGCGGTGAGGAAGCTCGGGATCGACGCCGAATGACCGGCAAATCGATGCGCTGCGACAGCCACGTTCACGTCGTCGGGCCGGTCGCGACCTACCCACAGCTCGCGACGCGCACCTATCTCGCGCTGCCGGCGCCCCTCGAAGAGCTGTCCCGGAATGCGGCGCCGAGCGGCGTCTCGCGCTTCGTCATCGTGCAGCCGAGCTTCTACGGCGCCGACAACACCATGCTCCTGGAAAGCCTGGATGCGCTCGGCAGCCGCGGCCGCGGCGTCGCAGTGATCGACCCGGCGCGGACCTCCAAGGCGATGCTCGACCGCTATGCCGCGCGCGGCGTATGCGGGCTCCGCCTCAATCTCTACAGCCCCATGAGCAACAGCGGCGGCCGGCTGGCGCGCGACTTCTCCGCGGTCGCCGCCGTCGCGGGGGCGGTGGGCTGGCACGTCGAAGTGATCGCTCCGATCGCCATCCTGGCCGAAGCGGCGGGCATCCTCGGGCGCGCCGAGACGACCGTCGTCATCGATCACTACGGCGTGTACGGGCACTCGACCCCAGACAGCGCCGACGGAAGGGCCTTGCTGGACCTCGTGGCTTTGCCCCATGTCTGGATGAAGCTCTCGGCACCCTACCGCGTGTCCGACGATCCCCTGAACACGCGGCCCGATCCGGCCTGGCTCACGGCCATCCTGGATCGCGGGAGGGAGCGCTGCGTCTGGGGCAGCGATTGGCCGCACACGCCCGGCCACGACGCCCAGCACGGCCCCGAAGTCGCCGGCGTGTACCGGCCCCTCCCCTACACCAGGCTGGTCGACGATTTCATCGGCGCGCTCGGCTCCGACGAGCTCGGCGCGATGATCATGAACGACAATCCGGCACGGCTCTACGGCTTCGGCGGCTGACGGCGGCCGCGTTCGACGGCGCGCAAATTTCGCAATGCCGGCGGCTGCAGTATCGACACGACATCGGCATCCGCGCCAACAATCTCGCCGCGGCGCCGTGAGCCCGGTGCCGACAGCACCCAGTGCCGGCCTTGTGCCGGGCCGCCCGACTCGGCATTCTGGTTCGCGACAAAAGCGCTCGCGTAGAGGTCGACGATGCCGGCCGCGCGACGCCGGCGCAAGGGGAGAAACGCCATGAGATCAGCAACTCTGTTTGGTGTCATCGGTTCGCTGCTGCTGACGACTGCGCTGACGCCGGCCCGGGCCGCCGACATGACCCCCGAGCGCGCGCTCAATCCGCAGCGCGAGCCGCAGAACTGGATCCTGCATCACGGCAATTACCAGGGCCACCGCTTCTCGGCGCTCAAGGAGATC
Source organism: uncultured Alphaproteobacteria bacterium (assembly GCA_963795865.1). Classification (GTDB taxonomy): domain Bacteria; phylum Pseudomonadota; class Alphaproteobacteria; order Rhizobiales; family Xanthobacteraceae; genus JAJPKK01. The sequence goes on from CAWCJX010000016.1 coordinate 92,421, forward strand.
GACACCGACACCGTGAAGAACCTCAAGCCGGTTTTCACGGTGGCGCTGAGCGGATTCCAGAGCGGCGGGCGCTACGCCTTCGGCAATCTGGAGGCGACCCCGCTGGTCGAGGACGGCATCATGTATGTGCCGGACGGCTGGGGCTCGGTCTATGCGATCGACGTCACCGCCGGCAGGAAGGGCGCCATCAAGTGGAAGATGGATCCCGGCACCGACCGCGCCTGGGCCGGCGACGTCGCCTGCTGCGGCGTCAACAACCGCGGCGTCGCGCTGTGGAAGGACAAGGTGATCTCGATCGCGCTCGACGGGCGCATGTTCGCCATCGACAAGGCGACCGGCGAAGTCGTGTGGGAGCGCAAGATCGCCGATCCCGCGCTCGGCGAAACGCTCACGATCGCCCCCCTGATCATCCGCGACCTCGCCATCGTCGGCGCCGCCGGCGGCGAGTTCGGCATCCGCGGCTACATCGAGGCGACCGACCTCAACACCGGCAAGGCCGCGTGGCGCACCTACACCATCCCCGGCACCGGCGAACCCGGCAACGAGACCTGGAAGGACGGCAAGGAGCGCTGGAAGCACGGCGGCGGCTCGGTGTGGGAGACCGCGACCTATGATCCCGACAGCGACACCTTCTACCAGGGCGTCGGCAATGCCGGCCCCGACTGGGATGCCGAATACCGTCCCGGCGACAACAAATGGGCGGCGAGCGTGCTCGCCATCAGCCCGGCCGACGGCAAGATCAAGTGGGGCTACCAGTACACCCCGAACGATCCCTATGATTTCGACGAGATCTCCGAGCACCCCATCATCGACGCCAAGGTGAACGGGGAGGACCGCAAGCTGGTGGTGCATGCCGCCCGCAACGGATTCTTCTATGCGCTCGACCGCACCAACGGCTCGTTCGTCGCCGGCAAGCAGTATGTCGACCAGTTGAACTGGACGCCCGGCCTCGATCCCAAGACCGGCCGGCCGCTCAACTACGACCCGAATGCCGGCGTGCAGATCTATGCCGAAGGCAGCCACGGCACCCGCGCCCGGCCGAACAGCGACAAGCTGTGCCCGGCGCATACCGGCGGCAAGAACTGGGAGCCGTCCGCCTACAACCCCGAACTCGGCCTGTTGTACATCCCCTCGGTCGAAGGCTGCGACTTCATCGACACGGTTGCCCAGAAGGATTTCGCCGACCAGGGCGGCACGGTAAAGCCGCGCGAGCGCTTCAGCGGCGGCGGCACCAAGATCAAGGAGCGTCTCTACGGCAGCCTCAAGGCGGTCGATCCCGTCACCGGGGACATCAAGGCCGCCCTGAAGCTCGTCTATCCGAACTACAGCGGCGCGCTCGCGACCGCGGGCAACCTCGTGTTCATCGGTCTTCCAGACGGCACGTTCTCCGCCCACGACGCCAGGACGCTGCAGGAGTTGTGGAGCTTCAACGCCGGCACCGGCATCAATGCGCCGCCTATCAGCTACTCGGTCAACGGCAAGCAGTACATCGCGGTGCTGGCGGGGTCGCGGCAATCCCAGAACGTCATTCCCTACAGCCCCGAACTCAAGAACACGTCGACGGCGTCGATGCTCTACGTGTTCGGCCTGTAGCCGGCGCCGTCCGCGCGATCGCACCGGCGGCTGCAGCGTGTCGAGCGGCGATCCGCTCGGCACGCCTTTCGGGTCATCGTCCAGTCAGAACCCGGACGCGACGCCGCCGAGGCCCATGACATAGGCGAGCGATTTGACTTCGCGCTTCTGGTCGTCGTTGAGGCGCATGATCAGCGGCAGCGCCGCGTATTTGAGCTGCTGCACCTCGGCGCTGTTGGTGTCCACATAGGCCATCGGCGGCGCGCTGCCGGCGCTCGCCACCTTGATTTCTTTCGCTTTTCGCACATAGGAGACGTTGCGTAGCGCGCTCTCCACCGCCGGCCACAGGGCTTCCTGGTCCGGCGTCAAATTGAGGCGCTTCTTGATGCTGGCGATCTGGGCGTCATTGAGCACGCCGCCCGGGCGGCTCGCGGCCTGGCGCGGCGCAGGCTTTGCCGCCGCGGGCTGTGGAGCAGGCTGAGACGCGGCGGACTGCGGGGCAGATGGGGACGCCGCCGGCGCTGGAATTTCGACCGGCTCGACCACTGCGCTCGCGGGGGCGGAAGCCACCCTCACGGGATAGGAAAGAACCGGGCTGAACAGCCCAGCGTCTTCGGGCCATGGCGTGCTGGAGGTCGAAGCCAGCGTCATCTCCTCCGCGGCGGGTGGAGGGGCGGCCAGGGATGCGACCATGGATTGGGCCCGCTCGAACGGTTCGGGCTCTTCCGCCGGCAGCACACCCGCTGTCCGCATCGAATGGGCGCTCAGGCCCGTGACGACACCGCCGATCGCGCCCAGCAATGTGAGCGCGACCAAAACCCACCCGAACGGCATCGATTGCTGGTGTCTGTGCCGCATGCTCACCCCCGCTGAACGTGGTCCCCGAATGCTTTATTCATCGCAAAATTAGTTTAATTATGGCTAACCAAGCTCCAAAGGACGTGCCTAACCAAACCCGATCGTCTCTCAGCGTGACGCGTTCCGTCGAAACTACACGCTATGATTGAATTGATTCCGTAATAACCTGCAGTTGTATCTGGACCGGCCGGTTGCGAACGCCTCGGTCGCTCCCCCCTTCCTACAGGACCGACCCGACCGAATCCCGGAAGCAGCAAGCCGCACCGACCGACCAAAGCACCGGTTGCTTCGGGCCGGATATCGCCATAGAAACAGCAGCAGATGCTTGGCGGGGACAATCGTCGCTTCAAGGACCCTGACCCGGCCGCGTCGGTTCGGACCGATCATCCAAGAACATCAAGCGAGTCCAGGGGCGGAACATGACCTCTATCAGCGCGGCGCCGGCCGCCGTACCGACGACCCTCACCTCACGCTGGAGCCAACTGATCTTCGTCATCATCTGCATGGTGATGATCGCCAACCTGCAATACGGGTGGACGCTGTTCGTCAATCCGATCAGCAAGGCGCATGGCTGGTCGATCGCGTCGATCCAATTGGCATTCGCCATCTTCATCGCGCTGGAGACTTGGCTCACCCCAGTCGAGGGCTGGATCGTCGATATTCTCGGGCCGCGGCATGGACCGAGAATCATGGTTGCGTTCGGCGGATTCACCGTTGGCTTGGGGTGGGTCATCAACTCGATGGCCGAGAGCTTGACGATGCTGTATGCGGGCGCGGTCATCTCCGGCATTGGCGGCGGCGCGATCTATGCGACGAGCGTCGGGCATGCGGTGAAATGGTTTCCCGACCGGCGCGGCCTCGCGGTCGGTCTCACGGCAGCCGGCTACGGCGCCGGCGCTGCGCTGACGGTCATTCCGATTCGCTACGTGATCGATACCAGCGGCTACGAGGCCGCCTTCCTCTGGTTCGGGCTGATCCAGGGCGGGGTCGTTTTCGTTTTGGCCTGGCTGCTGCGAGGTCCGGTACCGGGGGAGATCCCCAGCACCGCAGCACCCAAAGTACAGCAGTCGGCGCGAAGCTATTCCCCGGGCGAGGTCCTGCAGACCCCGGTGTTCTGGCTCCTGTACATCATGTTCGTGATGGTTTCGGGTAGCGGCCTGATGGCGACGGCGCAGATCGCGCCCATTGCCAGCGACTTCGGTGTCGCGAATGCGGTGCTCTTGTTCGGCGGCACGACCCTCACCGTCGCGCTCATCGTCGATAACGTTGCCAATGGCGCGGCACGTCCGCTGTTCGGCTGGATCTCTGACAACATCGGCCGCGAATACACCATGGCGATCGCGTTCGGGCTGGGGGGAATGGCGTATTGGCTGCTCGGATCGTTGGGCACCGCCCCGTGGGCCTTTGTGGTGTTCGCGGCGATGATCTTTCTCACCTGGGGCGAGATTTTCAGCCTGTTCCCTTCGACCTGCACCGACACCTTCGGGCCGAAATTCGCAACGGTGAATCTCAGCCTGCTCTACACCGCCAAGGGCACCTCGGCGTTCCTCACGCCCGTCGCCAACATGATCAAGGACGCCACCGGAAGCTGGCACATGGTGTTCCTGGTGACCACGCTCATGAACTTCGCGGTGGTGGGTTTGGCCCTGTTCGTCCTGCGTCCGATGCGCCGTCACGCAATGGAGCGAAAGTAAGTCGCATTGCGCTGCCGCGGGAGCAGCCCGGCGACGTCCGCCCCCCTCACCGAGCGGCGGGGCGGCTCGGTGGAATGCGACCGCGGCCGCGGGAGGCGCAGCCCGGAATGTGGCCTTGGCGAGGCTTACCGGAGCGCGAAAGCCGCGGATCGGTTCCGCGTTATTTCTTGGCGGACGGCCCGAGATAGGTTGCGAGATATTCGAGAATCTGCGCGCGCTCTTCCGGCGTGACCTTGAGGCCGTAGCTCGTCATCTCGTCGAGCGCGCCGTTCCAGTCCTCCCGGCTGACGCCGGCCGCATCCAGGAGTGGCTGCAGGTCATGGCATGCAGTGCAATGGGTGGCCACGAGCGCGCGATTGGCGCCATCCGGCAGGTCGGCCGCATCGGCCGTGTGTGCGAGGAACGCCGCGAGGACACCGAACAGCACTTGTCTCATCCCGCAAAACTCCGTTGTCCCGGGCCCGTGATTCCGAAAATCGAAGGTGCCCGGAGAGGACCCCGCTCCAGGCGCGACAAACTGCCATGGCGGCGTGCCGTCATCAACTGCTCTGCGCGCAATTTCGTCCTCCCGGAGGATCGCTCCCGGATCGGCCCGCCGGGCAACGTCGCCGCAGCCCGCACCCGCGGCGGTTACAGCCGATTGTCACGGGGCCATTTGCTTGTTTTGATGGCGTGACCAGCTGGCGCGCCGTCGCGAGGTTGTCGGCGAAAAACGTGTGAAAGGCGCAGCTTCGATGCATGCGGTGGCGATCGACGGCACGCGCTACACCTTTCCCGATCTCAAGGGCCTGCTGGCGAAGGCATCGCCCGCGCGCTCGGGCGATCGGCTGGCCGGGGTCGCCGCCGAGACCTCCGCCGAGCGGGTGGCGGCGCAGCTGGCGCTCGCCGACGTGCCGCTCGCGGCCTTTCTCAACGAGGTCGTCATCCCTTACGAGGACGACGAGATCACCCGACTGATCATCGACAGCCATGACGCGAGAGCCTTCGCGCCGGTCGCACACCTGACGGTGGGCGGGTTTCGCGACTGGCTGCTCGGCGACGAGGCCACCGCCACGGCCTTGTCGGCGCTGGCGGCCGGCATCACGCCGGAGATGGCGGCGGCCGTCGCCAAAATCTGCCGCAACCAGGACCTCATCGTGATCGCCGCGAAATGCCGGGTCGTCACCCGGTTCCGCAACACCATCGGGCTCGCCGGACGGCTGTCGTCGCGGCTCCAGCCGAACCATCCGGTGGACGATCCCAGGGGCGTGCTGGCGAGCACCATCGACGGCCTCCTGCTGGGTTGCGGCGACGCCGTCATCGGCATCAATCCCGCCGGCGACAGCCCCGCGCGCTGCCGCGACCTCTTGTGCCTGCTCGACGATCTGCGCCAGCGGCTCGAAGTGCCGACGCAGTCCTGCGTCCTCGCCCATGTCACCACAACGCTGGCCCTGATCAACCAGGGCGCTCCGGTGGACCTCGTGTTCCAGTCGATCGCCGGCACCGAGACGGCCAACCGCAGCTTCGGCGTCTCCCTGGCGGTGCTGGGCGAGGCGCGGGACGCCGCGCTCTCGCTCCGGCGCGGGACGCTGGGCGACAACCTCATGTATTTCGAGACCGGCCAGGGCAGCGCGCTTTCCGCGGGCGCCCATCACGGCTGCGACCAGCAGACGCTGGAGGCGCGGGCCTACGCGGTGGCGCGCGCCTTCCAGCCGCTGCTGGTCAATACCGTGGTCGGGTTCATCGGTCCGGAATATCTGTTCGACGGCAAAGAGATCATCCGCGCCGGCCTGGAAGACCATTTCTGCGGCAAGCTGCTCGGCCTGCCGATGGGCTGCGACGTCTGCTACACCAACCATGCCGAGGCCGACCAGGACGACATGGACACGCTGCTCACGCTGCTGGCGGTGGCGGGGGTCACTTACGTGATGGGCGTGCCGGGGGCTGACGACGTCATGCTCAATTACCAAAGCACCTCCTATCATGACGTGCTGGCGATCCGCGAGGCGCTCGGCCTCGCCCCGGCGCCGGAATTCACCGACTGGCTGATGAAGATGGGCCTGATGACCGAGACAGGCCTGGTGAGGCCGCAGTCACTGCCGCCGCGCTTCGTGCCGCTGCTCGCTTGAGGGGTCAATGTCCGTTCCCGCCGACGATGATCCCTGGGCGCACATGCGCGCCGCGACGCCGGCGCGGATCGGCCTGGCGCGGGCGGGCGCCTCCATCGCGACCCGCGAGCACCTCACCTTCCAATTGGCCCATGCCAGGGCCCGCGACGCGGTCCATGAGCCGTTCGACCCGGGAGCGCTGCTGGTGCGCCTTCGCGAGCGCGGCCTCGAAGCGGTGCAGTTGCACAGCGCTGCCGCCGACCGGCCGATCTATCTGGCGCGTCCCGATCTCGGGCGCCGCCTCGACGACGCCTCGCGGGCCCAAATGGCCGCGATGCCGCGCGGATACGACCTGGCGTTCGTGCTCGCCGATGGCCTGTCGGCACGGGCGGTGGCATCCCATGCCGTACCGCTGCTCGACGAGACCCTGCCGCAGCTAAGCTGCCAGGGCTTGCGGATCGGACCGGTCGCCATCGTCGAACAGGGCCGCGTTGCCATCGGCGACGAGATCGGCCACCGGCTCGGCGCCGCGCTGGTCTGCGTCCTGATCGGGGAGCGCCCCGGGCTGACCTCGCCCGACAGCCTCGGGGCTTATCTGACCTGGCAGCCGGCGCCCGGCCGCACCGACGCCGAGCGAAACTGCCTGTCCAATATTCGCCCGGCGGGGATGGCCTGCGCGGAGGCGGCGCAACGGCTCGTGTACCTTTGCACGCAGGCAAGGCTGCGCAGATGCACGGGGGTGATGCTGAAGGATGAAACGCCGTCTCCTTCGCCCCGTTTGCAGGACAACGGGTGAGGTGGACGCTCCACTGGACTCGGGTCAGACGTTGGGCCTTCAGCCGAGGTGCAAGACATTTCCTGATGCAAGCTCGATACCGGCGAGGAGAGCGATACTGGGGTTGCGCCGCCCTGGTATATTGTATAATAGCGTCCGGCCCAGCGGGCGTGTCGAGTATCCTGCCATGAACAGCCCGTCCCCTCCGCGATCGGTCGAAGCCACGGCCCGGATTGCGGTTCCACCGCTCGAGGACACCTCGACCTTCGCCGACCGCGCCTATGCCGCGCTGCGGGACGTGATCCTCTCGCTCGACATCTACAACCGCCCCGGCGAGGTGCGGCTCGACGAGCGCCAGCTCGCCAGCGACCTCGGCATCAGCCGCACCCCGGTGCGCGAGGCGATGGTCCAGCTCGAGCGCGAAGGCTTCGTGCGCGCGGTGCCGCGGCGCGGCATCTACGTCGTGCGCAAGACCAAGCGGGAGGTCATCGAGCTGATCACCGCCTGGGCGGCGCTGGAATGCATGGCGGCGCGGTTGATTACGCAGAAAGCGACCGACCAGGAGATCGCCGGCCTGCGCGCCATGTTCGCGACCTTCGAGAACGGCCGCCTGCACGCCAAGCTCGACGAATATTCCGAGGTCAACATCGAGTTCCACCAGACCATCATCCGCATGAGCGGCAACCGCGTGCTGATCGACCTCGCGGCGAACCTGTTCGCCCATATGCGCATGATCCGTCGCAAGACCATCGGCGAGAGCGATCGCGCCGACCGGTCGATCAGCGATCACATGAACATCATCCGGGCGATCGAGGCGCGCGACACCGCGCGAGCCGAGGCGCTGGTGCGCGATCACGCGCTGGGGCTCGCCGAGCACGTGACCCGGCACGCCGATTATCTCGACTGACCGGCAAGAGTTCAAAAAACGGGAGGCCTCTTATGGCTGAAGCAGCGGCAAAGACGGCAAAGCCTGCGAGCATCGATGCGAGCGCGGCCGGAGCGGAACGGGAACTGACGGACGGCTTTCACCTCGTCATCGACGCGCTCAAGCTCAACGGGCTCAACACGATCTACGGCGTGCCCGGCATTCCGATCACGGATTTCGGCCGCATGGCGCAGGGCGCCGGCATCCGCGTCATCTCGTTCCGCCACGAGCAGAACGCCGGCAATGCCGCCGCGATCGCCGGCTTTCTCACCAAGAAGCCCGGCGTCTGCCTCACGGTGTCGGCGCCCGGCTTTCTCAACGGCCTGACTGCGCTCGCCAACGCCACCACCAACTGCTTCCCGATGATCCTGATCAGCGGCTCGTCGGAGCGCGAGGTCGTCGACCTGCAGCAGGGCGACTATGAGGAGATGGACCAACTCGCCATCGCCAAGCCGCTCTGCAAGGCGGCGTTCCGCGTGCTGCATGCCGCCGACATCGGCATCGGCCTCGCGCGTGCGATCCGGGCGGCCGTGTCGGGGCGTCCCGGCGGCGTCTATCTCGATCTGCCCGCCAAGCTTTTTTCCCAGGTGATGGATGCGGAGGCCGGGGCCAAGTCGCTCGTCAAGGTGATCGACCCGGCACCGGCCCAGATTCCCGCCCCCGCCGCGATCAAGCGCGCGCTCGACGTCCTGAAGAGCGCCAAGCGCCCCCTGATCATCCTCGGCAAAGGCGCCGCTTATGCGCAGGCCGACGACGCGATCCGCGCCCTGGTGGAAAAGAGCGGCATTCCCTTCCTGCCGATGAGCATGGCCAAGGGCCTCCTGGCCGACACCCATCCGCAATGTGCGGGTGCGGCGCGCTCGACGGTGCTGAAGGACTCCGACGTGGTGATGCTGATCGGCGCGCGCCTGAACTGGCTCCTGTCCCACGGTAAGGGCAAGAACTGGGGCGAGCCTCATTCCAAGAAGTTCATCCAGATCGACATCGAGCCCAAGGAGATGGACAGCAATGTCGAGATCGTCGCTCCGGTCGTGGGCGACATCGGCTCCTGCGTCGTCGCGCTGCTCGAGGGGATGGGCAGCAAGTGGGCGCCCCCGCCGGCGGACTGGGTCGGCGCGGTCGAACTCGAAGCGGGAAGAAAACATCGCCAAGATGGCGCCGCGGCTGATGAAGAACACGGCCCCGATGGACTATCACGGCGCGCTCGGTGCGCTGAGGACCATCGTCAAGGAGCGGCCGGATGCCATCCTCGTCAATGAAGGCGCCAACACGCTCGATCTCGCACGCGGCATCATCGACATGTATCAACCGCGCAAACGCCTGGACGTCGGCACCTGGGGCGTGATGGGCATCGGCATGGGCTTTGCCATCGCCGCCGCGATCGAGACCGGCAAGCCCGTGCTCGCGGTGGAGGGCGACAGCGCCTTCGGCTTTTCCGGCATGGAAGTGGAGACGATCTGCCGGTATCACCTTCCGGTGTGCGTTGTCATCTTCAACAATGACGGCATCTACCGCGGAACCGACGTCAATCCCTCCGGAGGTGCGGACGTTGCCACCACCGTCTTCGTCAAGGGCTCGCGCTACGACAAGATGATGGAAGCGTTCGGCGGCGTCGGCGTCAACGCGACGACGCCGGACGAACTCAAGCGCGCCGTGAACGCGGCGATGGACTCCGGCAAGCCGACCCTCATCAACGCGGTGATCGACCCGGCCGCCGGCAGCGAGAGCGGCCGCATCGGCAATCTCAATCCGCAAAGCGTGCTTCGCAAGAAATAACGACAGGGGAACAGCAATGGCCACTCGCAGGAAGGCGAAAGCCAAAACCAAGCCGCAAGCCAAAGCCAAGGCACCAGCCAGGACAAAGACGGCCGCAAAGAAAGTCGTCAACAAGCCCGCCGCCAAGAAAGCGGCGACCGGCAAGCCGACGCCGAAGAAAGCCACCGTGAAGGCGGTGGCGAAAAAGCCCGCAGCGAAGACACCCGCGGCGAAAAAGCATCGCCGCCCAGAACGGCGTCGCCGGGTTGCCGCCGCCGTCGACCAAGCCCTGGGGCGCCGCCGGAAAGGCGCTCGACGGCGTGCGCATCCTCGACTTCACCCATGTGCAATCGGGGCCGACCTGCACCCAGCTTCTGGGCTACATGGGCGCCGATTGCATCAAGGTCGAGCGGCCCGGCGTGGGCGACGTCACTCGCGGGCAGCTGCGCGACGTGAAGGGGGCCGACAGCCTCTACTTCACCATGCTCAACGGCAACAAGCGCTCGATCACGATCGATTCCAAGCACCCCAAGGGCAAGGAAATCCTCGACCGCCTGATCAAGCATTGCGACGTGCTGGTGGAGAATTTCGCGCCCGGCGCGCTCGACCGCATGGGGCTCACCTGGGAGCATATCCACAAGACCAATCCGCGCATGATCGTGGCGTCGGTGAAGGGCTTCGGCCCCGGCCCCTACGAGGATTGCAAGGTCTATGAGAACGTCGCGCAATGCGCCGGCGGCGCCGCCTCCACCACCGGTTTCCGCGACGGACCGCCGCTGGTCACCGGAGCGCAGATCGGCGATTCCGGCACCGGCCTCCATCTCGCCTTCGGCATCGTCACCGCGCTCTACCAGCGCATGCGCACCGGCCGCGGCCAGCGCGTGCTGTGCGCCATGCAGGACGGCGTGCTCAATCTCGCGCGGGTGAAGCTGCGCGACCAGCAGCGCCTCAAGCACGGGCCGCTCGCCGAGTACAGCCAGTACGGCGAGGGCATCGCGTTCGGCAGAAGCGGTGCCGCGCGCCGGCAACGATTCCGGCGGCGGCCAGCCCGGCTGGATCCTCAAATGCAAGGGCTGGGAGACCGATCCCGACGCCTACATCTACTTCATCACCCAGGCGCCGGTGTGGGAGCCGATCTGCGACCTGATCGGCAAGCCGGAATGGAAGACCGACCCCGACTATGCCAAGCCGCCGGCGCGGCTGCCGCGGCTCAAGCACATCTTCGCCACCATCGAGGAGTGGACCAAGACCAAGACCAAGTTCGAGGTCATGGACATCTGCAACCAGCACGACATCCCGGTCGGCCCGATCCTTTCCATGAAGGAGATCGCCGAGGAGAAGTCGTTGCGCGAGACCGGAACGGTGGTCGAGGTCGATCACCCGACGCGGCGGCAAGTATCTCACCGTCGGCAATCCCATCAAGATGTCGGACTCCATCACCGAGGTGAAGCGCTCGCCGCTGCTCGGCGAGCACACCGAGGAAATCCTCACCAAGGTGCTCGGCTACTCGGCCGACGAGCTGGCGGAGATCAAGAATTCCGGCGCGATCACCGCGCCGGAAAAGAAAGCGGCCGAGGCGGCGTAAGCGGGCGTTTTGGTCAGATCGACGTCAAACTTCGCGTCGTCGATCGCCGGGCGGCGGCTCGACCGGGCAAGCTGGATTCGGCACGCGATTATGAGTCAGGACGATCGAGGATCGGGCGGGAGGTTGCGGATGCGTATCGTGGTTCACGGTCAACAGGCGTTCGGCAAGGCCGTGCTGGAAGCGCTGCTCAAGCGCGGCGACGAGGTGGTCGCCGTCTATGTGGCGCCGGAGAAGGAAGGCGCCGAAGGCCGACCCGCTCAAGGAAGCCGCGCTGGCGGCGAAGCTGCCGGTCCACCAGCCGGCGTCCTATCGCAAGCCGGAGGTGTGGGAGGAATTCCGCGCCCTGAAGCCGGATCTGCAGGTGATGGCGTTCGTGACCCTGTTCGTGCCGGAGGAGTTCCTCAACATCCCGACCCATGGCTCGATCCAGTACCACCCCTCGCTGCTGCCCGCCTATCGCGGCGCGAGCGCCATCAACTGGCCGATCATTCTCGGCGAGAAGGAGACCGGCCTCTCGATCTTCTGGCCGGACAACGGCCTCGATACCGGCGACGTGCTGCTGCAGAAGAAGACCCCGATCAGCGCCACCGATACGCTCGGCACCGTCTATTTCGACCGCCTGTTCCCCCTGGGCGTCGAAGCGATGCTCGAATCCGTCGACCTGGTGAAGGCCGGCAAGGCGCCGCGCATCAAGCAGGACGAGAGCAAGGCGACCTATGAGGGCCGCTGCACCGCCGAGAACGCCCGCATCGACTGGGCGAAGTCGTGGCGGCAGATCGACCCGCTGATCCGCGGCTGCAACCCCGCGCCCGGCGCCTGGGCCAGTCTCGACGGCAAGGCCCTCAAGATCTTCGACGCGAAGCCGCTGCCGGCGAAGGACCCCAAGGGCATCGCCGGCAAGATGGGCGAGATCGTCGCCGTCGAGGCCGACGGTTTTACCGTGGTGTGCGCCGACGGGCGCTTCAAGGTGACCCGCGTGCAGCCCGCCGAAGGCAAGAAGATCGAAGCCGGCGAATGGGCGAAATCGGCCGGCCTCGCGGTCGGCGCCCGCTTCGCGTGACCCCGCAACCGCTTCCCGCAACGACGTGATTTGAATTCAACCCAAGGACTTCCCGATGCCGGCTTCCCAGCACGCCCAACCGAAATCAGACATCGAAATCTCCCAGGCCGCCACCAAGCGCCTGATCGCCGATGTGGCGCGCGAGCGGCTCGGCGTCGCGGTGGAAAACCTCGAGCCTTACGGCCACTACAAGGCCAAGGTCTCGATGGAGTACATCAAGGGCCTCAAGGACCGGCCGAACGGCAAGCTGATCCTGGTGTCGGCGATCTCGCCGACCCCGGCCGGCGAAGGCAAGACCACCACGACGGTCGGCCTCACCGATGCGCTCAACTACATCGGCAAGAAGGCGATGCTGTGCCTGCGCGAGCCCTCGCTCGGGCCGTCGTTCGGCATGAAGGGGGGCGCCGCCGGCGGCGGCTACGCCCAGGTCGTCCCGATGGAGGACATCAACCTCCATTTCACCGGCGACTTCCACGCCATCACGTCGGCGCATAACCTGCTCTCCGCGCTGATCGACAACCACATCTATTGGGGCAACGCGCTCAGCCTCGACAGCCGCCGCGTCGCCTGGCGCCGCGTCATGGACATGAACGACCGCGCGCTGCGCGAGATCGTCTGCTCGCTCGGCGGCGTCGCCAACGGCTATCCGCGCGAGGCCGGCTTCGACATCACGGTCGCGTCCGAGGTGATGGCGATCTTCTGCCTCGCCCGCGACCTCGACGATCTCAAGCACCGGCTCGGCAACATCATCATCGGCTATACCCGCGACCGCAAGCCGGTCCGCGCCGCCGATCTCAAGGCCCACGGCGCGATGACCGCGCTGCTCAAGGACGCGCTGGCGCCGAACCTGGTGCAGACGCTGGAAGGCACCCCGGCCTTCGTCCATGGCGGCCCGTTCGCCAACATCGCCCATGGCTGCAACTCGGTGCTCGCGACCACGACCGCCCTCAAGCTCGCCGACTACGTGGTGACCGAGGCGGGCTTCGGCGCCGATCTCGGCGGCGAGAAGTTCATCGACATCAAGTGCCGCAAGACCGGGCTGGCGCCCGACTGCGTGGTGCTGGTGGCGACCATCCGCGCGCTCAAGATGCATGGCGGGGTGAAGAAGGAAGACCTCAAGACCGAAAACCTGCAGGCGCTCGAGGCCGGCATGTCCAACCTCCAGCGCCACGTCGAGAACGTGCAGAAATTCGGCCTCGTGCCGGTGATCTCCATCAACCGGTTCAGCGCCGACACGCCGGCCGAGATCGAGCTCGTCAAGAAGGCCTGCGCCAAGCTCGGCGTCGAGGCCGCTGATGGCCGACCATTGGGCGATGGGTGGCGAAGGCGCCGCCGACGTGGCGCGGGCGGTGGTCAAGACCATCGAGTCCGGCCGCAGCAAGCTCAAGCTGCTCTATCCCGACGAGATGCCGCTGCTCGAAAAGATCCGCACCATCGCCCGCGAAATCTATCGCGCCAAGGACATCGCGGTGGACAAGGCGGTGCGCGACCAGCTCGCCTCGTTCGAGGCGATGGGCTACGGCAAGCTGCCGGTGTGCATCGCCAAGACCCAGTACAGCTTCTCCACCAACCCCGACCTCAAGGGCGCGCCGGACGATCACATCATCCCGGTGCGCGAGGTTCGGCTGTCCGCCGGCGCGGAGTTCGTCGTGGCGATCTGCGGCGACATCATGACCATGCCCGGCCTGCCCAAGGTTCCCGCCGCCGATTCGATCGATGTCGGAGCCGACGGCAAGATCGTCGGCCTGTTCTGAGCGCGGGCAAGAAGGTGGAATCCCAGCAAAATGCGACATATCGCACAAATTTTTGGCGCCGGCGGAACGAGCAACCGCCGGTCGCAGCCACTATAGTCTCGTCATGACCACGACCGATCTGCCCGGCAAAAAGCGCCGCCGCCCCGCCAGCACTCCGAAGGGCCGCCAGCTCGACCCGCGAGCGGTCGACGAGGTGCGGGCGCTGCTCGGCGATCGCCCGCGCCGGCGCGACCTCCTGATCGAGCACCTGCATCTGCTGCAGGATTGCTACGGCCACCTGTCGGCGCCTCATCTCGCCGCGCTCGCGGCCGAGATGAAGCTCGCCCAGGCCGAGGTCTACGAGGTCGCCACCTTCTACGCCCATTTCGACGTGGTGAAGGACGGCCCGCCGCCGCCCGCCGTCACGGTGCGGGTGTGCGACAGCCTGTCCTGCGCCATGGCCGGCGCCGACAAGCTGCTGGCCGAGCTGCCGCGGCTCCTTGGCGCCGACGTGCGGGTGATGCGCGCGCCCTGCGTCGGCGCCTGCGACCGCGCGCCGGTCGCCGCCGTCGGCCATGTGCAGGTCGATGAAGGCGACGCCCGCCGCCGTCGCCGCCGCGGTCGCCAAGCACCCTCATGCCCATGCCTACAAGACGCCGCATGACTTCGCAGCCTACCAGGCGGAGGGCGGCTACACGCTGCTGAAGGCCTGCCTGTCCGGCCAGCGCAGCCGCGACGACGTGATCAAGGCGGTAAGCGATGCCGGGCTGCGCGGGCTCGGCGGCGCCGGGTTCCCCACCGGCCGCAAATGGACGCTGGTGCGGGCCGAGCCGGCGCCGCGCCTGATGGCCGTGAACGGCGACGAAGGCGAGCCCGGCACCTTCAAGGACCGCTACTACCTCGAGCGCGATCCCGCATCGCTTCCTCGAAGGCATGCTGATCGCCGCCTGGGTGGTCGAGGCGGCCGACATCTACATCTACCTGCGCGACGAGTATCCCGAGATCCGGCTGATGCTGGAGGCGGAGATCGCCAAGGTGGAGGCGGCGAAGCTCTCGCCCGCACGCCAGGCTGCACCTGCGCCGCGGCGCCGGCGCCTATATCTGCGGCGAAGAGTCCGCGATGATCGAATCGATCGAGGGCAAGCGCGGCCTGCCCCGGCACCGGCCGCCCTACGTGGCCCAGGTCGGGCTGTTCGGACGGCCGACGCTGGAGCAGAACGTCGAGACGCTGTTCTGGGTCCGCGACATCGTCGAGAAAGGCGCCGACTGGTTCACCTCCCACGGCCGTCGCGACCGCAAGGGCCTGCGCAGCTTCTCGGTGTCGGGCCGGGTCAGGAATCCCGGCGTCAAGCTGGCGCCGGCAGGCGTCAGCGCCCGCGAATTGATCGAGGAATTTTCCGGCGGCATGACCGACGGCCATGTCTTCAAGGGCTATCTGCCGGGGGGCGCGTCGGGCGGCATCTTGCCGGCTTCGATGGCCGATCTTCCGCTCGACTTCGGCACCCTGGAGCAATATGGCTGCTTCGTCGGGTCGCACGCGGTCGTGATCTTGTCGGACCAGGACGACATGAAGGCGGTGGCGCTCAACCTGATGAAGTTCTTCGAGGACGAGAGCTGCGGCCAGTGCACGCCGTGCCGGGTCGGCACCGAGAAGGCGGCGATGCTGATGGCGTCGGGCCCGTGGGACGAGGCGCTGCTGACCGAGCTTTCCACCGCGATGCGCGACGCCTCGATCTGCGGCCTCGGCCAGGCGGCGCCCAATCCGCTGCTGAGCGTGCTCAAATACTTTCCCGAGGAGCTCAAGACGCCCCTCGGAAGCTGGTAGAAACGTCAAGAGCTGTCAGAAACCGCGCGGGTGATGCCATGAGCGAAACCGACCCAGCCGATCAAATTCACCCTCGACGGCCGCGAGGTCGAGGCGCCCGCCGGCGAAACCATCTTCCAAACCGCCCGCCGCTACGGCATCACGTTGCCGAATCTGTGCTACTCGCCCGCGCCCGGCTATCGCCCGGACGGCAATTGCCGCGTCTGCATGGTCGAGATCGAGGGCGAGCGGGTGCTCGCGGCGAGTTGCATCCGCACCCCCGCACCGGGCATGAAGGTCAAGACCCAGACCGATCGCGCCGCCACGGCGCGGCGCATGGTGGCGGAGCTGCTGCTCGCCGACCAGCCCGACCGCGCGGTCGCCCACGATCCGCAATCCCATCTGTGGCAGGTCATCGACGGCCAGAAGCTGGTCAAGGCACGATTTCCGGCGCGGCCCAATCCGGCGGCGCCCGACCGCAGCCACACCGCCATGGCGGTCAATCTCGACGCCTGCATCCAATGCAATCTGTGCGTCCGCGCCTGTCGCGAAGTGCAGGTCAACGACGTGATCGGCATGGCGGGGCGCGGCCATGGCGAGAAGATCGTGTTCGATTTCGACGATCCCATGGGCGCATCGACCTGCGTCGCCTGCGGCGAATGCGTCCAGGCCTGCCCGACCGGCGCGCTGATGCCGGCGACCGCTGCTCGACGCGCACAACGTCCGCACCGGATTTCCCGACCGCGAGGTCGATTCGGTATGCCCTTATTGCGGCGTCGGCTGCCAGCTCACCTACCACATCAAGGACGACAAGCTGCTCTACGTCACCGGCAAGGACGGCCCGGCGAACCACCAGCGCCTCTGCGTCAAGGGCCGCTTCGGCTTCGACTACGTCCACAATCCGCAGCGCCTCACCCAGCCGATGATCCGCAAGGACGGCGTGCCCAAGCACGCCGACGACGCGCTCGACACGCGCCATGCGCTGGCGCCATTTCCGCCCGGCCACGCTGGGACGAGGCGCTCGACCGCGCCGCCGCCGGCCTGAAGGCGATCCGCGACAAGCAAGGGGGCGCGTGCGCTTGCCGGGTTCGGCTCGGCCAAGGGCTCGAACGAGGAGGCCTATCTGTTCCAGAAGCTGGTGCGCACCGGCTTCGGCTCCAACAATGTCGATCACTGCACCCGGCTGTGCCACGCCTCCTCGGTGGCGGCGCTGTTGGAAGGCGTCGGCTCCGCGGCGGTGACGGCGACCTTCAACGAGTGCAAGAACTCCGACGTCATCATCGTGATCGGCGCCAACCCGACCGAAAACCATCCGGTCGCGGCGACCTTCTTCAAGCAGGCGGCCAAGCGCGGCGCCAAGCTCATCGTGATGGATCCGCGCGGCCAGGCGCTCAAGCGCCACGCCGCCCACATGCTGCAGTTCGCCAACGGCACCGACGTGGCGATGCTCAACGCCATGCTCAACGTGATCGTCACCGAGAAGCTGTACGACCAGCAATACGTCCAGACCTTCACCGAAGGCTTCTCGCAGCTCGCCGAGCACGTCAAGGCGTTCACGCCGGAGCAGATGGCGCCGATCTGCGGCATCGACGCCGACACGCTGCGCACCGTGGCGCGCACCTATGCCCGCGCCGAGTCCGCGATCATCTTCTGGGGCATGGGCATTTCCCAGCACACCCACGGCACCGACAATGCGCGCTGCCTGATCGCGCTGTCGCTGATCTGCGGCCAGGTCGGCCGGCCCGGCACCGGGCTGCATCCGCTGCGCGGCCAGAACAACGTGCAGGGCGCGTCGGACGCCGGGCTGATCCCGATGTTCTTCCCGGACTACGTGTCGGTGGAGATCGCCCGACGTTCGCGCCCGGTTCGAGACCGCCTGGGGCACCACGCTCGATCCCAAGAAGGGACTGACCGTGGTCGAGATCATGGACGCGGTCCATCGCAACGAGATCACCGGCATGTACATCATGGGCGAGAACCCCGCGATGTCCGATCCCGATCTCAATCACGCCCGCGCCGCGCTCGCCCATCTCGACCATCTCGTGGTGCAGGACATCTTCCTCACCGAGACCGCGGCCTATGCCGACGTGATCCTGCCGGCCTCGGCCTGGCCGGAGAAGGACGGCACCGTCACCAACACCAATCGCCAGGTGCAGATGGGCCGCCGCGCGCTGCCGCTGCCGGGCGAGGCCAAGGTCGACTGGTGGATCATCCAGGAGATCGCGCGCCGCATCGGGTCTCGACTGGACCTATTCGCACCCGAGCGAGATCTACACCGAGATGGCGTCGCTGATGCCCTCGCTCGCCAACATCTCCTGGGATCGGGTGGAGAAGGAAAGCGCCGTCACATACCCGACCGACGGGCCCGACAAGCCCGGCCATGACGTGGTGTTCGACAAGGGTTTTCCGCGGCCCGGCGGCCTCGCCAAGCTGGTGGCGGCGAAGCTTTCGCCACCCAACGAGGTGCCCGACGCGCGAATTCCCCATGATCCTGACCACCGGCCGGCAGCTCGAGCACTGGCACACCGGCGCGATGACGCGGCGCGCCAGCGTGCTCGATGAGCTCGAGCCCGGCCCGGTCGCCTGCCTGTCGCGCGGCGAGATCGCGCGCCTGGGCATTTCGCCCGGCGACGCCGTGCGGGTCTCGACCCGCCGCGGCACTGTCGAATTGTCGGCACGCCAGGACGACGGGATTCCCGACGGCGTGGTATTCATCCCGTTCGCCTACGTCGAGGCGGCGGCCAACCTGCTCACCAATCCAGCCTTGGACCCGTTCGGAAAAATCCCCGAATTCAAGTTCTGCGCGGCGCGCGTGGAGCGCGTCGAGGCGAGGCAGGCAGCGGAGTAGGACGCCTTCCCGAACACCGTCATTCCGGGGCGCGCGCCTTCGCGCGAACCCGGAATCCTGGCGGCGGCGAGGCCCTCTGGATTCCGGGTTCGGCGCTCCGCGCCCCCCCCGGAATGACCGCTTGGCCGCGACCCTACTCCCCGAACCGCCTCGCCCGCTTGCATTTGCAGTGCCGCACCGCCATCCTCGCGGCCATGGATGATCGCACTCTTTCGCACGCCGGCGCGGAGGCCGCTGCCGTACGCGGCCTCGACGGCATCGCCCGCCATGACTGGACTCGCCCGGAGATCCGGGCGCTGTTCGAATTGCCGTTTCCGGACCTGATCTTTAGCGCCCAGCGCATCCACCGCATACATTTCGATCCGCGCGAGGTGCAGATTTCCACCCTGCTGTCGATCAAGACCGGCGGCTGTCCGGAGGATTGCGCCTATTGTCCGCAGAGTGCCCGTTACGACACCGGTGTGAAGGCGGACAAGCTGATGGAGGTGGACGCGGTGCTCGCCGAGGCGAGGGCCGCGCGCGCGGCGGGCGCGAGCCGCTTCTGCATGGGCGCGGCCTGGCGCGCCCCCAAGGACCGCGACCTCGAGGCGGTCTGCGCCATGGTCGAGGGCGTCAAGGCGCTGGGGCTCGAGAGCTGCGCGACCCTGGGCATGCTCACGGCGGAGCAGGCGCGCCGGCTCAAGGCCGCAGGGCTCGATTACTACAACCACAACCTCGACACTTCGCCCGAATTCTATGGCGACATCATCTCGACCCGCCTCTACCGCGACCGTCTCGACACGCTCGAACACGTGCGCAGCGCCGGCATCCATGTGTGCTGCGGCGGCATCGTCGGCATGGGCGAGGGCCGCGACGACCGCATCGGCATGATCGCCACGCTGGCGAACCTGCCGTCCCATCCGGAATCGGTGCCGATCAATCTCCTGGTCCGGGTCGAAGGCACCCCGCTGGCCGGGCAGGCGACGCTCGAGCCGCTGGAATTCGTGCGCACCATCGCCGTCGCCCGCATCGCCATGCCGGCATCGGTGGTCCGCCTCTCGGCCGGCCGGGAAGACATGAGCGAGGAAACCCAGGCGCTGTGCTTCCTCGCCGGCGCGAACTCGATCTTCTACGGCCCGCGGCTCCTGACCGCTGCCAACCCCGATCGCGAGCGCGACCTGGCCCTGCTCGACAAGCTCGGCCTCGTGCCGATGCGGTGACGAGTGCGGCCGCGCACCCCCTTCCGGGAGAGAGAACGCCGACACCCGATAAGCACCTCTGATGCAGCGGCGCTGCGTCGTCTGCGGGATCACGGCGGAAATTGGGCGTGAAGTGCGGCCCGCATAGGGGCGCCGCGGCAACACTTTTTGGCCTGTGTGAGACTCATCACAGAGATCGGAGGCGGGAACTTCCATAGTGCCGGTGTCCTCGAGTTCAGGAGACACCCCATGCGCAGCTCCCTGGCCCCGGCCTCCGATTACAAGTCGAGCATACCGGCTGGCGCGACCACGCGCGCCACTCATGACGCCGCCCTCATCGAGCGGATCGCGCGGGGGGACCGCGATGCCATGCTGGTGCTGTTTACCGGGCATCAGGTCCGCGTGTTCCGCTTCATCCTGCGCATCATCGGCGACCGGACGCTGGCGGAAGACCTGACCAGCGAGGTGTTCCTGGACGTGTGGCGGCAGGCCGGCCAGTTCGAGGGACGCTCGACGGTGTCGACCTGGATGCTGGCCATGGCCCGCTACAAGGCACTCGCCCTGCGGCGGCGACGGACCGAAGACCAGCTCGACGAAGAGGTCGCGGAAGACATCGAGGACGAAGGCGACGATCCCGAAGCCGCCGCCCAGAAAAAGGAGCGCGGGGACATCTTGCGCCGCTGCCTGGGCAAGCTCTCGGCCGACCACCGCGAGATCGTCGACCTCGTCTACTACCATGAGAAGTCGGTCGACGAAGCCGCGCACATCCTCGCCATTCCGGAAAACACGGTGAAGACCCGTCTTTTCCATGCCCGCAAGCGGCTATCGGTTCTGGCCAACGAAGCCGGCCTCGACCGCAGCTATCTCTGACGGTTCACGGCAGGCTTCACCCCTTGGCAAAGCCGTAGAGGCCTTCGGGGTTCTCGACCAGGATGCGGCGGCGCGTTGCCTCGTCCGGCGCCCACACGGCGAGCAGGTCGAACAGCAGCGCGTCGTCCGGCAGCACCGGCTTGTTCTGCTCGCCGGGATGCGGCCAGTCGCTGCCCCACACCATCCGCTCCGGCGCCGCCTTGACGAAGGCTTGCGCGATCGCGGTCGCCTCCGGATAGGAGGGCGGCCCGATCTTGCTGTTGGAATAGGCGCCGGACAGCTTGATCCAGGTCCGGCCCCTGTCGATGAGACCGCGCATGACCGCAAAGGATTGATCCTCGATGCCGGCCGGCAGGGTCGGGTGTCCCATGTGGTCGAACACGAGTTGCGACGGCAGGCGCCGCAGCAGGTCGGCGCGTTCGGTGATCTGGGAGCCGTCCAGGTTGAACTGCAGGTGCCAGCCGAGGACGGCGACGCGTTTCGACAGCGGCTCGACCATGTCCCAGGTGACGACGGCATCGGCCCCGCCCGTCAGCGAGAAGCGTATTCCGCGTATTCCGGCCGCGTCGAGTGCTTTCAATTCCGCGTCGGTGATGGTCGGATGGACGACCGCAACGCCTCGGGCGTTCGCTCCCAGCTGCGCCAGCGCGTCGACCGTCACCCGATTATCGGTCGCGTAGTTGCGCGGGGTCACGACGACGACGCGCGTCGTTCCCGTGCGCTTCTGGAGGAGCCGGTAGTCCTGCACGGTGGCATTGTTCGGCTTGGCCCGGCCCGGGCCCTGCTCCGCAAAGCGCGGGTCGTAGATGTGCATGTGGCAGTCGGTGGCATTGGCCGGCGCCTTTACCTTGGCCGGCTCGGTGCCGGACGAGTTCGGCACCGGCGTCTGGGCGCGGCCCTCGCCCGCCTGCAGCGCGCCGGACGCGGTCAATGCCGCAGCTCCGGCCAGAAAGGTCCGACGACCGATGGCTTGCTCATTCATGGCGCTTCTCCCGTGATCTCGTTGCCGCTCGCGGTCCGACCGCAAGATGGGGTAGCCAAAATCTTGGCACAGATCGGCCCATTCGCTTATCGAAGTCGCCGTCGGGCCAGCCTGGCCGAACTGACGGGGTCCCCTGGTCTGGGTCGCACCACGAGAATGTGGTTCGCCGCCGCAGTGTACGTCCATGGGAGGGCCGGCGAAATGACGAAAGCGCAAGCCCTTGTTCTTGGCCTCGTCCCGCGCCACCATGGCAAAGCTGATGAGCAGGAGGGTCGGATGCGGGCGCGGATGTTGGTTTCGGTGCTGGCGGCGGGAGCTGCCGCCATGGCGCTGTTCGGCTGGAATGGCGGCTTCGCGGCGCCGCGTGCCCCGCTGTTGGCGGACAACAGCCCGGGCGCCGTCGACGTCGATGCCGAGCTCGTGATCGCGGTCGATGTCTCCAACTCCATGGACCCGGAGGAGCAGGCCCTGCAGCGCGAGGGCTACATCACCGGGCTCACTTCGCGCGAATTCCTCAATGCCCTGCGCAGCGGCATCAACGGCAGGATCGCTCTGACCTATTTCGAATGGGCCGGGCCTTTCGACCAGAAGATCATCATGCCGTGGCGGCTGATCGACGGACCGGAAGCGGCCGCTGCGGTGGCGCAGGAGATTGCGGCGGCGCCGTACCGCCGCGCGCCGCGCACCTCGATCTTCGGGGCGCTGAAATTCGCCAAGCCGCTGTTCGACACCAGCGGCTATCGTGGCCTGCGCCGCATCATCGACGTGTCCGGCGACGGCACCAACAATATCGGCCCGCCGGTGACGTTGATGCGCGACGACGTGGTCTCCGCCGGCATCACCATCAACGGCCTGCCCATCATGCTCAAGCGGCCCTACGGCAGCGGCACCGACATCGCCAATCTCGATGAATATTACGAGGATTGCGTCATCGGCGGACCCGGCGCCTTCGTCATCGCGATCCACGAGCGCGATCAATTCAAGGAGGCGACGCGCACCAAGCTGGTGCTGGAGATCGCCGGCCTGACGCCGCCGCGCGTCATACCCGCCCAGGCGAGGCCGCCGCGGGTCTATTGCTGGTGAGAAGCTGCCCATGATGCCGGCCGCGGGGCGGCTGTTGCAGCCCCGCCCTGGCGGAACATGGCGGACCGCAAATCGCGGCCCGCCGACGCATCATTTCTGCGACTGCTTGAAATAACGCAGGTCCGGCGGCGCTTGGCCCTTCTTGGCCGGCATCAGGTAGCCGTCCGCGCTCATGAAGTAGTTTTCCTTGCCGATCTGGACGTGATTGTTGCTCTCGTTGCAGAGGTCTTCGTACATCCGGCCGCCGGGGACGCGGTAATAATTCTTGGTCACGGTCCACGGCCGCGTCAGCGCATGGTCGATCACCGTGATCTCGTTGCGCAGGATGTTCGGGTTCGCCTTGTCGAGGGCGAGACGCTCCTTGACGATCGACTCGTTGTCGACGTGAAGCGGCAACCCGCTGTCCTCGTAATTGCGCGGGCCCTTGAAGTCGCGGGTCTCGACTTCGAGGGTATCGTAGCGGCCGTCGCCGTCGGTATCGAGCCACTTGCCGACGGAATAGCCGGCATAGGACGGCTCGTTCTCGGCCGGGAAGCCGCTGCCGTCGGTGTAGATCCGGCGCGGCAGATTGTTCTCGTAGACGACGTAGGTGATGGCCGGCAGGATGACGAACTCGATCGGCCGGATGATGGTCATGAGCCGCGGCATGCCGTTGCTGATGCAGGTGACGCGGGTGTCGTTGCCCTGTCCGCCGGCATCCTGGTCGGCCATGCTGGCTTCCCAGATCGCCTGATATTCCGGGGTGAGCGGCGGCTGCTGGGCGCGGCCGCGGGGCTTGGTCTCGTCCCAGCCGATGCCGGCGCCGGGCGCGCGCTTCCAGGTGCCCGACCAATCCGGATATTTCGTCTCGTCGAACGCCGCGGCGCCGGCCAGCGTCAACAGCAACGCCGCCGTGCCCGCGATAGCGCCAATCGCGCTTCGGTAAACTCGCATCACCATCCTCCTGGCGGTTAAACGGGGGCAGAGCCAGAATATAGCGGTGGCAGCTTCGGCGGAAGGGCGTTTCAGCCCGCCGTTCCGGTGCGGCGTTCCGCCCCGGCGTTTGGCGGTGCCGTGTTCCGGCGCGGCGTAGCCGGAATCCGGACGGCCTTGCCGGTTGCACCTCTGGGTTCCGGGTTCGCACGAAAACGCGCGCCCCGGAATGACGGGCCCGGCGCGGCGAAGCCGCTCAGACCTCGGTGTTGTCGAACATGTACATGTCGACGCCGCCGGTGGCGAATTTCTGCACGTCGGCAGCGGCGGCCTGACCTTGCGGGCTTGCGAACGCCTTCTGGATCGCGGCGAAATCGTCGAAATGCAGGGTGGCAACCAGATGAAGGCCGGATGGCCCCATGGGCGTGGCGACCGGGCCTTTGCTGACTTCGTATTTCCGCAGGCCGGGAATCCTTTTTGCGAGCGGGACGTGCGTGTTGAAATAATGGGCATCGAACGCGCCGGCATCCTTCGGCGTCTTGTACAACACCACGAGTCGGGCCATCGTTACCTCCGCGGATCGGGCGGCGCAATTTGATGAAGTTCCGCCGCTTCGGCAAGCGGGCCGCGCCCATAGAGGCCCATAGAAGGTTCCGTCGAAGGCATTCGCGGGCGGCGAGGACGGGTCTGCGGGACGGCGCCCTTTCTTGATAAGGACACACCGATGGGCTATGCATCGCGGGCGTCCTTCAAGGACGTAATAACTTTCCCCTCAGCCTGAGAAGCCCGGCTTTGATGCAAAATCGGGACAATCTTTCACCCGTTTGCCGCAACGACGATCCGCGGCGGGCACGGCTGAGCGGGCGAGCAAAACTCTCGGGAGAAGACCCATGCTTTCCAAGCGTCATGTGAAGACTTTGCTCGCGGCCAGCGGGATGATCCTGGCCTCGTTGTGCGTCGGCAATGCGGCCGAGCCGTTCGCGCTGACTTCGACCACCTTCAAGGACGGCACGATGATGCCGAAGAAGGTCGCCAACAAGAATGCCCAGAACCCGAATTGCGTCGGCGACAACGTATCGCCGCAGCTGTCGTGGTCGGGCGCTCCGGATGGCACCAAGAGCTATGCGCTCACCATGGTGGATCCCGAAGGCCGCGGCGGCCTCGGCGTGTTCCACTGGGTGGCCTACGGCATTCCGGCCAACGTGACTTCCTTCGCCGAAGGCGAAGTCACCAACGCCAGCGACAAGTATGTCGGCGGCAAGAGCACCCAGGGCGTCGGCAACTATTCCGGCCCGTGCACCCCGCCCGGCTCGCCGCACCACTACACTTTCCTGGTCATCGCGACCGACCTCGACACCA
>CAWCJX010000016.1:122500-234150 GCA_963795865.1 uncultured Alphaproteobacteria bacterium
GCGATCTCCTCTTCACGATGTCAGACAACACGCACCCGGCTCGGGCGAACCCGACCGGGTGCGAAATCATTGCTTCTGGACGAGCCGCGTCGTTGCCGAGCGCAACCCGCATGAAACGCGAAGAAAACAGCAGAGCGCAGTAGCCGGAAAGCTCGCAGCCAGAACGACTGCAGCGACCGCAGCGTCGAAGCGCGACCGCCGATCTGGTGGAGCCAGACGGGATCGAACCGACGACCTCCTGCTTGCAAAGCAGGCGCTCTCCCAACTGAGCTATGGCCCCTCCGGAGCACAGACGACAGATGGCGGTAAGACAAACGATTTCCGTCGTCCGTCGTCTGCATTCCGTCGTCCGTATTCTGTCGTCTGGGAACTGGTGGGCCTGGGAAGATTTGAACTTCCGACCTCACGCTTATCAAGCGCGCGCTCTAACCAGCTGAGCTACAAGCCCGCTCCAGGGTTCAGAAGTCAGTCGTCACCGGTCCAGTCGTAAGTCGCTCAGATAAGGCCATCGCGACGCAATGGCGCATCTCTGGATGACTGACCCCTGATCACCGACCCCTGGCCTGGGCTCGTCCAAGAAGAAAGAGAAACGTAGACGGCGGTGTCCCGCTATCAGGCGACAGAGGCCGATTTCGATGACCGTGAGATCTTCGAAGAGCTTCTGCACCCATGTGTTCTAAGCGCCGGGAAAGAGCGAAGTGCCGGCCGGCGATCACTGCGATCGCCGACACCCGACTTCTGACCTCTGATGCCTGGCATCCTTAGAAAGGAGGTGATCCAGCCGCAGGTTCCCCTACGGCTACCTTGTTACGACTTCACCCCAGTCACTGACCCTACCGTGGCCGGCTGCCTCCTTGCGGTTAGCGCACCGTCTTCAGGTAAAGCCAACTCCCATGGTGTGACGGGCGGTGTGTACAAGGCCCGGGAACGTATTCACCGTGGCGTGCTGATCCACGATTACTAGCGATTCCAACTTCATGTGCTCGAGTTGCAGAGCACAATCCGAACTGAGACGGCTTTTTGAGATTTGCGCAGGATTGCTCCATTGCGTCCCACTGTCACCGCCATTGTAGCACGTGTGTAGCCCAGCCCGTAAGGGCCATGAGGACTTGACGTCATCCCCACCTTCCTCGCGGCTTATCACCGGCAGTCCCCTTAGAGAGCCCAACTGAATGATGGCAACTAAGGGCGAGGGTTGCGCTCGTTGCGGGACTTAACCCAACATCTCACGACACGAGCTGACGACAGCCATGCAGCACCTGTCTCCGGTCCAGCCGAACTGAAGGGATCCATCTCTGGTTCCCGCGACCGGGATGTCAAGGGCTGGTAAGGTTCTGCGCGTTGCTTCGAATTGAACCACATGCTCCACCGCTTGTGCGGGCCCCCGTCAATTCCTTTGAGTTTTAATCTTGCGACCGTACTCCCCAGGCGGGATGCTTAAAGCGTTAGCTGCGCCACTGACGGGTAAACCCGCCAACGGCTAGCATCCATCGTTTACGGCGTGGACTACCAGGGTATCTAATCCTGTTTGCTCCCCACGCTTTCGCACCTCAGCGTCAGTATCGGGCCAGTGAGCCGCCTTCGCCACTGGTGTTCTTGCGAATATCTACGAATTTCACCTCTACACTCGCAGTTCCACTCACCTCTCCCGAACTCGAGATCGTCAGTATCAAAGGCAGTTCTGGAGTTGAGCTCCAGGATTTCACCCCTGACTTAACGATCCGCCTACGTGCGCTTTACGCCCAGTGATTCCGAGCAACGCTAGCCCCCTTCGTATTACCGCGGCTGCTGGCACGAAGTTAGCCGGGGCTTCTTCTGCGGGTACCGTCATTATCTTCCCCGCCGAAAGGGCTTTACAACCCTAAGGCCTTCATCACCCACGCGGCATGGCTGGATCAGGCTTGCGCCCATTGTCCAATATTCCCCACTGCTGCCTCCCGTAGGAGTCTGGGCCGTGTCTCAGTCCCAGTGAGGCTGATCATCCTCTCAGACCAGCTACCGATCGTCGCCTTGGTGGGCCATTACCTCACCAACTAGCTAATCGGACGCGGGCCGATCCCTCGGCGATAAATCTTTCTCCTTACGGACGTATCCGGTATTAGCCCAAGTTTCCCTGGGTTATTCCGAACCGAAGGGTACGTTCCCACGTGTTACTCTCCCGTCTGCCGCTCCCGTATTGCTACGAGCGCTCGACTTGCATGTGTTAAGCCTGCCGCCAGCGTTCGCTCTGAGCCAGGATCAAACTCTCAAGTTGGATGAGAACTTGTTCCGGCTGATCACAACGTTTGACGAGGTCCCACCTTATCCATGCGCGCTGCGGACATGAGCCCGACTTGCGTCGCGCCCACACCCTCCGCTTCACGGAATATGGTGTTGACCTGAAACGTGTACCGCCGAAGTCTCGTCCGGCCGCCACTGCGCCGGGATCGATCCTGAGGATCGATCCCCCGCTGGAAGCGGCCCGCAAGGACTCCGCCGTCCACGTTTCTCTTTCTTCCGATTCACCTGTCAAACAGCCCGGGACCACAAGGATCCCTCTCCCCGGACAAGCCGGAGAGCCGCCGAAGCCACGGCCCCCGACACAACAAGTCGGAGGCTGGTCACCGTTATCAGTGAGGAGCTTCGCAGGCGCGCCATCGCGCCGAGCAGCGGCGCGCCGTGTGGGAGCTATATAGGCTGCGGCCCCGAACCTTGTCAACACTTCCCGATCAGATTTTCTCACCCCCCGATGCGTGTGTATAAGTCGGATGGCGACAACCCGGTATGGTAGCCTGCCGTGGCTCCGGTCACGCGGGTCACCGGCTTGAAAGGGCGGATTGCCGTACTCTAGCCACAATCTTCGCACCTCTTAACCTACGGGGATATGCCGGGCGCTCGGCCCGGTCTTGTGGGACATTTGACCGCAAAACAATAGCCTGGGGTTCCCAGGCGGACGATGATCGGTCCGGTCGAGCGCCGGAGCGTGAAGCGTATCGGCTCTTGTGGGAGCCGGGACGCGGGGTGGGGCGGTGGTTCGGATATGGACCGCCTGGACGGGGGAACGGGCGTTTGGATCACGGTACGGGGCGCGATTCACAGGGACCCAAGCCCAATGCCATGGAACTCGGCAACGAACCGCCGTTGTCCGTGGATGGTGGTCTGCGCAGGGATTTCGACCGCCGCCGCGTATCGGTGCGGTGGCTCTCCGGCACGATTCTGACCGGCCTGTGCGGCGCCGCCCTGATGGGAGGCGCCGTTTTCGCAGCGCTCGACGGCGAAGCCCATTTCGCCGCCAATCCGGAACGGGTCGAGGCGTCGCGCGGCCCCGTCGGCGGGCGCGGCACCGCGCGCAAGAGCGACCGCCTGCCGCCGGTCGCCGAAACCAATTCCGCCCGCCATGTCATCCGCGTCACCACGATGACCAGGGTCGGCGAGCGCGAGGTGCCGCGGGTCCGGCCGTTCATCAAGATCTCCAGCAATCTGGCGCTGTCGACGACCGAATTATCGGCGAAAATCCCGCCGTTCAATCCGCAGCGGCTGCTCGCCAGCATGGGCGAGGACGAAACACCCGCCGCCCAGGCGAGCGTCCGATGCGGCGCCCGACGCCGAGGTCTCCTTCGTCACCCGCGATCTCGCTGAGCGCGATGCCGCGCCTGCAAGCTCGCGGCGCTGGTGCCGATGGACGACGTGATGGGCAAGGTGCGCGACGCCGCCAACTACACCGGGTCGGTGCCGCCGAAATTCGCCCTGGCGAGCATCGATCCCGGCAAGCTCGCCTACGCCTCGCCGGATGCGCCTGCCGACCCCTATGCCGGCTTCGAGGCGCGGATCGTGCCCGAAAACATCACCATGCTGCCGAAGACGGCGAGCCAGGCGACCGGCGGCAACAGCTGGAACGAGCGCAGCATCGTCATGAAGAAGGGCGAGACGCTCGGCGCGATCCTGCGCGATCTCGGCGCCACGCCCGAGGAGATCAAGGCGATCGCGGCGGTGCTCGGTCCGCGCGGCCGCGACGGCAATCTCAAGGAAGGCCAGAAGCTCCGGGTGCTGCTGTCGCCGGTCCGCGGCTCCCAGCGCCATGCAGCCGGTGCGCGTCACGCTGGTCGGCGAGACCGCGATCGAGGCGGTGGTGGCGCTGTCCGATCTCGGCAAATATGTCGGCGTCGACGTCCAGAGCGCGGAGACCAAGGTCGCCGACGCCGCCGACGACGACGACGAGGATGACGGCACCGGTGTCCGGCTCTATCAGAGCATCTACGAAACGGCGCTTGCGCAACCAGGTGCCGACGCAGCGTGATCGAGGAATTGATCCGGGTCTATTCCTACGACGTCGATTTCCAGCGCAAGGCCAAGCCCGGCGACTCCTTCGAGGTGCTCTACAGCGGGGACGAGGAAAGCAACGACGGCAAGGCCGATGTGATGTTTGCGTCCCTGACCGTCGGCGGCGAGGCCAGGAAGTTCTACCGCTTCGTCACGCTCCGACGACGGCATCGCCGACTACTACGACGAGACCGGCAAGAGCGCGAAGAAGTTCCTGGTGCGCAAGCCGGTGCCCGACCGCCATCATGCGCTCCGGCTTCGGATCGCGGCGCGCATCCGATCCTCGGCTACACCAAGATGCACACCGGCGTCGACTGGGCGGCGCCGATGGGCACGCCGATCTACGCCTCCGGCAATGGGGCGATCGAGAACGCCGGCTGGGAATCCGGCTACGGCAAATACATCCGTATCAAGCACACCAACGGCTACGAGACCGCCTATGGCCACATGACCGCCTTCGCCCGCGGCATGGAGCCGGGCGCGCGGGTGCATCAGGGCCAGGTCATCGGCTATGTCGGTTCGACCGGTCACTCGACCGGCGCCCACGTCCATTACGAAATCATGGTCAATGGCCGCTTCGTCGATCCGATGCGCATCAAGCTGCCGCGCGGGCGCGTGCTCGAAGGTCCGTTGCTGGCCGGCTTCGAGCACGAGCGTGACCGCCTCGACGGCATGATGGCGCAGTCGCCGTCCCGCGTCGCCCAGGCCGGCGGCACCCCGCATTAGCCCGGATGAGCACCACGCCTGCCGCGCCGGTCCCAGCGTCCGCGTTCACACGAGCCGGCTGTGGGCGGTCTGTAAGCTGCGCTTCACCGAGTTCCTATTTCCGAGCCAGCTTTCGGCGGACCCGCTCGGTATCACGCTCATCAAGGTAGGCTGGTGGCTGACGCCGTGGACGCGGCAGGACGAACATCTGCCGATGAGCCATCTTGCCGAAGTCACCCATCAGCGCGGCCTGATCTGGGACTCCATCAGCATCGAAAGCAGCGGCGGCCTCAACCCGCTGTCCGTCGAGGGCCTGCCGAAGAGTGCCGCGACCGCATTCGTCACCCAGGTCCGCGCTTGGATGAACGCATAGGCGGGCACGCCGGGTTCCGGCGGGAATCGCGACCCACCGGCTTCACCACATGACGGATGCAGTTCGCTGCTCCGGCATCCAGCTGTGTCCGGCTCACGCGGCAGCGGCGGCGACCTTGCCGTTGAAGGTGAGGCCGAACTTGGTCGCCGAGATCGTGACTTTTTCGCCGTCCTTCACCCGGCCCGACAGGATCATCTCGGCGAGCGGGTCCTGCACGCTCTTCTGGATCACCCGCTTGAGCGGCCGCGCCCCATAGGCGGGGTCGTAGCCCTTGTCCGCGAGCCACTCGCGCGCCGCCGCGTCGAGGTCGATGACGATCTTGCGGTCGGCCAGCAGCTTGTCCAGCGCCTTGATCTGGATGTCGACGATCCGCGCCATGTCCTCGCGCCGCAGCCGGTGGAACAGGATGATCTCGTCGACCCGGTTGAGGAATTCCGGCCGGAAATGCGCCCGCACCGCGCCCATCACGAGATCGCGGACGGCGTCGCTGTCCTGCCCCTCGGGCTGGCTGACCAGATATTCCGCGCCCAGATTCGAGGTCATCACGATCAGCGTGTTGCGGAAGTCGACGGTATGGCCCTGTCCGTCGGTGAGGCGTCCGTCGTCGAGGACCTGCAGCAGGACGTTGAAGACGTCGGGATGGGCCTTCTCGATCTCGTCGAACAGCACGACCTGATAGGGCCGCCGCCGCACCGCTTCGGTCAGCGCGCCGCCCTCCTCATAGCCGACATAGCCGGGCGGCGCCCCGATCAGCCGGGCCACCGAATGCTTCTCCATGTATTCGGACATGTCGAGGCGGACCATGGCGTTCTCGTCGTCGAACAGGAAACCGGCGAGCGCCTTGGTGAGTTCGGTCTTGCCGACGCCGGTCGGCCCGAGGAAGATGAACGAGCCGATCGGACGATGCGGGTCCTGCAGACCGGCGCGGGCGCGGCGAACCGCCGTCGACACCGCCCGCACCGCCTCGGCTTGGCCGACGACCCGGGCCGAGAGGCTTTTCTCCATGTGCAGCAGCTTTTCCTTCTCGCCTTCGAGCATGCGCTCGACCGGGACCCCGGTCCAGCGCGACACCACCTGCGCGATGTGGTCGGCGGTGACGGCTTCCTCGACCATCGCGGTCTTGCCTTCGGACGCTTCGACCGACTTCAGCTTCTTTTCCAGCTCCGGAATGCGGCCATAGGCGAGTTCGCCGGCGCGCTGGTATTCGCCGCGCCGCTGCGCATTGGCGAGCTCGGTGCGCACCTGCTCCAGCTCGGTCTTGAGCTTCTGGGCCTCGCTGAGCTTTTCCTTTTCCGACTTCCATCGGCTGGTGAGATCGGCCGAGCGCTTCTCGAGATCCTTGAGCTCTTTTTCCAGCGTCTTGAGCCGGTCGCGCGAGCCGGCGTCGCGCTCCTTCTTGAGTGCCTCCTGCTCGATGCGCAGCCGCACGATGTCGCGATCGATAGCGTCGAGCGCCTCCGGCTTGGAATCGACCTGCATCTTGAGCCGCGCCGCCGCCTCGTCGATGAGATCGATCGCCTTGTCGGGAAGGAAGCGGTCGGTGATGTAGCGGTTCGACAGCGTCGCCGCCGCGACGATCGCCGAATCGGTGATGGTCACACCGTGGTGCTGCTCGTACTTGTCCTTGAGCCCGCGCAGGATCGAGACCGTATCCTCGACGGTCGGCTCGGACACGAACACCGGCTGGAACCGCCGCGCCAGCGCCGCATCCTTCTCGACATGCTTCTTGTATTCGTCGAGCGTGGTGGCGCCGATGCAGTGCAGTTCGCCGCGCGCCAAGGCCGGCTTGAGCAGATTGGAGGCATCCATGGCGCCGTCGGCCTTGCCGGCGCCGACCAGGGTGTGCATCTCGTCGATGAACAGGATGATGTTGCCGTCCGACGACGTCACCTCCTGCAGCACCGCCTTGAGCCGCTCCTCGAACTCGCCGCGATATTTCGCGCCGGCGATCATCGCGCCCATGTCGAGGGCGATGAGCTTCTTGTCGTTCAGGCTCTCCGGCACGTCGCCATTGACGATGCGCAGCGCGAGGCCTTCCACGATGGCGGTCTTGCCGACGCCGGGCTCGCCGATCAGTACCGGATTGTTCTTGGTGCGGCGGGACAGCACCTGGATGGTGCGCCGGATCTCCTCGTCGCGGCCGATCACCGGGTCGAGCTTGCCGTCGCGCGCCGCCTGGGTGAGATCGCGGCCGTATTTCTTGAGCGCGTCATAGGCGTTCTCGGCCGAAGCCGAATCGGCGGTGCGGCCCTTGCGCAGGGCCTCGATGGCGGCATTGAGATTCTGCGGCGTCACTCCGGCGCGGGACAGGATCTTGCCGGCCTCGGAGTCCTTTTCGAGCGCGAGCGCAAGCAGCAGGCGCTCGACGGTCACGAAGCTGTCGCCGGCCTTGTCCGCCACTTTCTCCGCGGTCTCGAACACGCGCGCCAGGGCCGGCTCCATGTAGAGCTGGCCGGCGCCGCTGCCCTCGACCTTCGGACGCTTGGCGAGCGCCGCCTCGACGGCGGCCAGCGCCTCGCGCGAGCGACCGCCAGATCGGTCGATGAGCCCGGCGGCCAACCCCTCGGGATCGTCGAGCAGCACCTTGAGCAGATGCTCGGTGGAGAACTGCTGGTGGCCTTCGCGCTGGGCCAGCGATTGGGCGGATTGGACGAAGCCGCGGGCGCGGTCGGTGTACTTCTCGAAATTCATTGCGAAAAACTCCCGTTGTCCCGATCGCCCGAGATGGCGCGGCCGGCATCAGCGTGATGGAACGGACCCCGAACGAGGCATCCGATGGCTACTGATGTAGGCGACGATATTGCCGTGCGGTAGAGGTCATGGGCCTCCGCCATGCCGCCAAATTTCCTGGTGAGGCGCAGGCGAAGGGAACAGGACCGTGCCGGCAGGGACCGGACGCGAACCCGCCCTGGGGGAGCGGCCGGCGCTGGTACGGCGTTTTCATCGTCCGTACGCCGTGTCGTGGCTACTCGACGACAGGCAATCGGCTGATTTCTTCGATGTTCCAATGATGTTCCAATGCGCGAACGCCGATGGTCGATTAAATCGCCATGCCGGGCCGAATACCATGCTGGCCACAAGACGGACCGACTTTCACAGCGACAAGGGAGGAGTTTCTATGCCGGCGACGTACAAGATTCTGATCATGGGTGCCTCCTACGGGTCGCTGCTGGCCTCGAAGATCATGTTCGGCGGCCATTCGGTTCACCTGGTGTGCCTGCCGGCCGAGGCCGACCTGATCAACGCCGAGGGCTTCCGCGTGCGGCTGCCGGTCAAGGGCCGCAAGGACCCGATCGAGATCAATTCGCGCAAGCTGCCGGGCAAGGTCACGGCCGGGGGCGCCGCCAACATCAACCCTAAGGATTACGATCTGGTCGGGCTCGCCATGCAGGAGCCGCAGTACCGTTCGCCGGGCGTGCGCGAGCTGCTCGATGCGGTGGCGACCTCCAAGGTTCCGTGCATGTCGATCATGAACATGCCGCCGCTGCCCTATGTGAAGCGGATTCCCGGGCTCGATTACAACGCGCTCAAGCCGGCCTATACCGATCCGACCGTGTGGGACAACTTCGATCCCGCCCTGCTGACCCTGTGCAGTCCCGACCCGCAGGCGATCCGCCCGCCGGATGAAAAGGTCAATGTGCTGATGGTCACGCTGCCGACCAACTTCAAGGTCGCCAGGTTCGACAATGACAAGTACACGGAAATCCTGCGCCAGATCGAAAAGGACATCGACGCGGTGCGCTTCGACGCACCAGAAGGCAAGATCGAGCTGCCGGTGAAGCTGCGCGTCCACGACTCGATCTTCGTGCCCCTCGCCAAATGGTCGATGCTGCTCGCCGGCAATTACCGCTGCATCACCAAGGACGGCATGCGCACCGCCCAGGAAGCGGTGCACAGCAATCTCGAAGAGTCGCGCGCGGTGTACAATTTCGTGTTCGATCTCTGCGTCAAGCTCGGAGCCAAGCCAACCGATCTGGTTCCGTTCGAGAAGTACGCGGCGGCCGCCGAAAGCCTGTCGCGCCCGGCCTCGGCCGCGCGCGCCCTGCAGAACGGCGCGACCAATATCGAGCGCGCCGACAAGCTGGTGCAACTGATCGCCCGGCAGAAGGGCCTGAGCCTTGCGGCCATCGACGCACAGGTGGCGTTGGTCGATGCGCGGCTGGAAGCCAACCGCAAAAAGGCGGCGGCCTGAGCGCCGCCGGGTTCGCCTCGGCGAATCCGGCGACGATGTCACGTCGCAACTTCGAGAGGCAATTGGGGCCGCAACGGCTGGCGCCCGGAGATGCCCAATTCGGCTCGGGGAGTTGACGGGGCCGGCGCAACCGCCGGCTCCGGCCATCGCTGTGATCAGGCCATCATGAGCCGCTCGAACCGGACGGGCCATGTCCGGTTCCCGATCCGGGCATTGATGTGCCGCTCGGCGACGGCGCAGGCGCCGGCCGCGGGGGCACGTGGGGCGCCGGCGGCGAAGCCGTGTGCGCGGGTGTCGCAGGCGGGGCCGCGGGCCGAGGCGCCGCCGGCGGAACCACCGGCCGGGGCGCCGCAACGGGGGCCGAGGCAGGGGCCGCAGGAGCGGCGGGCCGGGGCGGCACGGGCGCAACGGCGCGCGGGGCCATAGGTGACGGGGCCATAGGCGATGGGGCCGACGGCGCAACGGGTGCCGAGGCCGGCTTCGGCGCGGCGGCTACCGGCTTGGGCGACGGCGGCGCCATGTCCGGTTTCGGCGCCGGCGCAGGCGAAGCGGGCTTAGGCGCGATCGTCGACGGAGCCGGCTTGGAAATCGGCGCAGCAACTTTGGGTGCAGCCGCCTTGGGGGAAGAAGGCTGGGGCGCAGCAGGCTGGAGCGCAACTGGCTTCTTGGGCGCGGCGGCAACCGGCGGCTTCGCTGCAGGCTTGGACGCCGGGGCGATCACGACCGGCTTTCTTGCCGGAGCCCTCTTCGCGACCACCTTTTTCGCAGGAGGCTTTTTCGCAGCCGTTTTCTTGGCCGGCGCCTTGGCGGCCTTTTTCGCGGAGGCCCCCTTGGCGGCGGCCTTCTTGGACGGCTTCTTGGCTGCCTTCTTTTCCGGCTTCTTGGCCGCTTTCTTCACAGCCTTCTTCTTCGAGGCGGCCTTCATCGCGGCCACTTTCTTGGCCTTCTTTTCCTTCTTCGCCTTCTTTTCTTTCTTTGCCTTCTTCGCCATGATCGTCCTCCCGATCGTTGCGGCTGACCTTCCGATACACACCGGGATAATCAAAACTCGATTAGCGGCTGTGTGGTCTCTAAGTCGACAAACGCGGGCTGCCGATCACATCGGACGGCCCCTGCCTTCGAGCGCCCTTGGCGCCGGCCCCCCGGTCGCCCAGTCGATCAATTCAATCGGATGAACAACCGGAGTACCAATGCCCGCTGCGATCTGGGTGATGCAGCCGATATTTCCGGCCGCAATCAAATCAGGCGCAATCTCTTGGATATGCGCGATTTTGCGATCACGCAACCGATTTGCCAAATCGGGCTGCAGAAGGTTGTAGGTTCCGGCCGACCCACAACAGATGTGGCCCTCGGGGATTTCCTTGACCGCGAAGCCGGCCCTGGCGAGCATCTCGCCCGGCTGCGACGTAATCCTCTGGCCGTGCTGCAACGAGCAGGCGGCGTGGTAGGCGACCGCCAGAGGCGGCCGGACGACGTGTTTCAAATGTCTGATTTCACTAATGAATTCAGATATGTCTCGAACCAGGCTGCTGACCCTCGCGGCGTTGTCGGCAAGGTCGGCAGTGCGGAACATGAAGCCGTAATCCTTCATGGTCGTCCCGCAGCCCGACACCGTTGTCAAAATCGCATCCAATCCTTCGCCGTCGATTTCGCTCATCCACGCGGCAATATTGCGCCGCGCCGAGGCATGCGCCTCGGTTTCATGGCCCATGTGGTGGGCAAGTGATCCACAACATTCTTCGCCCGCCGCGATCACGACATCGAAACCGTGGCGGTTGAGGACGCGTATGGCGGCCGCGTTGATCTGCGGCGCCAGCGCATTGGCGACGCACCCCGACAGCAGTGCGACCCGCCCGCGGCGCGGCCACGGCGCCGGGAACGACTTCCGCGATCGCGATCCCGGGCGCGGAAACCGTGCCGGCGCCAAGCTGAGCATCGCAGCCAGTCGCTTGAGCCCGGCGCGGCCCAGCAGCGGCCCCAGCGGCTTCGCCACCAAGGCGGCGAACAGCGCCAGCCGGAACAGCTTCGGATCCGGCAGAACCTTCAGGAGCACGGTACGCAGCAACCGGTCGAAATAGGGCCGGCGGAACGTCTTCTCCACGTGGGCGCGGGCATGATCGACCAAATGCATATAGTGGACGCCCGATGGGCAGGTCGTCATGCAGGACAGGCAGGACAGGCAGCGATCGAGGTGCTTGACGACTTCGCGGCGCGCCGGCTCGCTCTTTTCGAACATGTCCTTGATGAGATAGATGCGTCCGCGCGGCAAATCGTCTTCGTCCCCGAGCAGCAGATAGGTCGGGCAGGTCGCGGTGCAAAAACCGCAATGCACGCAGGCCCGCAGGATCTTGTCGGTCTCCGCGATGGCGGGATCGGCGAGCTGGGCGAGAGAAAACGACGTCTGCATGTCTATATGCCCGCCCACATCCGCCCGGGGTTGAGCACCCCCTTGGGATCGAAGCTCTCCTTGACGCGCTTGGTCAACGCCCCGAGCGCGCCCTCGGCCGGCTCGAATACGTCGATCGTGGCCCTGGCGGCAGCCGGCCCGCGCACCAGCGTGGCGTGGCCGCCGATCTCGGCCATGGCGTGTCGGATCGCGGCGGCACCGCAATCCGGTGCGGCCGGGGGCGCGACCCAGATCAGCCCACCGGCCCAGTCGAAGAACAGCTGCGATGCCGGCGAGATCCGCGCCACGATCTCGCTGGCCGCGCTCGGCGCCGCGGAGATCCGCCACAGCGGCCGCGCGCCGGCCTCGGTGTCTGCACCCAACGGCACGACATCGCGGATCGCGCGCCACAACTGGCGCGAGAGACGCTCGTCCAGCTTCGCCATCGCGGGGCATGGCCGCAGTTCGCGTTCGAGTCCTTCCATACGGTGGGCCACCGCGGGCTTGACCCCCTCGATTCGCAACAGGGTCGCGGATTCGGAGCGGCCGAGACCGTCGAGACGCGCCGCCAGGTAATCCGGCAGATACGCGGCCCCGGATACGTCGAAGGACGATCCCATCGCCTTGGCCATCGCCTCGCGCGGCCTCTGCTTCGTTGAGGCCGAACAGGATCAGCGTCGCTTCCATTTCCGGCTGGGGTAGCACCTTGAGCGTGACGTCGGTCATGATTCCCAGCGTACCCCAGGAGCCGGCCAGCAGCTTGCACAGATCGTAGCCGGTGACGTTCTTGACGACCCGACCGCCCGACTTGAACGTCTCGCCGCGCCCGGACACCGCAGTCAGGCCGAGAAAATGGTCGCGCGCCGCGCCCACCTTGATGCGCCGCGGCCCCGACAGGTTGGCGGCGATCACGCCGCCGATGGTGCTGCGGCCCTCGGGCTCGCCCAGCAGCGGGCCCGTAATCCATCGGCTCGAACGCCAGCGCCTGGCCCTGGGCGGCGAGCAGCGCATCGATCTCGGCGAGCGGCGTGCCGGCCTTCGCCGACAGCACCAGCTCCTGCGGGCTCGTAAAGCGTCACGCCGGTCAGCGCGGAGAGGTCCAGGGTCGCGTCGTATTGCGCGGGCCGGCCGATGCGCACGCTTGGAGCCGTGGCCGATGATCTCGAGCGATTTGCCGCCGCCGAGCGCCCATTGCACGGCGGCCTCGACGTCGTTGCGGTCGCGGGGCTTGAAGTGGTCGTCCATTGCAGGCTGCGGCATCAGAAGCGTGGGATGTCGGGGAACGGCACGCGCCCGCCGCTCACATGCATGCGGCCGAGCTCGGCGCAGTCGGTGGAGCGTCGGGAACACCTTGCCGGGATTGAGCAGGCCCTTGTCGTCGAAGGCGCATTTGACCCGCTGCTGGTGGTCGAGGTCGATCTCGGAGAACATCACCGGCATCAGGTCGCGCTTCTCGACCCCGACGCCATGCTCGCCGGTGAGCACGCCGCCGACCTCGACGCACAGCCTGAGGATGTCGGCGCCGAACGCCTCCGCGCGCTCCAGTTCCCCCGGTTCATTGGCGTCGTAGAGGATCAGCGGGTGGAGATTGCCGTCGCCGGCGTGAAACACGTTGGCGACCCGAAGGCCGTAGCTGTGCGACATTTCGCGCATGCGCTGCAGCACTTTCGGCAGCATGGCGCGCGGGATGGTCCCGTCCATGCAGAAATAGTCGGGCGATATGCGGCCCACCGCGGGGAACGCCGCCTTGCGCCCCGCCCAGAACAGCAGCCGCTCCGCTTCCGAATTGGAGCTGCGCAGCGAGGTGGCGCGGCAGCCGATGGCGAGTTCCGAGACCTTGGCGACGAGATGATCGACCTCGGCCTGGGGACCGTCGAGCTCGACGATCAGGATCGCCTCGACATTGAGCGGATAGCCGGCATGGACGAATTCCTCCACCGCATGGATGGCCGGCCGGTCCATCATCTCGATGCCGGCGGGAATGATCCCGGCCCCGATGATGCGGCCGACGCAGACGCCCGCATCCCCCGCATCGGGAAAGCCGATGAGGATGGCGCGAGCGCTTTCCGGCTTCTGGAGGATTCGCACCGTGACCTCGGTGACGACGCCGAGCAGTCCCTCCGAGCCGACGACGACGCCGAGCAGGTCGTAGCCGCCGGGATCGAGATGCTTGCCGCCGAGCCGGATGACGTCGCCGTTGATCAGCACGATCTCGCAGCCGAGCACGTTGTTCACGGTCATCCCGTATTTGAGGCAGTGCACGCCGCCGGAATTCTCCGCCACATTGCCGCCGATGGTGCAGGCGATCTGGGAGGACGGGTCGGGCGCGTAGTAGAACCCGCGATGGGCCACCGCCTGGGTGATCGCGAGATTGGTCACGCCCGGCTCCACCACGGCGACCCGATTGGCGAAATCGATCTCGCGGATGCGGTTGAACCGCGCCATGCCGAGCAGGACGCCGTCGCCGAGCGGCAACGCGCCGCCGGAGAGCGACGTGCCGGCCCCGCGGGGAACCACCTTGATGCCGTTGGCGTGGCAGTAGCGGAGCACGCCGGCGACCTCGGCGACCGTCCGCGGCAGGACCACCACCATGGGAAGCTGGCGGTAGGCGGTGAGGCCGTCGGATTCATAAGGCCGCATCTCGCGTTCGGCGGAAATGACCCCCTCGTTCGGCACGATGGCCCGCAGCGCCCGCACGATCTCGCTGCGGCGCTTGAGCACGGCTTCGTCGCGGGCGGGCATCTGCACCGGCATGGCAAATCTCCTTAACCGTCTTCTTTTAGCGCGAGAAATCGGCCGGGATAAGCTCAATACCGCGCTGCCCGGCGCCGCCATGCTCAATTCGGCGTTGACAGCGGCCATCAAGCACGCCATTCGAACCATCCTTGGGGGCTCGTGAGCCAAAAAGGAGCGCCCACGAGCGCCATTGCGGTCGCTCGTAGCCAGCGCAAGGAGACGTCAAGATGAGACAATTCGTGTTTGTTGCTGTCGGGCTTGTGGTGTGGACCGGGGCGGCGCTCGCCCAGGACGTGGAAGCGGGCGAGAAGTCGTTCCGCAAGTGCGCCCCCTGCCACAACATCGGCCCGGATGCCACCAACAAGGTCGGACCGCTGCTCAACGGCCTCAACGGCCGCAAGTCGGGCAGCGTCGACGGCTTCAACTACAGCGATGCGAACAAGGCTTCCGGTATCACCTGGAACGAGGCCGTCTTCAAGGAATACATCAAGGATCCGCGCGCCAAGGTGCCGGGCACCAAGATGATCTTCGCCGGCATCAAGAACGACAAGGAACTCGAACGACCTGTGGTCCTATGTGTCGCAGTACGACAAGGACGGCAACGTCAAGAAGTAACCGCCAAGAAGTCACGGCCATGCACAGCGGGGTGGGCCTGCCCGCCCCGCGCCTGCCGTTGACGCCGAATCAAGAGCCTGCGGCGGGGTTGATGATCTAAGCTGGTCGGCACGGCGCGAGACATGCGCATGACCGAGCTCGAAAGGTCCGCAACCTTTCGGGAGTGTGCGCCTTCCGCCGCAATCCGGGAGATCGGCCATGATCAAGGACCTCGTCGTCAACCTGACCCTGGAGGCCGCCCGCGACCCGGCCGCCGACTTCGCCGTTTCGATCGCCGCGGCGTTCCAGGCCCACATTGCCGCCGTCGCCTTTGCCTTCGATCCCGTGGTCACGCCGGCGGTGCTGGACGGACTGTCGTCGACCTGGGTGGACGTCCAGCGCGACGAGTCCCGCGCCGCCGCCAAGGCCGCCATCGATCGTTTCGAGGCCGCCGCCAGGCGCGAGGGCCTGTCCGCCGAGCATCGTTTCTTCGAGACCAGCCTCGGCGACGCCATCGCCCTGTTCGGCCGGATCGCCCGCCGCTTCGACCTTTCGGTGGTCAAGCAGCAGGAGCCCGACCGGCCCAACGGCGATGATCTCATCGTCGAAGCCGCCCTGTTCCAATCGGGCCGGCCGACGGTCGTCGTGCCCTATATCCAGACCGCCCCGCTGAAGCTCGATCGCGTGCTGGTCGCCTGGGACGGCAGCCACGCGCGCCGCCCGCGCGATCGGGGACGCGATGCCGTTCCTGCGCCGTGCCAAGGCGGTCGACATCGTCATGGTCGCCGACGGCCGCACCAAGAAGGACGAGGTGCCCGGCGTCGAGATCGGCAACCATCTCGCCCGCCACGGCCTCAAGGTCGAAGTCCGGCAGCTCGTCGCCGACGGCATCGACGTGGCGAACACCATCCTGTCCTATGCCGCCGACAACGCGGTCGATTTCATGGTGATGGGCGGCTACGGCCATTCCCGCCTGCGCGAATTCGTGCTCGGCGGCGCCACCCGCGGCATTCTCCAGACGATGACGGTGCCGACCTTGATGGCGCACTGAGGCCGAAGTTTTCAGACCAACGCAGTTGCGGATCGCCGACAATCTCCCTCTCCGAAAACCGGCGCTGGAGGGCAGCCGGGGGGTCGGAATGCATTTTTCGAAAAACAACCCCATGCAAAGTAGGTTCCTTCCGCCGAGCCTCTACGAAAATACCTCTCGCCGTGCTGCCACGGGCATCCTCCCTTCCTCGCGAGGCTTCTCGTTCCGGCCGCGGCAGCTTGCCGACGCTGGCCGTGTCGAAGCCGTGTCGAAGCCTGGCCGTTTGGTGTCTCCGCTGATCCTGCTATTCTGCGCCTGAGCCGGACGTGATCCCGGCAGCCATTCCCTCGGGTTCCTCATGCGCGCGATGGCGTCACGGCGACTGATTCTTGCCTTTCCGGCATTGGCTTTATGGGTTGCGTTGCTGGCGCCCGACCGCACGCTGGCGGCCGAGACGACGCCGCGCGCCTCCCTTGCCGGCCAGTTCCTGATTGCGACCCCGGCGATGCGCGACACCGGAGTTCGACCATGCCGTCATCCTGATGTTGCGGCACGACCAGGACGGCGCCTTCGGGATCGTCATCAACCGGCCGCTGGGGCAACGCCCCATGGCGGACCTCCTCGGTGCCAAGGACACCGCAGCCTCCGGCAATGTCCAGGTTTTCAGCGGCGGTCCGGTCCAGCCGAACATCGGCTTCGTCGTGCACAGCACCGATTATCGCCGCGCCGAGACGCTCGACGTCGATGGCCGCGTCGCCATGACCTCGAGCCGCGAGGTGCTGCGCGACATTGCCGACAAGAAGGGGCCAGCCAAGGCGCTCATCGCCTTCGGCTATGCCGGCTGGGCGCCCGGCCAGCTCGAAAGCGAACTCGCGCGCAATGTTTGGTACACGGCGCCGGAAGACCCGGCCCTCGTGTTCGATGACGACCGCGACAAGGTGTGGGAGCACGCCACGGCTCGGCGCACTCAGGACCTGTAACTGCGGGAAACTGCCCAGGGCCTTTGCGATGTGACGCCCGGGGTCGGCGAAATGGGACTTACCCCGCCTGGACCACGAGCCCGCGCGCGCGGGCGTCGGCGACGCCGAGCCCCCGCAGCGCGAACAGCGTGAGCGCCTGGGCCGCGTCGCGCTGGGCCTCTGCCGTTTCCGGCGCCGCGGCGAGCGACCCGATCAGCCCCTCGATCACGGCACCGATCACGGCCGCGGCGGCGAAGGCGGGATCCTGGTCGGGCAGATGGCCGGCCTCGATCGCGGCGCCGATGCGGCGAGGCGAGCTCCGTCCGCCAGCGCGGCGCCGGAACGCGAGGCGCTCGGCGGCGGCGTCCGCGTCGTCGCCGCCAGCGAGCATCGCCGCGGCCAGCCGCCGCTCGCGCAGGGCCCGCACCGCGAACGCCATGATCGCGGCCGCGAGCGCCGACAGCGGGCCCGGCGCCGCCGCCGACGGCGCGGCCGATGGCGGCGATCTCCTGCTCGGCGATCGCCGCCGACCAGCGCCGCGACGAGGTCCTCCTTGGACGGGAAGTAGCGGTAGACCGTGCCGGAGGCGATGCCGGCGCGTTCCGCCACCGGGACGATCTGCACCGCGCTCATCCCCTTCTCGCCCGCCAGCGCCCGCGCCGCAGCGACGATCGCCTCGTGGCGGGCGGCGAGCCGCGCAATGACCCGTTCGGTGCGGCGATAGGCCATGCGTGCTGCGGCCGAAGCCGCTTTCGTCAGTGCTGGCGCGCGATCGCCGCCTCGCGAATCTTGGTGAGCGTCGTCATCGGCGTGATCGCCTCGGGATCGATCTTGAGATGGATGATCGCAGGCAAGCCCGATTGCTCGGCGGCGCGAAACGCCGCCGCGAAATCCGCGGTCTTCTCGACCTTCACCCCGAAACCGCCGAACGCCTTCGCATAGGCGGCGAAGTCAGGATTGCGCAGCTCGGTCGCGGAGATGCGGCCGGGATATTCGCGCTCCTGGTGCATGCGAATGGTGCCGTAGAGGCCATTGTCGGCAATGATGGCGATCACCGGCGCACCGAACTGGACGGCGGTCGCGAAGTCCTGTCCGGTCATCAGGAAATCGCCGTCGCCGCAGATGGCGACGGCGGTGCGCTGGGGGATACACCCGCTTCATCGCGATCGCCGCCGGCAAGCCCGTAGCCCATCGACCCCGCCATCGGCGCGACCTGGGTGGCGAACTTGCGGAAGCGATAGAAGCGGTGAATCCAGCCGGAGAAGTTGCCGGCGCCGTTGCAGAGGAAGGCGTCATCGGGAAGGTTGTCGCGCAGCCACACCACGATCTCGCCGAGATTGACGCCCCCGGGCACCGCCGTCGGCTGCTCGGAGAAGGCGAGATAATCCGCGTGGGCCGCCTTGGTC
The DNA here is from genome assembly GCA_963795865.1 of uncultured Alphaproteobacteria bacterium. Taxonomy (GTDB): domain Bacteria; phylum Pseudomonadota; class Alphaproteobacteria; order Rhizobiales; family Xanthobacteraceae; genus JAJPKK01. The sequence continues at coordinate 141,181 of CAWCJX010000016.1, forward strand.
TCGGCGCGCCACGCGCGGTTCGGCGGGGCGCCAGCTTGGCCGCTGCCAGCGCGAACGCCGCCGGGCCGCATGAATCGCCAGATGCGGCCGGTAGACGCGGCCGAGTTCCTCGTCGCCGGGGTGGACGTGGACAAAGGTCATCTGCGGCGTCGGGATATGGAAACAGCGTGTAGCCCTGGCTCGGCATTTCGCCGAGCCGCCCGCCGACGAGGACGACGAGGTCGGCCGCCTTGATCCGCGCCAGCAGCTTCGGATTGGGCCCGATGCCGAGGTCGCCGGCATAGCAGGGATGCAGCGGGTGAAACAGATGAGCGCGGCGAAAGCTGGTGGCGACCGGCATCGCGAATGTCTCGGCGAAGCGGGCGATCGCCGCGCAGCCGGCCTCCGACCACCGGCTGCCGCCGAGAATGAACGATCGGACGCTCGGCCTTGCCGAGGAGATCGGCGAGCTCATCCATTTCGGCCGCGCCGGGCGAGGTCTCCACCGGCCGGAACGGCGGCGCATCGGCGACCGCGACGCGCTCGACCAGCATGTCCTCGGGAAGCGCGATCACCACCGGGCCGGGGCGCCCGCTGGTCGCGACATGGAAGGCGCGCGAGACGATCTCCGGCACCCGCGCGGGATCGTCGATCTCGGTCGCCCACTTGGTCATGGTGCCGAACACGGCGCGGTAGTCGAGTTCCTGGAACGCATCGCGCTCGCGCATGTCGCGTGCCACCTGGCCGACGAACACGATCATCGGCGAGGAGTCCTGCTGGGCGATGTGGATGCCAGCCGACGCATTGGTGGCGCCGGGGCCGCGGGTGACGAAGCAGATGCCGGGCCGCCCGGTCACCTTGCCGACCGCCTCGGCCATCATCGCCGCGGCGCTCTCGTGGCGGCACACGGTGACGCGCGATGTCGCGGTCGTAAAACGCATCGAGCACGGCGAGATAGCTCTCGCCCGGCACGCAGAAGACGTGGCGGACGCCGTTCGACGATCAACTGGTCGACCAGCACCTCGGCGGCGGTGCGCAGATTGTCCTTGGCTTTCATGGGCGCTTTCCCGGCATGGGCATTGACGAAAATCGTGGGCTGAAGAACGAACCTTATAGAGGCAGCGGCGCGGACTTGTCCCTCGCGGCGGCGGCCTTCGCGCGGGTGCCGGTTGCCGCGCAACTCAGTCGGCGTTGTCGTTGCAGGGCGGCGCAAAGCGCCGGACCCGCAATCCGGACGGTCTCGCCACCTTCATCACTGCCTGGATTCCGGGTTCGCGCTGGCGCGCGCCCCGGAAGGACGATGCCGAATGAACCCGTCAAGCACTACGAACAGCCGATCACCGCTGGATCGGCGCAAACCTGGTCGGCAGCATCAGATTGTTCTGCTGGGACACCGTGTATCCGGCTTCGTTGTTGAGGCGCAGATAGTTCTGCCACTCGGGGTCGGCGGCCATGGCGGCGCGCTTTTTGGCGCGGTCGGCGGCGTCGTCATAGAGCCACATGTGGACGAGCGTGTTCACCTCGCCGGATTCCGTGAACAGGTAGGCGAACGGCTTGCCGAGATGCCGCGATTGGGCGGCAAAGCCGTGCTTTTCGTAAATGTCGAGATGGGCAGGCACCATTCCCGCCTTGATCCGATAGTAGCGATGGTCGATGAGCACGCATTCCTCCACTGTTCGACGCGCCGATCGGCGGCGCGGACGGCCGGGATCATTCGGCGAGGCGTTGCGCGCGGTCAATGCGTCCGGTCGAAGATCGCGCGCGGCGGGTCAAAAGGCACAGCGACCGGCTCGAGCCATGCAGCAGCCCATCGCCACGCACAGCGCCGCCGGGCCGCTCGCGCCCGCCATGCGGCGGCGGCACTGTCCAGGCGCGCCGCCGTGCCACAAACAAAGGCTGTCATTCCCCACGAGCTTTCGTGCGCCCCATGGCCATCGACTTCCGGCGTTTCGCCGTCGCAATTACGGGCTTCTGCACCTTTCTCAATCTCTACGCGCCGCAGGCCCTGCTGCCGGAGCTGTCGCGCGAGTTCGGCGTCGGCCCCGCCGAGATCAGCACGATGATCACCGCGGGCACGCTGGCGATCGCGCTGACGGCGCCGTTCACCGGCGCCATCGCCGACGTGCTCGGGCGCAAGCGGCTGATCACGGCGGCGATGTTCGCCGCCGCGGTGCCGACGGTCATGGTGGCGCTCGCCGGCGACGTCCACAGCATCATCGTCTGGCGCTTCATCCAGGGCCTGATGCTGCCGCCGATCTTCACCGTCGCGCTCGCCTATGTCGGCGACGAATGGCCGCCGGCACAGGTGGCCGGCGTCGCCGGCCTCTACGTCGCCGGCTCCAGCATCGGCGGCTTCTGCGGCCGCCTCATCCCGGGGGTGCTGTCCGAGCTGATGGGCTGGCGCGAGGCGTTTCTGGTGCTGGCGGCGATTTCGCTTCTCGGCGCCGTCGTGGTGGTGGCGACGCTGCCGCGCGAGCGGCGGTTCCGGCGCTCCGACGGGTTTCATCGCGTCCGGCCGGCAGATGCTGCGCCACCTGACGAACCCGCAATTGCTCGCGATCTATGCGGTCGGGTTTCGGCGTGCTGTTCAATTTCATCGCCGTCTTCACCTATGTGAGCTTCCATCTCGCGGCGCCGCCCTACGACTTCTCGCCGGCCAAGCTGGGGCTGCTGTTCGTCACCTATCTCGCCGGCACCTGCTGCGCGCCGCTGACGGGATGGGCGGTGACGCGGTTCGGCCGGCGCGGTCTCATTCTCGTGGTGATGGCGATCTGGGCGGCGGGCCTCGCCCTTCTGCTCGCGCCGCAGGTCGCCCTGATCGTGCTCGGGCTGGTGCTGTGCGCGACCTGCGGCATGATCTGTCAGGCGACCTCGACCGGCTACGTCACCGCGACCGCCCACGAGGGCCGCTCGTCGGCGGTCGGGCTCTATGTGAGCAGCTTCTATTTCGGCGGCAGCGTCGGCGGCTTCGTGCCCGGCCTCGCCTGGAGCTTCGCCGGCTGGCCCGGCGTGGTGGCGCTCACCGCCGCGGTGCTCGGCGCCATCGCCGCCGTCGTCGCGGTGGTGTGGCCAAGACGGGAGACGGCGCCACAAAAAACGACGCAGGACACATGATCACCGTCCCGCGTCGTCGTTTTGTTTGCCCCCAAAGGGGGCCGAAACGGCTGTCACGCCTGCGGTTGCGGTTCCATGCCGCCGGTCTCGGGCCGCGGCCGCGGCTTGCCGGCATTGGGCACCGCGGACGACCGCGGCGTCGACGGCTCGATCACCGATTCGCGGCGCGGCCGCTTGCCGTTGAGCAGGTCCTTGATCTCGTCGCCGGACAGCGTCTCGAATTCCAGCAGGCCCCGGGCCAGCAGCTCGAGCTCGTCGCGCTTGGAGGTGAGGATGTCGTTGGCCTCCTGATAGCCGGCCTCGACCAGCCGGCGGATTTCCGAATCGATCTTCTGGGCGGTCGACTCCGAGATGTTCTGCTGGCGCGCCACCGAATAGCCCAGGAACACCTCCTCCTGGTTCTCGCCGTAGGCGACGGTGCCGAGTTCGTTCGACAGGCCCCAGCGTGTCACCATCATGCGCGCGAGCTTGGTCGCCTGCTCGATGTCCGAGGCCGCTCCCGACGTCACCTTGTCGCGGCCGAACACCAGCTCCTCGGCGACGCGGCCGCCCATCATGATGGCGAGCCGCGACGTCATCTGCTCCAGGCTCATCGAGAGCTTGTCGCGCTCGGGAAGCTGCATGACCATGCCGAGCGCACGGCCGCGCGGAATGATGGTCGCCTTGTGGACCGGATCGGTCGCCTTGACGTTGAGGGCGACGATCGCGTGGCCGCCCTCGTGATAGGCGGTGAGGAGCTTCTCCTCCTCGGTCATGACCAGCGACTTGCGCTCGGCGCCCATCATCACCTTGTCCTTGGCGTCCTCGAACTCGACCTGCGTCACCATGCGCTTGTTGCGGCGCGCCGCCATCAGGGCCGCCTCGTTGACGAGGTTCATGAGATCGGCGCCGGAGAAGCCCGGCGTGCCGCGCGCCACCGTCTTGAGGTTGACGTCGGGCGCGAGCGGCACCTTGCGCACATGCACCTTCAGGATCTGCTCGCGGCCGACCACGTCGGGATTGGGCACCACGACCTGGCGGTCGAAGCGGCCCGGACGCAGCAGCGCCGGGTCGAGCACGTCGGGCCGGTTGGTCGCGGCGATGAGGATGATGCCCTCGTTGGCCTCGAAGCCGTCCATCTCGACCAGCAGCTGGTTGAGCGTCTGCTCGCGCTCGTCATTGCCGCCGCCGAGGCCGGCGCCGCGGTGGCGGCCGACCGCGTCGATCTCGTCGATGAAGATGATGCAGGGCGCGTTCTTCTTGGCCTGCTCGAACATGTCGCGCACGCGGCTCGCGCCGACGCCGACGAACATCTCGACGAAGTCGGAGCCGGAGATGGTGAAGAACGGCACGTTGGCCTCGCCGGCGATGGCGCGCGCCAGCAGCGTCTTGCCGGTGCCGGGCGGCCCGACCAGCAGCACGCCGCGCGGAATGCGCCCGCCCAGGCGCTGGAACTTGCCGGGGTCGCGCAGGAATTCGACGATCTCCTGGAGGTCCTGCTTGGCCTCGTCGACGCCGGCGACGTCCTCGAAGGTGACGCGGCCATGCGCCTCGGTCAAAAGCTTCGCCCGCGACTTGCCGAAGCCGAGCGCCTTGCCGCCGGCGCCCTGCATCTGGCGCGACAGGAATATCCACACGCCGATCAGCGCGATGAACGGCAGCCACGACACCAGGAGCCAGACGAACCACGGCACGTTGTCCTGCAGCGGACGCGCGGTGATGGTGACGCCCTTGCCGTAGAGACGCTGCACCAGCGTCGGATCGTTGGGCGCGTAGGTGTTGAAGCCGCGGCCGTCGGTATAGGTGCCGTGGATTTCCGGGCCCTGAATGACGACGTCGCGGACCTTGCCCTGGTCGACGTCGTTGAGCAGCTGCGAGAACGAGATGTCTTGGGTCACCGACCGCTGGCCGGGGTTCTGGAATACCGTGAACAGCGCGAGCAGCAACAGAACGATGATCACCCAGAGGGCGAAATTGCGCAAATTGGCATTCATCCAACGACCCTCTTGGTGCGAAGCTCCGGCGCCTTCGACGAATTGTCTTCCCGACTGCCCCGCCACCCGTCCGACCCAATGTAGGTGCGCGCGCTGCCCCTGCCAAGCAGGCCGGGTCCGTTTCGACGAATATAGCGCCTCATTCGTGAACGCCCTCGGCGCAGCGCCACCGTTTCCCGCCGGCGATGCGACATGGTTTCAACCCGTGGACGCCGCCGGCGCGGCGGCGCCCGCTCCACAATCAAGCGATCCCTTTGCAGCGACACCATGGCGCCCGCCAGGGTCCGGCGAAACCTGCCGGCCGAGCGATCGAAGGCGCCGGCGAGCGATTCGCACATGGCTTCGAGCTTGCCGAGTTCGACCGGCCCCTCGTCGCCGACCTCGGCGGCCGCCCGCCCGATCAGCCGCAGCACGATTTCAGCGGGCACATCGCGCAAACCTCCGGCATCGAATGCGATCGTCCGCGCCGCCGGACGCGAGCCGAGGCGGTCGAACGCGGCCGTCACCACGGCTTCGATGGCCGCTTCGTTGCGGCGCACGCGGCGCGCCAGCAGGACCAGCCGCTGCGCCGTGAGGCCTTCCGCGGCCAGCACCGGAGCCAGCTTGCGCCAGCGCACCCGGGTATAGCGCGGATCGTCATTGCTGGGATCCTCCACATGGGCAATCCCCGCCGCGCGCAACGTCGCGATCAGCCGCGCCTTGGCGACATCGAGCAGCGGCCGGACCAGCGCCGGGCTGCCCTTCGCGCCGCGCATGACGGGCGCGTGAAAGGCGGCACCGGATACCCGCGCCATGGCGCCGATCCCGGCCAGCCCGCTGCCGCGCGCGAGGCGGAGCAGCACGGTTTCGGCCTGGTCGTCGAGGGTGTGCGCGGTGACGACGCAGCGCGCGCCCGCGCTTTTGGGCAGCCGCGAGCAGCAGGCGGTAGCGCTCCGCCCGCGCCTTCTCCTGGAGGCCGGTGACGGGCTTGTCGCCGGTCCAGCGCATGGTGCGGTGGGCGACCCCGAGCTGCGCGGCGATCCGCTTGACCCCGGCGGCTTCGCGGCGCGAGCTGCGGGCGCAGCCCGTGGTCGATGGTCACGGCGCGAAGCCGCGGGGAAGGCTCGTGCCGGTTTCGCCAGCGCGCGAGCAGATAGAGCAAGGCCGTGGAATCCGGCCCACCGGAAACCGCGAGGACCAGCGAAGGTTCGTGGATCAGATCGGCAAACAGGCGGTCGGCCTCGGCATCGCCGATCGGCCTTTCGTCCTCAGCAGTGGACACGCTTCTGTTCGCGCTCGACCACCTGCTTCACGGTGAGCGAGGCGCGGGGATATTTGCGGGTGACCTCGCCGAACGTGGCGCAGGCGAGTTCCTTCTCGTTCAGCGCGGCCAGCGACTGGCCGAGCCGCAGCAGCGAGTCCGGCGCCTTGGCGCTGGTCTCGAATTTCTTCGACAGCGCCAGGAAGGCGTCGGCGGCGTCGCGATAGTTCTGGCGCTGGAACATGCTCTCGCCGAGCCAGTATTGCGCTTCGGCGGCGAGCCGGTCGCTCGGATAGCGCTTGAGGAAGTCGCGGAACGTGTCTTCGGCGAGCGCGTAATCCTTGTGCAGCAGATAGCCGTAGCCGAGGTCGTAGGTGTCGCGCGGCGACTGCGAAGGCGGGGCGGTCACCCCGTAGCCGGCCGTCGGCGCGTGCGGCGGAGGCCCCAGGCTGCTGACGGCCGCCGCCGGCGCACGCGGCGCCGGGCTCGTTACCGTCGCCATGCTGCCGAGGTCGAGCGGAGCGCCGGCGACGCGCCCGCCGGGGGCCGGCGCCGGCTCCACCGGGATCGGCGTCTGTTCCGGCGCCATGATGGACGAAACCGCGCCGAGCGTGCGCGGCACGCCGGGCGCGGCGGGATTTTGCGTCGGATCGAATGCGTCGGAGCGCCGGCCGGGCGGCCCCGGCGGGAAGCCGGGGGAAGGGCCGGCTGGGGAGTCGGTGCGCCGCGGCCGCGCGGGCATCGCCTGCGCCAACGGGCGCGGCGCGGCGCGGGCGCCCGGTTCCTGCAAGCGGCTTTCGTAGTCGTCCTGCATGCGCTTGAGCGCCGCCTCGAGCTGCTGGTTGCGGAATTGCAGCTGCTCGACCGCGCCGGTCAGCTGGCGCACCTGGTTCTCCAGTTGATCCACCTTGACGAAGAGATCGCCCGCTGACGCCTGCGCGGCCGCCGGCGATATGGCGAGCCCACAGCAGGCAAAAAAAGCGAGGCCGGCAAAGGTGAGACGGATCATTGCTCGCATCATCCGGCGTCAGGAAGGGACGCCGACCAGATTAGCCGAAGCTGCGTCGAAATTGTGACTGGGCGAGGTCGATCGGCCCGGGAATCATCACCGTGAAAACACGGCCGGCGCCCATTGGGCGCCGGCCGACCCCACCCCCCGTAACCAAACTCACGAACTGGCGCTGAGCACGGTGACCGCGCGGCGGTTCTGCGACCAGCAGGAAATGTCGTTGCAGACCGCGACCGGCCGCTCCTTGCCGTAGGAAATCGTGCGCATGCGCGACGCGTCGATGCCGCGCGACGCCAGATAGTCGCGCACCGTCTGGGCGCGCCGCGCCCCGAGCGCGATATTGTATTCGCGGGTGCCACGCTCGTCGGCATGGCCTTCGACGGTGAAGCTGTTGCGGTTATAGGTCTGCAGCCACTGCGCCTGCTTGTCGAGGGTCGCGCGCGACTGCGCCGTCAGTTCGGTCGAATTGCTCTCGAAGAACACGCGGTCGCCGACATTCACCACGAAGTCCTGCTGGCTGCCCGGCGCCGCCGCACCGGCGAGCCCCTGGCCCATGTCGGGCTTGTTCGCGCAAGCCGCCATGGCGAACGCCGCGAGCAGAACGACGGCAATCCTTGCCCCACCGACCAGACGCATGACTTGCGGCATGCGGGTACTCCTTCTTGCCTATCAACGTGGCGGGTTGTCCCCCCAGCCTCGGCGTTCCCCTGGTGTAGCAGGCCGTTCGTTAAGCGAAGGTTTTATCAACCTTGATGAGGCCTTGCCGCGCCCGTGCCAAATCGCCAACTCCCTACAAACCAATTCGAATGGTTAATGCGGCGTTAACGCGGCAACAACGGGGCGCGCGCCCTGATATCCAATTGCAGCGCCCTGCGCCAGCCGCCTCGGCGGTCTTCCCCCACCATTTCATCATGTGCGCCACCCATTTGCTCGAAGCCCAACCCGTTGGAGATGCGGGTCAATTGTTCGAAAACAGCGGTCCAGGCCGGCCGCTGCCTGCGTTCACGACAACAACGGCGACCAGGCCGGATCGGACGCGAAGCCCGGCGTCGGCACCCGCAATTCGTTGCGGCCGGTGAGGTCGATGGTGAACAGCGACGGTCCGGCGCTGCCGCCGGGATCGCGGAAGAACATCACCACCCGCCCGTTGGGCGCGAAGGTCGGGCCTTCATTGTGGTAGCCCTCGGTGAGGATGCGCTCGCCCTGGCCATCGGGGCGCATGATGCCGATGGCGAAGTTGCCCTGGCTCTGCTTGGTGAAGGCGATGGTGTCGCCGCGCGGCGACCACACCGGGGTCGAATAGGAGCCGTCGCCGAAGCTGATGCGCTGCGCCGGCCCGCCGCTCGCCGCCATCACGTAGATCTGCGGTTTGCCGCCGCGATCGGATTCGAAGCAGATGCGGGTGCCGTCCGGCGAGTAGGACGGCGCGGTGTCGATCGCCGGCGTGTCGGTGAGCCGCGTCGTCGCCTTGGAGCGCAGGTCCATCACGAACAGGTTGGAATTGCCGCCCTGCTGCAGGCTCATGATGACGCGCTGGCCGTCGGGCGAGAAGCGCGGCGAGAAGGTCATGCCGGGGAAGTTGCCGACGATCTCGCGCTGCGCCGTCTCGATGTTGAGCAGATAGACCCGCGGCTCGCCCTGGCCGAACGACATGTAGGTGATTTCCTGGGTCGACGGCGAGAAGCGCGGCGTGAGCACGAGATCGTCGCCGCGGGTGAGGTAGCGCACGTTGGCGCCGTCCTGGTCCATCATGGCGAGGCGCTTGACCCGGCGCTCCTTGGGCCCGGTCTCGTCGACGAACACGATGCGGCTGTCGAAATAGCCCTTTTCGCCGGTCAGCCGCTCGTAGATCGCAGTCGGAGATGATGTGGGCGATGCGGCGCAAATTGTCGGGCGTGGTGAAATACTGCTGGCCGTTGAGCTGGTCGCCGCCGAGCACGTCCCACAGCCGGAACTCGGCCTTGAGCCGGCCGTCGGCTTGCCGGGTGATGCGCCCGGTGACCAGCGCCTGGGCGTTGATGGCGCGCCAGTCGGCAAAGCGCGGCGCCACGTCGGTGTTGGTGATCTTCTCGATGAAGGCCGCCGGATCGATCGGCGCGAACAGCCCGCTGCGCTTGAGATTGCCGGTGATGATCTGGGAGATGCCGCGCGCCGCCTCGCCGTCCGCCGGGCTGCCGGCGAGGAAATCCGGCAGCGCGATCGGCATCGGCTGCACGTTGCCTTCGTTGACGTCGACGCGGAGCACCGCCCGCGCCGGACGGCCGCGACAGGGCGGCGGCGCCGAGGCCGGCGCGCGCCGAGCATCAGCGCATGGCGGCGGGTCACGGGTCGGGATCGAGAACGCAGGGAGATTGTCGGATCGGGATTCGATCGGTGTCATGGGCGGAACGTCCAATGTCGTTCGGGATGTGCAATCAGCCCCGGAACATTTCGTTGGGATCGAATTTGACTTCGACCTCCTGCCACGCCTCGTACTTCGCGGCCGGCAGCCGGTAACGGCTGGCAGCGCAGGACCGCGCGCATCGCGCTTTCGACGGCAACCTGGAACAGCGGGCTCGAGCCGCGGTTGATCACCGATCGGCTCGACCGGAGACCGAGCCGTCCCGGTTGAGCGCGAATTGCACGACGACGATGAGGTCCTTCGCATCCACCACGCCGACCGGCGGATTCCAGCACCGCTTGAGCTGCGCGCGCAGCGCGTCGATCTCATTCTGCGACAATTGCGGCGCATTGGCGGTCGAAGCGCCCAGCGACGGCGTCGGATTGACCAGCGAGCCGGTCACCACCTGGCGCTGCGGCGCGCGCTTGTCGAGCAGCGCGGTTTCGATCCGGTTGACGTCGAACTTGTTCTCTTCGCGCTTCTTGGCCTCTTCGCGCTTGCGGGCTTCCTCGCGTTTGCGGGCCTCTTCGCGCTTCTTGGCTTCCTCGCGCTTCTTGGCCTCTTCGCGCTTCTTGGCCTCTTCCTTCTGCTTCGCCTGTTCCAGCGCGAGGGCCTCGGCGATCGGATCGGGCTCGGCCTTCTGCGGCGTCGGATCGCTCTGGGCCTGGCGGCGGCGGGCGATTTCTGCTCCGGCGGCGCCGGCTCCGGCTTCGGTTCCGGCTTGGGTTCGGGCGGCGGCGGCGCGGCGGCGTCATCGACGCCATCTTGACGGGCGGCTTGTCGACCGCCTTGGCGGTCGGGTCGTCCGGCGGCGGCTTGGTGTCGCCGAGCTTGTCCGCCATCGGCTTGGCGACTTTCGGCGCCGTCTTCGAGCCGGCCGTCAACTGGGACAATTCGCTCGCCGAAATGATGTCCACGGCCACCGAATTCGGCCGGCAGACCTTTCGAGCGGCCTCGCCGCGAACGAAACGAAGCCCACCCCGAGAATCAGGGCGTGCGCGATCGCCGATATCGTCCAGTCGGTCTTCATCCCCCCGTTCACTCGCCCCCGTTCACTGCCCCTGCTCGACCTCGGTGACCAGGGCGACCCGGCGGAACCCGGCCGACGACAGCCGCCCCATCACCCGCATCACCGTGCCGTAATCCACCTTGCGGTCGCCGCGGACGTAGATGCGCTCGTCGAAGCCGCCCCGCGCGCCGGTCACCGCGTTGAGCTTCGCAACGAGGTCGTCGACCGGGATTTCGCTGTTCTGCAGGAACACCTTGCCCTCGAGGTTGACCGAAATGGTCAGCGGCTCGCGGTCCTGATCGAGGCTCTTGGCCTGGGTCTGCGGCAGGTCGATCGGCACGCCCGACCGTGAGCAGCGGCGCCGACACCATGAAGATGATCAGCAGCACCAGCATGACGTCGACCATCGGCGTGACGTTGATCTCGCTCATGACGTGGCGGCGGCGATGCCGTCGCCTGCCGACCGCGCCGCCTCCCCCTGCGAGGCCCATTGCCATGCTGCAATCCCCTCTACCCGCGCTCGTCGATCTGACGCGACAGAATGGCCGCGAACTCGTCGGCGAACCCCTCCAGGCGCTGCGCCTGCTTGTTCACCTCGGAGCTGAATTTGTTGTAGAAAATGGTCGCCGGTATGGCGGCGACGAGGCCGATTGCGGTCGCAAACAGCGCCTCGGCGATGCCGGGCGCCACCACCGCGAGCGAGGTGTTCTTCGAGGCCGCGATCGACTGGAAGCTCGTCATGATGCCCCAGACCGTGCCGAACAGGCCGATGAAGGGGCCGGCCGAGCCGACCGTCGCCAGCACCAGGAGCCGGCGCTCCAGCCGCTCGACCTCGCGCGTGATGGTGACGTCCATCACCTTCTCGATGCGCATCTGCAGGCCGGCGAACGAGCGCGCCTGGCCCTCGAAGCTGCGCTTCCATTCGCGCATCGCGGCGACGAACAGCGCCGCCATCGAGTGGTTCGGCCGCGACGACAGCGAGCGGTAGAGTTCCTCCAGCGACTGGCCCGACCAGAACGCCTGCTCGAAACGGTCCATCGCCCGGCGAGGTGCGCGTAAACAGGATGATCTTGTCGACGGCGATCGCCCACACCCAGACCGAGCAGACCAGCAGCCCGATCATCACCGCCCTTGACGATCCAGTGGGCCTGCCAGAACAGCGTGAGCAGTGACAGATCGGAGGAAGTCAGCGGCAGTGCCGACTGCGCCACGTCGGGCATGGAGCATCCTTTCGACCAGGCACGCGGGAATACGCGCCGCAGGAGTTCCGAACCGATCGCGCCGGACCCCACCGGTCCGCCGAGCCATCCGGGCTTTGCGCGAAATCGTCCTGCCGCTGCCGGCCCACGACGAGTTCCCCGCCAAACATGTCCAAACTTGGGCGACTTCGACCCGAGCCATAACGCGACACCTGTGGTTAATGTCGGGTTAGCGCACCAGCAAGAAGGCCGTGAGACGGGCGAAGCGGTGTGATGGTCGCGTTATCGCGGGCACCGTCGCCGAAGTCGAGCCGAGGACTGCGAAGGCTTCGATCGCCGCCCGTCCTGACGAAGCGGCCAAAGCGTTCCAGGCTGCCGGACACCTACGCCGAGGCCGCCCGCGGGATCGCGGACGGCCTCGACTTCACTCGTAGCGATGCAGGCTCAGGCTTGCGGGGCGGCCTGTTCCGGCGGCCGGTTGCGCCGCTCGGCCATGAACTGGTCGAACTCGGCCTTGTCCTTGGCGTGGCGCAGCCGCTCGAGGAAGTCGCGGAACTCGCGCTGCTCGTCCTCGAGGCGCCGCAGCGTCTCGGTGCGGTATTCGTCGAAGGCGCGGTTGCCGCTGGAGCGCTGATAGCCCCACCAATCGCCCCGCCCTTCCATATGTCCCTGCATGTGCCCGCGCATGCGGTCCATCTTGTCCTGCAGGCGTTCCATTTTGCGCTGCCAGCGATCGCCATGATACCCGCAGCCCATTCGTCCGCTCCCGATGATGAAGGCAAGGACCATGAGGCCGAGCGGCCACCACACCATGAAGCCGAGGATCATGAGCACGATCCAGGCTGGCTTTCCTAACTCGTCGAGCTTTGCAACGATCGGCATGATGCCCTCACCATTGTCCAGATTGTGAATGTTAATCACATTCACATAAGTAGGAGAACCGGCCGCACTGTCAAGAGCCGGGCGATAAGCCATCGGGGAGCACCCCTGCAATTCAGCACATTCCAACGCCCTCCAGGCGGAATAGGCCTGCTTTTTCCGCCGGTTGGCAGGGCGACGCCGGCGCCTTCGCCGCGCCATTGCCGATCGGCTCACGGCGTAGCGGCCGCACCTTCCGGCAATCCCAGCCCGCGCAGATAGACCAGCACGCCGGCCTCCAGCAGTTCCTCCGGCGGCATCGGCAGACGCCGCCGGCCGGCATCGCCGCGGCCGAACAGCGACGCGATGCCGTGGGCGAGCGACCACACATGCAGCGCCACCATGAAGGCCGGCGGCCGGCGCGCCGCCGGGACTTGCGCGACCAGTCGCTCGGCGGCCGCCCGCAGCACCGCGAAGGCGCGCTCGCCGGCATCGCGCAACTCCTGGCTCACCTCGAGCGGAATGCCGGCCTCGAACATCGCGGAGTAGTAGGCCGGCTCGCTGCGGGCGAACTCGAGATAGGCCCGTCCGAGGCGCTCGAAGGCGGTGAAAGTGTCGGGCATGCCGTCCTTCCAGGCCGCCGCCAGCGCCGCCTCGAACAGCTCGAAGCCGCGCCGCGCGACGTTGGCGATCAGCTCGTCGCGGTCGCGGAAATGCCGGTAGGGCGCCGCCGGGCTGACGCCGGCCGACCGCGCCGCCTCGGCAAAGGTGAAGCCGGACGGCCCCTTCGCCGCGATCAGGTCGAGCGCCGCCCGAATCAGGGCCTCCTTGAGATTGCCGTGGTGATAGCCACGGGGCGGCTGGTCGGATTTCCAAATCATGTGAAGGGCTTTTACATGAACCTGGCCCCGGCGTCGAATATGGCCGCACGCGCGCGTCGTGGCGACGCCGCTTGCCCAACGGTCGCAATGACGCGGGCGTCCGGCCGATTGCGCCTAAAAATACCAGCCGATGACAGCCTTCAATTGGCCCGCATGAACGAATGGCATCGCCAGCACCGCCTTCATTCCCGCGGCGGCGGCGGAACGTCCGGCCGGCGAAGGATCGTCGGCGCAGTTGTCGAGCACGGCCGGAATGCCGGTGAGCCACGCGCGCCCGATAATGCCGTCCTGTTTGCCGATCCTGGTGTTCTGGTGGTCGATCGCGAGCTGGGTGTTCTGGTCGCAATCGCCGGAATGAAAAACCAGCGCATCGTGTGCCGCGTTGGGAATCCAGATTTCCAGGCGACGCGCGATCGGCGTGTCGAGCGCGGACAGAAAGGTCACGACCCAGGTATGACCCGAAGCGTGAAGATAGGGAATGCCGAGCCCTCTGTTGATGCCTATCTCCACCGCCTGTTGCGATCGCAGAAAGGATTTGGAGTTGAGCAAATCCTTCGCGATCGTCGGCATATTGGCCTTCCAGGCCCGCCCCGGAAGCCCGTAGCCGCGAGGGAATTTCGTGTGCCTCGCATTGAATTCGAACGTGTCGGCCGCACCGAAATACCCGTCGGCCAGCCGCAGATCGTAGGATTCGTCGAGATCGCCGTGCCACAGCTCGATGGCACCGACATGGGCATCGCCGCCGCCGCAAAACAGCACCACCACCGCCAACAGGAAATCGCCGGCAAAAATCGGCAAGGCGACGCCGCAGGTCAGGCCCGCGGCCTTTGCCGCCGCACCGCGTTTGAAATGAGAATCCTCGAATTTGGTCATGATGACCGGATGGCCGGCGGCCCACGCCCAGCCGGGCAGTCCCTCGTCGAAGCCGAAGCGCATCGCTTGGCTGGCCGCTCGAAATTCGCCGAGCGGCCCGTAAAGCCCGTCGCCGAATTCGAGCTGCGTGCGATCCTTGGTCGGAACCCAGATTTCTGCGATCCGAATGAAGGTCTTCATCCCGGGCTCCGATCGATCGGCGTGTGCCGCGATCGGAAGAACGCCTTGTCGATCTCGGCTCACGAAGCCCCGACGCCTCCAAAACTTTTCGATGAAATGACACCACGTGACGCAAAGAATGCAATCAGCTTCCTTGATCTAGTTTTTTGCAGTGTGATCGGGAAATAGGCGCCGAACGCCCGCAAAATCACTCAGTAAGCCTCACCCCGCCTCTTCCCCACCCCGCTCCTGGTCCGCCCGCATCGCGAGGCGCAGGGGTTTGGGGATCGGCCGGGCGCGGCCGCCGCAGACGAAGGCGACGCGCACATGGGCCTCGACCAGCAGGTCGTCGCCGCGCGTCACCTTCTGCAGCATGGTCACCGAGGCGCCTTTGACCTCTTCCGGAAACGAGGTGACGAGCGAGCACGTCGTCCATGCGCGCGGGTTTGAGGAAATCGATCGTCATCGAGCGCACCACGAAGGCAAAGCCCGGCGCCTCCGCGAGCGCCTGCCTCGAACAGCGCGCGGTGGTCGGCGCCGATCAGGCGCAGATAATTGGTGCGCGCCGCGCTCCATGAAGCGCAGGTAGTTGGCGTGATAGACGATGCCGGTGAAATCGGTGTCCTCGTAATAGACGCGCACCGCCATGACATGGCGGCCGTCGCGAATTTCGCCGTCGAGACCGGCCGGTCAATTCCTCCTCCCCCTGGCCGAACAGGCCGAACTGCGCCGGGTCGCGGCGCGGCTCGGCGAGGCCGAGATGGCGGAAGGCGTGCGCGGTCAGCAGCCGCCCGCGCGGGGTGCGCTGGATGAAGCCCTGCTGGATCAGGAACGGCTCGATGATGTCCTCGATGGCGTCGCGCGGCTCCGACAGCGCGGCGGCGATGGTCTCGACGCCGACCGGACCGCCGCCGTAGTTCACCGCGATCGTCGTGAGATAGCGCCGGTCCATGGCGTCGAGGCCGGCGGCGTCGACCTCGAGCGCGATCAGCGCGCGGTCGGCGACCTTGCGGTCGATCGCCGCCGCCTTGCCGACCAGGGCGAAGTCGCGCACGCCGCCGCAGCAGCCGGCCGGCGATGCGCGGCGTGCCGCGGGCGCGGCGCGCGATCTCGTTGGCGCCGTCGGCGGTCATGCCGACGCCGAGCACGCGGGCGCCGCGGGTGACGATCAGCTCGAGCTCCGCCGTCGGTGTAGAAATTGAGCCGGACCGGGATGCCGAAGCGGTCGCGCAGCGGCTTGGTGAGGAGGCCGGCGCGCGTGGTCGCGCCGACCAGGGTGAACGGGGCGAGGTCGATCTTGACCGAGCGCGCCGCCGGCCCCTCGCCGATGATGAGATCGAGCTGGAAATCCTCCATGGCGGGATAGAGGATCTCCTCGACCGCCGGATTGAGCCGGTGGATCTCGTCGATGAAGAGCACGTCGCGCGCTTCGAGATTGGTGAGCAGCGCCGCGAGATCGCCGGCCTTGGCGATCACCGGGCCGGAGGTCGAGCGGAAACTGACGCCGAGCTCGCGCGCGACGATCTGCGCCAGGGTGGTCTTGCCGAGGCCGGGCGGACCGACCAGCAGCACGTGATCGAGCGCCTCGCCGCGGCTCTGCGCCGCCGCGATGAAGACCCCGAGGTTGGCCCGCGCCTGCTCCTGGCCGATGAATTCGGCGAGCCGCTGCGGCCGCAGCGAGGCCTCGGCCGCGTCTTCGTCGCGATGCTCCGCGGCGACCAGGCGGGGCGCAGGTGGGGGCGGAGGCGGCGGCGGAATCCTGGGGGCCTTCACCTGGCCAGCTCCTTGAGGCCGAGCCGGATCAGCCGCGCCGTGTCGGCGCCCTCACCGGCTTCGCGCAGCGCGGCGGCGATCGCCGCCGCCGCCTGGGGCTGACCATAGCCGAGATTGACCAGCGCCGAGACCGCGTCGAGCACCGGCTGCGGCGCGCGCCGCTCGTCCAGCGCGCCGGCGAGCCGCGCCAGCGCCGGATCGACGGCGGCAAGGGCCGGCGCCTTGTCCTTGAGCTCGGTGACGATGCGCTCGGCGACCTTGGGGCCGACCCCGGGGGTGCGGGTGATGGTCGCCTTGTCGCGCGTCGCGATCGCCGCGGCGAGATCGGCCGGCTTCAGGGTCGACAGGATGGCGAGCGCGACCTTGGTGCCGACGCCCTGCACCGTCTGCAGCAGCCGGAACCATTCCCGCTCCACATTGGAGAGGAACCCGAACAGGCGGATCTGGTCCTCGCGGACATGGGTCTCGATGGCGAGGTCGACCGCCTCGCCCGCCGCCGGCAGCGCCTGCAAAGTGCGCGCCGAGCAATGCACGAGATAGCCGACGCCATGGACGTCGAGGATGACGAAGTCCTCGCCATGGCTGTCGACCACGCCCTTGAGCTTGCCGATCATCGGGGTACCGGTCCGCGAATTATCGCTTCAATTCGCGAACCGCTTCTTTTGCTCCCTCCCCCGCTTGTTTTGCTCCCTCCCCCGCTTGCGGGGGAGGGTTGGGGAGGGGGCTCTCGCAGCGAGTCTGTACCGTGGAACCGCCCCCTCCCTGCCCCTCCGCTTGCGCGGGAGGGGATCGCCGCCCGCAGCACGGCGCTCTGCCGGTGATGGGCGTGGGTGATGGCGATCGCCAGCGCATCGGCCGCATCATGGGTCTGCGGATCGGCCTTGGGCATCAGCACCCCGAGCATCATGCGGATCTGGGCCTTGTCGCCATGGCCGGCGCCGACGATGGTCTTCTTGATCAGGTTGGGCGCATATTCGGCGATCAGCACCCCGGCCCGGGCCGGCACCATGAGGGCGATGCCGCGCGCCTGGCCGAGCTTGAGGGTGGCGGCGGCGTTCTTGTTGACGAAAGTCTGCTCGATCGCGGCCTCGTCGGGCCGGAACGCGTCGACCACCCGCACCAGCGCGTCGTGCAGCGTCACCAGCCGCATGGCGAGCGCTGCGGTCTCGTCGGACTGGGCCGAGCCGCAGGCGACGTAGATCAGCCGGTTGCCCTCGACTTCGATCACGCCCCAGCCGGTGCGGCGGAGCCCGGGATCGATGCCAAGAATGCGAATCGGTCGGCCCATGCCTCCGTGATAGCCCCGCCGCCCGTGCGCGCCTAGTGGATCGTTTCCGAGGTTCGCAGTCATGTCGGATTTCGTCAACCTCGTCCTGAGGAGCGCGCTCTTGCGCGCGTCTCGAAGGACGGCCACAGGCGAGATCGTGCCGGCTCCGTCCTTCGAGACGCCGTGCTTCGCACGGCTCCTCTGGATGAGGTCACACGGGTTCATTCCATCGCGTGCGATCTGATCGGTTTCATGGAATCGACCGACTAGCGTTCCGCAGCCCCGTTCGTCAGGGAGAGCGAGCCTGCCTATGCGGCACTCGCGATCCGCAGCGCCACGCACCGCCCCACAACGAAGACCCCGGTCACGGCGCTTCGGGGGTGTGGATATGCTCCGGCCGCACGCCGATGCCGACCAGCCGCGCCGGGATGCGCTGCAGGGCCGGGAACCACTGGGCGAGCTTCACCACGAAGGGCGGCTTGGGCCGCTCCGTGCCGGCCAGCACCGGGCTGATCACGCGGTTCTGGATGAAGACCTGAATCCGTTGCGTCACCCGGGCCGGCCATTCGCGGCGGGCCTCCACCTTGCGCAGGTCGTCGGGCGTCACCGCATGGTCGCGGAGCGGCTGGCACAGGATGTTGGCCGCCGCCACCGCGTCCTGGACCGCGAGATTGATGCCGACGCCGCCGACCGGCGACATCGCGTGGGCGGCGTCGCCGATGCACAACAGCCCCGGCCGATACCATCGCTTCAGGCGGTCGACCGCGACGGTCAGCAGCTTGACGTCATCGAAGCCCTTGAGCTCGTTCACGCGGTCGCCGAGCCACGGCGACAGTTCCAGGATGATGCGGCGGAAATCCGCGATCGGCTGTTTCATCAGCGTGCCGGCGGAGCCCTTGGGGATGACGTAGGCGCACTGCCAGTAGTCGCCGCGGTCGAGCATGATGAAAAAGCGGCCGGCCTCGATATGGCCGAACGCTTCGGACGGGTCGGCGGCCTTTCGCGACAGCCGCATCCACAGCACGTCCATCGGCGCGCCGATATCCTCCACCACGAAACCGGCCCGCTCGCGCAGCGTCGAATGGCGGCCGTCGGCGGCCGACCACGAGATCGGCGCGGATCTCGACCTCGGCGCCGTCGCGCTTCGCCCGCACGCCGGTCACCCGCTCGCCCTCGAACATGAGGTCGGTGGCCTGCGTATTCATCATCAGATGGAAGCCGCGATAGCGCCGGCCATGGGCGGCGAGGAAATTGAGGAAGTCCCATTGCGGCATGAAGGCGATGAACTTGCAGGTGGTCGGCAGCCCGGTGAAATCGGCGAGCGTGATCATGGTGTCGCCGATCTGGCCGCCGAGACTGACTGACCTTGTGGTGGGGCTGCTGCAGGAATTCGTCGAGCAGGCCCAGCTCGCGCATCAGCTCGAGGGTGGACGGGTGGATCGTGTCGCCGCGGAAATCGCGCAGGAAATCGCCGTGCTTCTCCAGCACGACGACATCGATGCCGGCGCGCGCCAGCAGGAAGCCGAGCATCATCCCGGCCGGCCCGCCGCCGGCGATGCAGCACTGGGTGGTGATCGATTGCGCGGCCATGTTGGTCACACTCCGGCGGCGCCGCCGTCGGCGCGGGGGTCGTGGGCGCCCTCCAGCATGCCGTCGGGATGCAGGATCACGGCGCCGGCATGGCCCATCGTATCGGAATAACGGGCGTCCATCACGTCGACGTCGTGGCCGGCCGACAGCAGGCGGTCGATCAGGTGGCCGTCGAAGCCCGCCTCCATCCGCAGATTGGTGACGGTCGAGCCCCAGGTGCGGCCGAGCAGCCAGCGCGGACGGTCGAGCGCCGCGGCCAGGGGCTGGCGGTAGAGCACATGGCGGGTGAACACCGCACCTTGGGTCTGCGGCTGGCCGTCGCCGCCCATGGTGCCATAGGCCATGACCCGGCCGTCGCGGAGCACGGCGAGCGCCGGATTGAGGGTGTGGAACGGCAGCCGGCCCGGCGCCAGCGCGTTGAGCGCGCGCGGGTCGAGGGAAAAGCTGGCGCCGCGGTTCTGCATCAGCACGCCGGTCGCCGGCAGCACGCAGCCGGAGCCGAATTCCCAGTAGAGCGACTGGATGTAGGACACCACGAGGCCGTTGGCGTCGGCGGCGCCCATCCAGACGGTGTCGCCCTTGCCCGGCGGCGCCGGCCATGGCGCCGCCTTGCGGCGGTCGATCTTTTGCGACCTCGATGTCGAGGAACTTGGCTTCGAGAAACGGTGCGACCGGCTGCGCCAGCCGGTCGGGATCGGTGACGATGCGGTCGCGGACGCGGAACGCGCGCTTGGTCGCCTCGACCAGGCCATGGACATGGTCGAAGCTCTCGGCCTCGGCGACGCGCAACCGCGCAAACAGGCCGAGGATGATGAGCGAGGCCAGCCCTGGGTCGGCGGCGGCGCGTTGTAGAGCGTGCCGGCCTCGATCGTCAGGCTCAGCGGATCGGCCACCACGGCGCGGAGCGGCTTCGAGATCGGCGCGGGTCACCGGGCTGCCGATCCGTTCGAGATCGGCGGCGATCTCGCGGCCGACATCGCCGCGATAGAAATCGTCGAGCCCGGCCTTGGCGAGATGATCGAGCGTCGCGGCCAGCGCCGCTCTGCCGAGCACGCGTGCCGGCCTCCGGCGGCTTGCCGTCGGCCAGGAAGGTCGCGGCAAAGCCCGGCGCGTCTCGAGCTCGGCCTGCTTCTCGGCGGTCAGCCGCGCCTGGCTCCGCGTGACGGCGTAGCCGTCGCGCGGCGTGCCGGATCGCGGCTTCGAGCAAGGTCGCGAGCGGCAGCCGGCCGCCCTGGGCCTTGGCGGCTTCGAGCGCGAGCATCCAGCCCGCCACCGCGCCGGGCACCGTGAGCGCGGCGAGCGGCCCGCGCTCCGGGATAGTGTCGTAGCCCTGCGCCCGGTAGAGCTCGATGCGCGCCTTGGCGCCGGCGCGGCCGGCCGCCATCAGCGCCCGCACCCGGCCGGAGCGCTCGCGGACCAGCCAGAAGCCGTCGCCGCCGACATGGTTCATGTGCGGGTAGACGGCGGCGATGGTCGCCGCCATCGCCACCATCGCCTCCAGCGCATTGCCGCCCTCGCCGAGGATGGCGCGACCGGCCTCGGCGGCCGCGTGGTGGGGCGCGGCGACGACGCCGCGGCGGTGTCCGGCGGTGTGGAGATCCATCAGATGCGCGCCGATCGGGCTTGGGAGCGCGCGTGAGGGGGCGCTCGGGGTGGGAGTGCGACAACAACAGACATGAATGCGTCCAATCCGTTATTGTATGATGTTCCGGCGCTGCCGTGAAAAACTTCCCCTGGCCTGCGATCCGCCTGGAGCAGACAATGGAGTTCTATCTGAGCTTTGCCGACCTCTTCAGCAAGGTTCCGAACACGATCACCCTGCTCTTCATTCCCGTTTTCATCTTTACCATCCTGGCCGAGGCCTTGGTCATCCAGGCCCGGCACGGCGGCTATCCGTGGAAGAACACCGGGGTGTCGACCCTGGTCGCGATCGGGCACGTCGTGACCCAGGCGGCGGTGCACGGACTTGATCTTCGGCGTCATCGCCGCCGGCGTGTACGCGGTCCGGCTGACCACCATCCCGGTGTCGTGGCAGAACTGGCCGAGCCTGATCGCGCTGTTCGTGCTGACCGACCTCGCCTTTTATGTCGAGCATCGCTGCTCGCACCGCATCCGGCTGATGTGGGCGTCGCACAGCGTCCATCACAGCACCGAGAAAATGGTGGTCTCGGCCGCCTTCCGGCTGGCCTGGACGCCGATCCTGTCCGGCGTGTTCCTGTTCTACCTGCCGATCGTGTGGATCGGCTTCGATCCGATCTGGGTGTTCGGCATGGCTTCGGCCAGCCTGACCTATCAGTTCTTCGTCCACACCGAGCTGGTGCAGCGGATCGGCTGGCTCGACTGGATCATCAACACGCCGTCCGCCCACCGTGTCCATCATGCGTCCAACCCCGAATACATCGACAAGAATTTCGGCGGCGTCCTGATGATCTGGGACCATCTGTTCGGCACTTACCAGGCGGAGCTTCCGCACCTCCGCATCCGCTACGGCCTGTCGCATCCGCGCTCCTCGCCGAACAACCCGTTCGTCATCGCCTATGAGGAGCTTTGGCGCATGCTCACGGAGGTATTCAGCGCCCGCAGCTGGCGCGAGCGGCTGCGCAGTGTGGTGGGACCGCCCGCCTGACCGGACGGTCACCGCGCGGCCGTCACGGCTTCGCCGCGCTCCATGTGGAGCCGGCGGGGGCGTAGCGCGGCAATTGCGATCGGCTGCACCGCTGCGAGGCCATGGCCGCGCAGCCGCCTGCCTCAATACCTCGCGTGTCCCGGGCGTGCGCGGGAACGGGATCGCGTCGCGCACGTTGGCGAGGCCGGTGACGTAGGCGAGCGTGCGCTCGAAGCCGAGCCCGAAGCCGGCGTGCGGCACCGTGCCGTAGCGGCGCAGGTCGCGGTACCAGGCGTAGTGCTCCTTGTCGATGCCGCGCTCGGTCATGCGCGCGTCCAGCACGTCGAGCCGCTCCTCGCGCTGGCTGCCGCCGATGATCTCGCCGATGCCCGGCGCCAGCACGTCCATCGCCGCGACGGTGCTGCCGTCGTCGTTCACCCGCATGTAGAACGCCTTGATGTCCTTGGGGTAGTTCATCACGATCACCGGCTTCTTGGCGTGCTTCTCGGTGAGATAGCGCTCGTGCTCCGACTGCAGGTCGATGCCCCACTTCACCGGGAATTCGAACTTCTCCTTGGCCCGCTCCAGCACCGCGATCGCCTCGCCGTAATCCATGCGCACGAATTCGGAGCTGACGATCCCTTCCAGCTTCGCCACCAGCCCCTTCTCGATCCGCTCGTCGAAGAAGGCGAGATCTTCCTGCCGTTCCTTCAGCAAGCGTCTCGAAGGTGAACTTCAGCAGCCGCTCCGCCAGCGTCGCATCGTCGGAGAGGTCGGCGAAGGCGATCTCCGGCTCGATCATCCAGAACTCGGCGAGGTGGCGGCTGGTGTTGGAGTTCTCGGCGCGGAAGGTCGGCCCGAAGGTGTAGACCTTGGTGAGCGCGAGGCAGTAGGCCTCGACGTTGAGCTGCCCCGACACCGTCAGGAACGCCTCGCGGCCGAAGAAATCCTGCGCGAAATCGACCTTGCCCTGCGGCGTGCGCGGCAGGTTGGCGAGATCGAGCGTCGACACCCGGAACAGCGCGCCCGCTCCCTCCGCGTCGGACGAGGTGATGATCGGCGTGTTGACCCAGAAGAAGCCGTTCTCGTCGAAGAACCGGTGGATCGCCTGCGCCAGCGTGTGCCGCACCCGCGTCGCCGCGCCGATCACGTTGGTGCGCGGCCGCAGATGCGCCACCTCGCGCAGGAACTCCAGCGTGTGCGGCTTGGGCTGGATCGGATAGGTGTCCGGGTCGTCCACCCAGCCGATCACCTTGATCGCGCTCGCCTGCATCTCGAACGGCTGGCCCTTCGCCGGCGACGGCACGATCGTGCCGGTCGCCTCCACGGCGCAGCCGGCGGTGAGCTTCAGGACCTCGTCGGTGTAATTGGCGCAGCGTGTTCGGCGCGACCACCTGCACCGGATGGAACGACGATCCGTCCGACAGGTGCACGAACGAAATGCCCGCCTTGGAGTCGCGCCGGGTGCGCACCCAGCCTTTGACCGTGACCGGCGCATCCTTCGGCGCCTGGCCGGCCAGGATCTCGCGCACGCTGAACTCTGTCTTGTCCATCGGTCGAGAGTTACTCAGGGCGGTCGACCTTGTCCAGGGCAGGTGACGAATCGACAAGCCGCCATGGCCGCTTCCGGCGTCGGCCACGGGCCGGCCGACGACTCGGGAGCCGCACGATCATTCGCCTCGGCGGTGTGCGGTCAGAAGCGCGCGTTGATCCAGCCGGCCGCGTAATCGAAGAAATTCTTGACCGTATTGGAATATTGACCGGGGCTGCTTTCGCACGGTTTGCACGGGGTGAAGCCGTGATTGGCGCCTTCGATCACGATGAAATCCTTGTCCTTGCTGCGCGCCATGTCGAACTGGCGCTCGTTGTCGCGGATGAAGTAATGCGCGCCCATGGCGACGAACAGCACCGGCGCCGAGATGGATTGCACCGCGCAGATGGTGGAGTTGTTGGTGGAGCAGATAGTCGATGTCGTCGGCGGCGTCGCGGGCGCGGACCGCCTGCGCGCTCAGGAACGAGCGCAGCGTGAACACCTTGGTGCCGCGAGCGGAACCGCAGATTGGTCGCGCGCGACGCTCGGATTGGCGACGAACACGCTCTTGACGATCTGCGTCGCGATGGTGCCGTCATTGCGCAGGAGCTTTGCCGGCCGCGAGCGTGCTGTTGATCGCCGCGATGATCGGGCTCGTCACGAACAGGCGGGCATCGGCGCCCGGCGCCGGCGCCCGGATTGCCGCCGCGCGGGATGATCATGATGTCGTCGTCGGGATAGGGGTAGTCGTCGCGCTTGATGCGGGCGAGCTTGTCGCGCGCGCGTGTCGATCAGCCGGTTCATGCGATCGGCCTGGGCCTTGAAGTAACGCGCCTGGAATTCGGCCGAATAGTGCGAGGGTCCGTCGCGGATTGAAGCCGTTCTTCGGATCGAACATGTCGAGCGTCGGCGATCGGCGGCGCGTCGGGAGGATTGTTCTCGTCGGCCACCGCCGCGTTGAGGCTGCGCAGCGTGTTGATGGCGTTTCCCGGATGGGCGTCGGCGAACACGATGCCGTCGGCGGGGATCAGGCCGGCGAGATCGTCGCCGCATTCGGTGAGCTTGTTCGGGCCCTTGCAGTAGGACGGTCCGTTCTCCGCGACCGCCTGGTAGAACGACATCAGCGGCCCGCCGCCGCTATGGGCGAACAGCAGGACCTTGGTGATCCCGGGCTGCCGGCGCAGGAAATCGACGCCGTTTTTCACGTCGAGCGGCAGCTTCTCGAAATCCACCAGCGCTTCGTTGTTTTCGTAGCGCGTGTTCATGCACAGCATCAGGAACCCGCGCCGCGACAGTTCGGTGCAGGCGGGATGATTGAGGTAGTTCGCGGTGCGGTGCATCGCCAGAATCGCCACGTGGGGCGCAGGTCCGGAATCGGGCTTGTAGAGCGCGCCTTTGCTGATGCCCTGGAACGCGATGAAACGCGGATTGCTCTGCGACCAGGCCGGGTTGGTCGCCACGAAGAGCGCGATGGCTCCAGCGATTGCAGTGCGCAGCATGGAAGTCCTCCGGAAGGCTCTTTTCTCGTTGCTCCCGCCATGCCGGCGGCGTGGCCAGGAGCGCGAACCAGGCACCGCCGCGCTACGCCCCTACTAGAGTTGCGGTTTTTGCGTGCGACCGGCCTGCGGCCGGCAGAATGCAACCTCTCGGCGCGCGCCACAAGGGCGGCGGCGCTACGCCACGCCGGCGCGCAGCAGGTCGTGCATGTGGACGACGCCGACGGCGCGGCCGGCCTCGACCACGAACAGCACGGTGCGCTTGAGCGAGTTGAGCATCTCCAGCGTCTCGCTGGCGAGCTGGTCGGGGCGCACCGACGTTCGGCCCGCGCGTCATCACGTCCTCGACGCGGGCTTCGAGCAGGTCGGGACGCATGTGACGGCGCAGGTCGCCGTCGGTGATGATGCCGACGAGACAGCCTGAGGCGTCGGTGATCCCGACGCAGCCGAAGCCCTTGGCCGACATCTCGACGATGCGCGTCCGACATCCGCGTCCCCACCGGCTTGAGCGGCATCTCGGCGCCGCCGTGCATGAGGTCGCGCACGAAGGTCAGCGCCGCGCCGAGCCGGCCGCCCGGATGCAGGTTGCGGAAATCGATCGCGGTGAAGCCGCGGCTTTCCAGCAGCGCGATGGCGAGCGCGTCGCCGAGCGCGAGCTGCATCAGCGAGGAGGTGGTCGGCGCGAGATTGTGCGGGCAGGCCTCGCGCGCCTGCGGCAGCACCAGCATCACGTCGGCGGCCTGTGCCGAGCGTGCTCGCCGCATCGGCGGTCACCGCGATCAGGCCGATGCGGAAGCGGCGCGAATAGTCGATCAGGTTCTTCAGTTCCGCGGTCTCGCCGGACCACGACAGCGCGATGATGACGTCGTCGCCGGCGATCATGCCGAGGTCGCCGTGGCTCGCCTCGGCCGGGATGCACGAAGAAGGCCGGCGTCCCGGTGGAGGCACAGCGTCGCCGCGATCTTGTGGCCGATATGCCCGGACTTGCCCATGCCGCTGACGATGACGCGGCCGCGCGCCGCCCGGATCAGGCCGACCGCGGCGACGAAGCTGCGGCCGAGCCCGTCCTGCATCGCCGCGCCGAGCGCGGTGAGGCCGCCCGCCTCCGCTTCGAGGGTGCGCAGCCCGCAGGCGATCAGCGCCTCGTCTGGCGCACTCATCGGCCGGTCCTGGCCGCGCAGCTCCGGGTTCGGCATGCGGTCGCACCTGTCCTTCGGTTCATGGCTGCGAGATGGCAGCCCGCCCCATAGCTTCTCGAGGGGCACGACCCACCGCGAATGGAAAACGAACGCGCCGAGGCGGCTCCCGGTGCGCCGTCGCTTCACGCAGAATCGGGCCGCGCTCCGAAGTTTTGGCTCCGAAGCCTTGGTTTTGAGCACGATCCCGGAAAGTCTGCAACTTCTCGGGATCGGCCTCGCGCACCGTCGAATTCGTCCCGCGACCAGCCAAGCTTTGCGGGCATGAACGACCTGTTAACCATAATCATTTTAATTCCCTTAACCAAGCCGCCGCCCGGCCGGCGCTAAGGATTTCACGGGTGCAGCGTCCTCGCGTCATTTGCTTAGCTGCGACGCTGGCGGCCGGCGCATCGATGCTCGCGCCGGCGCCGGCCGTGGCGCAGTCTGCGCTGCTCCCGGGCGAACTGCGCCCGTCGGTGCCGGCGCAGTCCGATACCGCTCAGTCCGACCAGTCCGCTCAGTCCGCTCAGTCCGGAGACCAGGGCGGCAACGGGCCCCTGTTCGGGCCATCGCTCTATGGCGTTCCGCCCGAATCCGGGGCCGGACCGTACGGGTTCGTGTCGGTCGGCAACCGCAAGCTGAAGGTCAAAGTGAGGCCCGGAGGTGCGCCTGGGGCGGCCACGGCGGTCCTGAACGGGGCGACGCTGCGGGCGACCACGGCCATGCTGGGCACGGCGGCGCTGCGCCCGCCCGCCCGCCTCAAGCGCCGGGGGTTCTTCGCCGGCCTGCCGCGGGCGGAGGAGGTGGTGGTGCGGCCGCTCAACCTGCCCCCCGACTTCGTCGTCGTGCCGCCGCTCGTGCCGCTGCGCCTGGCCGCCATCGACCTCAATCCGTTCGGGCCCACCGGCGTTCATGCCGGCGCGTTCTGGCTCCTGCCGGCCATGGAGTTCACGGGAGGATGGGATTCGAACCCCGAACACATGACCCAGGCAAAGGGGGCTCCGGAATTCCTGTTTGCCCCGGAACTGCTGGTGCGCTCCGACTGGGAGCGCCACGCCCTCAATATCGATATCCATGGCGGCTACATCGCCTATGGCTCGACCTTCTTCCCCAATTCGCCGGTCTGGCTCAACCGGCCGAACCTCGATTCCCGGGTCAATGCGCGCATCGATATCGACACCCAGGATCGGGTCGATCTCGAAGGCCGGCTGCTGATTACGACCGACAATCCCGGCAGCCCGAACATCCAGGCCGGGCTGGAGCGGCTCCCGGTCGTCACCACCGGCGGCGCGACGCTCGGCTATACGCACGATTTCAACCGGTTCGAGCTTACGGCGAAGGGCACCATCGACCGCACCATCTACCAGCCATCGTTCCTGACCGACGGCACCTATTCGAGCAACGACGATCGCAATTTCGACCAGTATGGCGGGTCGCTGCGCGGCAGCTACGATCTGATACCCGGGGTGCGTCCCTTCTTCGAGGTCGACGCCGACACCAGGGTCCATGACGTCCTGATCGACAACACCGGGGCGATGCGCGATTCCGACGGCCAGACCTTCAAGGCCGGCACCAGCTTCCTGTTTTCCGGCAAGCTCACCGGCGAAATCTCGGTCGGCCGCCTGCAGCGCGAATACCGCGACCCGACGCTGCCGGGACTCGCGGGCCCGATGGTCGACGGCGCGCTGCTCTATTCGGCGACCCCGCTGACCACCGTGAAGTTCACCGCCGTCACCACCGCCGGCGAACTCATCGTGGCCGGAGCCTCGGGCGTGCTGCGCCGCGACTACACCTTGGAGGTCGACCACGATTTCCGCCGCTGGCTCACCGGAATGGTGCGGTTCAATTACGGTGTGGACAATTATTTCGGCCTCGACCGGCTGGACCACCGCTATTCCATCGGCACCTCGCTCACCTACAAGATGACGCGCGAGCTATGGCTGCGGGGCGAGTTCCGTCACGACTGGCTGAGCTCCAACGTCTACGCCGTCGACTACAACGCGAATATCGTGCTGCTGTCGCTGCGGCTGCAGCGCTGATGTCCTGTCCGGCCGATGGCACAACGCGCCGCGCCCGCGGCGCAAACAAATCTCGGAACTCAGCTGCTGCCGCCCGTCACGATGACTTGTCGCAGGGCTCGCTGCGCTTGGGCCAGGCCGGATCCCTGGACACGTAGTCGGTGGCGGCGGCCTGCAGCATCGGGCCCAGCCGCTCCGTCATCGGCGAGATCCAGCCGGATGCCCGGACCCACTTTGCGCCATCCCATTGCTGGACATAGGCCGCCTGGTGGCCGCTGTGGTCGGTGCAGGAAATGCCGGTGATGGCGCCGGCGAAATCCGGCAGCCCCAGTTGCCGCCACCGCTGCGGCGAGATCGCGAGGGACTCGAGCCCGCGGCGCATGTCCTTGCCGCCGATCGCCTTGCGGCCGGAGAGCTTCTGGGCGTTGCGAATTGCCTCGGCGATCAGGACGCCGTTGTAGACGCCGCGGTCGTAGAGATTTTCTCCGACCTTGTCCCGCGCCGTTCGGCTGTTGCCGGCATCGACGACGCGCTCGACGATCTCGTGGATGGCCGGATAGTCCGCGCCGCTGCCGTTGAAATTCAACGCAAGATAGCCCCTGGCTCCTGCGCCGGCCGGCTGCACGTCGTCCTCGCCGCCCGCGTTCCAGGAGCCGATGAAACGGTCCATGGGGAAATGGATCGCGGCGGCCTCCTTGACGGCGACCGCATTCATCGCGCCGAAGCCCCACATGATCATCCAGTCCGGCCGGTCGCGGCCGACATCGCGCCATTGCGCCGATTGGTCATGGGCCTTCTGCCCCGCGACGGGATACATCCTGACCGCGAAGCCGTAATCCCGGGCCAACTGCTGCAGCAGCACGATCGGCTCGCGGCCATAATTGCCGTCGAGGAAGATGTAGCCGATGGTCTTTCCCTCGAGCCGGTCCAGGCCGCCTTCCCGTCCTGAAATGTATTGGAAGATCATGGACAGTGCGTCCAGACTCGTGGCGGGCGGGTTGAATATCCATGGGAACTCGCCACCGGCCGCCGCCGCCGAAAGGCCGTATCCGACCGAAAGGATCGGAATCCGGTCGACCGACGCCTTGGGAATGAGCTGCAATGCGATGCCGGTCGAGGACGGGTTGACGACAACCGGCTTCTTTCCCTTGACCGCCTCGTAGCATTCGACGCCCTTCTTGGTGTCGTAGCCGGTCTCGCATTCCTCCACATCGAGCTTCACGCCCGCTATGCCGCCGTCGCGCTCATCGAGGAGGGTGAGGTAATCGTGCATGCCGTTCGCCAGCGCGATCCCGGAGGCGGCGAACGGTCCGCTGCGGTAGGTGAACAACGGGATGAAGATGCTGTCCTCGGCCGGTGCCGGGACGGCAATGCCGAGCATTGCCAGGAACACCATCGCCGCCACGATGGCGGTTGCGCGCATCGCTGCGTCCTCCCTGTTTTCCGGCGCGGTTCGTGCCGCGTCCGGTTCATTCGGTCCGGGAGACGCTACTCCGCGGCCTTGAGCAGCACCACGGACCCGGCGCGGAACTGATCGAGCAGCGCCGCCTCGTCCGCTTTGGCGGCAACGAGGTGGCGCATCTTGACGTGGACCGAAGCCGCGGATCTTCTCTGGGATCGCGGCCAGCCCGACGGCGAGATGATGGTTGTCGGGCGAAAGCCGCGCGATCAGTTCGTCGAGCAGCGCTTCGTAGTCGCGCACGAGCTGGCGTTCGGTGCGGCGCTCGGCGGTGTAACCGAACGGATCGAGCGCGGTGCCGCGCAGGAATTTGAGCTTCGCGAGCAGGCCGAACGCGTGCATCATCCACGGTCCGAAGCTCATCTTGCGCGGCTCTCCGGTGGTCTTGTCGCGACGGGCCAGCAGAGGAGGCGCGAGGTGGAAGGTCAGGCGCAGATTGTCGCCGTCGACCTCGTTCCGGACCTGGCGCAGGAACGCCGGGTCGGAATACAAGCGCGCCACTTCGTATTCGTCCTTGTAGGCCATCAGCTTGAAGAGATAGCGCGCGACCGCCTCGGCGAAGCCGGACTTGCCCGGCGCCTGCGACGCCTCGGCGGTCTTTGCCGCCGCCACCAGCCGGCGATAGCGGTCGGCATAGGCGGCGTCCTGATAGGCGGTGAGGAACTCGACCCGGCGCGAAACCATCTCCTCGAAGGATTGCGACATCAGGCGCGCCGGGTCGGCCGCATCGGCCGGCGGCCGCGCCAGCGCCTCGACCGCGGCGAGGTCGACCGCGGCGCGGCGGCCCCAGCGGAACGCCGCGATGATTCATGGCGACGGCCTCGCCGTTCATCTCGATCGCCGTCTCGATCGCCTCCGCCGAGATCGGCAGCGCCGCCGAGCTGATAGGCATAGCCCAGCATGAACATGTTGGCGCCCAGCGACTGGCCGAGCAGCGCCGTGGACAGCGCCGAGGCATTGACGAAATGGGTGTTCGCGGGGCCGGCGAGGGACGAAATGGTGCGCTTGAGCCGCTGCGTCGGCAGCGAAAATTCGGGATTGCGGGTGAACTCGCCGGGCAGCACCTCGGCGAGGTTGATGACCATCGCGGTGGTTCCCGGCTTCACCGCGGCGAGCACCTTCTTGGCTGCCGGCGACGACCATGTCGCCGCCGAGCACGAGGTCGGCCGAGCGCGCGGCGACGCGGATGGCGTGAATGTCCTCGGGACGGTTGGCGAAGCGGATGTGGCTCGCCACTGCGCCGCCCTTCTGCGCCAGCCCCGCCATGTCGATGATGCCGACGCCCTTGCCTTCGAGATTGGCCGCCATGCCGAGGATGGCGCCGATGGTGACGATGCCGGTGCCGCCGATGCCGGTGACGATCACCCCGAATGTCTTGTCGATGGCGGGGAGCGTCGGCGACGGCAGCGCCGAAGTGTCCGCGGGCAGGTCGACGCCGCGGCCGCGCTTGAGCTTGGCGCCCTCCACCGTGACGAAGGACGGACAGAAGCCCTTCACGCAGGAGAAATCCTTGTTGCAGCTCGACTGGTCGATGGTGCGCTTGCGGCCGAATTCGGTTTCGAGCGGCTGCACCGACACGCAGTTCGACTTCACGCCGCAATCGCCGCAGCCCTCGCAGACGAGCTCGTTGATGACGACGCGCTTGTCCGGGTCGGGGAACTGGCCGCGCTTGCGGCGGCGGCGCTTTTCGGCGGCGCAGGTCTGGTCGTAGATCAGCACGGTGCAGCCCGGCACTTCGCGACAGCTGCTTCTGCACCTCCTGGAGATCGTCGCGGTGATGGATCGTCACGCCGTCCGGCCATTTGGTCCCGGACGGATATTTCCACGGCTCGTCGGTGACGACGACGACGCGCCGCGCCCCCTCGGCGGCCATCTCGGCGGCGATCTGCGGCACCGTGATGTTGCCGTCATTGCGCTGCCCGCCGGTCATGGCGACGGCGTCGTTGAACAGGATCTTGTAGGTGATGTTGACGCCGGCCTGGATGGCGGCGCGGACCGCCAGCGAGCCGGAATGATTGTAGGTGCCGTCGCCGAGGTTCTGGAACACATGGGCGCGCGTGGAGAACGGCGCCTCGCCGATCCAGTTGGTGCCCTCGCCGCCCATCTGGGTGTAGCCCGAGGTGGAGCGGTCCATCCACTGGGCCATGTAGTGGCAGCCGATGCCGGCATAGGCGCGGCTTCCCTCGCGGCACCACGGTCGATGAATTGTGCGGGCAGCCGGAACAGAAATAGGGAATGCGGACGGCGATGTCCTCGGTCTCGGCGAGGACGCGCTGCGCCTCCTTGAGGCGGGCCACCCGCGACGCGATCTCGTCGTTGCGGACATGGTTGAGAAGGCGCTCGCCGATGCAGATGGCGACGTCGTTGGGATCGAGCGCGCCCTTGACGGGAAACAGCCAGTTGCCGCGCTCGTCCTTCTTGCCGATGCAGACCGGCTGGTTGGCGGTGCCGTAGAGCTCTTCGCGGACCTGGACTTCGATCAGCGAGCGCTTTTCCTCGACCACGATCACGAGATCGAGGCCGTGCGCGAATTCCATCAGGTCGAGACGGCTGATCGGCCACGGGCAGGCGATCTTGTAGAGACGCAGGCCGAGGTCGTTGCATTTGACCTCGTCGAGGCCGAGCTCGTCGAGCGCCTGGCGGACGTCGAGATAGCTCTTGCCGACGGTGATGACGCCGATCTTGGGATTGCGTCCGCCCGAGCAGATCATGCGGTTGAGCTTGTTCGCGCGCACGAAGGCGAGCATCGCATCGCGCTTGAAGTCGTGCAGGCGCGCTTCCTGGCCGAGCACGGTGTCGCCGAGCCTGATGTTGAGCCCGCCCGGCGGCATCGCGAAGTCGTCGGGGATGATGATCTTGACGCGGTCGAGGCTGCCGTCGACGACGGCCGTCGACTCCACCGTCTCGTGCATGCATTTGAGCGCGGTCCAGGCGCCGGTGAAACGCGACATCGCCCAGCCATAGAGGCCGTAATCCATGATCTCCTGCACCCCGGCGGGGTTCAGGATCGGGATCATGACGTCGATGAAGTGGTATTCGGACTGGTGGGCGGTGGTCGAGGATTCCGCGGTGTGGTCGTCGCCCATCAGGGCGATCACGCCGCCAT
Organism: uncultured Alphaproteobacteria bacterium; assembly: GCA_963795865.1. Lineage (GTDB taxonomy): Bacteria > Pseudomonadota > Alphaproteobacteria > Rhizobiales > Xanthobacteraceae > JAJPKK01. The sequence continues at coordinate 173,878 of CAWCJX010000016.1, forward strand.
GCTTCGAGGTGCCGGCGAAATTGGCATGGCGGAAGGCGTCGCCGGAGCGATCGACGCCGGGACCCTTGCCGTACCACATGCCGAACACGCCATCGAACTTGCCTTCGCCGCGCAATTCGGCGGTCTGCGATCCGGCCAGCGCGGTCGCCGCCAGATCCTCGTTGGTGCCGCATTGGAACAGGATGTCGCTGGCGGCGAGCCGCTTGCCGGCGCGCATGAACTGCTGGTCGAGGGTGCCGAGCGGCGAGCCGCGGTAGCCGGTCACATAGCCGGCCGTGTTCAGGCCGGCGCGGCGGTCGCGCTCCTTCTGCATCAGGCAGAGGCGCACGAGTGCCTGAAAACCGCTGACGAAAACGCGGCCTTGGTCCAGGTCGTATTTGTCGTCGAGACGAACCGGCAAAAGCGGCATTGCTCTTTCTCCACGACCATCCGGGAAATCAACGGCCCTGATATAGTCGTCCCCCAAGCGGGAGGAAGGCTGGCATTTCAACGCAGTGCGGTCAATTTGGTTCTCGACGCCGACTCACAAGGAAATTGCGGCAGCTCTGTGGATATTGAAATTTCCGTACGCGAGGCGGGCATCTTTTCACACGGCTCGATCGGGCAAGTTCCTGCCCGAATCACCTTGCCTTTACCCGGCCTCGCCCTTTCCCTCGCCCGTGCCCCAGCTCCAGAAATCCCGGCCCTCCTGCCGCATGAAGCGCGCCAGCACCATCATGTGCACCTCGGTGGCGCCGTCGACCAGCCGGGCCGAGCGGGCGGCGCGGTAGATCCACTCCAGGATGGTGTCCTTGGAGAAGCCGCGGGCGCCGTTGAGCTGGATCGCCACATCGGCGGCATTGTGCAGGGTGTCGGCGACATGGACCTTGGCCATGGACACCTCCTTGCGGGCGCGGTCGCCGTGGTCGAGCTTCCAGGCCGCATGCATGGTGAGCAGGCGGCCGATCTGGATCTGGTGGGCGATGTGGCCGAGCTTGATCTGCACGCTCTCGCGGTCGGCGAGCTTGATGCCGAAGCCCTCGCGGTTCTCCACGTAGTCCTGGGCGATCTCCATGCAGCGCTTGGCCTGGCCGAGCCAGCGCATGCAATGGGTGAGCCGCGCCGGCCCGAGCCGCATCTGGGTGACGCGCAGGCCGTCGCCCGACGTTCAGGAGCACGTTTTCGTCCTCGACCTCGAGGCCGTCGAATTCGAGCTCGCAATGGCCGCCATGCTCCTCGGGGCCGAGAATGCCGATGCGGCGAACGATCCGCCAGCCCGGCTGGTCGCGATGGTAGAGGAACGCGGTCAGGCCGCGGCGCGCATCGTCGGAGGTGCGCGCAACGAGGATGTAGTGCGCGGCGCCGTCGGCTCCGGTGATGAACCACTTGCGGCCATGGATGACCCATTTGCCACCACGGCGCTCGGCGCGGGTGCGGATCATGCCGGGATCGGAGCCGCCGCCGGGCGCCGGCTCGGTCATGGCGAAGGACGAGCGCACCTTGCCCTCGACGATCGGGCGCAGCCAGCGCTCCTTCTGGGCCGGCGTGCCGGCGCGCGCCAGCAGGTTCATGTTGCCGTCGTCGGGCGCCATGCAGTTGAACGCGAGCGGCCCGAACAGCGAGCGCGCCGCCTCTTCGTACATCGCCGCCCAGGCGACGATCGGCAGCGCCATGCCGCCGAACTCCTTGGGCGACTGCGGCGCCCACAGGCCAGCGGCCTTCGCCTTCGCCCGCACCGGTTCGAGCCGCTCGCCGGGAATGTTCTCGTGCTCGGAGAAATTCTCAGGGTGGCGCTTCGAGCGGCAGCACGTGGGCCTCGACGAAGGCGCGGGTGCGCAGGCGCAGGTCTTCGATCTCGGGCGACAGCGTGAAGTCCATGATGCCTATCCTCGCAGCGCGACCATCTGGCCGCCGTCGACCACGATGGTGGCGCCGGCAATGAAGCGCCCGGCATCGGAGGCCAGCAGCAGCAGCGCGCCGTCGAGGTCGCCGTCGCGCGCCGAAGCGGCCGACCGGAATGTCGCGGGTGATCTTCCGGCCCTCGTCGGTCGCCAGATAGTCGCGGTTGATCTCGGTGACGAACCAGCCGGGCGCGATGGCGTTGACGCGAATGCCCTTGAAGGCGAGTTCGAGGCCGAGCGCCTTGGTGATCTGCACCACGCCCGCCTTGGCCGCCGCATAGGCGACGACGCCCTTGTCCACCCCGAAGCCGAGCACCGAGGCGATGTTGACGATGGCGCCCGGCTTGGCGGCCGCCAGCATGCGTCGCGCCGCCCTCCTGGGACCAGAAGAACACCGCGTCGAGATTGGTGCCGAGCACGCGCCGCCACTCCTCCTCGGGCAGGTCGACCGCGCGGGTCGAATGGGCGACGCCGGCATTGTTGACGAGGATGGTGACGGTGCCGAACGCCGCCTCGGCGGCGTCGAAGGCGCGGCGCATCGAGGCGGCGTCGCGCACATCGGCTTCGATCGCCACCGCGCGGCCGCCGGCCGCCTCGATCTTCGCCTGCAAAGCGGCGAGCCGCTCCTTGCGCCGGGCCACCAGCGCGACCGCCGCGCCGTTGGCCGCCAGCACCTCGGCAAAGCGCTGCCCGAGCCCGCTCGATGCCCCGGTGACGAGGCCGACCCGGCCGGCCAGGTCGAACAATTCGGATGCCTTCACGGGTGCCCCCAGGGAAATCGCGGCGGTGAAGCTAACCGGATTTCGATTGAACCGCCATCAATGGACAACAGGGGAGCGATTTGCGTTGCGGCCGTGCATTTCCCGAGAGCCCTTCAACCCCCCGCGGCGGCGTGCGCCCCGGCGAGACGGCCGAATACGGCGTTTCGTGTCTGCCCGGTGAAAGAGGGATAATTGTGAAAGAACAGCCCGACGATATCGCCGGAAGCGTATAGCCCCCGGATCGGTTCGCCCATCGAATTCAAGACCTGGGCTTTTGGATTGATCCTCACTCCGCCGAAGGTGAATGTGATCCCGCAGGTGACCGGATAGGCGCGAAAGGGCGGGGTCTCGATCCGGGTGGCCCAGTTCGACTTCGGGATCGCCAGACCGTGCGTCCGCTTGCCATCGAGCCGCGTCGGATCGAAGGCCACATCATCGCGGCAGGCCGCGTTGAATTGCGCGATCGTGTCGACCAGAACGTCGGGCGCCAGCCCGATCTTGCGCGCGAGTGCGGGGATGTCCGCCGCTTCTTCGTAGGTGGCCTCGTGATGCGGATAGCGGTGCTGGCGGATGCCGGTCTGATCGTAGATCTGCCAGGCAGCGGCACCGGGCTGGGCGAGAATGGTTCGGCCGGTCTTGGCGTAGGTGTATGAATGCTGCGCCTCGCCCTCGTCGAAGAAGCGCAGGCCGATCGCATTGACGGTAACGCCGAAAGGATAATCGTAGCGGCTCTGCGTGTTGCCGCGTCCATCGGCGTGCTGGGGCGTCTCGAAATCCGGCGCTTTCGCGTCGATCGGGGACATGTGGGCGGACTGCCAATGGCCCGCGGTCGCCGCTCCGAGTGCGAGAAGACGGTTCAGGACTTCGCCGGTATCGTGCCTGGAGCCTCGCACCTTGGCGAAGTCGGCATGGCCTGCGAGATAGCGCGCCCGCATTTCGGCGCTGGCCTGGAAGCCGCCGGCGCAGGCAATGACGGCACGGGCGCCGATGTCGTATTCGGCCTCGGCGGTAGAGACGCGCACGCCTTCGACGCGATGCATGTTGCCGTGGATCGCGCTGACCGGTGACGAAAAGCGGATCTCGATATCCATGCTTTCGGCGATCCGGCGCCATTGCTCCAGCAGGCCCACCCCGCCGCCCGCCACGTGGATCGCGATGCCGCGCTCGAAATATCGCTTGTCGCCGACCCGGGCATGTTCCTTCAGAACCTCCCAGCGGATGCCGCTGTCCTTCATCCAATGAATGGCGGCATTCGATTCCTCGACCAGCGTTCGGGCCAATGGCGGCTCCATGCGCCCGAGGGTCATGCGTTCGAGGTCGGAGAAGAACTCCTCCTTCGTATAGGGAGGAATTTGCAGGGTCTTGAAATAATCGTCGCTCAGGTCGGGGACGAACGCGCGAATTTCCTCGGCGCCGGCGTGCCAGAACCGGAAGCCGGTGCCGGAATAGCGGGCATTGCCGCCGTATTCGGTCTCCGGCGCCTTTTCGAGCATGACGACCCGATCGGCGCCGTGCTCCCGCGCCGCGACCGCGGCATCGAACGCGGCGCTTCCCCCGCCGATGACGATGACGTCACACCTTTCCACGCGGACTCTCCGATTGCGCCGGTGTCGGCGGACGCCGGAACGCCCGCGGGTCGCGCGGTCGCCGACCGACGGCAGCAGGACGACCGGACCCTCCAGCCGGGATCAAGACGCAACCTTGTCCGTCCGCACCTCGTGTGCGCGCTTTTCGCGATCGGCCTGAAACTCCGCCTCGTCATATCCGTGGGCGGATACATCGAAGAGATTTCCATCGGGATCCATTGCCCGGTATTCCGCGAACGGCCGGTTCGCCGGACGCATCTCCAACGGCTCCTCGAATTTCTTCAGTTTCTCCTCGGTATCCTTGATGTCATCCACATGAAATCCGAAATGATTGATGCCGCTGGGGGTCGCCTCCCCGCGATTGCGGAGCAGCGCGAGCGTCAGGTAGCCGTCGCTCATGTAGATCGCGCCGCCCTTCTCGCTGCGGATCCGCTTGAGACCGAAAACCTCTTCATAGAAGGCAGCGAGCCGCTCGGGACTTTTCGTCTTGATCGCCAGATGTCGAATCTTTGCCATCGTCTCCTCCACTCTCGTGGGCGGCCGTATCGCTCGCCGGTCCGGAACTGTAGAAGCCCGTGCCGGCGGTGGGAAGTCATTGCTGCCGTCGCACGATGTCCGTCGCACGATACCTTGCCGCCGCCGGTTGCGATATGCTCGGCGCATCGGTCTTGGACTGAGCGGTTCCGGACCACCGTTGAGGAAGATTTCGATGAGGCATGGCATCCGCCACGATCGGGGGAAATGCGGGTGATCCAGGCATTGCGGGAGATCAGCACAGCGACGCGCCGGCTCAGTACCCATATCGCCGGTGCGCTGGCGCAGCCGCTCCCGCCAGCCGTGGTCGAAAGGGCACGCCAGCACATTCTCGACACCTTGGCCGCGATGATCTCGGGAGCGCAGCTTCGCCCCGGGCGGCTGGCGATCGATTACGTCTCGAAACTCGGCGGTGTGCGGCAGTCGTCGGTGGTCGGAACGCGATTGCTCACCTGCCCGATCCTCGCTGCCCTTGCAAACGGCATGCTGGCGCATGCGGACGAGACCGACGATTCCCATGCGCCGTCACGGACGCATCCCGGCTGCGCTGTCGTTCCGGCCGCACTGGCCGTGGCCGAGAGCGTGCATGCCAGCGGCGAACGGCTGCTCCGAGCGGTCGTTCTCGGTTATGATGTCGCTGCGCGGGTGAGCTATGCGCTCGGTCCGGACGAGTTGGCATCGGCTTCGCGCAGCACCCATAGCATCGGCGGCACCTTCGGGGCAGGAGCCGCCGCCGGGGCGCTCCTCGCGCTCGATGACCAGCAGGTGCGGCATCTGCTCTCGTATTGCGCACAGCAGGCGTCCGGCGTTGGCTGCAACGTGCGCGATTCCGAACACGTCGAAAAGGCCTTCGATTTTGGTGGCATGCCTGCGCGCAACGGCGTGACGGCGGCGACCATGGTCGCGGCCGGATTCACTGGCGTCGACGACGTCTTCAGCGGCGAGCGCAACTTCCTGGAAGCCTATGGCCCCCGTCCCGATCCGGAACGCCTGACCGAGCAACTCGGGCAGACCTTCGAGATCATGGGCACGAACATCAAAAAATGGTCGGTGGGCTCGCCGGCACAGGCTGCGCTCGATGCACTGGCGCTGCTGATCGAAGCGGAGCGGATCAGGCCGGACGAAATCGAATCGATCGACGTGCATTTGCCGTCGCGCTCGGCCCGGACCGTGGACAATTCGCCGATGCCCGACGTCAACGTCCAACACCTCATGGCCATGCTCCTGATCGACGGGACGCTCTCCTTCGAAGCCATTCATGACGAGATGCGAATGCAGGATCCGGCGATCCTGGCGCTGCGGCGCAAGATCACGTTGGTGCCGAGCGAGGAACTGACTCACGCCATCCCGAGGCGCCAGGCCATCGTCGCGATCAGGACGCGCGACGGCCGCAGTGTCTCCCGGCGGACGGTTGCCGTTCGCGGGACGGCCGATAATCCGATGACGCCGGCCGAAGTCGAAGCAAAAGCTTACGAGCTCATCGGGGGCGTTCTCGGAGCGCGCCGCGCGCAAGCGCTGGTGCATGCGATGCGCAACATCGAGGCGGTTCCCGACGTCGCCGCGTTGCGGCGACTTTGGCAGCCGTCGGCCAGGAAGCACGCGGCGCAAGGACCGGTCGGATGACGCTTCTGCTGTCGAACGACGACGTCGAGGCGGCTCTCGCCATGCCCGATTGCCTGGAAGCGATGGAAATCGCGTATCGCGATCTCGGTACGTTGCAGGGTGGAAACGGAATCCGCTCGGAAGTCCTCACTCCGACTGGCCGGGACGATGCGCTCTACTCCCTGCTGACCATGAGCGGCGTCATTCCGAGGTTTGGAATCGGCGCGGTCCGCATCAATTCCGACATCCTCACATGGCCGACCTCGTCCGCCGGGTTGCGACGGGTCAAGGTCGCTGCGGCGCCGAACCATCGCTATGTCGGATTGGTGTTGTTGTTCAGCACGCATTCGGGCGAGCCGCTCGCGATCTATCCGGACGGCATCGTTCAGCGCATGAGGGTCGGCGCAACCTGCGGACTGGCGGCGAAGTATCTGGCCCGGCCTGACGCGCGCGCCGTCGCCCTGCTCGGGACCGGTTGGCAAGCCGGCGGGCAGGTGATGGCGATCTGCGCAGTCAGAAATATCGAACGTGTCCGATGCTACAGCCCGCGTCGCGAACGGCGCGAACAATTTGCCCGGGAGATGCAGGAAAAGCTCGACATCGATATCGCCCCGGTTGGGACGGCGCGGGAAGCCGTGTCGGGAGCCGACATCGTCATGTGCGCGACCAACAGCATGGAGCCGGTATTTGCCCGCGAATGGCTGGAACCGGGCATGCATGTGAGCAGCCTGAAGCGACTCGAACTCGACGCCACCGTCGTTGCCGCGGCCGACGTGGTATTCGTCCATGTACGCGATGCCGATGCCAGAATCGTCCGCACGGTCGGTGCCGATTTGGCGCGGGAAACCGAGCTCCAAAAAGCCGCGCTCAGCCGCAAGATCGAGCAATCGATCCGTCCGGAGCTTTCCGACTTGCTGCTCGGCCGGGCGCCGGGCCGCCGGTCCGATCGCGATACCACATTGTTCCTCAACTATGCCGGATTGGGTTACCAGTTCGCCGCTACCGGGCATGTGATCTACACCAAGGCGCGCGAGCACGAACTCGGTCGCGTGCTCGATACCGACATGCTAACAAGTGCGTTGCCGTCGTGAATTCCGGGGGACTTCCGGTGATGACCGTTTTCCGGGTCGGTCCGATCGGAACGAAGCGAGGCACGATGGGGAGGCGGCCCATGCCGGTTGTCGCGAAGGACATGGTGCGACGCCTTTGCATGTTGACCTGGTTTGCGGTGTTGCCGCTCGGTTCCGGCGCCGGCGCGGACGGCTATTACAAGGGCAGGACCATCACCTTCGTCATCGGTTCGGCTCCCGGCGGGGGCTACGACACCTACAGCCGTCTGGTCGCCAGCCATCTCGGACGACACCTCGAGGGCCGGCCGACGATCGTGCCGCAGAATATGCCCGGAGCGGGCAGCATCCGTGCCGCGAACTACCTCTACAATATCGCGCCGAAGGACGGCACCATGATCGGCATGGTGGACGAAGCCATTTACCTGAATCAAATTCTCGGAGCGCAGGAGGACAAGACCGACGCGGCCAGCTTCAACTGGATCAGGCGGATTCTCCATCAAATCGTGGGAACGCACGAGCCGAGGACCGACGCGGCCAAATTCAACTGGATCGGGCGCATTCTCGCAAACAGCGCCGTGCTGTTCGCACGAAGCGACGCTTCGGTGCACAAGATCGATGACGTCTTCGACAAGGAGCTGATCGTTTCGGCGTCAGGGACTGCATCCAAGCTGAATTGGACGGTCCTGAAGAACGCGCTCGGCATGAAGTTCAAGATCATATCCGGCTACCAGGGAAGCGGTGAAAGCCTGCTGGCCATGCTTCGTGGCGAGGCGGACGCTTTGAGCATGCCGTGGTCGATCTTGAAGATCAGCGGAGAGGAATTGATCCGCGACAAGAAGATCAATCTGTTGCTTCAGACCGGGCCCGGAACGGATGCGGAGCTTTCGCACGTCCCCCGCATGATCGATCTGGCGCGAAACGAGGACGAGCGAAAGCTTCTCGCGTTGTTTGCCTCGCCCTCGTTGATCGGCCGCTCCGTGCTCGCCCCCCCGGGAACGCCACCGGAACGCGTGGCCGAACTGCGTCGTGCCTTCATGGCCACGATGGGCGACCCGACCTTTCTCGGCGATCTGAACAAAGCCCGGCTGGAACTCAGTCCGTTGCCGGGCGAAGAACTCCAGGCGGAAGTCGCGAACATGGGCAATCTTCCGGAATCGTTGGTCGAGCGTGCTCGACAGGTTTCCGAAACGACGAGAAACTGAACTCTCGCAGATACGCTGCCCCGGCCCGTCTGACGCCGGCCCGGCCGAACGCATGCCCTTCGCGCGTCGTTTATTTGGCCCTTGCGCGTCCGGCCAAGCGTCCTCTGTGGGCAATGATTTTGCACCGGCGGCAAAAGCCCCTATATCAGGGCCACATCCGGAGTTTGCCCATGAACGACAACACTGCCGACAAGACGCCTGAAAAAACTCCCGACAAGATTCCCGTCACCGTGCTCACCGGTTATCTCGGCGCCGGCAAGACCACGCTGCTCAATCGCATCCTGTCCGAGCCGCATGGGCAGAAGTTCGCCGTCATCGTCAACGAGTTCGGCGAGATCGGCATCGACAACGACCTCATCGTCGGCGCCGACGAGGAAATCTTCGAGATGAACAATGGCTGCGTGTGCTGCACCGTGCGCGGCGACCTCATCCGCATCATCGAGGGCCTGATGCGGCGCAAGGGCAAGTTCGACGCCATCATCGTCGAGACCACCGGGCTCGCCGACCCGGCGCCGGTCGCCCAGACCTTCTTCGTCGACGACGCGGTCGGCCGCAAGGCCAAGCTCGACGCCGTCGTCACCGTCGCCGACGCCCGGTGGCTCAAGGACCGGCTGCGCGACGCACCGGAAGCCAAGAACCAGATCGCCTTCGCCGACGTGATCCTGCTCAACAAGACCGATCTCGTCAGCGACGCCGACCTGCGCGAGATCGAGGCGCGCATCCGCGGCATCAATCCCTATGCGCGCCTCCACCGCACCGAGCGCTGCTCGATCCCGATCAACGAGGTGCTCAACCGCAACGCCTTCGATCTCGACCGCATTCTCGACATCGAGCCGCAATTCCTCGACCGCGACGACCACGATCACGACGCCATCACCACGATCACGATCATCCCCACGATCACGACGACGGTCACGCGCATGACCATGGCGGCCTCGCGCACTACCACGACGAGGACATGCAGTCGCTGTCGCTAAAGACCGACAAGGCGATCGACCCCGACAAGTTCTTCCCCTGGATCCAGAACCTGGTCGCCCAGGAGGGAGCCAAGATTCTGCGCTCCAAGGGCATCCTCGCCTTCAAGGGCGACCCGCAGCGGTTCGTGTTCCAGGGCGTCCATATGATGCTCGACGGCGACCACCAGCGCGAATGGAAAGACGCCGAAAAGCGCGAAAGCCGGATCGTGTTCATCGGCCGCGAGCTGCCGGAGAGCATGATCCGCAAGGGCTTCGAGGAATGCACGGCGTGATCGCGGGACGAGGCGACCCAAGACGAGGCCACCCAACACGAGGCGACCCGAGACGATGACCGCCCGAAAAACCGCCTCCGTCGCCGGCCGCGCCCGGCCGATCGCGGCCGGCGCGCCGGTCGTCGCCGCGTATTTTCTCGGCGACACGCCGGTGTTCGTGCTGGGCGAGGAGGCGCTCCTGTTCGCGCCGCGCGATGGCGCGGCCGAACGCATTGCCGTGCATGGCGGCGGCATTCTCGCGGCGACGAGCGACGGCGAGCGCATCCTCACCGGCGGCGACGACGGCAACGTCGTCGCGACACGGCGCGACCGCACCCACGAGGTCGTGGCCGCCGATGCCAGGCGGCGCTGGATCGATCATGTGGCCCTCGGGCCGAACGCAGTGGTGGCCTGGTCCGCCGGCAGGGAGGCCTTCGTGCAGCCCCGCAAGGGCGAGCCGCGGCGCCTCGAGGTTCCTTCCACCGTCGGCGGGCTCGCCTTCGCACCCAAGGGCGTGCGGCTCGCCATTGCCCATTACAACGGGGTGACGCTGTGGTTCCCCAATGCCGCCCAGGCGCCCCCGGAACGGCTGGAATGGAAGGGCTCCCACCTTTCCGTCGTCTTCAGCCCGGACGGCCGCTTCCTGGTGACGGCGATGCAGGAGCCGACCCTGCATGGCTGGCGCATGGCCGACGGCAAGCATATGCGGATGTCCGGCTACGCCGCCAAGGTGCGCTCGATGTCGTGGAGCGCCAACGGCAAGGCGCTGGCGACGTCCGGGTCGACGGACCTCATCGTGTGGTCGTTCCACGGCAAGGACGGGCCGATGGACACGGAGCCGCAAATGCTGGCGCCCGCGGCGCACCTCGTCTGCGCCGTCGCCTGCCATCCCCGCAACGACGTGACCGCGGTCGGCTATCAGGACGGCGCCGTCCTGCTGGTGCGCACCGTCGACGGCGCCGAAGTCCTCGCGCGCCGCCCCGGCGGCGGGCCGATCTCGGCGCTCGCCTGGGACGCGGCCGGCACCGCCCTCGCCTTCGCCACCGAGGCCGGCGACGCCGGGGTGAGCGAACTGGCGTGAAGTCCGGGGCGACGTCCAGGCGATGTCAGGCGGAGGCAGCATGGCCTGACGCCGCGGCGAGCGCGGCCGCCATGGCCTTGGTGGCCTCGCCGCCCGCAACGCCATGGCGTGCCGCGAGCCAAGCAGGATCGTTGTAGCAGAGCCAGACGGTGCCGTCGGCGTCTTCGAATGCCAGCGCCTTCAACGGCAGGTCGATCCCGATGGTTTGCCGCGCCTGCATCAGCGGCGTGCCGCCCTTGGCGTTGCCGAAAATCAAAAGCTCGGTGGGCCGCAGCGCCAGGCCCACCTCGTTGGCGCCCTGGGCGTGGTCGATGCGCGCGAACACCCTCATGCCCTTCGCGGTCACGTCCGCCGCGAGCCGGTCGATGGTGTCCTTGACGCCGTGGGCGCTCCTGACCGTCACCAAGCCGTTGTCAGCCATTGCCGTCGCTCCTCGCCGCGAGCTAGAAAGACGCGGCCCGATTGTAAGGATTTCCGGAAGGAAGGTCGACATGAGGTCATTGATGCGTTTGGCAACGTTCGCCGGTGCGCTCGCGGCGGCCGGCATTGCGGCTATGGACGATGCTGCCGCCATCAAGGAACTCGCCCTGACCGGCAAGCGGTGCGTCGCCGTCGCCGTCGGGCCGTGGGACCGCTAGGAAAATGATTGCAGCGCTTCGGCTTTCGCATGCCCGCGCCTGCCCGAGTATCCGATGAAACTGCCCGCCTTCGAATATGCGTGCCCGGCGACGCTCGCGGAGGCGGTGGCGCTTCTGGCCGCGGGCGACGGCGACGCCAAGGTGCTCGCGGGCGGCCAGAGCCTGGTGCCGATGATGGCGTTCCGCGTCGCATCGCCGGCCCTGTTGGTCGATTTGCGCAAGCTCGCCGACCTGCGGCGGATCGAGATCACCGACGCCGGGGTGCGGCTCGGCGCCATGGCGCGCTGGCGCGACATCGAGGACGATGCACGGCTCGATACCGCGCATCCCTTGCTCAAGGCCGCGATCGCCGAGGTCGCCCACTACCAGATCCGCAATCGCGGCACCGTCGGCGGCAGCATCGCCCATGCCGATCCGGCCGCCGAGATGCCGGGCATCGCGGTGACCTGCGACGCCGAGATCGCGGTGGTCGGCCGCGCCGGACCGCGGGTCATCAACGCCGGCGATTTTTTCATCGCGCCGCTCACCACCGCGCTCGCCGCCGACGAGATCATCGTCGAGATCCGGCTTCCGGCCTGGCCGGCGGCGCGGCGCTGGGCCTTCAAGGAATTCTCCCGCCGGCGCGGCGATTTCGCCATGGCCGGCACCGCGCTGTTCTACGACGTGGACGGCGGCGGCAAGGCGCACAATGCCCATGTCGGCGCCATCGGGGTCGGCGACCGGCCGCAGCGGCTGGCGGCGGCGGAAGCGGCGATCAACGGCGATGCGGTCGACATCGCGGCCAGCGAGCGCGCCGGTGCCGCCGCGTCCGCCGCGGTCGACCCCGCAGAGCGATATTCACGCGAGCGCCGCCTACCGCAAGGCGCTGCTCGGAACGCTGGTCGAGCGTGCGCTGCAAAGCGCGTGCGCCTGACGCATTCACGTCGATTGGTCATCATGCAGGTCAGCTTCGAGGTCAACGGCAAGCAGCGTCAGCGTCGAGGTCGAGCCGCGCATGACGCTCGCCGACTGCCTGCGCCACGTGCTGCGGCTCACCGGCACCCATGTCGGCTGCGAGCACGGCGTGTGCGGCGCCTGCACGATCCTGGTCGACGGCGCCGCGGTGCGCGCCTGCCTGATGCTGGCGGTGCAGGCCGAGGGCAGCAAGGTCGTCACCATCGAAGGCCTCTCCAACGACGACGCGCTCACGCCGCTGCAGGCGTCGTTCCGCCGGCATCATGCGCTGCAATGCGGCTTCTGCACGCCGGGCATGATCACCACCGCGCATGCGCTGCTGAGCGAGGAGCCGGATGCCGACGCCGACCGCATCCGCGAGGTGCTGTCGGGCAATCTCTGCCGCTGCACCGGCTACATCTCGATCGTCGAAGCGGTGCTCGACGCCCGCTCCGCCTACAGGAAGCCGGCGCCATGACGCGGACCGCCGCGAGGGACGACGATACGAGGGCCGGGTGAGGAACACCTTCATCGGCAGCCCGGTCGAACGGCGGGAGGATCTGCGCTTCGTGCGCGGCCGCGGTGCAATATGTCGACGATCTCAGCCCCGACGGCCTGCTCTACGCGGTCATTCTGCGCAGCTCGGTCGCGCATGGCCGCATTCGCTCGATCGACGCGGCGGCGGCGTTGCGGATCCCGGGCGTGCACGCGGTCATCACCGCGCGCGACATGCCGGGCGGCCCGCCGCTGATCCCGATGCGGCTGCAGCCGCTGCCGGAGTTCAAGCCGTTCGAGCAGCCGGTGATCGCCGCACGACAAGGTGCGCTATGTCGGCGAGCCGATCGCGGTCGTGCTCGCCGACAGCGTGGCGATCGGCGAGGATGCGCTCGAGCAGATCGCCGTCGACATCGAGCCGCTGCCGCCGGTCGCCGGACTGCGCGGCGGCGGCGCAGGGCGACCGCGCTGCTGTTCGAGGCGCCGGGCACCAACCGCGCGATGACCTTCACCGCCGCCTGCGGCGACGCCGACGCGGCGTTCGCGCACGGCCCCCTATGTCCGGCGCGAGAGCTTCCGCACCCAGCGCCACTACGGCCTCACCATGGAGCCGCGCGGCGTGCTCGCGCAGTGGGACGCGGGCAGCGGGCCGCCTCACCGTCTCGGGCGCGGCCAAGGTGCCGTTCTTCAACCGGCGCATTCTCGCCAAGCAGATCGGCCTTCCCGAAGACGCCATCGACATGGTCGAGAACGACGTCGGCGGCGGCTTCGGCGCCCGCGGCGAATTCTACCCGGAGGACTTCCTCATTCCGTTCGCGGCGCGCCAGGTCGGACGTCCGGTGAAATGGATCGAGGACCGCCGCGAGAACCTGATGGCGATGAACCACGCCCGCGAGGCCGAGGTCGACGTCGAGATCGCCTGCACGCGCGACGGCATGATTCTCGGCCTGCGCGGCCATGCCGATGTCGACATGGGCGCCTACATGCGCACCAACGGCGCGGTCGGCGCGCGCAACATCGCGCAGTTCATGTCCGGGCCCTACCGCATCCCCAACATCAACATCGACGTCGTCGCTGTGGATGACCAACAAGACGCCGGTCGGCACCTATCGCGGGCCGGGCCGCTTCGAGACCGATTTCTTCCGCGAGCGGCTGCTCGACATGGTGGCGGCCGATCTCGGCATCGACCGCGTCGAGTTCCGCCGCCGCAATCTCATTCCGGCGACGGCGATGCCGTATCCGTTCGCCGACCATCACGCCGTTCGAGTCGAAGGACGAGATCGACAGCGGCGACTATCAGGTCACGCTCGACCGCTGCCTCGCCGAGATTCGGCTGGGCGGAGAAGTCGAAGCTGCAGGGCCAGCTGATCGACGGCCGCTATCACGGCCTCGCGGTCGGCTGCTTCATCGAGGGCGGCGCCGCCGGCCCGAAGGAGACCGCGCGGCTCGAGATCGACGCCGACGGCGCGGTCGCGGTGTTCATGGGCTCCTCGGCGGTCGGCCAGGGCGTCGAGACCGTGTTCGCGCAGATCGCGGCCGATGCGCTCGAAATGCCGATGGAGCGCATCGCCGGCGTCTTCCACGGCTCGACGGCCTATGTGAGCGACGGCTACGGCGCCTATCATTCGCGCTCGGTCGTGATGGGCGGCTCGGCGCTGCTCGATGCGGTCAAGAATCTGCATGAAGCGCATTCGGGCGACGGCGGCGCAGCGCTGGGGCTGCGCGCCGGCCGAGGTCAAGATCGCCGAGGACAGCGATCGGCGGACCCGGACGGCAGGCGCGCGACCTTTGCGGCCTTCGCCGGCCTGTCCGGCCGAGGGCATCTTCCTCAACAAGAAGCACACCTACACCTACGGCGCCCATGCCGCCCATGTGACGGTCGACGCCCGCATCGGCGAGGTCGCGATCGTCGACTATCGTCGCGGTCGAGGATTGCGGCCGCATCATCAATCCGATGACGGTGCACGGCCAGGTGATCGGCTCGCTGGTGCAGGGGCTCGGCGGCGCCATGCTGGAGCACCTCGTCTACGACGAGCAGGGCCAGCTCCTGACCGGCTCGCTCGCCGACTACCTGCTGCCGACCGCGAGCGACTTTCCCAATCTGCGCGCCATCGTCACCGACCAGTTTCCCTCGCCGATCAATCCGCTCGGCGCCAAGGGCGCGGGCGAGGGCGGCATCATCTCCGCCGGCGGCATCATGGCGAACGCGGTCGCCAATGCGCTCTGAGCGCGTTCGGCGTCGCAGCCGCGCGAGCTGCCGCTGACGCCGCCGAAGATCTGGGAGATGGTGCAGGCGGGGCGGCGCTGATCCGGCTGCGCGGCGGCGGCCGTCCGGTTTTCGACACGCGACCACCATTCCAGGTTTGCCGCGGCCGTTGCGGCGTCGGAAAGAGGCTGCGCTTCCACTGCCTCGGCGCGGAGCGCTCTTACGCGCTCATCTTTCCCATCAGCGCGTCCGACACTTCGAAATTGGCGTAGACGTTCTGGACGTCGTCGTGCTCGTTGAGCAGTTCCATCAGCTTGAACAGCTTCTCGCCCTTCTCGTCGTCGACCGCGATGGTGTTCTGCGGCTTCCAGACGAGGCCGGACTTGCGCGGCTCGCCGAACTTCGCCTCCAGCACCTTCGCCACCTCGGCGAAACGGTCCTGGGAGGCGTAGACCTCATGGCCGCTCTCGCTCGACACCACGTCGTCGGCGCCGGCATCGATCGCGGCGTCGAGCATTGCTTCGGCGGAAGCGACCTTGGCGTCGAACTCGACGACGCCGACACGGTCGAACATGAACGACACCGCCCCGGTCTCGGCCAGATTGCCGCCGGTCTTGGTGAAGTAGGAGCGCACGTCCGAGGCGGTGCGGTTGCGGTTGTCGGTCAGGACCTCGACGATGACGGCGACGCCGCCGGGGCCATAGCCCTCGTAACGGATCTCGTCATAGGCTTCGGCATCGCTGCCCTGCGACTTCTTGATGGCGCGATCGATCGAATCCTTCGACATGTTTTCCGCCCGCGCCGCGATGATCGCCGCCCGCAGGCGCGCATTCATGGCGGGGTCGGGAAGGCCCATCTTGGCTGCGACGGTGACTTCCCGCGCCAGCTTGCTGAACAGCTTGGATTTCACCGCGTCCTGCCGGCCCTTGCGGTGCATGATGTTCTTGAATTGTGAATGTCCGGCCATCGCCTCGTTTCCAGGGTGCCATTGTCCGTGTGGGGGAAGCCGTTCCGGCCGGCATGCGGGACTGCCCATGCGAGACGGCGGAATCGGTCGTTCCTTCAGATAAGGCGGCGTTATAGGCCGGCAAGATGCCGAATTCAAACCGCTGCGCGCCGCGACCGCCGCACGCCGCGAGTTGAACCATCGTTCCCGGACGGGTACAGCGTTTTTCGTTTAGGTTGCCCAACAACCGTCATCGCCCGGCTGACCGGGCATGTCGCCGATCTTATCGACGCCACCAGCAGATGCTCTCCAACCCGCAGAGACAATGACCGCCGCGACCATCGACGCCATCTACCGCTACCCCGTCAAGGGCCTGTCGCCGGAACGCCTGCCGATGGCGGCGCTCAGGGTCGGCGAGACCATTGCGGGCGACCGGCGCTTCGCCATCGAGAACGGGCCGAGCGGATTTGCCGCCGCAGCGCCCGCCTATCTGCCCAAGCAGCGCTTTCTCATGCTGATGAAGAACGAGCGGCTGGCGCGGCTGGACACGCGTTTCGACGATGCGGCGTGCCGTCTCGCCGTGCGCGAGAACGGCGCCGAGGCGGTGCGCGGCGACCTCGGGAGCGCCGCCGGCCGCGCTTCCATCGAAGCCTTTTTCGCCCGCTACTGCGCCGACGAATTGCGCGGGCCGCCGAAAATCCTGGAGGCACCGGGCCACAGCTTCTCCGACGTGGCCAGAAAGGTGGTCTCGATCATCAACCTCGCCTCCGTCGCGGCGCTGGAAGGCATGGTCGGGCGCCCGGTCGATCCGCTGCGGTTTCGCGGCAATGTCTATGTACGGGGCTGGCCGGCCTGGGGCGAGTTCGACCTGGTCGGCCGCGAGGTCGCCATCGGCGGCGCGGCGCGGGCGAAGATCGTCAAGCGGATCGTGCGCTGCGCTGCCACCAATGTGGAGCCCGGCGCCGGCATCCGCGACATGAATATCCCGCAGACGTTGATGCGGCATCTCGGCCATGCCGATTGCGGCGTCTATGCCGAGATCACCGCCGCCGGCGACATTGCGCCGGGCGGCGCGGTTACCCTCGCGCCGGGTGGGTGACCCGTGCAGGTCCTCGTCATCGGCGCCGGGGTAATGGGGCTTGCGATCGGCCGCGAGGCGGCGCTGGCCGGCCACGACGTCATCGTCGTCGAAGCGGAAGGGCACATCGGCAGCGGCACCTCCTCGCGCAACAGCGAGGTGATCCATGCCGGCATCTATTACCCGACCGGCTCGCTGCGCCAACGCCACTGTGCCCGCTCGCGGCGGCTGCTGTACGCCTATTGCGCCTCCCACGGGATTCCCCACCGCAAGCTCGGCAAGCTGATCGTCGTCGGCAGGGATGCCGACCGGCCCGCGCTGGAAAAGCTTCACGCCCAGGCGACGCGCAACGGCGTCGAAGGGCTGCTGATGCTGGAAGGCGCCGAGGCCAAGCGCATGGAGCCCGCGCTCGCCTGCGCCGCCGCGTTCCATTCGCCGGAAACCGGCATCATCGACAGCCACCGCTACATGCTGGCGCTCCAGGGCGACCTCGAAGACCGCGGCGGCGTGCTCGCGCTCAACACGCCGGTCGAGCGCATCGCGCCCGTGCCCGGCGGCTGGGAGGTCCGGTTCGGCGGCCACGAGCCGGGGTCGCTCACCGTCGACGCCGTCGTCAATTGCGGCCGGGCACGGCGCCCAGGCGCTGGCGCGGGCGACCGAGGGCTATCCGCCCGAACGGGTGCCGCGGCTCGTGCTCGCCAAGGGCAACTACTTCGCCTATCCGGCCGCGCCGGCGTTCACCCGGCTGATCTATCCGGCGCCGGTGCCCGGCGGTCTCGGCATTCATGTGACGCTCGACCTCGCCGGCCGCATGCGGTTCGGCCCCGATGTCGAATGGGTCGACCGTTACGACTACGCCGTCGATCCGCGTCGCGGCGACGCCTTCTACCGGTCCATCCGCACCTATTGGCCGGCGCTGCCGGACCATTCGCTGGTGGCCGACTATGCCGGCATCCGCCCCAAGCTTACCGGGCCGGGCGAGCCGGCCGCCGATTTCATGATCGACACGCCCGCCGAGCACGGCCTCACCCGGCTCGTGCACCTGTTCGGGATCGAATTCGCCGGGCCTCACCGCGTCGCTGTCGCTGGCCGAGCAGGTGGTCGCGAGCCTCGAGGCGTGACGGATCACGTAGCGAGCCGACGAATTTGAGCGCAGGCAGGTCGGCCGCCGCTCCGCCTTGCTTCCATCACACCAGCACGTTGCGGAACTGCCAGGGGTCGGACGGATCGATGTTTTCCGGGAACAGGCCGGGCCGGCCGGTCAGCGGGGTCCAGTCGGTATAGGTGCCGATCATCGGGCCGAGATAGGGACGCTGGATTTCGAGGCAGCGCCGGAAGTCCATCTCGTCGGCCTCGACGATGCCGGCATTGGGGTTTTCCAGCGCCCACACCATGCCGGCCAGCACGGCGGAGGTCACCTGCATGCCGGTGGCGTTCTGGTAGGGGGCGAGCCGGCGCGTCTCCTCGACCGAAAGCTGGGAGCCGTACCAATAGGCATTGCGGGCGTGGCCGTAGATGAGCACGCCGAGCTCGTCGATGCCGTCGACGATCTCGTGCTCGTCGAGAATGTGGTGCTCCTCCTGCATGGCTCCGGCGCGGCCGAACATCTCGTGCAGCGACAGCACGGCATCGTTGCAGGGGTGATAGGCGTAGTGGCAGGTCGGCCGGTAGATCGCCTTGCCGCCGTTTTGGCCGCCCTGCTGGCCGCCCTCGCGCACGGTGAAATAGTCCGCGATCGAGATCGCCTCGTTGTGGGTGACGAGGAAGCCGTATTGCGCCCGCGGCGTCGGCGTCCACGAGCGTACCCGCGTGTTGGCGCCGGGCTGCAGGATGTAGATCGCGGCCCCGCAGCCCTTGTCGTGGGTGCGCGCGTTGTCCGGCATCCAGGTCTCATGGGTGCCCCAGCCGAGCTCGGCCGGCTGCATGCCCTCGGACAGGAAGCCCTCGACCGACCAGGTGTTGACGAACACGTCCGGCGGCTTGGGATGGCGCGCCCGCTGGGTGTCGCGTTCGGCGATGTGGATGCCCTTGACGCCGAGCGTCATGGCGAGCCGGCCCCATTCCTCGCGGCTCTCCGGCTCGGGCGCCGGCACGCCGAGATCGCGGGCGATGTCGAGCAGGGCCTGCTTGACGAACCACGACACCATGCCGGGATTGGCGCCGCAGCACGACACCGCGGTGATGCCGCCGGGATTGCGGCGCCGCGCTTCGAGCATGCGATTCGCGCAGCGCGTAATTGGTGCGCGCCTCCGATCCGAGGCTTGGGATCGAAGTAGAAGCCCGGCCACGGCTCGATCACGGTGTCGATGTAGAAGGCGCCGAGCTCGCGGGCGAGCTCCATGATCGCGACCGAGGAGGTGTCGACCGAAAGATTGACGCAGAAGCCGCGCCCGCCGCCGGCGGTCAGCAGCGGCACCAGCAGATCGCGGTAGTTGTCCCGCGTCACCGCCTGGTGGATGAACCGCACGCCGCGCACGTCCAGGATCTCGCGGTCGCCGTCGTAAGGATCGATCACCACCATGCGGGCCTTGTCATAGGAGAAATGGCGTTCGATCAGGGGCAGGGTGCCCTTGCCGATCGAGCCGAAGCCGATCATCACGATGGGGCCGTCGATGGCGGCATGCACGGGCCAGTTGGTCATTCAGGGCGACTCCGGACGAGGCGGGAAAAGCGGCAAACGCGGGACCCGCGCCGTCCTCGACGAGGTGCGGCGCGGGGCTTCAAGACATTAAATGGCAGACGAGATCAAGCGGCGTGTGACAGTCGCGCCCCGCGGCGGCGGACCGGCACGTCGCCCGCGGCCCCGGCGAGCCGCGGGGCCGGGGTCCCGGTGGCGCGGACGAGGCCTGCGGCCGCGTCCACCGGACCCGCCAGCGACAAGGCAAGCAGCCGGTGCCGCTCGTACGGCCCGGGCAGGGACAGGGCGCCGGTGCCGGCGGCCGAGAAGCCGAAACGTGCGTAATAGGGCTCGTCCCCGACCAGCAGGATCAGCCGATGGCCGCGCCGGCGCGCCTCCGCGATGGCGCGCGCCATCAGCGCCGCACCGATCCCGCGGTTGCGGCAGGCCGAATCGACCGCGAGCGGCCCGAGCAGCAGCGCCGGCCGGTCGTGACCGGCGCAGACGTGCCACAGCCGCACCGTGCCGACGAGGCGGCCACGGTCGGTGGCGACCAGGGACAGGCCCTCCGCAGGCCGGCGACCTTCGCGCAGCCGCTCGGACGTCTTGGCGAAGCGGGCGCTGCCGAAGCACTGGTCGAGCAGCGCTTCGCGCGCCGCAATGTCGGTCGGACGTTCGTGGCGAATCGTGACCATGGCCGTTCCAATCATCAGGGGATCAGAGGTCGGGATCGGGATCGGATCAGGTGCGGCGTCGGGAGCTGGACCGGAATCGGCCGCGGCCGATTCCAGCCCTCATCGCCGGCCGTCGAACCCGGTCAGATGTGGTAGGCCTTCAGCGGCGCGAAGCCGTTGAACGCGACCGACGCGTAGGTCGTCGTGTAGGCCCCGGTGCCTTCGATCAGCACCTTGTCGCCGATCTCCAGGCTGATCGGCAGGTCGTAGGGCTGCTTCTCGTACAGCACGTCCATGGAGTCGCAGGTCGGCCCGGCCAGCACGCAGGGGCCGGCCTCGCCGCCGTCGCGCGGCGTGCGGATCGGATAGCGGATCGACTCGTCCATCGTCTCGGCGAGGCCGCCGAACTTGCCGATGTCGAGATAGACCCAGCGCAGCCGGTCCGCCTCGCTCTTGCGCGACACCAGCACGACCTCGGCCTCGATGACGCCGGCATTGCCGACCATGCCGCGGCCCGGCTCGATGATGGTCTCCGGGATGGCGTTGCCGAAGTGCTTGCGCAGCGCCCGGAAGATCGACCGGCCATAGGCTCTCCACCGCCGGCACCTCCTTGAGGTACTTGGTCGGGAAGCCGCCGCCGAGATTGACCATGGCGAGGGCGATGCCGCGGTCCGCGCAGGCGCGGAAGATCGCGGCCGCCGACTTCAGCGCGAGGTCCCAGGCCTGGGTGCGGCGCTGCTGCGAGCCGACGTGGAACGACACGCCATGGGCCTCGAGCCCGAGCCGGTGGGCATGCTCGAGCACGTCGGCGGCCATCGCCGGCGTCGCAGCCGAACTTGCGCGACAGCGGCCATTCGGCGCCGGCGCAGTCGAACAGGAAGCGGCAGAACACCCGCGCGCCGGGCGCGGCGCGGGCGATCTTCTCGACCTCGGCCTTGCAGTCGACCGCGAACAGCCGCACCCCCAGCGCGAAGGCGCGGGCGATGTCGCGCTCCTTCTTGATGGTGTTGCCGTAGGAGATGCGGTCGGGCGTGGCGCCGGCCGCCAGCACCATCTCGATCTCGGCCACCGATGCGGTGTCGAAGCACGAGCCGAGCCGGGCGAGCAGCGACAGCACTTCCGGCGACGGGTTCGCCTTGACGGCATAGAACACCCGCGTATCCGGCAGCGCGTTGGCGAATGCCTTGTAGTTGTCGCGCACGACTTCGAGATCGACGACGAGGCACGGCCCGTCTTCGCGGCGATGGCGCAGGAACTCGTGGATGCGCTCAGTCATGGCGCTCTCCCCAATAGGCTCGAGGAGCGGCAAGCCGCTCGATATGATGCGGGATTGCGAGGTCGCGCCGACGCGCGATGGGGACGCGCCGACGCGAGGGCTCAAAACCCCGTATGATGCTGCCTTGGATTGGATTGGGGAGACCCCGATCCGCACGCGCGGCAATGAGAAACAAGCCTCTTCGGTAGCCCGAGCCGGTCGGTGGAGGACCGGCAGAGACCAAAAAAGCCCGCTCCGTCGTTGCTTTAAGCCGCGTCCCTCGTGGAGAACGAGGTGCGCCGGTTTCGCCTCCGGCTGCCAATCAAGTGTTCGGAGCTCAGACGATCCGGTGATCTTGCGATCATCGCGATCTCACTCCGGGCGGCTGTCCGGCCTCTTGTCCGGATGCCCACCGATTGACACACGGCCACAGGCACGTGCGAAATTGGGCAATTCGCAAATAAGTTATTTCCGCAGAGTCGTGCAAGAGTTTTGCGCGCTCGCGCGCGCTTCGCGACCAAAAAAATTTGCAGAGTGTGTCTTCGCGTCTTTAATCGCGCGCTTAACTGCGGCGTCATTCGCGCGACGGTGAACGGCTCGACTCGCATGCCGTTGCGCACGAAGGCGACCATCACGGCGACGCCGCCGGCGAAGAAAAGCGATCTGCAGCGCGTAGACGCCGTAGTCGCCGAGCCCCATGAGATTGGCGAGCGCCCAGCCGCCGGCAAAGGCGGCGCCGAACACTTCGGCGCTGATCAGCACCGCCGCGCTGAGCACGGTGATGACGCTTTGCCACACGATGCGGCGGGGGCGGCCGGATAAATTCATCTGCGACATGTCTGCGGTCCTGCTTTCGCCGGCAATGTCCATGAAATGGATTGCCGGATCAAGCCGGAAACTGCGACAAATCGCGGCCTGCGCCGGCGCGGCCGGAGCGCACAAATGTCCCGGCGATCGTCTGCCCGCACCCGACTGGAACGCCCCATGACCGAATCAGCCGCCGAATCAGCCACCGATCGCACCGCAACAAACCCTGCCAATCCGCTGCTCGGCGTCTGGACCGGTCCCGGCGAGACGCCGCCCTTCGCGGCGATCCGCCCGGAACATTTCCGGCCCGCATTCGAGCGCGCCATGGCCGAGAACATGGCGGAAATCGAGGCGATTGCCGGCGAGCACCGAGGCGGCGAGCTTCGCCAACACCATCGCGGCGCTGGAGCGCAGCGGACGCGCGCTCGTCGCAGGTTTCCGCGGTGTTCCACGCGCTGGCCGGCGCCCAGCACCAACGACGCCATCCAGGCGCTGGAGCGCGAGATGTCGCCGCGGCTCGCCGCGCACCGCAACCGCATCCACCTCCATGGCGGCCTCTATCCGCGCATCAAGGCGCTGTGGGACCGCCGCGCCGCACTCGGGCTCGACGCCCGAACAGGCGCGCGTGCTGGAACGCTACGAGGTGACCTTCCGCCGCGCCGGGGCCGGCCTCGACGAGGCCGGCAAGAAGCGGGTGGCCGAGATCGGGGAACGGCTCGCTACGCTCGGCACCGCCTTCAGCCAGAACGTGCTCGCCGACGAGCAGTCCTATGCCCTGGTGCTGGAGACCGCGGACGACCTCGCCGGCCTGAGCGCCGCGGCGCGGACGGCGGCGGCAGGAAGCGGCGCAGGAGCGCGGCCTTGCGGGCAAATACGCCATCACGCTTGGCGCGTTCGAGCGTCGAGCCGTTCCTGCAGTCGTCGGCCCGGCGCGACTTGCGGGAGAAGGCGTTTCTCGCCTGGATCGCCCGCGGCGACGGCGGCGGGGCCACCGACAACAAGGCGATCATCGCCGAGACCGTGCGGTTGCGGGCCGAGCGGGCGAGGCTGCTCGGCTATCCCTGCTTCGCGCGCTATCGCCTCGAGGATGCGATGGCGAAGACCCCGGAGGCGGTGCGAGCGCTGCTCGAACGGGTGTGGAAGCCGGCACGGGATCGCGCCATGGCCGACCGCGACGCGCTCCAGGCCATCGCGCAGGCCGAGGGCGGCAATTTCACCCTCGCCCCATGGGACTGGCGCTACTATGCCGAAAAGCTGCGCAAGGCCCGGTTCGACATCGACGCGGCGGAAATCGCGCCCTATCTCGCGCTCGACAAGATGATCGAAGCGGCCTTCGACACCGCCGGCCGCCTGTTCGGCCTCGCCTTCCGCGAGCGCCACGACGTGCCGGTGTGGCACCCCGACGTGCGGGTCTGGGAGGTCACCGGCCCTGGCGCGAAGTTCCTCGGCCTGTTCTTCGGCGACTATTTCGCCCGCTCCTCCAAGCGCAGCGGCGCCTGGATGACGACGCTGCGCACCCAGGAAAAGCTCGGCGGCGACATTCGCCCGCTGGTCATCAACGTCATGAATTTCGCCAAGGCAGGCGCCGGCGAGCCGACGCTGTTGTCCTTCGACGACGCCCGGACCCTGTTCCACGAGTTCGGCCACGGGCTCCACGGCCTGTTGTCGGACGTGACCTATCCGATGATCTCCTGCACCCGGGTCGCCACCGATTTCGTCGAGCTGCCGTCGCAGCTCTACGAGCACTGGCTGGAGCGGCCGGAGGTGCTGCGCCGCTTCGCCACGCATTACCGCACCGGCGAGCCGATGCCGGAAGAGCTCTTGAAGCGCCTCATCGCGGCGCGGACCTTCAACCAGGGCTTCGCCACCGTCGAATATCTCGCCTCGGCCCTGGTCGATCTCGAATTCCACCTGCTGGCCGCGCCGGACGGGCTCGATCCCGCCGCCTTCGAAGCGGATGTGCTGCGCAAGATCGGCATGCCCGCCGAGATCGTCATGCGTCACCGCTCGCCGCATTTCCAGCACGTGTTTTCCGGCGGCGGCTATGCCTCGGGCTATTACAGCTACATGTGGTCGGAGGTGCTCGACGCCGACGCCTTCGAGGCCTTCGAGGACAGCGGCGACGTGTTCGATCCCGCGACCGCCGCGCGGCTGCGCGACGACATCCTGGCCGCCGGCGGTTCCCGCGATCCCGGCGATGCCTACACGGCATTCCGCGGCCGGCTGCCGACACCGGATGCCCTGCTGCGCAAGCGCGGCTTTCCCTTGTGAGGCCTTCGTTTTCCTGGTCGAACAGGTCCGTGCGTGCCGAAACGTGCTCGGGTGGTAGGAGGCTTCGATGATTGACCTGAAAAATGCCTTCCTCGCCGCGTTCAAAGAAGGCTTGACGGTGTTTTTTCGCCCTTTGCCGGCTTCTGGCAAGCGGCTGGACAAGCGCGCGTGCGACATGAGCGAGAGGAAAAACATGCCCCGCTTGCTGGTTCCTGATCTTGATCCCGCAACCTAAGAGCGGCGGCGCCAAGGAGGCTTGGTCTGCTGCCGACCGCTTGCGGGAGAAGATCGCGAAGGTGTCGGGCAATTTCACCGCCGATATCCGCGAATGGCGCGATAATGTCGATGCGCATCGATGATCGTCGTTGCTGCCGGCGTCGCGGTGAAGTGGGTTCTTCCGGAGCCTGACTCGGGTCCGGCGGTAGCGCTTCGAGAGACGGGGCCTTGATCGCTCCGTCTCTCGTCGTCATGTCGCGCCGCGCTACGCCCCCGCCGGCTCCACATGGAGCGCGGCGCCGTCCACCCGTGTGACCTTGACCTTGCTGCCGGCGGGCGTATCGGGGCCGCTGACCCGCCACACTGTGTCGTCGATGCCGATGGTGCCGGTGCCGTCGACGATGGGCTTTTCCAGGGTGAAGACGCGGCCGACAAAGGCATCGGCGCGGCGGTTGAGGAAGGGCTGGTCGGTGCGCGTCCCCCGGGAGAGCCGCCGCCAGGCCGGGATGGCGGCGATTGCGAACACCGCGAAGGCCACGAATTGCGCCTGCCACGGCCAGTCCACCACCAGCGAGATGGCGCCGACCAGCAGCGCGGCGAGGCCGAGCCACAGCATGAACACGCCGGGCGCGAGGACTTCCAGGACCAGCAGCACGCCGCCGGCGACGAACCAGTCCCAGGTGCCGAACGAAACCAGGAAGCTCAACATGGGGAGGCTCCTCGGAGCGCGATCGCGAACACCTGCAGGGACGCGATCATGAACAAATCAAAACGCCGCGTGCTACGCGCCCGCCAACAATCGTTTCGGTTTTCGTCCCCTCTCCCGCTTGCGGGGCAGGGTCAGGGAGGAGCCAATTCCACGGCACAGACTCGCTGCAAGAGCCCCCTCCCCAACCCTTCCTCGCAAGCGGGAGAGGGAGCAAAAAAGCCGTTCGATCACGCGAATTGAAGCGATAGTTCACGGACGAGTCCTAACCCGCCGGGCGCGGCGCGGTGGCGGGACCGGTCGGCCGCGGCGGCGACGGTGACGTCGGCGACGGCGCCGCAGGTGGCCGGCCGCTCCCGGTCTCGAAGGCGCCCTTGGCGATCTCCGCGATCCCAGCCAGCGAACCCAGCAGGGCGCTCGCCTCGTAGGGCATCAGCAGCACCTTCTGGTTGGACGACCGTGCCAGGTCGCTGAAGGCGCGGACGTATTTGTCGGCGATGAAATAGTTGAGGGCGGCGACGTCGCCATGGCTGATGGCGATGCTCACCACCTCGGTCGCCTTGGCCTCGGCCGCGGCGGAGCGCTCGCGCGCCTCGGCATCGCGGAAGGCGGCTTCGCGGCGGCCTTCCGCCTCGAGAATCTGGGCCTGCTTGGCGCCCTCGGCCTTGAGGATCGCCGACTGCCGCTGGCCTTCCGCGGTGAGGATTTCGGCGCGCTTGTCGCGCTCGGCCTTCATCTGCCGGCCCATCGACTGGATCAGGTCGGCCGGCGGAACGATATCCTTGATCTCGATGCGGTTGACCTTGATCCCCCACGGCGACACCGCCGCATCGACCACCCGCAGCAGGCGCTCATTGATCTCGTCGCGGTGCGACAGCATCTGGTCGAGGTCCATGGCGCCCATCACCGAGCGGATATTGGTCATGGTCAGCTTGATGATGGCCTGCTCGAGCGAGGAAATCTCGTAGCTCGCCTTGGCGGCATCGAACACCTGGAAGAAGGCGAGGCCGTCCACCGTGACGGTAGCGTTGTCCTTGGTGATGACCTCCTGCTCGGGGACGTCGATCACCTGCTCCATGACGTTCATCTTGCGGCCGATGCGGTCGACGAACGGCACCACCAGATTGAGGCCGGGCTGGAGGATCCTGGTGTAGCGGCCGAACCGCTCGACGGTCCAATGATACCCCTGCGGCACCGTCTTGACGCCGAGGAACAGCGTCAGGATCGCCAGAAAGACGATGAGCATGACGACTACGTCGCTGCCGCCGAGCATCATGGGCATTTCCCCTTTTACAACCGAAGCTACAGCATGATTCCTAAAACGGCGCTGCGCTCCTATAGGATCGCACACGAAATCAAAGACTTAGAGCACCATCCCCGTTTTAGTCCGAAACGACAGCGCTACTGCGGCGATCCTGGAACAGATAGATTTCTATGGCGTTGACGGCTGCCCCAGTTTCTCGTCGACCCGAACCGCAGTAAAATTATGACCTGCCGGTCCGATCGGCCCACCATCCTTCGGGGACGACGTCGCGAAAAAATTCATGTCTCCGGCCGGGATGACGGATCAAGGGCGCGGGCGGTCGGGCACCGCGGCTGACGCCTCACACATCCACCTTGAGCGCGGCGATGAAGGCTTCCTGCGGGATGTCGACCTTGCCGAACTGGCGCATGCGCTTCTTGCCTTCCTTCTGCTTGTCCAGGAGCTTGCGCTTGCGGGTCACGTCGCCGCCGTAGCACTTGGCGGTGACGTCCTTGCGGAAGGCGCGCACGGTTTCGCGCGCGATGATCTTGCCGCCGATCGCGGCCTGGATCGGGATCTGGAACATGTGCGGCGGGATCAGCTCCTTGAGCTTTTCCACCATGGCGCGGCCGCGGTTCTCGGCGCGGGTGCGGTGGACCAGCATGGCGAGCGCGTCGACCGGCTCGGCATTGACCAGGATCTGCATCTTGACGAGGTCGGCCGGCTTGTAGTCGGTGAGGTGGTAGTCGAACGAGGCATAGCCCTTGGACACCGATTTGAGCCGGTCGTAGAAATCGAACACCACCTCGTTGAGCGGCAGGTCGTATTTCACCATGGCGCGGTTGCCCACATAGGTGAGCTCGACCTGGATGCCGCGGCGGTCCTGGCACAGCTTGAGCACGCTGCCGAGATATTCGTCGGGCGTCAGGATGGTGGCGCGGATCCACGGCTCCTGCGATCTCGCCGATCTTGACCACGTCCGGCATGTCGACCGGATTGTGGATCTCGATCTCGCTGCCGTCGGTGAGCGTGATCTTGTAGATCACCGACGGCGCGGTGGCGATCAGGTCGAGGTTGAATTCGCGCTCCAGCCGCTCCTGGATGATTTCGAGGTGCAGCAGCCCGAGGAAGCCGCAGCGGAAGCCGAAGCCGAGCGCGGCCGAGGTCTCCATCTCGAAGGAGAAGCTGGCGTCGTTGAGGCGCAGCTTGCCCATCGCCGCGCGCAGGTCCTCGAACTGCGCGGCGTCGACCGGAAACAGCCCGCAGAACACCACCGGGATGGCGGGGCGGAAGCCCGGCAGCGCCGCCGCCGCCGGCTTGCGATCGTCGGTGATGGTGTCGCCGACGCGGGTGTCGGCGACCTCCTTGATCGAGGCCGTGATGAAGCCGATCTCGCCGGGCCCGAGCTCGGACGCCTCCAGCATCTTGGGGGTGAACACGCCGACGCGGTCGACCTCGTAGCTCGCATGGGTGCGCATCATGCGGATGCGCTGGCCCTTCTTGATGGTGCCGTCGACGACGCGCATGAGCACGACGACGCCGAGATAGGCGTCGTACCAGCTGTCGACCAGGAGCGCCTTGAGGGGGGCGTCGCGGTCGCCCTTGGGCGGCGGCAGCCGGGTGACGATCGCCTCCAGCACGTCGGGAATGTTGAGGCCGGTCTTGGCCGAGATCAGGATGGCGTCGGAGGCGTCGAGGCCGATCACGTCCTCGATCTGCTGCTTGACCTTTGCGGTCTCGGCGGCCGGCAGGTCGATCTTGTTGAGGACGGGCACGACCTCGTGGTTGTTGTCGAGCGCCTGGTAGACATTGGCGAGCGTCTGCGCCTCGACGCCCTGGCTGGCGTCGACCACGAGGAGCGAGCCCTCGCAGGCGGCGAGGCTGCGGTTGACCTCATAGGCGAAGTCGACATGGCCGGGCGTGTCGATCAGGTTGAGGATATAATCCTTGCCGTCCCTGGCGCGGTATTTGAGGCGGACCGTCTGCGCCTTGATGGTGATGCCGCGCTCGCGCTCGATGTCCATGGAATCGAGCACCTGCTCGCGACCCACCATTTCGCGCTCGGTGAGGCCGCCGGTGATCTGGATCAGCCGGTCGGCCAGGGTCGACTTGCCGTGGTCGATATGGGCGACAATGGAGAAATTCCGGATGTTTTCGATGGGCACTGCGGTCATGGGGGCGAGATAACACCCGCCCCGTCCAGCAGCAAGGGAAGATGGCCGGGCGTACGGGGGTGCAACCGAGGCGTGGAGAATGCGCAGACGCCGGCCGCCAAAGCCTTGATTCCGGCTGCGGCCTTGCGGCCGGCCCCGAACGGACGACCGAAAGTCGATGCCTCAATCGATCTGAATATGCGCTGCCTTTGCGACGCCGAGCCACTTCTCCCGTTCCTTGGCGAGAAAGGCGCCGAATTCCGCCGGGGTGCCGGCCTTGATGTCGACCGAGAGCTTGGCGAGCGTCGCCGCCACCTCCGGCGATTTCAGGCTGGCATTGATGGCGGCGTTGAGCTTGGCGATGATGGCGGGGGAAACGCCCGCCGGCGCCACCATCCCGGTGAACGAGACCGACACGAAGTCGGGTATCGTCTCGCTCATGGTGGGCACGTCCGGCAGCCGCGGATTGCGTGCCTCGCTGGTCACCGCGATGGCGCGGAGGGTGCCGGCCTGCACCAGCGGCAGCGACACCGCCGGATTTTCGAAGGTCAGCGACACCTGGCCGGACACCACGTCCTGGGTCGAGCCGCCGCCGCTCTTGTAGGGCACGTGGGTGATGTCGAGGCCGGTACGCAGCTTGAACATCTCGCCGATCATGTGCGGCGGCGTCCCCACCCCCGGGGTCGAATAGCTGAGCGTGCCGGGATTGGCCTTGCCATAGGCGATGAGCCCGGCGATCGACTTCACCGGCAGCGCCGGGTTGACCACGACGATGTTCGAGGTGGTGCCGACCAGGGCGACCGGGACGAACGCTTTGGACGGATCGAAATCGAGGTTCCGGTAGACCGCCGGATTGATGCTCAGCGTCGAGGTGTTGGCGAACATCAGGGTGTAGCCGTCGGGCTCGGCCTGGGCGGCGAGGCGGGCGCCGATGGTGCCGCCGGCGCCGCCGCGGTTTTCCACCACGAAGCTCTGGCCCAGGATCATGCCGGCCTGCTGGCCGATGAGGCGGCCGATCACGTCGGCCGGGCCGCCCGGGGCGAACGGCACGATGAGCTTGATCGGCTTGGTGGGATAATTCTGCGCGGTGGCGGCGCCGCCGAGCGCCGCCAGGATCGCCAGTGCAAACAGGCCTCGTTTCATCGCCCTTGCCTCATCGCCCTTGCCTCGTCGCCTTCGCCAAATCGTCTTGCATCATCTGGACCGAGCAGGGCGTCGTCGAGATACCTGCCGAGGTCGCCCTGCTGCGCCGAACTCCTCGCCCTCCGCCACGGAGACGATCGCACGCAGCGCATCGGGATCCTATTGGAAGATGACGATGGCGTTCTTGAGCGTGATCCACACGCCCCATGCCAGCGGAATGCCGACGAAGGCCCAGAATGCCATGGCCTTGCCGTCGAACCCGCCGGTGCCGATGCCGAAATCGCCGCCGGTGGCGGCGCCGGCGTCCTTGGCCTGCAGCGCCGCCACTTCCTCCGGTTTCATGAACCATTTGTCCGCCAGCGGCTTGACCATCATGTTGCAGATCAAGCCGAGCACCAGCATGCCGGCCAGGATGTACATGGTGACGTCGTAGACGTGATCGCGCGGCACCCCGGCCGCGATCTCGAACTCGCGGATGTAGTTCACGACCACCGGCCCGACGATGCCCGCAGTCGACCACGCGGTGAGCAGCCGGCCGTGGATGGCGCCGACGAACTGGGTGCCGAAGATGTCGGCGAGATAGGCCGGCACGGTGGCGAAGCCGCCGCCATACATCGACAGGATCACCCCGAAGGCGAGCACGAACAGCGTCTTGCTGCCGATCTGGGCGAACCACGGCGCGGTGGCGTAGAGGACGATGCCGAGCAGGAAGAACGTGTAATAGGTGTTCTTGCGCCCGATATAGTCCGACAGCGACGCCCAGAAGAAGCGGCCGCCGATGTTGAACAGCGACAACAGCCCGGTGAAGCCCGCGGCGATGGCGGCGACCAGGACCCGCTGCTCCCCGCTCAAGGCGCCGAACTTGATGTCGGGATGCCCGATCAGCGCGCCGCCGAAAATCTCCTGCAGCATCGGCGACGCCATGCCGATGACGCCGATGCCGGCGGACACGTTGAGCATCAGCACCAGCCAGATCAGCCAGAACTGCCTGGTCTTGTGGGCATCGCGCAGATGCACGTTGCGCTGAGTGATCATCGACGAGCCGGTCGGCGGGGTCCAGCCGGCCGGCCGCCAGCCGGCCGGCGGAATCCGGTAGCCGAACGCGCCGATCATCATGAAGACGAAATAGATCGCGGCCATGGTGAGGAAGGTCTGCCACACGCCGACCGAGGTCGGCGTGTGGTAATAGTTCATCAGCAGGTCGGCGAGCGGGGCGCCGATCATGGCGCCGCCGCCGAAGCCCATGATCGCCATGCCGGTCGCCATGCCGCGGCGATCGGGAAACCATTTCACCAGGGTCGATACCGGCGAGATGTAGCCGAGGCCCAGCCCGATGCCGCCGATCACGCCGCTGCCGAGCCACAGCAGCCAGAGCTGATGCGAGATCACGCCGATGGCGCCGAGCACGAGGCCGCCGCACCAGCACAGCGCGGCGACCACGCCGGCCTTGCGCGGACCGGCACGCTCCAGCCAGCCGCCCCAGATCGCGGCGGACGAGCCGAGCAGGACGAAGAACAGCGTGTACATCCAGCCGAGGTCGCTGATCCTCCAGTCGCAGGTCGTGGTCACCAGCGCGGCGAAGATCGACTGGTCCGGGCAGGCGTCGGATTTGGTGATGCCGATGGCACGCGACAGCGGCAGCCAGAACACGCTGAAGCCATAGGCCATGCCGATGCACAAATGAATGCACAGGGCGGCGGGGGGCACCAGCCAGCGATTGAAGCCGGCCTTGGCGATGATGCGCTCGCGGTCGAGCAGGCCCGGTCCGGCCGCGGGCACGAAGGTTCCCTGGATCGTCGACATTCTCCACCCTGTCCGAGGGCATTTTGTTGCGCGTCGCACGACGCACTGCTGGAAACCCGGCCCGCCTCGGTTGTTCGGGGTTCCGTTCGAAAAGCCCGTCGTCTCAGCGGCCCTCGACCGCCGTAGACGGCAGTGATTCTATCACTGCGTGTATGATTTAAGCGGAAAAGCGCGAGGTCGCGCAACCTGCAAAAAAGTCGCGCCGAACGACGCGGCATGCGCCGGTCCGATACCTTTTGGCACGAACTCGAAGGCCGCTCTCGGTTATAGTAGCGCATGCGCATCATCGGATTGGCCGGCTGGAGCGGGTCGGGGAAGACCACCCTTCTCGCCAAGATCATCCCCTTGCTGGTCGCCCGCGGCCTCACCGTTTCCACGGTCAAGCACGCCCATCACGGCTTCGACGTCGATACGCCCGGGTAAGGATTCCCACACCCACCGCATGGCGGGAGCGACCGAGGTCCTGGTCGCGTCCGGCCGGCGCTGGGCCCTGATGCATGAGTTGCGGGCGGCAGCCCGAGCCCACCATCTACGAGCTGTTGACGAAAATGTCGCCGGTCGATCTCGTGCTCATCGAAGGCTTCAAGTCGGCGCGCCATGCGCGCATCGAGGTCTACCGGAGCGAGGTCGGCAAGCCGCCCTTCCATCTGGAGAATCCCCACGTGGCCGGCATCGTGTCCGACACTCCGTTTCCCGATGCGGGCCGTCCGGTGGTCGACATCGACGATGTCGAGGGCGTCGTCGAGTTGATCCTCGCCACGGCCGAGAGCCTCGACGCCGTGCTCGCGCGGGCGCGCACCGAGAGCACCGGCGGCCGATGGCCCAGCTGAGCGACGATTGCTTCGCCTTTAACGGCCCGCTGCTTCCCGTTGCGGACATGGAGCGGCTGATCGCCGAACGCGTCACGCCGGTCGCCGAAATCGAGGAGGTCGACGCTGGCCGCGGCGCTGGGGCGGGTGGTCGCGGCGAACGTCATCGCCGCGGAAAACCTGCCGCCATTCGACAATTCCGCCGTGGACGGATTCGCGGTGCGCCATGCCGATCTCGCCCCCGGCGACGACACCCGCCTCGCCATCGTCGACCGCGCGCTGGCCGGGCACGAGGCCGCCCACGGGCTCGGCGCCGGCCAGGCGATCCGCATCTTCACCGGCGCGCCGATGCCGCCGGGCGCCGACACCGTGTTCATGCAGGAGGACTGCCGGGTCGAGGCCGATGCGGTGGTGGTGCCGGCCGGGCTGGAGCGCGGCGCCAACAGCCGCTGCACCGGCGAAGATATCGGCGCCGGCGCCGTCATGCTGCCGGCGGGACGGCGGCTCACCGCCCAGGACCTCGCGCTCGCCGCCGCCCAAGGCATGACCCGGCTGGCGGTGCGGCGGAAATTGCGGGTAGCCGTGTTCTCCACCGGCGACGAGGTGGTCGAGCCCGGCGATGCACGCCCGGCCGCCGCGATCTTCGATGCCAACCGTCATCTGCTGCGCGGGCTGCTGGAGACGTTCGGCGCAGTGGTGACCGACCTCGGCATCCTGCCCGACGAGAGACCGGCGCTGCAAAGGGCGATCGCCGCCGCTGCGGCGGATCATGACCTCGTTATCACCTCGGGAGGCGTGTCGACCGGCGAGGCCGACCACGTGCGTGCCGCGGTCGAAGCGATCGGCCGGCTGGTGTTCTGGCGGGTCGCCATCAAGCCGGGCCGGCCGGTCGCCATGGGCGTGTTGCCGGGCAAGCACGGCGCCGCCGCCTTTGCCGGCCTGCCCGGCAATCCCGCCGCGGTCTATGTCACCTTCGTGCGGGTGGTATGGCCGCTGCTGCTGCGGCTCGCCGGTGCGGCGCCGCGGGCGCTGTTTGGCGCTCCCGGTGCGCGCCACCTTCGCCTATCGCAAGCGCCGGGGACGTCGCGAATATGTCCGCGTCACGCTGCGAAGCGCCGCCGACGGCGTGGTCGAGGCGGTGAAATTTCCCCGCGACGGCGCCGGCGTGATCACTTCGCTGACCGAGACCGATGGCCTGGTCGAGCTCGGCGAGGACGTCACCGAAGTCGCGCCGGGCGCGATGGTGGGGTTCCTGTCCTACGCGGCGCTGACGGGGTAAATCTCACGCCGGCTCGAGCCGGGCGAGTTGTTCCGCCGCGGCGGCGTCTTCCGGCGTATTGACATTGAAGAACGGATCGAGCGGCGCCGTCGGCCATTCGGCGATGGCGATGCCGTGCCGCGCCGTCCACACCTCTATCTTGTGCAGGCCTTCCTCGACCAGCGCGCGGCGCAGATCGGCGCGCAGCGACACCGGCCACAGGCCGACCACGGGATGGCGCCAGTCGCCGGAGCGCGCGCAGGCGAGCGGCGTGCCGGCCGCTTCGCGCACCTGGTGCAGGCGGGGCACGAGGTCATGGGGCAGGAACGGGCAGTCGCCCGGTGCGCTCGCGATCCAATCGAGCTCGGCCGCATGGGCCGCCGCCCAGTCGAGCCCGGCGAGGATGCCGGCGAGAGGACCGGCAAAATCCGGCACGCTGTCGGCGACGACCGGCAGCCGAAAGCGCGCGAACCGGGCGGGATCGCCATTGGCATTGAGGATGATGGCGGTGGTGGCCGGCTGCAGCCGCGCGATCACCCGGTCGAGAATGGCGGTGCCGCCGATGGTGATCAGCGCCTTGTCGCCGCCGCCCATGCGGCGCGCGAGGCCGCCGGCCAGGACGAGCCCGAGGGTCGGCGGATGCGGCGTCGGAGGAACAGATGGCGTGAGAGGAATCATACGAACCCGATCAGCAATGCTCGAAGCCAAGCTCAACGCTTGAGCGAGTAGATGCGGTCATACTTGACGGTGTGCGTCCCACCATTGTTCTCACGATATTCCCGCGCCAAAATGAGCTTCAACTCCGGGGAATAGTAGTCGGTGTCGACGAAACGCGGAGTATCGGTCGAGCGCGATTCGCTTCGCTCGATCTTCAAAACGTTGTATTTGCACGGACCGATATAGAGAACGTCCGCGCCCTTTACCGCCAAGTCGACCGATAGTGTGGCCTGCCGACCATCGCTTTCGGAGATGAATTTTGCGCCGACACTGCGCCCGGGCTTGAGCGGAAAGAGCTTCTTCAGATCGGTCTGGGGCTCGAATTTCGCTCTCCGGCCGTTGTCCAGCCGATCGAGTTGAAACAGGCCTTCGTGCTGCGTCGTCTCGAGCACCGTGGTGCCATTGTAGCGCATCACGCTACGAATGACGCCGCCGCCCACATGGAAGACTTCGCTCTTTTGCTGGTCGCCGCGCTCGACGACAAATCCGAGCTTGCCGGATTCCGCGGTCGGGCAATCCTGTGCAGCCGCAGGCGCCGATGCGAGCGCAGAAAGTGCGGCTGCTGCAAACCACCCCCAAACCGGTCGCGACGATGGCGATGATCGCATCGCGAGCGACGAGCATGCTGAGCCAGCTACCACTCCAACCTCCAAAATGACGTTGCGTCGCTGCATCGACTCGGCCTCATGACGTCAATCGTCATGGACGGCCGCCTTGCGGCGGTGCCTGGCACTCTCCTCCTCGACATAGGCGAGGTCCTGGTCGAATACGATGCGGTCCTCGCCGGCGAGCGCGACGAAACGCTTGCCGCGGGCGCGGCCGATCAAGGTGAGGTTCGCCTTGCGCGCGAGTTCGACGCCCCAGGCGGTGAAGCCCGACCGCGACACCAGGATCGGGATGCCCATGCGCACGGTCTTGATCACCATCTCCGAGGTCAGACGCCCGGTGGTGTAGAAGATCTTGTCGCCGGCGCCGACGCCATGGCGGAACATCCAGCCGGCGGTCTTGTCCACCGCGTTGTGGCGGCCGACGTCTTCCATGTAGACCAGCGGCCGGTCCTCCTGCGCCAGCACGCAGCCATGGATCGCGCCGGCCTCGAGATAGAGCGACGGCGTGGTGTTGATCCGGCTCGCCAGGCGGTAGAGCCACGACGTGCGCAACGTCGCGGCAGGCAGCGCGGCGGTTTCGATCACCTCCATGAGGTCGCCGAACACGGTGCCCTGGGCGCAGCCGGAGGTCTGCACCTTCTTCTTGAGCTTGTGCTCGTAGTCGGTGGCGCGCGCCGTGCGCACCACCACGACGGCAAGCTCCTCGTCGTAGTCGACCGCCGTGACGGTGTCGGACGGCGACAGCATGTTCTGGTTGAGCAGATAGCCGAGCGCGAGATATTCGGGATAGTCGTTGATGGTCATGGCGGTCACGATCTCCTGGGAATTGAGGAAGATCGTCAGCGCCCGCTCCACCGTGACCGAGGTCTCGATCGGCGCGCCGGTGTGGTCGATGCCGCGTACCCGCTCGGTCAGGCGCGGATCATGCGGGTCGGGGCGAAGCAGATAGTCGGTGTCGTCGGCCATGCGGAACGACAATGTGGATTGCGCCGATGCTTTGCAAGGGTGCGGGCGGCGGCGCAAACAGGCGCGAGGCGCCTTCAGTCCCCTTTATTCGGGCGGACGGCTCGCCGCGGCCGGCCCGGGCGAGCAACCGGCGCGCCGCATCGCGGTGCTCCGGGGTGATATGGGCGGCCACCACCCGGATCGCGGTCGCCAGCACCGCGGCGTCGTCGGTGAAGCCGATGACCGGCAGCATGTCCGGAATGAAGTCGAACGGCAGCACGAAATAGGCGAGCGCGCCCAGCAGGATCACCTGGACGCGGCGCGGCGTGCGGCGGTCGAAGGCGCAGTAATAGGCGGCGACGAGATCTTCCGCGAACGGCAGCCGCGCGGCATGGCGCTTCAGCTTGGGCCAGAAGCCGCGCCGCACCCGCGCCTCGTCCCGCGCGGCTCTCGCCTCGTCGGATTCCGTCTGGTCGGATCCCGTCCTGCCGGGTCCGATCCTGCCGGCTCCCGTGTCGCCGGAGTTGGCGCCATCCATCTCGAAGGGGGTGCTGATCATGTGCTGCCTCTGCCGGTGCGAGAGGTGGGGCCGCCGGCAGGCGAATGCAAGGCGCTCGACCCCGCTCGCACTCACCGCGCCGCGATGCGATTCATCGCCTCGGCGAGCGCGATGTCGCGCGCGGTGATCCCGCCCGCGTCATGGGTCGAAAGCGTCACCACGACGGTCTTGTAGACGTTCGACCACTCCGGATGATGGTCCATCTTTTCCGCGATCAGGGCGACGCGCGTCATGAACCCGAACGCCTCGTTGAAATCGGCAAACACGAAGGTCTTGGCGATGGCCTCGCGCCCGCTCACCTCGTGCCAGCCCGCCAGCCTGGCGAGAGCGGCGCTGCGCGCTTCGGGACTGAGCTTCGCATCCATGGCAGTTCCTCGTGTGTCCGTGCGAATATAAGTCACGCGCATCGGACCCGCGCAAGGCCGAACCGAGACTGCGTCGGCGCCGCCGGTCTCCGACGGCGCATCCGTTCCCCTGGCTAACGACCCCGGGCAGTCTTATCTGAGGCTTGCGCAAGACTCCGGCGCAGGTGGAGAGTTTTCATGTTGTGGTCGGTGAATATCGGGTCGATCGCCGGCACGGCGGTCCGCATCCACGTCACCTTCATCATGTTCCTGGTGTGGATTTTCGCGGCCGGCTGGGCCTCCGGCGGCGCCGAAGCGGCGATGGCCAGCCTGGTCTTCATGGTGCTGCTGTTCGCCTGCGTGCTCGCCCATGAATTCGGCCACATCTTCACCGCCCGCGCATTCGGCGTGGCGACGCCGGACGTGATCCTGCTGCCGATCGGTGGGGTGGCGCGGCTGGAACGCATTCCGGAAAAGCCGAGCGAGGAATTCCTGATCGCCATCGCCGGCCCGGCGGTCAATGTCGCGATCGCACTGGTGCTGATGGTGGGGATGCGGGCCCATCTGGACGCCCAGAGTCTCGCCGCCGTGGAGAGCACCAGCGTCTCGCTGGTCGACCGCCTGGCCGAGGTCAATCTGTTCCTCGCGCTGTTCAACCTGATCCCCGCCTTTCCCATGGATGGCGGCCGGGTGCTGCGCGCCCTGCTGGCGACCCGCCTCGGCTATGTCCGTGCCACCGAAGTCGCCGCGACCATCGGGCAGTGGTGCGCCTTCGGGCTCGGCTTCCTCGGCCTGTTCTACAATCCCCTGCTCATCTTCATCGCGATCTTCGTCTATCTCGCCGCCGCGTCCGAGGCGCAGCTGGTGTCGCTGCGGGCGATGTCGCGCGACGTTCCGGTGAGCGCCGCCATGATGACCGAGTTCGCCACCTTGACGCCCGACGAGCACATCGACGCCGCGGTGCAGACATTGCTGCGGACCAGCCAGAGCGAATTCCCCGTGGTCGACGCCGACCATCGGCTGGTCGGCCTGCTCGGCCGCGGCCAGATCATCCGCGCCCTCAAGGAGCTCGGCCCCGACGCCAGGGTGGGCGAAGCGATGGTCGCGCAAATCCCGACCATCGAGAACCGGCGCCGGCTCGATGAGGCGTTCCGCCTGCTCCAGGAGAAGGCCGCACCCGCCGTCGGGGTGGTCGACGCCGCCGGCCGCCTGACCGGCCTGATCACCTCGGAGACGATCGGGCAGATGCTGCTGGTGAAAGATGCCCTGCCCAAGGGCGGACGGCTCGGCCCGTGGAGCCGGCCGGCCGGGGCGTGAGCGTGGCGGTTCCCGGCCGCCGCAGCGAGGCCTACTTCCTGACTTCCTTCGCCGCCACGTCAGTCACGGCACTCCAGGTGAATTCGACAAAATCGTAAAGCGAGGACTTGAGGAGCCTTTCGACATCGCTATGCGCGCCGTAATTGACGTTGTCGCTCTCGGTGCTTGCCGGCCCGATGCCGTAGGACTGGATGCCCTTGGCGCGCAGCTGCGCCATGTCGGTCGCGCCCGTGGACATGGTGGGCAGAACCGTTGCGCCCGGATACATACGCGCGCTGGCCTTTTCAATCGCGCGATACATTTCCGAATCGAGGCGCGACGGCTGGCCGGCCGCGCGCAGGTTGGTTGTGGTCGGCACGACCTTGACCGCCGGATCGCCGATGATCCGGGTCATCTCCGCGAACAGCCCGGGCATGTCTTCATCCGGCAAGGCGCGGATGTCCAATGTCGCTTCCGCTTCCGACGGGATGACGTTGGTCCGGAACCCGCCTTTGAGAATGGTCGGGACGATGGAGGTGCGGAGCATGGAATAGCGCTGCGGCTCGCTCTCTGCGAAATAGCGCTGGACCGCTGGAGCGCGCTGCGGGTCGAGGAGGGCACGATATCGCTCGGCCTTGTCTGGCGGACTGATGCCGGCCAGTCTTTCGAAATAGAGCCGCGTGGTGTCGTTGAGCCGAATCGGGGTTTCCCATGCGCCAACTTTTGCAATCGCGGCTGAGAGATGGACGAGGGGGTTGTCGACACGGGGAACCGATCCGTGCCCCGAAGTGCCGCTTGCGACCAGCCGCGCTCCACGAGGGACCTTCTCGGTGGTCTGGATGTTGACGACCGTGACGCGGCCCTCTTCCAGCGTCGCGCCGCCGCCCTCGGTGATGGCAAACTCCGCATCGATGTCATCGAAGTGCTCCTTCACCATGAAATCGATGCCCACGGTGGTGGTGCCTTCTTCGCCCGCCTCCGCCAGGAAGATGAGGTCGCGGTCGAGAGGAACGTCGAGCCTCTTCGCAAGCAGCATCGTGATGAGATTGGCGGTGAGCTTGTCCTTGTCGTCCTTAGTGCCGCGGCCCCAGATGTAGCCGTCCTTGGCGACCGCGCCGAAGGGATCTACCGGCCATTTCTCGCGCTGCACGCCGACGACATCGGTGTGCGCCATGATGAGAATCGGCCGCTTGCTGCCGTTCCCCTTGATGCGCGCCACAAGATTGGCACGTGCGGGCTCGAGCGCAAAGGTCTTGACCGGGATGCTCGCTGCCTCGAACACGCCCTTGAGGTAGTTGACGACCGATGTCTCGTTGCCCGGCGGATTGCTGGTGTCGATCTGCACCAAGGCGCGGTAATGGCGAAGAATCTCCGCCCGTTCCGCCTTCCAGTCCACGGCCGGAACCTGGGCCATGGCGGCGGACGCGAGTCCCACCAAAAGTACAGCGAGCGCGCTCCGCGCTGCGGCGATCCAGGAGGCTCTCGGGAACAATGTGCGCATGGTTCGCGCTCCTTGGCTGTTCGTCGTAGGATGAACCGGGCTCAGGTTCGGGAAAAATCATCTCATGTGTTCCCCACGGCCGCAATTGCCCGTAGGTTGCCCGCTTGTGGCCCTGGCGCCACGATGGCGGCAGAGCCAGCCTTGTGCTCGATCCGGGCGTCCAAGCCTTCTTGATCCGCGCGACCAAGGCGCCGCCGCCGATCATCTCGATGCGAAAGTTCGCCACCTGTGGCGCGGGATCAAGCCGCCGCGATGATGCTACATTTGAAGCCGGTTAGCAAAAGATCAGCCACGCAGCGCAGAAACGACAATGGGAAGCGGCCCGCTCAGGATCAAACACACTCGGAAAGAGGAGGATCATCATGGCCAATGTCCAGATTAAAAGTGGTGGCTATACAATTCCTGCTCGGAAGACCCAAGAGTTTACTTTCTGGTGGGGGGAAGGCTATCTGCCGACTGCTTATTTCAACGTGTCGATAGAGCCAAACGCAGAGGGTCTTGACCTGATTCCTTTGATAGAAGAAGGGAGGCAAACTACCACCATCGCCCCTAACGGGCTTCGTCAACCCCAGCTGATATTGACACTGAGAAACAACAACCACTTCGATGTACCTTTTTTCGCTAATCACATCCTGGTCAGTATCTAGCCGTGAACGCACGAGCGGTGCAGTTAGACCCCGGGAGTGTTGGGCGCCCTTCGGAAGGCCGATGCCGAGAGATGGTGGCCGATCATCAAGGAGCTTGGGATCAAACCGGAATGAGCCCGTAGCGTCCGGTTTGGGTCACGGGCAACCATCCCAACCGCCCGCAGACGCGGCAGGTGCTCCCCAGAAACCGGTCACCGTGGCGGCATCCGAACCGCATGCCAGGAGGAGGTCATCATGAAAGCGAAGTTGGCCGTCATTGCAATTGGCGCTCTTGTTCTCATGGCAAATGAGGCGAGTGCACGACACCAAACCAGCGCTCCAAGATCTGTCCGGCACCCGCCGCGCATATTCGGACAAGCCATGCGGCTAACGCCTCAATTCTATCATCAAAAGACATTTACCAGTTATCCTAATCCGGACCGCGGGCCGTACCCGACACCGATCCCCAGCTCGGCTAAAGTCATGTACTCACCCGGTGAAATGTAGGGGTGCATGAAGAGCAACCACGTTGCACCCTCGGGAAATGCACTTTCGCTTGTGCTGCGATGCACAGTCGGAGTCAGCTCGGGGTCCATCAGCCGCCGAGCCGTTGGCCTCGCCGCGCGCGCGGCCGCGTCACCTTCGGCACCGGACATCGCGGCACAGAGAGCAAATCGTGCCGCATGTGCGCGCGGTCTGGCGGGAGAAATCTACTTTGCATGGGGTTGTTTTTGAGAAAAACAAATCCTCACCGCCCGGCATCCCCCAGGATGCGGCGTGCCCTGCCCAAGGGCGGGCGGCTCGGCCCGCGGGGCCGGCCGGAGCGTGATCTTCTTTGACTGTCGTCGATCTGGGGCCGGCCGCAGCAAGGCGCCTGGATGAGCGAAGCAATTCCGGCGTCTGTCGTTACGCTCGTGGGGGCAAGGCCAAAGGCCGGCGGCGTACCCGCCATGGCTCGATGGATTCGGGGTTAGGTGCTTCGGCACCGCCCCGGAATGACGCTGCACTACGGCAAGATCGCGAACGCGCGCGCGGGAAAGCCGAGGCCGTCCTTCACTTTCGGCCAGGCGACGACGATGAGCGCACCCTTGGGCGGGACCTTGTCGAGATTGGCCATGACCTCGATCTGGAAATGGCCGTGCTGCAAAATATAGGTCTCCGATTCCATCTTGTCGGTGGTGTCGGTATCCATGGATTCATGGCCGATCGCGGTGACGCCGCGCTGCTCGATCAGGAATTTGATGGTCTCGAGCGACCATGCCGGGAACGGGCTGCGCTTGAAGCGCTCGGGGTCGGCGTCCCAGTCCTTGTACATGTCGGTGCGCAGCGCCGCGAATGCGCCACTGGGCACGCGGCCGTGCTTCTTCTCCCACGCGCGCAGATCGTCGAGGGAGAAGGCGTGGTCGGGATCCTTGGCGAGATACGGGGTGTCGTCGAGCACGACCAGCGGCAGCACCATCTGCTTGAGCGGAATCCTGTCCATGGTGATGCCGTTGTCGGCGAAGTGCGCGGGCGGATCCACATGGGTGCCGTATTGGCCGACCATCTCGTAGAAGGTGGCGCGGAACCCGTCCTTGGGGATGGTGTAGGGCTCGTGGGTCTTCGGATCGGCGGCAGGCGTCATCCTGGCCTGGCCGAAGCCGGACCACACCGGCGTGTCCGGCCCGAAGCTATGGGTGAGATCGACGAAGCTCTTGCCCGCGAAGATGCGATAGGCGCGGTCGAGATCGTTCGCTGCGGCCGGCGCGGCGCAAGCGCCGATACCGATCGCAGCCCCGAGCAGAGCCACGGCGCTCCGACGAAGTCGAGGCAAACGAGCCATCTGATGCGCTCCAATAACTCTGATGCGGCTGATTTAAGCGGTTGTCGCCCCCTCCCCCTGAGCCCCTGTGTTTGGGCCGCCGACCCGCCACCGGCGCCACACCAACGGTCCGCGATCCCCTCCCCAACCCTCCCCTTTTCAAGGAGAGGGAGCTCCCGGCGTCACATCCGCGGCGGCAGCTCCTTG
Organism: uncultured Alphaproteobacteria bacterium; assembly: GCA_963795865.1. Classification (GTDB taxonomy): domain Bacteria; phylum Pseudomonadota; class Alphaproteobacteria; order Rhizobiales; family Xanthobacteraceae; genus JAJPKK01. Next base: position 216,677 of record CAWCJX010000016.1, read on the forward strand.
AGGAACTGCGCCACGTGGTCCTTCCAGAACATCGCGCGCAGGTGGGTGTAATGGCCGTGGGTCTTCTCGCTCGCGGGAATGAGGACGTATTTGGCGTTGGGAATGCGCTTGATCTCGCGCTCGGTGACGCCGAGCTGCGGCGGATTGGTCTCGTCGTCGCCGGAATTGATGGCCATCAGGCGCGCCTTGATCTTCTCCAGGTGCGGCGCCGGGTTGTAGTCCATCACCGCCTCGATGCCCCACAGCGTGTCGTTGGCGTCGCGCTTCTTCGCCTCCTCGCGCAGCTTGAAGTAGATCGCGTCGCCGGCTTCGCGGGTCGGCGCCAGGTCCTGGATGCGGCGGACGTTTTCGGTCTGCAGGAAGCCGTAGGGCGCAGTCACCGTCCATTGCGTCGGGTTGTTCTCGTAATTGCCGTTGTTCCAGCCGGGATCCTGGCGGATCGCCTCGGCGGCGATGCGGCGCTGGATCCAGTTGCGGCCGCTGATCTGGATCGGCTGGCTGGCGATCGGGATCAGCCCGTCCATCAGGTCGGGATACGTGTAGCCCCACATCCACGTGTGCATGCCGCCCATCGACGAGCCCATGACGAGACGCAGATGTTTGACGCCGAGACCCTCGGTGACGAGCCGGTGCTCGGCCGCGATCATGTCGTCGTAGCGGTAATGGGGAAACTTGGCGCGCAGCCCATCGCTCGGCTTGCTCGAGCCGCCGCGGCCGATGCCGTCGGGCAGGATGATGAAATACTGCGCGGCGTCGAGCGGCTGGCCGGCGGCGAACAGCTCGTCGGCGAGCGAGGGCATGAGCCAGGCATCGCCGCTGGAACTCGTGCCGTGCAGCAGGATCACCGCATTGGTAATATCGCCGGACGCGTTGCGCTTGGGCGTGCCGAGCGTCCGGTAATGCTGCTTGAGCTCGGCGATCGACTCCCCGCTCTTGAAATGGAAGTCCTTGATGATGAAATCGCCCTCGCGCTGGTTCGGCCAGGCGGTCGGTGACGCGGTCTGGGCGAATGCCGACGGCGCGGCGAGCACGAGGAGCGCGGCGGACAGCGCACGGATGATCATCGGCATTCTCCCGTTCGCACTGGCCCCGGTTGAAGGACCAATGTCGGTTCAGACCCGGCTGCAACCGAGGCTACGCCGCTTTCCGGCGCTCCGCAAAGGTCCGAAAGGGCTGGCACCGGAACCGGATTTTTCGTACAACGACGGCGGTATAACACTAGGAGACCACCATGAAATTCTGCACTTTGGGCCTCGCGGGCTTCGCCATCGCCCTGTCGGGAATCCCCGCTTCCGCACATCATTCCTTCGCCATGTTCGATGCCGAGAAGAGCGTGACCCTGGAAGGCACCGTCAAGGAATTCCAGTGGACCAATCCTCACAGCTGGATCTTCCTGACGGTCAGCAACGCCGCGGGAAAGCCGGAGCAATGGGCGATCGAGCTCGGCGGGCCGGCCGCCCTGGCGCGGCAGGGCTGGGTTGCCACCACCCTCACGCCCGGCATGAAGGTCAGGACGATGATTCATCCGCTCCGCGACGGATCGAATGGCGGACAGTACATGGCGGTGATGCTTCCTAACGGCACCCAGATGGGAAGCGCGTTCGCCGCCCCGAGCGCCGATGCCGGCGGCGCTGGCCCGGCGCGGTGAGCCGGGGCTGCGCCGTCAAAGCCGCCGATGATGGCTCGGTAACGGAGAAGGTCACAGTGGTTGCGATCACATCGAAGTTCAAGCATGCCGTCCTGGCCGGCGGGGTTGTCGCCGGCCTCGTTTGCGCGGGCGTCACGCTGGGGCCGGCGCAGGGCGCCGAGAACACGAAAGTGCCCGACTTCGCCCCCGACGCCAACACCGGCTGGCTTGCGCAGGACGACGAGTTCATTCCGCCGCCGAGCGGGCCGGGGCCGATCAGATCGGATCCGGCCCACCCCTATGTCAGCTTTTACAAGTTTCCGACCAACCCGAGGCCGTCGTTCCGGGTCGCCGACCTGACCAATCCGATCCTGCAGCCGTGGACGCGGGAACGCCTGCAAAAGGTCAATGAACGGTCGCTGTCAGGGAAAGTCGTGGCAATTCCCAAAGAGCGGTGCTGGCCGGTCGGCGTCCCCGCCTTCCTGCTGCTCCCGGCGACGCCGGTGTACTTCCTGCAGACCCCCAACGAGGTCTGGATGATCTGGATGCAGGACCGCCAGATCCGCCGCGTCTTTCTGGACGTGCCGCATTCGGCGAACGTGAAGCCGTCCTGGTACGGCGAATCGGTGGGCCATTACGATGGCGACGCCCTCGTGGTCGATACCATCGCAATCACCACCAACACGTTCGTCGACAATTATCAGACGCCCCACACCGATCAGTTGCACGTGACCGAGCGCATTCACATGATCGACCAGGGAAAGACGCTCGAGGTCAACGTCCACGTGGAGGATCCCGGCGCCTTCACCACGCCGTGGAACGCAATCCAGCATTACCGTCGCGTGGTGGATCGGGGTCCGCTGAGCGAAATCGTCTGCGCGGAAAACAACGGCGACCACTTCAACCATGGCCTCGAGCCGATGCCGGAGGCGAGCAAGCCGGAGTTTTAGGCGCAAGCCCGGTGGCGGCGGTCGGCGCGGCCGACGCGACTACCACGTCCATGAAACGCTTCGTGAGTTCGCGCTACCGCCTCTCATTTCACCCCGTACTTGGCGAATTCTTGTGCAACATCAGGGCGTAACGCCTTCGATGCAGCGAGGTCGGCCTCGCTTCCGGCGGCATCGCCGCGCTTGCGCTTGGCCAAGGCGCGGCCATAGAGCAAATCGGCGAAATCGGGGAGTTGCCTCAGCACGGCGTCATAATCGGCGATGGCGGCATCGTAGCGTCCCATCTTCAGATGAACGAGGCCCCGGCTGTCGAAGGTGTAGGGATCGCTCTTCAGACGCAGCAATTCGTTGCAATCCGCCAAGGCCTGCTCGAGTTGGCCGAGCATCGCACGCGCCCAGCAACGGCTGTTCCAGCCGGCGGCGTTGGTGGCATCGAGGCGGAGGGCCTGGTCGAAATTGGGGATGGCGCGGGCGAAGTCGCGCTTGGCGGAATAGGCGCTGCCACGGGCGAGCAAGGCGATGGCGTCCTTGGGATCGAGCCGGATCGCTTCGGTATAGTCGGCGATCGCGCGATCGACATCGCCCTTGGCCCGGTAGGCATTGCCGCGGTCGTAAATCGCGACGACGTCGCTCCCATTGAGCTTGATCGCCTGGGTGTAGTCGGCGATGGCGCGGTCGTATTCCAGCTTTTCCCCCCACGCGAGGCCCCGGTTCACCAGGGCGTCCTCGTAACGGGGATTGAGCCTTAGCGCCTCGCCGTAATCGGCGATGGCGCGGTCCTGATCCTTGGAATCGGCCCATGCCAGACCACGGTAGTAGTATGCAACCTCGAAATTGGGAGCGAGCCTGATCGCTTCCGTATGGTCCGCGATCGCCCGGCCCGGATCGCCCGTGACGCGATAGGCGAGGCCGCGGACGTTGAAGGCGTAGGCAAAGGTGGGATCGATCTTGACGGCCTCGCTGTAGTCGGCAATCGCCCGGGCGGCGTCGTGCTTGGCGAAATAAGCGAGGCCGCGATTGACATAGGCGAACCGATATCGCGGGTTGATTCGCAACGCCTGGTCGTAGTCGGCGATGGCGCGGTCATAGTCGCGCTTGGCAAAATAGGAACGGCCGCGATTCTGGTAGGCGACGTCGTAATTGGGATCGAGCCTGATCGCTTCGGTGTAGTCGGCGATGGCGCGATCGAGATCGCCTTTGGCGCGATAGGCGATGCCGCGGTTGTTGAAGACGACGGGCATGTTTTGCGGGGATTGCGTGCCCGACTCGATGAGGGCCGTGCAACCATTGATCGAAACGTCCGGTGCAAAGGCGTTGTCCTGGTTCTCGCACCAGGCCCAATTCTCCGACCGCTGGGCGAACGCCGGCATCGCGGCCAACAAGGCCGCCGCACCGAGACTCATGCCGATGACGCGCTTGGCCGCGTCTGCGCCCATCATTGCTGCCCACTGCGGTGTTGCCACCGGCCATTGTGTTCCAGCCGCAGGCCTTTTGACAATGCCCGCTGCCGGCCATCGCCGTCGGGCTCGCATGACGATGATTGCATGACGATGGTTGCATGACAATGGCTTGCGAGTCCGACCCCGGCGACTATAGTGCGCCCGCCGCACAATCGGGCGGATACGCTGTGTCGCGCAGCGTCGCGGAGGGATGGCCGAGTGGCTGAAGGCGCTCGCTTGGAAAGCGTGTATACGGGAAACCGTATCGTGGGTTCGAATCCCACTCCCTCCGCCACATCGAAGTCCAGCGCCGTCTGAGCACATCCAAGAAAACGCCAAAAATCGCTTTCTGAAAGGCACATATTGTCTGTCTTGGTCTCGCATTGTCCATTGATATCCAGCCAGGGTGGGGGTACAAGATGGGGTATCGTCTTGTCAGCAGGGGGTACATCAATTCCCCGATCGGATTTCTATCATGGCGCGAGATTTTCTCTCTGATGCAAGAGTCCGGGGCGTCAAGCCGGCAACCAAGCCCTACAAGCTCTATGACGGGGGCGGGCTATTCCTGCTCGTACATCCCAACGGATCGCGCTACTGGCGACTGAAGTATCGATTTGATGGCAAGGAAAAACTGTTCGCTGTCGGCGTCTATCCCGAGGTGACCCTTTCTGAGGCTCGGGCGAAAGCACTCGAAGCAAGACGCGCAGTCGGTGAGGGTACCGATCCGGTTGTCGAGCGGCGTCATCGTCGCGCCAGCAATGCTGCGGCGTCGGCCGAAACGTTTCAGACTATAGCCGAAGAGTGGATGGCGTCTCGGGGAGACGTCTGGTCGCCCAGCTATCGAGAAGTCAGTGCATTCCGCAGTGGCGGCAAACCTGTATACGCGGATCGGAGGTCTTCCGATCCGGTCAATCTCGGTGCCGGTACTCCGCGAGGCTCTTCTGTTATTGGAACGACGCGGTGCGCTGGTTGCACTGCGGAAAGTGCGTATGTGGGCGTCAATGATCTTTCGATATGCGATCGCGACGGGTCGCGCCGATAATGATCCGGCAGCACCGCTTCGAGGGACGTTTAAGGCCCACAAGGGCCGGCACTTTGCAGCCCTGACGAAGCCGACCGAGTTGGCAGAACTGCTGGGGCGAATTCAAGATTACGATGGCAGCGTCTTGACGCGATACGGGCTCTTGCTGCTTACCTATACCTTCACTCGCACCACTGAACTCCGCGCAGCGGAATGGTCTGAATTCGACGTGGATAATGCTACGTGGGTAATCCCTGCGGAACGCATGAAGATGCGCGAATCCCACCATGTGCCGCTCTCCCGGCAAGCTTTGCGGGTTCTGGTGGACATAAAGGCGCTGACAGCGAATTCAAAATGGGTCTTTCCCAATGAACGGAATCCCCGGAAGCCAATGAGCGAGAACACGATGCTCTATGCACTGTACCGCATGGGCTATCACGGCCGGGCAACGGGGCACGGCTTTCGCACATCGGCATCGACAATGCTCAACGAGGTGTTGGGCTGCAACAAAGACGTTATCGAACGACAACTTGCCCATAAGGAGCCGAACAAGGTTCGGGAGGCGTACAACCGTGCTGAATACCTCCCAGAGCGGCGCGAGATGATGCAACGATGGGCTGATTACTTGGATGAACTGGCGCTCCAGGGTACCAGCGCGGCGAAGCGAGCCGACATCGAGCGAGCCGTTGCTTGACGTCGCCAATCAACGACCCCAAACGGCCGGCAGGAGCCCCTCCATGGCAAAGCCTTAGGTCGGCCAATAAGGAATTGCTGACAAGTCTGTGCTCCGCATTTATCCAATTTAAGAATAGAGGTGACAGCGGCCGAGAGGGCGTTCGCCTCGCGTGTCAGGCCGTTGCGCGCTTCATTGCGGTTCGGCACGAAAACCCGGAGCTCGCTGCGCCACTCCTTGCAATCCATCAAGCGCTGACTGACTTCGATCGAGGGGTTCAGACCGAACTCCTCGCGACCGAACCGCTGAAGCGATCTCGCTCCCGTCAAAAGGCCCACCTCAAGCGCATGGCCAGTGTTTGTTTAGAGGTCCTCATAAAAGAAGGCGATAATCCGGCAATTGCCGCTGACCGAGTGGCAAGGGCGGTGCCGAAGTGGCCAAATATAGGGGCACAAAAGATTACCGCCACAACAATCGAGAACTGGAGGGAAGCGGAGCACCGCAATCGGTCCGGTGCCGCAGGGGGTCATTTCGACAAGATATGCGACCACATTCGCAGCCTGACCAACCCAAAGGGCGAGATAGAGCAACTGCTGCGCGAGGGACCGCCGGACGCTCCAAAATCCTAGAAATGCCCCCCTAGAATCTAGGACCGAAACAGGGCTGGTCCAGACTGGTTCTAATTGACCGGATCTGGACCATGTCAAGCAACAATGGCCTCCCCGCCACCGGCTTTGTCCGGCTGCGGTCCATTCTCTCGCCGAACGGGCCAATTCCTATTGGTCGCTCCAGTTGGTGGGCCGGCGTGAAGTCTGGACGCTACCCGCAACCCGTAAAGCTCGGACCTAGGACCACCGCGTGGAAGGTGGAGACGTCCGCGAGTTGATTGCCCGGCTCGGTGGTGATCGGAGCGGAGACTGCAAGTGAGTGGTCTCTGTCAAATGCACCCTCGCGAGCTCAGTCTCGCACAAAGGGCGGCCGGGCTCGATGAAGTCACCGCCGTCCTGAAGTGCTGGGGCTTCCTTCTGGACCGGGAGCGCGCGGCATGATGCCCGGTCTGAAAGCAGCGGCACGTGCGCTCGGCGGCGAGGTGAGGGGGGATCGGGTCTTGTGTCCCGGTCCCGGACATTCGCCGGGGGACCGATCATTGTCGGTGAAGTTTAGCGCCGACGCGCCAGACGGATTTGTTCTCAACAGTTTTTCAAATGACGATTTCGGTGATTGCCGGGATTATGTGAGAAAGAAGCTCGGCCTGCCCGCAGCGAAGGGCGAAGCCAGACAATTTGAGGTCGAAAGCTACCGCTACGAAAACGAGTCTGGCGTCCTACAGTACGAAACCGTCCGATACAATTTCCGATTTCTCGACGGGTCGATTGAACTCGACGGTGGCAAGCCCAAGAAAAAATTTTCTGCACGCCGCCAGGGCGAGGGCGGCGAGTGGATTTATAAGGTAAGGGGCCTCATCGACCCGGTTCCTTACAGGCTGCCCCAACTCCGGACCGCGATCCGCTACCTAAGACGCATCTACCTCGTTGAGGGTGAGCGGAAGGCCGACAGACTGCGCGCGCTTGGCCTGGAGGCGACCTGCAATCCGTTCGGCTGCAAATGGAAATGGACCGAAAGGTTCGTGGAGTATTTCGAGGGGGCCGAGATCATAGACTTTGGCCGATCACGACGGCCCGGGCCGCGCGTGGGAGGCGGAATGTGTCAGGCTCCTCACCGGCGTGGCTGTTAGCATCAAGATCGTGTCGCTCGGTCTGACCAGGGAGGGTGACGACATCGTTGATTGGCTGGATGCCGGCATGCGAAGATCTCCTCTCTGAGATGTCGATCCACCGATGGGTCATTCGCCACGCTGATGGCTCATCGATCGCTCGGACCCAGACGTCCGCCGGTACCCGGCGCGAGGGCCGGGGAAGAACTCAGTTGTCATCGCCGGGCCGTCGAACACCGATGGTGCTTGACCGGCACTCCGCCTCGGCACGGTCCCCCATGCGGCACGGGTCCGCGGCCCGCGCCATCACCATCGCTCGCGCAGACCTCAGCCCTGCGCGACGCGAATCTCGCCCCGCTCCCCATTCCGAGGCAGTCTGTCGAGGATAGGCCGTCGCCCACATCCACGGCCCCATACTGTATCTCCGGCCCCTCGAGCGTCGATGATGAAGTCACTCAAGCGGCTCGGCGGGCACCCAACCTTGGGCCGAGCGATGCGCTCTTCAGGGAGCTGCGAAAGTGTTCCGATCGGTCTTCTAATCGTTCGTAAAGTCAAAATCAACAAAAAAACTGCCAATGTTTCCCGAAAACAGCAAGCAGCACCGACCATGAATATCGCATTTTGTCGATCTGACGTTTCTGTTGACGGAGCCGACGTTCTCGTCGAACGCCGTCACTGGCCGTTCGCCGTTAACGTCCTGCGCTCAGCGGCGTGTAGGCCGTCGGCGAGGAGAGGGTCAGCTCGGTCGCGATCACCGCGAGGTCGTTGTTGTCCACCACTCCGTCGCCGTCCCCATCGCCCGGGATCCAGTAGAAGAAGTGCTTGTGACGGCTCGGACCCGATCGGAGCTGGCTCCGCGGTTGGGTGGCGCGGCTCATGATTCCCGACCGCACCGGGCCGACCGATCCTCTCCGTACTGGCTACCGGCTACGGAACACGGACTACCGTGCCAGCGACCGGACGGTGAACGAACGCCGGCCGGCCGCCGTTCGGGACGCCGGTGAAGGCTCCCCGGCCGGCGCGGATCGGCACGTCCAGGAGTGTCCGCGGAACCGGACCGGCGGGACGCGGATGACCGCTCGGGCGGTGGCGAGCGAAGCGGGCGGGTCGGCCGGTCGGCGGACCGCCGAGAAATGCCTCGCGAATCGAGAGACAAGCGGCGTCGTCGAACTCCGCCCCCGTCGAACTCCCCGAGCGGCGTCTCGTTCGTCTACCCCAACGGAGCTTCGTCTCGATCGCCGGCCGGGGCCAGCAACTCGTCCCAGCTCGCGACGTCGAGCACGCGATCGGTGAGATGGTCGAGGCGATCGAGGTCCTCGAGGGCGGCGATCTGCGCTCGACCCCGGCGTCGGGCGGCCCGAACCGCTTGCGGGCCAGGCGGATCAGGATCTTCTTCGCCTGCCTCGGCGCGGCCCCTGGCCTCGCCCTCGGCGCGGCCCTGGCGGGCCCTTGGCCTCGCCCCTGCGGAGGATCCCCTGATAGACCGTCGATTCCTCGATCCCGTGGATCCCGAACAACATCGCGGAGACTCCCTCGAATGATCGCGTCGACCCGCTCTTCCTCGTAACGCAAGCCCATCAGGATCTTGGTGGCACCCCACAGGGTCGCCGCCTGCTGAGGGGTCGTCTCCCGCTCCATCCGTCGCGACATGGCCAGCAGCACGTCGGGCACGCCGGCCTCCTCGACCCGCGACACCGGCGCCAGCGGCAGCACGGTCAGGCCGCAGGCCAGCACCGTCTTCAGGCGACTGCTCCCAGACCCTCACCACATTATACAGGAAGGTGTCGTAGACGGTACCGTCGCGGATGCTTCAGCTCGAGCTTGCCGGTCAGCTCCGGCCCGTCGGCCGCCGGGCGGAGCAGCACCAGCCGAGGTGCGCACCGGCATCAGGTGGCGCCGTTCGAGCAGGGTGCTGTAGCCGTGCGACCGCCTGTCGAGCCGGACGTACGCGGCTGGCCTGGAGCTCGATCAGCTCGATCCAGGGGCTCGGGGTCGTCGACGAGGATGACCTTGTCGGCGTCGGCGGTGAAGGTCGAGAGATTGGAGTCGATGACGCGGACCCGTCGGGGTCAACGACGGGGGTGCCCAGGTACTCGAGCCAGTCGGCCGGTCCCAGCTCGATGAGGTTGCGCAGGGTCGCGTCGAACGGCTTGCTCTGGGCCATGGCCGCCTCGTTCCGGTGGGGGGCCGACCGCCGGTGATCGCCCGGCGCGACGAGCACCGCCCCGGAAGGATCGGCCACGTCCCCGACCGCACGCTATGCGCGGAGAGCCCCCTGGCTGACGATCGGCCCGGATGTCCGGATGACGCGGGTTAACAGGGGCCGGGTCGATCGCGAACGGCCGGGCACGGCCGGGGTGCCCGCGGAACCGGACCGGCGGGACGGCGGATGATCGGCCGGCCCGGCGCCGGTGCTGGGGTGCGGTGCCGGGCGGGCGGCGGGACGGGCAGGCGCGAGCCGGTCGGGGCGTGCGGCCTGCGTGAAGCGAGCTGCGGATCGGGACAAGTGGCGGCCGGGGAAGTCGCCGATCGTCGTTCCGTTCCCGTTGATCGGCCCGCTCCCGTTGATCGGCCCCCGGATCGGTGTCACGGCAGATTCCCGGCCAGGCTCCGTTCAAACCACTGGATCAACCTGGGAAGCGTGACATCGAGGGAATAGCGCTCCTGGACCATCGCGGCCCCGCGCTCGCCCAGGTGCCGGTAGGCCGCCGGATCGCTTCAGGACCGCCACGGCTTTCTCCGCCAAGCCGTCGACGTCGAAGAAGTCGGCGAGCAGCCCGTTCGATGCCGTCGCGCGATCACCTCGCGCACCGGCGCGGTGTCGGAGGCCAGCACGGTGCAGCCGCAGGCCAGGGCGTCCAGGAGCGACCACGACAGGACGAACGGGACGGTGAAGTAGATGTGCAGGTCGCTGAGGCTGAGGATGTCGACCAGCGTCCGGGACGGGCACCATGCCCGTGAAGATGAACTTGCGAGAGGTCGTAGTCGTCCTGCGCCAGGACGTGCTCGCGGAACGTCTTGTGCCGGATGTGCTTCTCGTCGCCGCCGTAGCAGATCCGATCGCTGCCGACGACGACGAAGACGACGTCGGGATACTGCTGGTAGATCCGCTTGGCCGCCTTCATGAAGATGTCGAACCCGCGCATCGACTCGAAGCCGCGGCTGACGTAGGTGACGACCCGGGTCGATGGGTCGATGATCGCGATCGCCGACGCGACGGGGGACGTCGGCGCGGCGACGGAAGAGGTCGGTCTCGATGCCGTCGAAGATGACGTCGATCTTGTGCCGTAGCTCGGCGGGGAACAGCTCGCGCTGAAAGTGCGTCGGGCTGTAGCCCGAGCGGCAGTTGACCAGGTCGAGCAGGAGCATCGCGTTCCGCGCCCGCGCGCGGAGGAAGTCGATCTCCGCCGGGGGGAACTCGGGGCGGAAATCCATGTCGGAGCCGTGCGGGTGATAGTAGATACTCGAAGTAGTTGATGATCGGCACGTCGGGGTAAAGCTCGGGCAGGAAGAGCGTCGAGCCGAAGCCGCTGTGGCCGACGATCAGGTCGGGGCGGAGCTCGGGATGGGCCTTGCAGGCCTCGAAGACGCCGTGGGCGTGCCAGATCGGCGTTCTCGAACGTCCGGCTGCAATAGTGGGTCGTCGCGCGGGCGCCGCCTGATGGTCTTGTACTGCGATCTTCTGGATGCCGTCGACCTCTCCCGGCGGCGTCTTCGAGACGAAGCGTGCACTTCCAGCCGCGGTGCTGATCAGGTGGCGGGCGATGTGGCCGAACTGGGCGGGGAAGTTCTGGTGGACGAACAGGACGTGCATCGTGGACATCCCCGCGTCGAGACCCGATCTCATCGCGATCTTGCCGTCCCCCGGCGACTTTGCAACGATCACTCAATCACGCCAGAGACGGCTCATCCGCCGGGCTCATCCCTGTTCCGAGACGTGTTCCATCGCCAGGTCATGGATCGGTAAGGCCACCGTCGGCGCGGTTGCATCGGCGTCATCGGGCAGGGCGCCGAGCGCGGCGTTGACCAGGCTTACTGCAGGGCGGCTTGCCGATCCGCCGCTGGACTCCTGAACCATCCACAGCCCGTTCGTCGTGCGGAACACATGGTCGTTGACGTTGCTCCCGAAGGCGGCCGGGATCGAATCAGAGCCGACGGAAGAGCCGGGGGCCGTGGAGGTCTGGCGCGCTCACCGCCGCCTGCGAGGGCTGCCGCAACCTAGACCTGAACCAAGCGTGATTTATAGTCCGACCGGCCCGATTTCCCGGAAATAGCTCGAAAACCCCGCATGTTTCTGGAATAATGGAGGTGCGAACACATCCTCACTATTCCAGGACAAGGGGGCTTTCGAGTGAGTGCTACTCTCCGAAAAAGACGCGCCGCACGCAAGAAGAGATCCTTCCAGGAGGGGCGACGGCGAATCAAGAAACGACTCGACCCTACGCCCGGCCCCGAGCGGCCGACTCCCATGATGACCGCGACCAACATCCACTACGAACATGCCGATCGCGTCCGCGGGCTCAGTGCCGGCGGCATCGGGGCCCTCTTCCTGCTGGCTCAACGGATCGAACTCGTCAAGGATATCGACCGCGATCTTCACCTGCTCAAGCGCCATCTGCCGTACCACGAATCCGACCATGTCCTGAACATCGCCCTCAATCTCCTCGCCGGCGGCCGCCACATCGAACATCTCGAACTGCGCCGCAACGACGAGGTCTACCTCGATGCGCTCGGGGCCGAGCGGATCCCCGACCCGACCACCGCCGGCGACTTCTGCCGCCGCTTCTCCCGAGGCCGACGTCCTCACCTTGATGGACACCATCAATGAATCGCGGCTGCGGGTCTGGGCCCGGCAGCCGTCCGAGTTCTTCGAGGAGGCGATCCTGGAGGCCGATGGCAGCATCGTGCCCAGCGACGGAGAGTGCAAGCGGGGGATGGACTTCGCCTACGACGGCCAGTATGGTTACCATCCGCTGTTGATCTCGCTGGCCAACACCGCCGAGCCGCTGTTCCTGCTCAATCGCAGCGGCAACCGCCCCTCGCAGGAACAGGCGGACGTCTTCCTGGACAAGGCCATCGCGCTGTGCCGTCGGGCCGGCTTCCGCAAGATCCTGCTGCGGGGCGATACCAAGTTCGCCCAGACCAAGCATCTGGATCGATGGGACGCCGCGGGTGACATCCGTTTCCTCTTCGGATACGAGGCCTACGATGCGCTCAAGGCGAGGGCCGACGACCTGCCGGCCGCCTCGTACCGCCTCCTGAGACGACCGCGCGGCCGATCAAGACCTCCGAGCGCCAGAAGCCCGAGCGAGTCAAGCCGGAGATCGTCCGCGAGCGCGGCTATGAGAACATCGAGCTCCTCGAGGAGATGGTGGCGGAGTTCGCCTATCGGCCGACGGCCTGCAAGAAGAGCTATCGGATGATCGTGCTCCGCAAGCGGGTGGAGGTCGGCAAGGGACAGCTGCGACTCTTCGAGGAATACCGCTACTTCTTCTACATCACCAACGACCGGACGATGACCGCCGAGGAGGTGGTGTTCTCGGCCAACGATCGCTGCGACCAGGAGAACCTGATCGCCCAGCTCAAGGGGGGCGTCCACGCGCTGAAGTGCGCCCCTAAAACCAGACCACTCGTGCCTACTGAACAGATGTTGCGACCGATCTCCACTATCCTCGTGTGCTGATCCATTGTTGCTCGAACTCGGCCGGGGTCAAGTACCCCAGCGACGAGTGGATCCGTTTGCGGTTGTAGACCTCGTCCAGGAACCTCCCCAGGCCCCTCAACGCGTCGCCGAAGTCCTCGTACTCCGAGAGATCGACCTCCTCTTCCTTGATGGTCCTCATCAGCCTCTCGGCGTAGCCGTTCTCCTCGGGTTCGCCCACGCTCGCCATGCTGATCTTCACCTCCGGCGCCGTTCAGCATCTCCACGTAGGCCGTCGCGGCATATTGCACCCCCTGGTCGGAATGGTGGATCTCCGGGCATCCTCGCTCGAAGGCCGTCTCCAAGGCCGTCGAGCGTCAACTCCTGCTCCAGGCTCCGGCCCAGATGCCAGCCCCGGATGCACCGAGTGAACACGTCCATAATCACTGATAAATAGACAAACTCCTTTCTCAATCGGATGTAGGTGATGTCCGCCACCCAGACCTGGTCGGGACGCGTCACCTCCAGGCCCTCGACCAGGTTGGGGAACCGCGGATACGGGTGGCTGCTGTCGGTCGTCCGGGGCTTGCGCTTCGGGGCCTCGCCGCAGATGCCCAGCTCGTGCATCAACCGCCGCACCCGCTTCGCGTTGACCTGCAGGCCCTGACGCCGGAGCATCGCCGTGAGGCGACGGTATCCGTAGGTGGGCCACGCGCCGGCCAACTCTCTCAAGGCGTCTTTGATCGGCCGGTCCTCGTCCGGCCGGGGTTCGTGGTACAGGTTGCAGCGATGCACGTCCAAGGTCTCGCACAACAGCCGCATCGAGTAATCATCCTTGAGAGTCTCGATCATCTCCCGTTTCTGGTCGAGGCCGCATCCAGCAGCGTCGAGGCTTTTTTTAAAATCTCGATCTGACGCGTGGCCCTGCCGAGCAGTTGCTCCAGCTCGGCGATCCGGGCCTGGTCCTCATCACGCTGCTCGTCGGGCTGGAACAGCGTGTGGGCTCGCTCCAGGAAGGTGGACTTCCAAAGGCCCAGCAGGTTCGGGACTGAGGGCGTGCTTGCGGCACGCCTCAGCCGGTGACTGGGTCCCGGCCAGGATCTCCAGGACGACCTTCGCCTTGAACTCCGGTGTGAATCGCCGCCGCTTCCTCATCCCAGTGCTCCTCCTCGGGGTCTCAACCCCCATTATGCACTGGTCTGAATTCTGGGGCGCACTTCAGGCTATACCTTGACGCATCCCGGGCAATCCAGGTCGTTTCGTCGCCTGACGGCATCGACAGTTCGGTCGCCCGAACCGACCCCTCCGACGGCCAACATCGCCACGGGGCGGGTCGGGCCCGCTCCTCGAATCGGCTCCAGGCCGGTCGGCCGGAAATCGGGCTCGAACGGAGACCGGTCGGCATCGGATCGGGGAATCGGGGTCGGATCGTTCCTTTCGGGCCGCCTGGGCATCGTAGGCCCGACCGACGGTCGGCCCGGGTCTGGCGTCCGGTCGCCGTCCGGACCCGCCATCTCGCGGGTGGTGGGTGACGGGTGTGAGAGTTTCGTTCCCCGCCCGGCGCCGAATACGGCTGGTCGGTATCTCGCGGTTGGCGGGTGACAGGTGGAAGCCCACCTGTCCGGTGTGCACCGCAACCGGCGGACCAGCTCCTCGCCTTCGTTCCTCCCCGGATCGAGGCCGAGCGGCCTACCCTCCCAAAAAAAACGAGAATCCTCGCTGAACACCACCGAGCCGAGCGGGGTGATGGCCCGCTCTCCGAGGCGCGGAAGTCCCCCCCTCATCCGCCCTTCGGGCACCTTCTCCCCGGCGGGGAGAAGGGGACGGTGGACGCCTCTGCCGAGCGGGAGACGCATGGCGGAGCGAGAAAGCGGTCGCCCTCGCCCCGACGGCAGCGATTTTTTGGGCCTAATTGATTATTAGGTTCATCGGCGCGGCTGGCCACCGCGCCGTTTCTTCGCGCCAATCTGGTCTAATAATTTATGGCGTTATCTAGGCTGTCTATCGGCCTATAATCCCAGTTAGCGAGAAAAATACGCCACAATCTATTAGACTAATCCGCCCCCGCTCGTGTTATCCTTTCAAGGGTGCCAACTGCCAAACCCGCTTCTCTCTCCCCACCCCTCTATCGGAGAACCAAGCCGTGCAGTTCGACATCCCTGCCCGCCGCATCATCGGCCCCGCCGGAGAACTCCCCGTTCTTCCCGACGACCTCGTCGTCTCCCGGTTGGCCATGCTCATCGAAGGCCAATGCGAAGGGCTCGGCGCCGCCAAGGCCGCCGAGAAGCTCGACCTCAGCAAGCAGCGATATTTTCAGTTGCTCAAACTCTATCGTGAACAGGGAAGCGCAGGACTCCAAGGCCACAAGCCCGGCCCCAAACGCAACTATGTCCGCACCGACGAGGTCGTTCGCCAGGTCATCCGCCACCGCTTCCTCGATCCCGACGCCACGGTCGACGTCATCGCCCAGAAGCTCCGCCAGGCCGGCTTCCCGGTCAGCACTCGTAGCGTCGTCCGCGTCATCGAGGAGTACGGCCTTCAAAAAAAAACTCTATCGCTACCGCCCGGGCTCTGAGCCGGCCATCGAAGCCCGGACGACCCAGAAGCGCACCAAGCCCGTCCCGTGCGATCCACGGAGCATCGAGAACGGGGTGCGACAATTCCTCGCCGACAAGGTCATGGGAAACCTGGCCGGCATCTGGCTGCTCGTCCCCGAGTTGCTCCGCCTGGGGGCCTGGGACCTGGTGTGCGGCTGGACGGGACAGAAGCCCGGAGCGCGTGGAGCCGCGCCTGGCGTTGCAACTGATCCACGAGGCGGCGCTGTGCCGCACCGGGCTGCGGCACCGCCGCACACTTGAACCAGCGGATCTTCGAGCTGGCCAACGGCCTGCCGTTCCTCGCCAGCGACATGGCCGTCCACGAGCTGCTCGGGGCCCGCACGGTCGCCGAGAGCCTCGACCTCCAGGTCGCCCTCGGCAAGATCCGCCGCGCCTCGGGCCACTTCCGGGGCCGGCTGCTGGCCGTCGATCCCCATCGCGTGCGCAGCTACACCAAGCGGCACATGCGGCCCCACCGTAAGGATGCCCGGGAGCGGGCCGTCAAGACGGCCCAGACCTTCTTCGTCCTGGACGTCGATACCGGCCAGCCGGTCTGCTTCACCACCGGCACCTCGGCGCGCACGGCCGCGTCCGCGGCCGAGGAGTTGCTGAAGCTGGCCGGCGAGATCCTCAATCCCGAGGCCGGGGCAGTCGCTGGTCCTGGCCGACACGGAGCACTTCAGCGTCGAGCTCATGGACAGGGTCAAGACCGGGACGAGGTTCGACCTCTTGGTGCCGATGCACAACCGGCCCGCGCTGCTCGCCCGGCTGGCGGCGCTGCCGCCGGAGCTGTTCCGGCCGCGGTGGGCGGGCTATGCGACCGCGAAGCTGGAATACACCCCGCAGGACAGCCAGGCCGGGCCGTTCTACCAGTACGTCCAGCGGCAGGGGGAGCGGCCGGAGGAGTACCGCTTCAACGCCTTCCTCGCGACCCGCGACGGCGACGAGGTCGAGGAGCTGGCCGGGGATTTCCCCAAGCGATGGCATGTGGAGGAGTTCTTCAACGCCCACCAGGCGCTGGGCTGGGATCGCGCGGGGACGTGCAACCTCAACATCCGCTACGGCCAGATGACGATGGCGCTGATCGCCCAGGCGGCGATCGCTCAGATCCGCAAGCGGCTGGCCCCGCCCGCGACGAACTGGGACGCCAGGCACATGGCCACGGCCTACTTCGAGGGGCTGGAGGGGGACGTGCGGGTCGACGGCGATACCATCGTCGTGACGTACTACAACGCCCCCGATGCGGACAGGCTGCGAGAGCACTACGAGGACTTGCCGGCGAAGCTGCGGGCCGAGAAGATCGACCCGCGGGTCCCTTGGCTCTACGGGTTCATGGTCGACTACCGCTTCCGCTGATGTCAAATAAACCGAGCCCAAAAAATCGCTGCCGCCGGGGAGAGGGCCGGGGTGAGGGGGTCGGGGCGGTGGCGTCTTTCGAGCGAGTAGTCTCGAAAAAACTGAGGGGCTTGCTATTTTAAAGAATGCGAAGCATAATCTATGATAGAGGAGTTTGTTTCATGGGATTTCTTGGCAATTCGGTTGTCGGTATTTCATCGGGCGATCCGGCCCGAGACGGCACTTCTTCCTCCGGATAACTGCGGAATGCCAAGGCCGCCAGCGATCATGGAAACACTGATGGATGCTTCCGCTCTTGGTGCCATGGATACACTCATCGTAACTTCGTTGCGGCAATGAATTCTCCTCCTCCTGTCGTTGCGCATGCATTCCACCACCAATCCAGGCACGAACGGGTGTGACGTCTCGGGTCGGTAGCTGGGTCCGGAGGACTCGACCGTGGCCCGCGAAAGTGACAAA
>CAWCJX010000017.1:0-78924 GCA_963795865.1 uncultured Alphaproteobacteria bacterium
CGTGACGCGCGCCGGAGATAGGCCTCGTGTTCTGACGCTGCGGGCGACGCGTGGATGCGATGAAACGTTTCCCTGCGCGTTCCGACTCCGTCCAAACCACTATAGCTGAGATCCGAGATATGAAGGGCAGAACAATGCAGCGTAATAATCGACCCCCCCACCATCACGAATTCCCCAAGCCGGAAGAGATGCCAGAAGTTTTCGAAGCCCAGCTCCCGGGGGTGAGAGTTCTCGCCGAGCATGGCCACGTCATGGCGCAGTTCACGATGGGCGAGGCGCATCTTCGCGGTTGGGGCGTGCCGCGAGATTTGAGCCAATCCGCTGAGTGGTACTGTAAGGCCGCGGAGCAAGGCCACACTGCCGCGCAGTCGGCGCTTGGTAACCAGTATTTGGCCGGCGAGGGAGTGAGCCAGGACTACGCGCTAGCGCTCCACTGGCTGCAGAAGGCGGCGCAGAAGGAAGACGATGTTGCCCAGTACTGGCTCGGCAAAATGTATTCCGAAGGTTTGGGTGTGCCCGTGAACCTCAAGCGCGCCTTCCGTTTGTTTGCGCGCGCGGCGAAGCAGGAACTCGCGGAGGCTCAGTATGAGGTCGGCGTGGCATACTCTGAGGGAAGAGGCGTGAGGGAGAGTGACGCGCACGCGATTGAATGGTTTCGCGCCGGCGCCGAGCAGGGCGACGCTCAATGTCAGGGCAGGTTAGGTATGATGTATGCCAGGGGGATCGGGGTAACTCAGGACGACCTGGCCGCGCAGGAGTGGTTAAACAAGTCCGCTGCGCAGGGTTTTCCCGGATCCTTGTTGCTACTCGACGTATTGTACCCGGACGAGATCAATGGGCCACGGGTGCCGGCCGAAATGGTCCCCGAGGTCGAAGAGTTGATCAAGTTGAAGAAGATGATTGGTTCGGAGTCGCCCGAATAGGGTCGCAGGAGATCTACGCCGCATCCGCAATTGCGGTCGACCAGAACGATATCGATGGGCCGGAGGCCCTGCAAACTAAGTAGCAAGACCTCGGTCGCGGTCATGCCACCCAGGGGGTCTGTCGCCGCGGATCGGGCATGGTCCCCGGGATCGGCGCGCTACCGCTCCGGCTTCCCGAACCATCTCGGCGAGGAGTTCGATGCGCCCTTCGCCCGCCTCGACTGGATCAGCCCCAACCGCTTTGATATTCAGTGGCATCGCCACACTGGCGAATGGTTTCGCCTCCATCGCGGCCTCACCCTCGAAAAAGCCATCGAAACCCTCAAGTCCGACGGCATTCTGCATCCCGTTTAGACTGGGCCGCACCCAGTGCACCTTGGACAGCGCCAGCGGGCCGCCGAACTGCCGCTCTCGTCCGAGATGGCTCAGGGCGGCGACGGAGGACGCCATGGCCCAGGCCGCGATGGTGCAATTGTCGTAATGTACACCATTAGCGAGTTGGTTTCCGCGTCGACATCCTCTTGCGCCGTGAGGTCCATCGACGAGAACGGCAACGACCTGACGCTCGCGGCGCGAATGTCGCGAGCGTCATCACGAGAGCCAAACCGGAAGACTTCTTCGCGACCTTGCCGGTTACCGCCGCCTCGACACAGTCAGCAAGGCTGCCAAACCGCACGGACCGGCCTGAGAGACCCGGTCCGTAGTGAGCGTACTTGCCCGAATTGGTCATTAGCGTCCGCGCTCGGCTCGGGAAGACGGGCTCCGAGATCGAGCACCAACATACATCAGGAAGGACCTTGACGCCGCTGGCCTCCAGTCGCGTCAGCACCCCGTCCTTGCGAGCTTCGGCAAGGACGTCCCTGCCGGCGGTCACGATCACATCGACGCGCTCCTGCACCTTACCGCCGTCAAACGCCTCCGCGAGCGCCCGGCATTCGTCGAGCGAGGCATGCGGGCTCCCGATGGCGACGAGGTCGATGATTTCCGGACCTTCGTTCAGGGAGGACCAAGCCGAAGCCATATCGGAGCGGGATATTGTCGCACGGTCGGCGTCCGGGACGGCTCCTTTGTCGGCCTCGGGCGTTACACCCTCGACGTGGAGCATCGGAGCGCCAGAGGTCGTGCCGAAGGCGGCGCAAAGCGCCTTGAGATCGTCGCGTGAGGGCTTGGCGTCGGCCAGCCCGCGCAGAAGAGGAATTCGGTCGGGCGAGGCCCGACCGGCAAGATAGCCTACCAGCGGCCAGAACGAATCGTCTGCCCCACCGGGCCGTTCGACGTCGATGACGCGCCGCGCCTTGCGATTGGAGTCGAGATAGACCCCCGACAGCGGCGCCCGTCCGGTGAGTGCAATGCAAAGGTCGAGGAAGTCGGCGTGTTTCGCGGTCCGTGCGCCTAGCACCGAGTTGGCGAAGATCACGGCGTTTGATTCCGACCAGCCGACGAATTCCCCGGCCTTCGGCGCGCTGTCAAGCAGATAGGGCGAGCACGTATATGTCGGACGACAGCCCATCCGGACGTAAGCGTCCGCGAGCCGCGAGGCGGGGAAGCCGAAGGATGATGGAACGCCTTGCGAGCGCCAGTTGTCGTGATCCACAGAGATCGCGTTCGTCGTGGTCGGGATGCGAACTCCAGCTCCGAGCTCGGCCATCCTTTCGGCGAAGGTCAGGTTGGCGGCGCTCGCGTAGATGCACCCGTCGATGTGGACCTGGCTCACGTCAACGAGCGCTTGCGCGCCCTGCTGCGCGGCCATGGCGCAGAGGATGCGCATGGCCTGCCGCACAGCCGGCCCGCAGCCGCCTTCGAGCATGCCTCGGTCGGCCTCGGTCAGTTCGAGCTTGTCGGCGTCACGCGGCGCGATGGGGATCGTCACATCCTCGGCCGCGACAGAGCTTTCGCTGATCTCGAGGGACTTCGCCCGCGCAAGAACGTCGAACACAGTCGGGGTCGCCCGCAAGACCGGGAGCGGCCTGCCGAACATTTCCGCCGCCACCGACGCGCCGAGAAGTCAGGACGTCCTCTGCGTCGGAGAACACCAGCGCTGCGGGAGCGCGTCCGTTCAACGCCATATCCAGCAAGACACCTGAACCGGAGCAAGAGCCGCGGCTCGTCGGCATCATCAAAATGCTCCCGGCGAGCGAGACGCCGTGCAGCGGGTGGTAAATCGGTCTTGCTCGAGATCCCCGAAATCGCGCAGGTCGCCGCCACCACATTCGAGCCTGCGCCCGGCGCGCCGGAACTCGTCGCCTATTATTCCGTCAAGCACGGCTTGGCCGCGCGCGCTGGTACGATGAGCGTCAGCATCGCTGCAACGGCGTGGATCTTCCGCATGAGATTCGCCCCGGTGCCGACAAGCTCTTCAACCGGTCAGGGTCAGCCGGCGGTTCGCCCCGATCGCTGGATCTTGCCACGATGCGGTTAGCAACTTCAGCAACGGTCCGTGTCTTCCCCCATCGCCAGCGTAGCCATTTGAACATGCCATAGCCCCGCGCCCAGCATAAGGGATAACCATATCTCGGCGTCGCCGCAGTCAGATGTTGACCTGAATCAAGCCGGAGCTGTGCAGGTGTGATCGACTGATTGCAGTGAACGTTGTGGCCGGCAACGTGCCGTCAACAGTTCAAAGGGGATGGAGGCGTTTCTATCTTGACACGTCCTGTCATGAACAGAGAACCCCTCAAGGCACTGCCGACCGGTACAACGGTTCACGAGGGTGCTGCGCCGAGGTCGGGACAAATGTCGTCGGAGGCGCCATTGAAGAAATCCGCTGAATTTGCGGGATGGCCGCTATTGTGGTGGACCCAAGCGACGGCCGATCTGATGCGGACCTGGGGGCAATTGTCACAGGTCGGTCTGCCGCGCGCAGCCGGCGAGCGATCGGCTACGGCTCCTAAAATTGTGACGCAGGCGCCGCTGGCTCGCGCCGAGGTCGATCCGCCGACCAGCGGCGACCGGCTGTTTCATGCCACTCTCGGCCGGTTCACGGCTGGCGTCTCGCCGGCCAGCCTCGGCCTTGCATACGCCGACTGGGCGCTTCATCTCGCGGCGTCGCCCGGCAAATGGCAGCAATTGGGGGAGAAGGCCGCCCGCAAGGCGGTTCGTTTGGCCACCTACGCGGGGCAGGCCAGCAGCGACCCCGCCTCTCCATACTGCATCGAGCCGCTGCCGCAGGATCACCGCTTCCGCGCCGAGGCGTGGCGGCGTTGGCCCTTTAATGTGATTCATCAAGCCTTTCTGTTGAACCAGCAATGGTGGCACAGCGCGACAACCGGCATTGGAGGTGTGTCGGCGCACCACGAGCAAGTCGTCTCCTTCGTCACGAGACAATTGCTCGACGCCGTTTCACCGGCCAATTTCATTGCAACAAATCCGGAAGCTCTCGAAACGACAATCCGCGAAGCCGGGCAGAACTTGGTTCACGGCGCCATGAACTTCTTCGCGGATTGGGAGCGTGCGGCCGGCGGCAAACCGCCGCTTGGAGCCGAGGCGTTCCAGCCGGGCCAGACCGTTGCGGTATCAAAGGGCCAGGTGGTCTACCGCAACCGACTGATCGAGCTAATCCAGTATGCTCCCGAGACGGCCGAGGTCTATTGCGAACCGGTGTTGGTCGTGCCGGCTTGGATCATGAAGTACTACATTCTCGACTTGTCGCCCGCCAATTCGCTGGTGCGATACCTCGTCGGTCGAGGGCACACCGTGTTCATGATCTCCTGGCACAATCCGACAGCTGAGGATCGCGACCTTGGTATGGATGACTATCTGCGTCTCGGCGTACTCGACGCGCTGAAGGCAGTGCAGACGATCGTGCCGGGGCGCAATGTGAATGCGGTCGGCTACTGTCTGGGCGGCACGCTGCTGTCGATCGCCGCGGCTTTCCTGGCGCGGTCAGGGTGAGACAGCGTTCAATTCGGTGACGCTCCTGGCCGCGCAGATCGATTTCACGGAGGCGGGCGAGCTGATGCTGTTTATCGACGACAGCCAGGTCAACTATCTCGAAGACATCATGTGGGACCAGGGTTATCTCGACACCAAGCAGATGGCCGGCGTGTTCCAGCTGTTGCGATCCAACGACCTCATCTGGTCGCGCTTGGTGCACGAATACCTGATGGGCCAGCGCGCGCTCATGATCGACAGCGATCTTATGGCCTGGAACGCCGACACAACCCGCATGCCCTACCGCATGCATAGCGAGTATCTGCGCGGCCTCTTCCTCAACAACGACTTGTTCGAAGGGCGGTACCAGGTGGACGGCCGACCGGTCGTGCTGAGCGACATCCGTGCACCGATATTTGCGGTGACCACGGAAGCGGACCACGTCGCGCCGTGGCGCTCGGTCTACAAGATCAATCTCGTGAGCGACACTGACGTCACCTTCGTACTGACGAGCGGCGGCCACAATGCGGGCATCGTGAGCGAGCCAGGTCACGGGCGCCGGCACTTCCGGGTCTCTCATCGTTCGTCAGGCGAGAAGTATGACGATCCTGATGCCTGGTATCTGAACAATTCCAGTACCGAGGGCTCGTGGTGGCCGGTCTGGGCCGAATGGCTGGAGAGCAAATCAGCCGGCCGTGGTGCGCCACCTCAACTTGGCGCGCCCGACAAAGGCTATCCCGGGCTCGGCCCGGCGCAGGCTGTTACGTTTTCGAGCGCTAATGAGATTCGGCAAGGTCTCGCGCATCTATTTCCGTGCCGACGCCGGCTTCGCCAATCCCGATGTCTATGAGTACCTGGAGGCCGAGCGCATCAAATATGCGATCCGGCTTCCCGCCAACCGCGTCCTGCAAGAGCGGATTGGCCACTTGCTCACGCGCCTGGTCGGGCGTCCGCCGAACGAAGTGCGCCGCTTCTACGCGAACTTCACCTATCAGGCCGGAAGCTGGACAAAATCGTCGCCAAGGTCGAATGGCATCCGGGCGAACTTTACCCGCGCGTCGGCTTTATCGTCACCAACATGGCGAGGCCGGCCGAGAATGTCGTCGCCTTCTACAACAAGCGCGGGACGTGCGAGCAATGGATCAAGGAAGGCAAGGGCGCGATCCGATGGACGCGGCTCTCTCGCCGCTCGTTCGCCGCCAAACCACGGGAGATTTGCGTCTTGATGACAGAAGACTCGGCATCCCCTGGCGCGCGACCGCGCGCCGGTCCGCCCCGGAACGTATCTACAAGCCACGGCTGGGTCACAACTACATTTTAGTCTTGCCAAAGTCTTGCTATCGGCATAGTCAATTGTGACAAGGCTGCCATCCGGCGAATGTCGAATGTCGGCTTGAATGAAGGAGGTACGTCATGCGTAACCTCGTTCAACCTCTACCATCCGTGCATTGCGAACATTGCGGCGGTGAGTTGCTCTTCAAATGTATTGAGCTAGACGATCAGGTCTTAGATATCGAAGCCCAGGTGTTCGTTTGCGCAAAATGCGGCCGCGAGCACTCGCGCAAGCTGATCCACGATCCCTATACCGCGCACACACTGCGCGGAAGCGGAAGGATGGCCCAGCCAAACAGAAACGATTGAAAGATGCTTAGGTTGCGAGGCTCCACGAAGTTCCGCATTGTGTTCAAAGGGAACAAGCGAATGGCGAATCCTTGTTAAATGGCGCCTAGCGCAGGAGGTCCGTAATATCGGACGCGTCAAACTGGAAGTCTGCCGGAGGCGTTGAACCGGGCTTGTCATCTTCATATCGTCGGTGCAATTCATTTAACCAATCGATCCCTACACTAAAGTGGCATTGATTAAACTTGTCATTCTCTTCAAAAATCTGGGTAATCTTCCTCTTATCCTCGTCGGTTCTCTGCTGAGGTGGTATAGCCATCAATGCTCCAACAAGACTTTTGTCAATCGGGTTAGTCACACGGCATTTCTTTCCCGCCAGTCGTTCAATAATTCTGTCCAAGCGCGGCGGACCTGAGATCCGACAATGCTTGCCGTTTGCATCCCAACCACGCGCGCGACTTCTTAATAAACGCCTCACGCTTTGGGCTGTAAGGGTTTAAGGCGCCCTCGGCCTCAGAGAAGCGCTGCGTGTCGGATGAAGATTGCCGGCTAAGCGTACTTGTTTTTCTCCTGCCGAGCTTGTTGGCATTTGGCATGGACAAGCTTAAAGCAGAGATATGTCTAGCCGGGGGCGTCGAGCGGAACCGCGAGTCCCCTCGAAGAGGAGTGCGGGGTTAACTACCGTGCTCGATCGGCCGCGGGGCGGCTTCGCTCGACGCGGAACAATTGGGGCGTATCGGTTGTCTCGACTTTGAAGCCGAGCTCGCGCGCCATCTGAAGCATGGTGGTGTTTTCGCGGAGCACATCGCCGTAGAGCGTGCCGATGGCGCGGCGATCGGCGCAGGTGATCAGCGTCTGCATCAGCTTGAAGCCGAGGCCGCGACCGTGCCAGTCGGAACGAACCATGACAGCGAACTCGGCGCGCTCGTTGTTCGGATCGGCGATCATGCGCGCGACCCCGAGGATATCGCCAGCATCGGCGCTGCCCGGCGGGGCTATGGCGACGAACGCCATCTCGCGGCTGTAATCGATCTGTGACAGTCGCGCCGCCATCATGTGGGGAAACTGCTTCATCAGGCTGAAGAAGCGGAGATAGATGTCGCGCGGCGTAGACTCCATCACCATGGCGACGAGCTTCGGCTGGTCCTCTGGCCGGATCGGACGGACAAAGACTGTCGAGCCATCGGCGAGCGCGATCGTCTCCTCGAACTCGGAAGGGTAGGGACGGATCGCGAGCCGGTTCGCCGCTGCGGACGAGCGGACGACTATTCGGGCATCGAGGGCGAGTACGCCCTCGCTGTCGGCGATCAGCGGGTTGATGTCGAGTTCCGTGATCTCCGGAACGTCGATGAGGAGTTGTGACAGCTTGACGAGCGTCAGTGCTACCTCGTCGATGGCGGCGGCTGGGCGGTCGCGGTAGCCCTTCGAGGAGACTTGCCACACGGGTGCGACCGATCATTTCGCGGGCGAGCGCGAGGTTGAGCGGCGGCAGCCCGATCGCGCGATCGCGAATGATTTCGGCGGCCGTGCCGCCTTGCCCGAACAGGATCACGGGGCCGAAGACTGGGTCGTCGGCGATGCCGGCGAGAAGCTCGAAGGCCTGCGGCCGCCTGATCATCTCTTCGATGGAGAAGCCGGTAAGACGCGCCTGAGGCGCCCGCCCTCTGACCTTGTCAAGCATCTCGCGCGCCGCGCTCTCGACCTCCGCGCCGGACAGATCGAGGCGCACGCCGCCAACGTCCGATTTGTGCACGATGTCGGGCGACAGGATCTTGATCGCGACGCGCCCTCCGATCTCGGCGGCGATCCGGGCGGCCTCGGCGGGGTCGCGAGCAGTGCGGGTGTCGACGGTCGGGATGGCGTAGGCCTGAAGGACGCTCTTTGCCTCCGGTTCGGTCAATAGCGGCCTACCGATGGCAAGCACCTCCGCGACCAGCTTCCGCGCGACTTCGCGGTCGGGCGCGTCCGTGCCCGGACGCGCGAGCGGAGTCTCGAGCAGAAGCTCCTGGTTCCTACCGTAGGCGCAAAGATGCAAGAAGGCGGTGACCGCATCGTCCGGCGTCTCATACGTGGGGATCTTGTTCGCCGCGAAGAGCCGACGCGCGGGGAGGGCGGCTGTCTCGCCGAGCCAGGTTGTAAGCACAGGCACGCTCCGCTCGGCCGGTAGCAATTCGACAACCGCGATTGCGGCCCCGAGACTGTCGGCGACGGCCGTCGGACAATTCATGACCAGTATCGCATCCGTCTCGGGCTCGGCGAGAAGCGCCTCGACCGCGCCGCGGTAGCGTTCGGGCGACGCGTCGCCGAGAACGTCGATCGGGTTTCCCCGCGACCATGTCCGCGGCAGGAGGCTATCGAGTTTCGCAAGTGTCTCGGTGGAAAGCGTCGCGAGCCGGCCGCCTTGTTCCTCGAGCGCGTCGGCAGCGAGCACGCCCGCGCCACCGCCGTTGGTCACGACCGTCAAGCGATCGCCCTTGACTTGGATTCCGGCTGATAGCGTGGTGACCGCCTCGAACAGCTCGCCGAGCTCCTTGACCCTGAGCATCCCGGCGCGTCGAAAGGCGGCGTCGTAGACGAGATCTGCCCCGGCGAGCGCGCCCGTGTGGGACATTGCAGCCTTCGCGCCGGCCGAGCTCCGCCCGGATTTGAGGACGAGAACCGGCTTGTTGCGCGCCGCGATGCGGCCGGCCGACATGAACTTCCGCGCTTCGACGATGCTCTCGACATAAAGCAGGATGGCGTGGGTCAGCTGGTCGAGGGCGAGATAGTCGAGGAGATCACCGAAATCGACATCAATCATGTCGCCGATCGAAATCACGTGCGAGAAGCCGAAACCCCGCGCAGTGGCCCAGTCGATGGCGGCGGTCACCAGCGCCCCTGATTGGCTGATGAATGCAAGCCCGCCGGTTAGCGGCGTGAGGTGGGCGAAGCTCGCGTTGATGCCTCTTGCTGGCGAAATGAACCCAAGGCAGTTCGGGCCAAGAATGCGCACGAGGTGAGGTTTCGCGGCCTCGAGCGTCCTTCGACGAAGCTCGGCGCCTTCGGCGCTGCCCCCTTCGCCGAAGCCTGCGGTGACGACGATGACGGCGCGAGTACCGCGGGCGCCAAGCGAGGCAACGATCTCCGGAACGGTTGGCGGCGGCGTGGCAATGACCGCAAGGTCGGGCGCCAGGGGAAGCTCCTCGACAGAATGGTAGTTGATGGTTGACCGGATCGCTTGCTCGTGAGGATTGACCGTCACGATCGGGCCGGCGAACCCAGCTTCGAACAGGTTCTTTGCGGTCACTGCGCCGACAGAACGCGGCTGATTGCTGGCGCCGATCAGGGCGATCGATTTCGGCTCGAAAAGAGCGTCGAGATTACGCGTGGTCATGCTGCGTAAGGTCCGCTCGGCAGAAGGCATTCTGGCCAGACGTTGCGGGGACGGCGCTCGGCACCCGCTCGCCCGCTGTGGCTACCAGGATTACGCCGCGGTCGAGGCCGTCTTCGCGCTGGCGCGACCGAAGCGCGGCGGCGACGGGGTGAGCTGAGAGGCCGGAAGATACCGCCCAGTCTCGCTGAGCGCAGCGGGCCGGTCCCTCCGCCCCGCCGCTTTCGCTCAACCGATCTCGATCTTGCGCGGCTGGGCGTGTTTGGCCTTCGGCAAGGTTAGCGTCAGCACGCCGTCTTCGAGATTGGCGCTGATCTTGTCTCGATCGACCTTGTTCGACAGGGTGAACGATCGCGCGTAGTGGCCGACGTTGTACTCCGAGTAGACCGGCTCCATGCTCTCGTATTTCGAGAAGTCAATTCGGCCGTCCACTTTGAGCACGTCGTTCTCCAGCGCGATGTTGAGGTCCTTCTTCTCCACGCCGGGCATTTCCATGACGACGGCGAGCGCGTCGTCGGTCTCGTAGATGTCGGCGTAAGGAACATAGTATCGCCCCGGGACCGTCTTCTCCTCCTTGGCGACCAGCTCCTTCTTTTCGCGAACCGCCATTTCCCGCTTCTCGGCCATTGTCGCGCCTTTCTTTGCTCTGGGTTCAACGCTCATGTCACGCCACCTTGATCGACTTGGGCTTTTCCCGCTCGGAAGGCGGCAGGAAAAGAGCGAGAACTCCGTCGCGATACTCGGCTTTGACGCCGTCCGGATCGATCTCGATGGGCAAGCTGACCGCTCGATCGAACCGGCCAGCGAGCCGCTCCCGTCGATGCAGCGCCGCCTTCTCCGGATAGCCGACCTCCTTGCCGCCGGACAAACGAATGGTGCGGCCCTTCACCTCCACGGCGATCTCGGACTTTTTCACGCCGGGAACCTCGGCGATGATGATGAAGTCGTCCCCTTTTCGAAACACGTTGACCGGCGGATAGGCGCCGCCGCCGCTCAGGCTCGCATCGAGCCAACTGCTCGTGCGAAACGCATCCAAAGCCTGCTGAAAGCTCGACAGCGCGTCGAGCGGATCCGCGAATACAGCCATTGTTCCTCCTCCTTGCGGCTCGACAGCGAGACGCGCCGACGCCATCAGCCCCGATGCGCCTTCCTTGGCGCTCGAACCCGCTCGGCAAATTTAGCACCCCGAGGCGTCAAGAGGGAGCGGCAAACTGACGCGGCGCTGCGGATCATCGCCGGCGGACCGGCGCGCCTCGCCGACAAAATGTTGGAAGCTTCGATCCGGCCCCGGTTTGCCAAAGCCACGATCGAGAACCGCCGTCGCTGCAGTGATAACATCCGAGTCCCGTGGCCGGTCAAGCTCGCTGCCCTTTCCCGTAGCCGTGGCGCGCCTGAGGATGCTGATCAGCGCCTCCATAGCCAAAGCCCGTTCTCAGCCGCCAGCGCCCGGATGGCGCGGCGCGGTGGCGATCGCGTGGCTGAACAACGGCTCGGCGGTGATCGCCTTGCTGGGACATTGATTACCGCTGATTTTTTTTATTCAAAGAAACCCTTAGTTATCAGGCGGCGGCGACGGGGTGTCCAACGTCGGCGCGATCGCGAGCGCAGCGACGCACGAGGCGCATAGCGTTTTGGGCGGCATGAGCCGTACACCTTTCCCGTTTGCGAGCCGTGCTGCCGCACTCGCAAGGTGCGGTGCGGCAAGGTGCGGCAACTGGGACGCGCCGCAAACGGGAAATCCCCGCGCGTGTGAATGTCCGAGGGGTCGCTTGCCTTCGCTGCGAAGTGGCGCGGGCATTCGGCGGCAGGTCCTTGGGGATCGCCCGCCACCGGCAGCCGGTGCTCAGTACACACATCAGGCCGTTGACCACCTCGCGCACGTCCACCGTTCGTTTGGCGCCGCCGCGCCTGGCCGGCGCAATGAACTGCTCCACCAGCGCCCATTCCTCGTTCGTCTCGGATAGCGCAACCCGCTCCGGTCAGAGCGTCTGCGATTTTCGTTCGTCCACACCGGCGACCTCCCAACGAATCAGGCCGCCTCCCTTGATTCACAAACAATTCTAACGATTCGTTATCTTCCCGGACGGGCTCTCAAGCTCCATAACGTCGAAAAGTTGAGAATCGGCCGCTGGAAGCGCACGCCCAGCGCGATGAATTCGCCCGCCAGAGCGAGCATCGGCTGGAACGAGGCCATTTGGTCGGCGTCCCCCACCGTCTCCCACAGGCTGACGTTGTGCGTCGCGTTGGCAGCGCGGTCGATCCCGACGAAATAGCCGAGATTGCCGCGCATCGCGCGAATTCCTGGCGCGAGCCGTTCGCGCGTCTCGATGAGCTTCGTCTCGACGAGGTCCGCCTTGTCGGCGTCGAAAAAGCCTAAGGAAATGCGAATGACTGGTGCGCGCATGGCCTTTTTCCTCTTCCTGAGGCCGTCGGCCTCCTGGCGCGTGTGGCGAGAAAACCTCAGCGTTCGCTGCGTCGATCGGCTAGGCCCGGCGATGCCCGCCGACAACGCGAACGGTGCTCGCCTGCGGGCCCTTTACCCCCTCCTCTTCGGCAAAAGCGACCTCGGAGCCGACCTTTAGTCGGTCGAAGGCCCCGTCGAGGACGGCGTTCCGATGAAAATAGATTTGCCGCCCGTCCGCAGTTTCGATGAAGCCGCAATCTTCCCTGGCGAGGAGGTTCTTGACGCGGCCGTGGCTTGCTTCCGCATGATGCTTCACCTGACCGCGAAATTCGCGCATGACGTTTTCGACCTGTCGCACTGCAGTGTCGAAGGCCTCCCGGATCGCGACCAGCGCGTATTCGCGCTCGGGCGCGTCGGCATGGGACTTGTCGACGACGACCTCGTTGTGCTCGGGTATCGCGATGCGAAGCTCGACCTCGAAGCCGCCAAGCAAGAGGCGTTCTGGGGCCCGGTCGAGGGCCGGCTCATCGCCATGCTGGAGGATGTGCCCGATCTCACGCTTGCGGTCCTCAACGAAGCGACGCAGGCCTGGGTCGAGTACGAGTACAACCGCAAGGTCCACTCCGAGATCGGCCAAGCCCCCATCACGCGTTTCCTCGCGGGTCCGGAAGTGACACGGCCCAGCCCCGACAGCGACACGCTGCGTCTCGCCTTCACCCGCACCGATCACCGCATGCAGCGCAAGAGCGACGGCACTGTCGTCATCGAGGGGCGTCGCTTCGAGATTCCAAACCGCTACCGGCATCTCTCCCGCATCGAGGTCCGCTACGCCGGCTGGGATCTCGGCCTCGTCCACCTCGTCGACGAACGGACCGGCAAGGCGCTGTCCCGGCTCTATCCCCAGGACAAGACCGAGAACGCCAGCGGCCTGCGCCGTTCGCTCGATCCGGTCTCGCCCCGGCCCATCGACGTCAAGCCGGCGACCGGCGTCGCGCCTCTGCTCGCCCGGCTGATCGACCGGCAGGCCGCCACCGGACTGCCGCCGCCCTATCTCCCCAAGGACGAACAAGGAGACGACACGTGAACAAGAAGCTGCTCGCGCTCTACGGCCTCAAATGGAATCCGTTTGCGCCCGACGTGCCGGTCGAGGCGCTCCATGCCACGCCGCGCATCGAGTCGTTCTGCTGGCGCGTCCAGCAGCTGGTTGGCGAAGGCGGCTTCGCCCTCGTCACCGGGGCTCCCGGCACAGGCAAGTCGGTCACCTTGCGCATTCTCGCCGAGCGGCTCTCGCAGCAGCGTGACGTCAAGATCGGCCTGTGCAGCCGGCCCCAGGCCAATCTCGCCGACTTCTATCGCGAGATGGGCGACCTGTTCGGCGTCGAACTCCGCCCCCACAACCGCTGGGCCGGCGCCAAGGTGCTGCGCGAGCGCTGGCAGACCCACATCGACGCCTCGCTGGCGCGACCGGTCCTGGTCGTCGACGAGGCGCAGGAGATGCTGTCGACCGTTCTGTCCGAGTTGCGCCTGTTGTGTTCCACCAGGCTCGACTCGCACATCCTGCTCACGGTCGTACTCGCCGGCGACGGTCGGCTCCTCGAACGCTTGCGATCCGATGAGTTCCTCCCCCTCGCAAGCCGCATGCGGGTGCGCCTGGCGATCGAGCGCGCCACCCCGGACGAACTCCAGGAATGTCTCAGGCAGGCGCTGCACAAGGCCGGCGCCGTAAAGCTGATGACTCCGGAGCTGATCGCGACGCTGTGCGATCACGCCCAGGGCAACCTGCGCGCCCTCATGAACATGGCCGGCGAGTTGCTCGCATATGCTGCCGAGCGCGAGGCCCGGCAGATCGACGAGAAGCTGTTCCTGGAGACGTGTGCCGCCCCGCCAGCTGCCGACGCCAAGGCCGCAGCAGGGCGACGGCGATGAACCTGTTGCCCGTCGAGCCCGCCTGGCGCCTTGCCGATCGCGCCGAGGACCAGCGCTGGCTCGTCAGCGGGCTGTGGTCCGAGCAGGCGGTCGGGATCATCGGCGGCGAACCCAAGTGCTGCAAATCCTTCCTCGCCCTGGACCTCGCCGTCGCGGTCGCGGCAGGCGTTCCGTGCCTGCGTCGCTTCGCCGTGCCACGCGCCGGGCGCGTTCTGCTTTACGCCGCCGAGGACGCGCTCCACATCGTGCGCCGGCGGCTCGACGGCATCTGCGCCGCCGCCGGCCTCGGCCTCGCCGATCTCGACGTCCAGGTCATCACCGCACCCACCGTGCGGCTCGATCTCGAGGCCGACCGCAGAAGCCTCGATGCGACCGTCGCCAAATGGCGCCCGCGCCTGCTCGTCCTCGATCCCTTCGTGCGCCTGCATCGCATCGATGAGAACGCCAGCGGCGAAGTGGCGCCGCTGCTCGCCTATCTGCGCGAGTTGCAGCGCCGCCACGCCATCGCCGTCATCGTCGTCCACCACGCCAAGAAGGGCGCCGGCCACGTCCGCGCCGGTCAGGCCTTGCGAGGCTCCTCCGAGTTCCATGCCTGGGGCGATTCCAACCTCTACCTCCGCCGCAACCGCGACCCCCGCGAAAACGGCGATATCACCCTGACCGTCGAGCACCGCGCCGCTCCGGCCATGCCTGGCGTGACGCTCGAACTCGCTCAGCGCGCCAACGCTCTCGCGCTCGAGGTCATCGAACCGCGAACCCCGCAGACGCCGACTCCCGGTTCCGTCGACGAGCGCATCACTGCCGCACTCACCGACGTCAACCGCCCGCTGCCATTCGCCGAGCTGCGCGCGCGCTGCCGCGTCCGCACCGCCACCCTCTACGAGCGCCTCGCCGCCCTTACCGCCGCCGGCCGCCTCGGCAAGTCCGACCAAGGTTATCGCCTCGCCGGTCGCTGACAGAGCACGCGCGACAATCAGCCGGGAACACAGCCACAATCGGCGGCGCGACATCGCGCCGACTGCCCGCTTCCGCTTCCAGCTCTCTCTACAGCGTGGCGGAAGCGGTAGCGGGAAGTCCATCAAGATATGTCTGCGCGGCGCCGCGTGCCCGGCGCGCCATCCTTCTGTTCGATCGCCGCCATCCTTCCGTCCCGACCTGCGCGCGCGACATGCCGGCGCGCGCAGCGGCGGTCAAGGATGGCCCGTCTTCGGGCCACCGCGCCAGCGGCGCGAAGCGTCCTTGACGGCCGCGAGCACGACGGCAGGCTCCATCGCGTCGGGGCTGCGATCTCCCTATCCAACAAACAAACCATCAAAAGGCGTCCGCGAAAGACCATCAAAAAATGAACTGACGCTTACAAGCTCGCCTCTCATCAGCCCCCGTCACCCGCCCACCTCACTGATGCAGGCTCAATTGCGAACGCGAGCCTTTCCGCTCCCTACTTTAGACGAAGACGACATCGCCGAACTTGTCGCGCTTGCTCCGGCACCCCCTGCTGAGATGATCAAGGGGTGGTCGGCCATGCTGTACATCACCACGGGCGGCGGGCATCCCGTTCTCGTCGCGGCTAAGCTTGCAAGTTTGCGCGCGCGCAACTGGCCGACCAATGCGTTGTTTGAAGATTTTGCCTCGGCACCCAGCGCAGCCGTCAAACTCTCGCGCGAAGAGGCGCGCCGCGATCTCCTTGCCAGTTTGCGCGAACTCGACGAGACGCGCTCGCTGGAAGCTGGTCACCGCCTCGCCGATATCGAGGCGGAGTTGCGGATCGTGCGCGCCGATCTCGACCTGCGCCGTCAGACGGTGGCCATAGCCGAAGCGGAAGTGGCGGCGACCCGCGAGGCCGAGAACGCCGCCCGCAATCGCTGGCGCGCGGCGCAGCGCGAGGCCGATGCCGCCCGCGACCGCCATGCCGCCGCCGAGCGCGAATTGAACCGCATCACCTCGCGCCGCTCGGCCCTCGCCGAAGCCCAGGCCCGCGTCACCACCACGCTCACGGAAACACAGGAGGCGCGCACCGCCGCAGCACTTGCGCTCGAGGGCCTGGCGCCTTCGGCGGCGCTCGAGGCCGAACTCACCGACACCCGCACGGTCGTCGCCGCCGACCGCGGCCGTCTCGCGGAAGCACGCGCCGAGGCCCAGGCGCTCGCCCGCGAGATCGAGCTTGCCGAGCGCCGCCTCGCCGCGATCGCGTCCGATGCCGCTGCGTGGACCAAACGGAAGGAAGGCGCCGCGGCGCAGACCGCCACCATCGAAGCGCGCCTGGCCGAGACCAGGGCCGAGCATGCCGGCCTCGTCGATACGCCGGAGCAGTTCGACGCCAAGCGTCGCGCCCTGATCACCGAAATCGAGACCGCGCAGACGGCGCGGCGCACCGCCGCCGAAACGCTGGCGGCCGGCGAGACCACGCTCGCCGAGGCCGACCGCGCCGCCCGCGCCGCCCACGACGCGCTGTCGGCAGCGCGTGAAGCCGCCGCGCGCGCGGAAGAGCGCCATGAGGGCGTCAAGCGCCGGCTCGCCGACCTCGCCGCCGAAATCCGCGAGATGCTGGAGACCGAGCCGGAGACGCTCGCCGGCCTCGCCGGCTTCGAAGCCGACGCGCCGCTTCCCGACATCGCGGACATCGAGGCGCAGCTCGACAAGCTCAAGCGCGATCGCGAACGGCTCGGCGCCGTCAATCTGCGCGCCGACGAGGAATTGCGCGAGGTCGAGACCCAGCACACCACTCTCGTCACCGAGCGCGACGACCTGGTCGAGGCGATCAAGCGGCTGCGCCAGGGCATCCAGAGCCTCAACCGCGAGGCCCGCGAGCGTCTGCTGGCGTCGTTCTCCGTGGTCAATTCGCATTTCCAGCACCTGTTCGCCGAACTGTTCGGCGGCGGCACCGCCGAGCTGCAGCTCGTCGAGAACGACGATCCGCTCGAGGCCGGCCTCGAAATCCTCGCCAAGCCGCCGGGCAAGAAGCCGGCGACGCTGTCGCTCCTGTCCGGCGGCGAGCAGGCGCTGACCGCGCTCGCCCTCATCTTCGCGGTGTTCCTCACCAATCCGGCGCCGATCTGCGTGCTCGACGAAGTCGACGCCCCGCTCGACGACCACAATGTCGACCGCTTCTGCGACCTGCTCGACGAAATGTCGAAGTCGACCGACACGCGCTTCATCATCATCACCCACAACCCCATCACCATGGCGCGCATGGACCGGCTGTTCGGCGTCACCATGGCGGAGCGCGGCGTGTCGCAGCTCGTCTCCGTCGATCTCGAACGCGCCGTGCAGATCCGCGACGCGGTGGCGTAGCGGAGGCGGCCTACGACCGCTTCCACGCCTCCCGCCCTGCCGTCCGAATTGCGGGCGACCCTCGACGCGCTCGCCACCGGAATCTCCCGCAACGACCTGGCGGCGCGCGCGGCGGCGCAATCGCAGAACTACCGCGCCGGCGGCGGATCGCTGGCGATACGATCGCAAGGCGACGCGCTCGCCTATGCCTTCACCCGCCTCCCCGCCACCTATGCTGCCGCCATCGCCGTGTTCAATGCGCTGCATCGGGCGCACGACCGGGCAGGCGACGAGGCAAACGACCCTTCGGTCGACCGGCCGGGCGGCTTCGAACCGCGATCGCTGCTCGATATCGGCGCCGGCCCCGGCACCGCCGCCTTCGCGGCGGCGGCGGCATTCGGCACGCTCACCGCCATCCGTCTCGTCGAACCCAATGCCGAGATGCGGGCGCTGGGGTCGTCCCTGATGGCCCAGGCCGCGACCCCGGCGCTGCGCGCGGCGTCCTACCTCGACGCCCTCGCCGAGGCAGTCGCCGCGCCGGCCGATCTCGTCGTCGCGAGCTACGTGGTCGGCGAGCTTGCCCTGGGCGAACGCGCCGGCTTCGCGCAGGCGTTGTGGGCGGCAACCGCACAGGCTCTCGTCGTGATCGAGCCGGGCACGCCGGCGGGCTATGGACGGATCATGCAGATACGCGGCCTGCTGGTCGCGGCCGGCGCCCATGTCGCGGCGCCGTGCCCGCATGAGCGCGACTGCCCGCTGGTCGCGCCGGACTGGTGCCACTTCGCCCAGCGGCTGCCGCGCTCGCGCGACCATCTTCAGGTCAAGGCCGCCGCGGTGCCGTTCGAGGACGAGAAATTCTCCTACGTCGTGCTGTCCCGCACGCCCCCACGCGGCCGCGACGCCCGCGTGCTCGCGCCGCCGAGGGTCACCAAGAGCGCGGTCACCTCCAAGCTGTGCACGGCGCAGGGCGTCGTCGGCGATACCGCTGCACGGCGCGACCGCGACGCCTATCGGCAGCGCAAATCATGGCGCTGGGGCGACGGGGTGAAGCCATGATGACGCGCATGAGCATCGCCTGAGGGTCGACAACTCCTCGACCGGCTCAGCTCAGAGGCTGTGAGGCTTTCACGCGCCGCAATGTGAGGGCGTATGAAGATTCCCGGCGACCCCGTCACCGGCTCTGGGATCAGTCGGCGGGGCCGGCTCGGTCCCTCCGCCCGATCCCTGCGACCAGTTCAGGTGAAAAACGAAAGCACCACCTGAATTTGGTCGGACGCCGCTGCCACCAGTTCGTTGTAGCTGGTATGGCCTTGAGCGGCGGCTTTGAGAATGCACTCGGCGAGATAGGCCTTTGTCGCCGGTGTCGAATACTCCACCGGCACTTTCGTCATGACATCTTCGAGCGCGTGCCTCATGAGACCGATGAGTTGGGGGTCGAAATACGGCATGGTTTGGCTCCCGATCGCTGCTGGAGTTCTCGTTGATCCGCATGCCCCTGCCGAGGGCCGAGGATTGAGCGAAATGTGGAGGGATTTGGCCGGACCAACCCCTCCAGCGAGGTCGCAGGATGGGACGGCGACAGACCAGGCGCGATGCGGAATTTGGTCGCATCGCATCAAGATTTTTTGATCGCGATTCCCCCGAAGAGAGCGCCGGGCGCCGTCGCCTGCGCCGTCGACGGCCCTCGGCCGACCATCACGATCGAAAACGCCGACCTCGAGGCCTCACCGCACCGCGAACGGTATCTGGTAGGGCCGGCCGAACGGAACCCCGGCGATGACGACATTGGCGGGCTGCAGCTGCACCTTGCCCAGGCGCTTGTTGTTCCGGGTATCGACGAACTCGACCGGGCCCTCGACCAGCTCCAGCACCGACACGTCGCCGGGCGCGCCGACCGCGAGGGTGCCGAGCTTGGGAAGCCGGTTGATGACCCTGGCGGGGTTGATGGTCGCCATCGCGACCACCTGCTCCAGCGTGAATCCCATGTTGAGGAACTTGCTCATCACCCGGGTGAGATACGGCAGGCCGGGCGTGTTGCCGGAGAACACGTGGATGTCGGAGGAGATGGTGTCGGGGATGGCGCCCGCCTGGATCGCGACGTCGGCCACGGTATAGTCGAAGCTGCCGCCGCCATGGCCGACGTCGAAGACGACGCCGCGCTGCTTCGCCGCGGTCGCCGCCGGCAGCAGCCGGCCGTCCTGCACGATATTGGTGAAGGCGCCGGCATTGTTGGGGGCGCCGGAATAGGCATGGGTCAGGATATCTCCGGGCCGCAGCAGATCGAGAATGTCCGACATCAGCCTGGCCGTCTCGACCCCGCCGATATGGCACATCACCCGGGCGCCGCCGCCCGCCTGCTGGGCCGCTTCGATCGAGCGTCGCAGCGGCTCGATGCCGTTCCTGGCGATGACGTTTTCCGACATCCGGACCTTGACGCCGATGGCGATGTCGGAATTCTCGGCAATGGTCTTCGCGCAGGCGTCCACCACGGCGTAATCGATGTTGTAGAGCTCCGGCAGCGGAAACGGGGTCAGGCCGATATTGGCGATGTGGACGAAGGCGTAAAGCCGGGTGCGGGTCTGCCCGACGATGAAGCGGCGGAACCCGGCGAAGTTGTTGGCGCCGGCGTCGCCGGCCGACACCATGGTGGTGGTGCCCTGGAAGGTCAGGAGCTCGTCGGCGGGAATGCCCATGGCTGAGCCGTAGGGATAGACATGGGCATGCAGGTCGACGAGGCCGGGACACACGAGCTTGCCGCTGGCGCTCAGCACCCCGAGCGCCCGGTCCGCCGGAATGTCCGGCTCCACCGCTTCGATCATGCCCCACCGGATGCCGATGTCACGCTTCGCCCGCAGGTTCTGGCTGGGATCGAGCACCTCGCCGCCCTTGATGACGAGGTCGAACTTGTCGTTCGGCCCCATGGCGGCGAGCGCGGAGCCGCGCGGAACAGCGGCGCCGAGCGCCAGCAGCGATCCGGAATTGGCGAGGAACCGGCGGCGGGTCGAAGCGATCATGGCTATTCCTTCACGGGCGGTTTGACACCAGGCGATTGACGTCGTCGCATCGAACGTGCACTCCGCCCGGCAATCCAGTCAATACGACACTCGCCGGTGCTCGGCGTCGGCAGGGAGCGCCCATGACCACCGAATACAAGTGGCCGCACGGCAAGCGGATCGCGGTGAGCGTCACCGCGATGCTGGAAACCTGGAGCGAGGGCAAGGCGCCGCCCTATTCCGTGCAGGCAAGCCCGGTGAAGCAGGGCGTGATCGATCACGCCGGCATCGCCTGGGGCAGCTATGGCGGCAAGGTCGGGGTCTACCGGCTGATCAACCTGTTTCGCGAAAACGGCATCCGCGCCACCTTCGGGGTCAACGGCAAGTGCGCCGAGCTGTATCCGGAGGCGGTCGCCCAGATCGTCAAGTCCGGCCACGACGTCGCCGGGCATGGCTATTACCAGGACCAGCTGCTGTCCTACCTGACGCCCGAAGAAGAGCGCAGCACCATAAAGCGCTCGCTCGATATCCTGGAAAAGACCACCGGACAGCGGCCGCTCGGCTGGATCAGCCCGTCGATGGCGTTCACCGAACACACGAGGCGCTTCCTCGCGGAGGAAAAGCTGTTGTGGCACGGCGATGCCCGCGACAGCGACCTGCCGCGCATCGTCGATACGCCGGGCGGAACGATCGTGCACATCCCCGGCAGCGACTTCACCGACAACCGCGTGCTGCGGTCGAGCTCGATGGACCTGTGGGACGTCCATACCCAGACCTTCGACTATCTCTACCACCGCGAGACGCCGGCCTTCATGGTGCTCGCCATGCATTGCCATTTCGGCGGCCGTCCCATGATCTCCGCGGTGATGGACAAGGTGTTCAAGCACGTCTTGAAGCACCCCGACGTCTGGGTCGCGACCTATGCGGAGATCGCCCAATGGGTCGCCGCCAACAAGCTCGTCGCCGACCCGCGCCGCCTGCTGCGCGCGTAGTGCAAGGGCTCATTCGATTTGAGTGTCATGCCCGCGAAAGCGGGCATCCAGTACCCCCGGACGATCGATGGGACGCATGCTTTGCCCCCATCGCAGTTCGGTGGTTACTGGATCGCCCGATCAAGGCCGGGCGATGACAACAATAGAATTCAAGCGTTGGGGACAGGACACCCGCATGAGCGCTGCGCCACAATAGGCGTTGCTGGCGGGGCGGGGGTCCTCTAAGACGCTTCTCCAGCGCGGCACACTTTCTGAGGTTCATGATGTATCCGAACGTAAACCTCTTCATCGACGGCGCCTGGAGGCCGGCGGCGAGCGGCAAGACGCTCGTCGTGCTCAACCCCGCCACCGCCGAGCCGATCGGCACCGTCGCCCATGCCGAGAAGGCCGATCTCGACGCCGCGCTCGCGGCCGCGCAGAAGGGCTTCGCCACGTGGCGCAAGGTCTCGCCCCATGACCGCTACCGCCTGATGCGCAAGGCCGCCGACATCCTGCGCAGCCGCGCCGGCGACATCGCCACCCTCATGACCATGGAGCAGGGCAAGCCGATCGCGGAAGCCAAGGGCGAGACGCTGGCCGGCGCCGACGTGATCGACTGGTTCGCCGAGGAAGCCCGGCGCAGCCTACGGCCGCACCATTCCGCCGCGCGCCGACGGCGTCTGGCAGCTCGAGGTGAAGGAGCCGGTCGGCCCGGTCGCGGCCTTCACGCCGTGGAATTTCCCGATCAACCAGGCGGTGCGCAAGGTCTCGTGCGCGATCGCCGCCGGCTGCTCGATCATCCTCAAGGGCCCGGAGGAGACGCCGGCCTCCTGCGCCGGCCTCGTCGATGCCTTTGTCCAGGCCGGCCTCCCGGCCGGCGTGATCAATCTGGTGTTCGGCGTGCCGGCGGAGATCTCGTCCTACCTCATTCCGCATCCGATCATCCGCAAGATCTCCTTCACCGGATCGACCGCGGTCGGCAAGCAGCTCGCCGCGCTCGCGGGCGCGCACATGAAGCGCGTCACCATGGAGCTCGGCGGCCATGCGCCGGCGATCGTGTTCGCCGATGCCGACGTCGACGCCGCCGCCAAGATCCTCAGCGCCAACAAGTTCCGCAATGCCGGCCAGGTCTGCGTGTCGCCGACCCGCTTCCTGGTGCAGGAGCCGGTGTACCAGCAGTTCGTCGACAAGTTCGTCACCGCGGCGAAGGCGCTCAAGGTCGGCGACGGCTTGAAGGACGATACCCGCATGGGGCCGCTCGCCCACAGCCGCCGGCTCGACGCCGTCGAGGCCTTCGTCGCCGATGCGGTCGCCAAGGGCGCCAAGGTCGAGACCGGCGGCCGGCGGATCGGCAACAAGGGCTACTTCTTCGAGCCCACGGTGATGACCAACGTGCCGCGCGACGCCCGCATCATGAACGAGGAGCCGTTCGGGCCGCTGGCGATCGTCAACTCCTTCGACACCTTCGAGGAGGTGGTGGGCGAGGCCAACCGCCTGCCCTACGGCCTCGCCGCCTACGCCTATACGCGCTCCACCAAGACCGCGGCCGCCATCGGCCATGCCATCGAGAGCGGCATGGTGTCGATCAACCACCACGGCCTGGCGCTGCCCGAAGTCCGCTTCGGCGGCATCAAGGATTCCGGCTACGGCAGCGAGGGCGGCGCCGACGCGCTCGAGGCGTACCTCAACACCAAGTTCATCACGCAGTTGAACGCGTGATTTTCGCGGTCATTCCGGGGCGGTGCAAAGCACCGAACCCGGAATCCGAGGGCCTCGCCGCCCGCACCGACGCCTGGATTCCGCTTCGCGCGAAGACGCGCGACCCCGCAATGACGGCTTTGCTTTGAGCGCCGTCAATTGCTTCAACCGAATCACGCGCCTCACATCCGCAGCGCCTGCTCGGCGGGGACGTAGGGCAGCTTCAGCGCGTCGGCGACCGCCTTGTAGGTGATGTGGCCTTCGTAGACGTTGAGGCCGGCGCGCAAATGCGGATCCTGGCCGAGCGCGACGCGGCAGCCCTTGTCGGCGAGCGCGAGGACGAACGGCAGGGTCACGTTGTTGAGCGCGAAGGTCGAGGTGCGCGCGACCGCGCCGGGCATGTTGGCGACGCAGTAATGCACGACGTCGTCGACGATGTAGGTCGGGATGCGAATGGGTGGTCGGCCGCGACGTCTCCGCGCAGCCGCCCTGGTCGATCGACACGTCGACGATGACCGCGCCGGGCTTCATCGCCTTCACCGTCTCCGCGGTGATGAGCTTGGGCGCCTTGGCGCCGGGGATGAGCACGGTGCCGATGACGAGATCGGCGCGCCGGCACAGGGTCTCGACCGCGTCGCGAATGGAAAACACCGTGCGCACGCCGCCGCCGAAGGTGTTGTCGATGCGCCGCAGCGCGTCGGGATTGCGGTCGATCACCGTCACATTGGCGCCCATGCCGGCGGCGATCCGCGCCGCATTCACCCCGACCGTGCCGCCGCCGAGCACCACGCACGTCGGCCGCCGGCACGCCGGGAACGCCGCCCAGCAGCACGCCGCGCCCGCCCATCTCCTTTTCGAGGCAATGGGCGCCCGCCTGGGGCGCCATGCGGCCGGCCACCTCCGACATCGGCACCAGCAGCGGCAAGCGCGCCCTGCGCGCTCGTCACCGTCTCATAGGCGATCGCGATCACGCCCGACGCCAGCAGGTCCTCGGCCTGCTCGCGATCGGGCGCGAGGTGCAGATAGGTGAACAGCACCTGGCCGCGGCGGAGCTTGCGGCGCTCCGCGGCCTGCGGCTCCTTGACCTTCACGATCAGTTCCGCCTCGGCGAAGATCCGATCGGCATCGGCGGCGATCTCCGCGCC
This sequence comes from uncultured Alphaproteobacteria bacterium, assembly GCA_963795865.1. GTDB lineage: Bacteria > Pseudomonadota > Alphaproteobacteria > Rhizobiales > Xanthobacteraceae > JAJPKK01. Next base: position 24,191 of record CAWCJX010000017.1, read on the forward strand.
TGCCGCCACATAGGCGTCGTCGGCGAGGCCCGCGCCGAGGCCGGCATCCTTTTGCACCAGGACCCGATGGCCCTCGAGCGTCAGTTCGCGCACCGTGGACGGCACCAGGCCCACACGATATTCGCTGTCCTTGATCTCCTTCGGCACGCCGACCAGCATCGTTCACCTCCTGTTCGGGCGCCACTTCGGCATACGCCATCGGCGCCGGACGCTGCCGACTTTGCACCGGAGACCGCGCAACGCAAAGTCCGGATAGCGCGGAGAGCCGTTGCATGGCATTTCTCAACTCGTGTAAGGCACCTCCTTACGTTTCGAGCATGATCCGGTCGTTCCGAGACAAGGCCCTCGAACGCTTCTTCGGGACGGGCGACGGACGCCGGCTCAGCGTGCAGAATACGAGACGGATTGCTAACATTCTGCGCGCACTCGACGACGCGTCGCGGCCAGAGGACATGAACTTGCCGGGCTTCCGCTTTCGTGCGCTGACCGGTCGCGAGAAAGGCCGCTATGCGGGCAACGCCAGTGGAAATTGGCGGATCACGTTCGGGTGGACGAAAGGCGATGCCACCGACGTCAATCTGGAAGACTATCACTGAGGACAGGTTGGATGACCAAGAAGCTCCCGAAGCGCGGCTTGCCGCCCATGCATCCCGGCGAACTTCTGCGCGAGGAGATTTTGCCAGCGCTTGATCGACCCAAGACCGAGATCGCCAAGCTGCTCGGCGTGTCGCGTCAGACGCTTTATGACATTCTTGAGGAAAAGCAGCCGGTGACACCGGTCATGGCATTGCGGCTCGGGAAGCTGTGCGGAAACGGTCCGGATCTCTGGCTCAATCTGCAGAAGCGCTACGATCTGCAGCGCGCCGAGCAGGAGTTCGGAGAGAAGATCAAGGCCATCCCGACATTGGACGTGGCGTGAAAACGGAGCTCGGCGGTCCGTCATAGCGCCATGGCGAGGCAATCGTGCCGATCTTCGTCGACCGCGCCGCCCTGATGCCATAGGAAAAGCCAATAGCGGGAAAAGGAAAAACCTCGAAAGCCAGGGACGATGAAGCATGTATGCTGCGCCACCCTGGCGGCTGCGGCATCCCACGCCTTATCACGTCGGGCGATTCAAATATGCGTAAACGAAACGGAGGGAAGGCATGTTGGGGGGCGTGAGGGCAACGCCGCAACGGCGAGCGGGCCGCTGCCTGCGCGAGATTTGGCGAGGGACCCTGCCGCTCTGGGCATCGCTGTTCGCGAGCCTCTGCCTCGCCACCTCCGCCGGCGCGGCCGACCGCATTCGCATCGCGGCGCAAAAGACCGGCACCCTCGCCTGGGAGCTGGAAATCATCCGCAGCCATGGCCTCGACAAGGAGGCCAATCTCGACATCCAGGTGATCGAACTCGCCTCGACCGAGGCCGGCCGGATCGCGCTCGCCAGCGGCTCGGTCGACCTCATCGTCTCCGACTGGTTGTGGGTCGCCCGCGAGCGCTCGCTGGGCGCCAAGCTCGTGTACTACCCCTATTCGAGCACGCTCGGCGCGGTCATGACGCCGGCCGCATCGGGCATCGCCGGCATTGCCGATCTCAAGGGCAAGAAGCTGGCGATCGCCGGCGGGCCGCTCGACAAGAGCTGGCTGATGCTCCAGGCGCTGGCCCGGCGTGGCGGGCTCGATCTCAAGAACCAGGCCAAGCTCGTCTACGGTGCTCCGCCCTTGTTGTCGGAAAAGGCGGTGCAGGGCGAGCACGAGGCGACGTTGACCTTCTGGAATTTCTGCGCCGAGCTCGAGGCCAAGGGCTTCAAGCGCGCGATCGACATGGAGATGGTCGAAAAGCAGCTCGGCGCCGGCGGCCCGGTCGCCCTGCTCGGCTACGCGTTCGACGCCGACTGGGCGGCCAAGAACAAATCGGCCGTCGACCGTTTTCTCGAAACCGCCGCCAAGGCAAAGGACATCCTGGCCGGCTCGGAAGCGGAATGGCAGCGGCTCGCCCCGCGCATCGGCGTTTCCGACAAGGCCGCGCTCGAAATCTTACGCAAGCGCTACAGCGAGGGCATTCCCCGCCGTCCGGTCGCGGACGAGGCGCGCGATTCCCGCGCGCTCTATCTGGTGCTCGCCGAAATCGGCGGCGCCACCCTCGTCGGCACCGCCAGGGAGATGGACAAGGGCACGTTCTACGATCCGGGGAAGACCGATTGAACCTCGTTCCGCGACTGGCCTCTCTGGGGCTCCTGATCGCGGCCTGGTATGTGGGCGCGCAGATCGCCGGGCCGCGGATGCTGCCCGATCCGCAGGCCGTCCTGCTCGCCATGTGGAACGAGGCGAAATCGGGCGACCTCGCCTTTCAGCTCGGCGTCACCCTGGCGCGGGTGGCCGTCTCCTTCACCATCGCCATGGCGCTCGGCACCGTGCTCGGCGTGATGATGGGCCGCTGGCGCCTCGCCGACCGTCTCGCCGATCCCTGGCTGGTGGTGCTGCTCAACCTGCCGGCGCTGGTCATCATCGTGCTCGCCTATGTGTGGGCAGGGCTGACCGAGACCGCGGCGATCGCGGCCGTCGCGCTCAACAAGCTGCCCAATGCGACGGTGACCGTGCGCGAGGGCGCCCGCTCGTTCGACCGCCAGCTCGACGAAATGGCGGACGTGTTCCGCATGGGAAGCTGGACGCGGCTGCGCCACGTGCTGATTCCCCAGCTCGCGCCCTATCTCGCCGCGGCGGCGCGCTCGGGGCTGTCGCTGGTGTGGAAGATCGTCCTCATCGTCGAGCTGCTGGGGCGGCCGAACGGGGTCGGCTTCGAGATCGGGATCGCCTTCCAGCTGTTCGACGTTACCCGCATCCTCGCCTATGCTATCGCCTTCGTCGTCGTCATGCTGGCGATCGAAACATTCCTGGTGCAGCCGATTGAACGACATGTCTCCCGCTGGCGGCCCCGCCCAGCTTGATGTCAACATCGAAAGCAAGTCATACCGGGCGGCGTCGGGCGGCCGGCTCGATGTGCTGCGCGGGCTGAAATTCGCCCTTCCCGCCGGAGCGGTGGCCGCGCTGGTGGGCCCGTCCGGTTGCGGCAAGACCACGCTGCTGCGCATCATCACCGGGCTCGATCGCGACTATTCCGGCGCGGTGAACCTGCCCGACCACGGCAAGCTCGGCATGGTGTTCCAGGAGCCGCGCCTGTTGCCCTGGCGCACCGTGGAGCAGAACGTGAGGCTCGGCGCGCCGGAGGCGACCGATGCCGATCTCGGGGTGCTGTTCGCGGCGCTCGGGCTCGAAAAGCATCGCGATCATTTTCCCGGCGAGCTGTCGCTCGGCCAGGCGCGCCGCGTCGCCCTTGCCCGCGCCTTCGCGGTCAAGCCCGACCTGTTGGTGCTCGACGAACCCTTCGTGTCGCTCGACGACGCGCTCGCGGAACGTCTGCGCGACGAACTCGCCGCCCTGGTGACGAGCCGCAGCGTCACCACCCTCCTCGTCACCCACAATATCGACGAGGCGATCGGGCTCGCCGACCGCCTGTTCCTGCTGTCGTCGAGCCCGGCGCGCATCGTCGCCGAGGTCCCGATCGCGCGCCCGCGCGGGTCCCACTCGGCGAACGAGCGGGCGGACATCCGCGCCGAGATCGCGCGTCGGCTGGGCAAGGCCGCGGTGTAGGCAGTCCGGCTTTCATTCGACCTCATCCTGAGGAGCGCGCTCTTGCGTGCGTCTCGAAGGATGGCGCGAGTCCGTGCTGGGCGGCGATCCGTCGAGACGCCGTGCTTCGCACGGCTCCTCAGGACGAGGTCGAGAAAGGTTCACGCCGGCTGCGGCGCGCCGCGCCGCATCATGCCGCGCTGCGGATTGTAGCCGATCACCGCCAGGGTGAAGAAGATCACCGTGGATCCCACGACGACGGCGGCGGCCACCGGCTCGAACTCGCCGTAGAGCGCGAAGCGGATCAATTCCACCGCATGGGTGAACGGGTTGGCCTGGGAGACGTAGTAGAGCGCCTCCGAGCCGCCCTCGCGCAGCTTCCACAGCGGGTACAGCGCCGAGGAGAAGAAGAACATCGGAAACATCACGAAGTTCATCGCTCCGGCGAAATTCTCGAGCTGCTTGATGTGCACCGACAGGAACAGCCACAGCGACCCCAGCATCATGCCGGATACGATCAGCGCCGGCAGCACGGTGAGCCAGGCGCTCGGCTCGAAGGTCACGTCGAACAGGATGCAGATGGCGAGGAAGACGTAGCAGGTGAGCACCGACAGCACCGTGCCCGCCATCAGCTTGCACACCAGCAGCACCCAGCGCGGCAACGGCGCGGTGAGCAGGAGCCGCATCACCCCCATCTCGCGATCGTACACCATGGAGAGCGAGGACTGCATGCCGTGGAACAGCAGGATGATGCCGAGCAGGCCCGGCACGATATAGACCTGATAGGTGATGTAGGTCTTGTAGGGCGGGATGATCGAGACGCCGAACACGTTGTAGAAGCCGGCCGCGAACACCGCGAGCCACATCAGCGGCCGCACCAGCGCCGACAGCATGCGGCCGCGCTGCTGGGTGAACTTGATGATTTCGCGCATGGTGACGGCGGCGAGCGCGCGGCCGGCGTGAGCGAGTTGCATGGCACCTACTTGTTCAGGTGGCAGGGGGTTTCCGGCTCATCGTCGCCGAGCGTGTCGAGATCGTTGAGGCGGTGGAGAAAGCCTTCCACCGGGGCGCTCGCGACCACCATGTAGGGCGCGGCGAGCAGCACCGCCTGGCGCAACTGGTGGTCCCACGGCCGCACCCCGACGGGCAGACCCTTGTCGCCGTCGAAGCCGGCATCGCCGAGAATGAAATCGCGCTGCTTGGCGAAATCGGTCGAGCGGGTGCGCAGCGTCGACTGCACGATCATCTTCACCGCGATCCAGGCGGCCCAGTCGGCGCCTTCCATGCGGCGCCCGCCGGACTTCTTGTCGAACCGGGAATTGACCTGCGGCGCGCCGTTGTGCTCCCAGGTCCAGTGCCAGGCCACCGGCTCGAGGTCGATGCTGCCGACCACCGGGCGCGGGCGCACGGTGTGGTAGGGCACCGTGCGCACGAAGTCGAAGGCGTCGTCGGCGACGAACACCACGTCGTAGTCGCGATTGACGGCGCTGAGCAAGGCGGGATCGTTCTGCTCGCGCTCGCGCGGATCGGTGCCGGCCTTGAAGCGCTGGCGGGCGACGATGCGGGCGCCGAATTTCTGCGCCGAGCGGACGAAGGCATTGGTGCGCTGGGCATCGGCCGGGAGCGGGCCCTCGAACACCAAGAGGTCCCGCCATTTGTGCGAGAGCAGGTACTGCATCAGGGCGTCCATGCTCATGGCGAGGCTCGGGATGGTGTGCACCATCTCGCGCGCGCAGACGTCGCGGCGCAGCGAATCGTCGGGCGCCGACACGTTGAACAGCAGCACGTCGCGGCCCTTGACCGCCGCCGCCAGCGGCTTGAACGCTTCGGCCGGCGCATCGATCAGGAAGAACTTGATGCCGCGCCCGGTCATCGCCTCGGTGACGGCGCCGGCGACCTGGTCGGGCGCCTTCACCGTGATGCGCTCCAGGGCGAAATCGGTGTTGAGCACCCGCACCAGCGCCTGGGCTTCGTCGATGCCGATCTGCGCCCCGGGGAAGGGATGATCGCGGGTCTTCAATATCAGCCGCTCATAGGCCCGCACCGGTTCGTAGCGCGGGTCGCCCTCGATATCGACATAGCCGATTACGACGTGCTGCCGCGGCGCTGCGGAGGCCGCGGCTGCCGGAGCCGGCGCGGGCTGTGCAACCGCCGCGGCGGCCATGCCCGCCAGCATGAGCGCGGACAGCAACGCGGCGCCTTTCATACTCGCGCCGAGCCCTCTGATCCCTCCCCCTCCTTCAGGGGGAGGGTTGGGGAGGGGGTCCGCTGACTCGCAACAAGCACCACGCATGCGGTCCACGACCCCCACCCCGACCCTCCCCCTTTCAGGGGGAGGGAGAAGTCGGCGCCGACCGAGGATCGAGTGTCGAAGTCACGAGGCTAGTCATCGATCACCACGCCCCACGGAATGCGGCCGACCGGGATCGATATGGTGGCCTTGCGCGTCTTCAGGTCGATGATGGTGACGTCGTCGCCGAAGCCGTTGGCGACGTAGAGCGTATTTTCGTCGCGCGACAGACCGAGGCCCCAGGAGCGCTTGCCGACCAGGATGTAGCTCAGGACCTTGCGGGTCGCGACCTCGACCACCGCGACATGGGCGGCATGGCCGAGCGTGACATAGGCGATCTTGCCGTCCTTGGTGATGCGCAGATCGACCGGGGTCACGTCGGTCTTGCGCATGCCGGGCGGCAGGAACTGGATCTTGCCCTCCACCGTGAAGTTCTTGCGGTCGATGATGTAGACCTCGCCGGACAGTTCGGTCGACACCCACAATTCCTTGCCGTCGGGCGTTGCGGCGAAGCGCCGCGGACGCGTGCCCACCACCACGTCCTGCACGACGTTGCCGCTGTCGGCATCGATGAGATGGACGAGGTCGCCCACCTCCGAGGTCACATAGACGAAATGGCCGTCCTCGCTGACGAACACCCCTTCGGGCTCGGCGCCGGTCGGAATTTCCTGAATGATGATGTTCTGGTCCATGTCGATGACCGACAGGGAGGAGCCTTCCTCGTTGGAAACATAGATGCGGCGCCGCTTCTCGTCGATGCCGAAGGTCTCCGGGCTCGATCCGGTGGTGAGCTTGCCGATCACTTCGAGCTTGGCGACGTCGATGATGTCGATCACGTCGTCATCGCCGCAGGCGACGTAGAGCTTGGTATGATCGGCGCTGAAATGCATGTCGCGCGGTCGCCGCGACGTCCGCAGATCCTTCACCACCTTGTTGGTCTTGGGGTCGATGATGATGAGGTTGTTGGTCTTTTCGTTGCTGACGAAAATCAGGCCGGTGTCCTTGGCGGATGCGCCGGAGCACGGGCCCGCGAGCAACGCGGCGACGACGCAGAAGGCAGATAAGGCACGGAGGGTCACGAAGGGCTCTCTTCACTTGCGCTTGCAGAGTTGGTTGCCGCCAGCGTACGACTTATCGAAGCGCCGGGGCAAGACGGGAGCCGAATGGCTTCGCCGGGCCCGCCGACACCAACCTGCCCGCGCCGGGAGGGAACATTGCTGATGGACGAACGCTCGCGCGGGGCAGACGCCACCCCTGCCCTGCTGCTGGACAATGTCGTCAAGACCTATGGTCCGGTCCGCGCCGTCGACGGCGTGAGCTTTACCGCGCATCCCGGCGAGTTCCTGGCGCTGCTCGGCCCCAACGGCGCCGGCAAGTCGACCCTGTTTCAGCTGCTGTCCGGGCTGTTCGTCCCGGATTCCGGACGGATCGAGGTCATGGGCCACGACATGACACGCAAGCCGGTACCGGCGCTGGCCCGGCTCGGCATCGTGTTTCAGCAACCGACCCTCGACCTCGAACTGTCCGTGACCTCCAACCTGCTGTTTCATGCCGGCCTGCACGGCATTCCCCGCGCCGTCGCCAAGGCCCGGATCGAGAAGGAACTGGTGCGGCTCGGGCTCGCCGACCGCGCCCATGACAAAACCGCAACGCTGAGCGGCGGAAATCGAAGGCGGGTCGAGCTCGCCCGCGCCCTGCTTCACCAGCCGCGCGTGCTGCTGATGGACGAAGCGACGGTCGGGCTCGACCCGGCGAGCCGCAGCGATCTGCTCAAGCTTCTGCTGGCGATGCGCCGGGAGCGCTCCGTCGCCGTGCTGTGGGCGACGCATCTGTGCGACGAGGTGGTCGACGCCGACCGCGTCATCGTGATGCACCGGGGCAAGGTGCTGACCGACACGACACCCGCCGCGCTGCTCACCGCGACGGGAACCGCGACTGTCGAGCAGGCGTTCCTGGCAATGACGGAAACCCAGCCGGAGCGGGTCTGATCGGATCCCGCGCCGTCCCGTTTCGGGACGGCCTAATTCTTCGCCGGAAGCGCCGGCCCGGACAGCGGCTTGAATTCCACCTGCTGGGCCTGCTTGATCAGCATGTCGAGATCGATGTTGCCGCTGCCGAGCTCATTGCGGTTCGGACCGTTGGGCTGCTCGGCATGCTCCTGGGTGTTCGCCCGGTCGTCATCGCTTTCCATGTCGCTGGCGGTGCCTTCCTGGGGATTGCCGGCCATGATCTCGTCGCGCGCCTTGAGCGAGCGCTCCGCGAGCGGCGGCGTGTAGCGCAGCCGAAACGAGCGCGGGGTGCCGCTCGGAACGTTGTTTTCGTCGAGTTCCTCGACCCAGAGGTAGATCGCGCCGGGATCGCTGATCTTGGGGTCCGGCTCGACCACCCGGGTCCACAGCAACTGGAAGCGGGGCGGGAGCTGGCCGGTGCCCGGCCAGCCGAGCAGGCTCTTGGTCGAGAAAAACACCTCGATGAAGAAGGCGCAGGTCACCACGATGACCGTCGCCTTGATCCACCAGCGGAACCGTGAGGACAGGCCCATGTTCAGCAGCAGGACGCCGATTACCACATAGGCAGCCGATATAGCGAGCACGATCCCGGTCATTACCCCTGCCTTCGCGCAAACTCCCCGCGTCACTTGGCCGAAGAAGAGCGGCGAACGCTGCGGGTCAATTGAATGAGAGACTTGTCACGATGGTTGACGTCGAGAATGTCGCCATTGGCGGCGATCTTGAATCGCGCCGCCGTTTTTTCCTGCCCCATGTGTTCCAGGGTGACGGTGTCGTAGGCGACCACCTCGACATGGGGGTTCACCTTCTCGATCTTCACCGTCACCGGCACCGGTGTCGGTTGGGTGGCGAGATAGTAATTCACGTTTACGGTGTATTCGCCCGCGATGATGCCGCGAATGCTTATGGTTTCCTGGCGGATCGGGTTTGCCACCTTGCGGCCGTTCACGGTGATCGAATTGTTGAGGCCACCGCGGTCGTCACGGTCGAGCACCATGAAACCGGCTTCGCGCTCATGGTACCAGACGATGTTGCCGAGCGGATCCTCGGCATAGAGGTCGATGTCGTCGGGATGGCTGTCGGGCCATGTCAACGTGATGATGTATTCCGCCTTGGTGTCGATCTTGCCTTCCTTGGTCTCCGGATTCATCGCGATCAGGGCGATGAAGAACAAAAAGGCGACGACCTGCAGCGCCTTGAACAGCATGACGCTGAAGGGATCGAACGGCCGGTCGGCGGGATAGTTACCGAACGTTTCCATCCGGACCTCGCTCGAGGGCGGAAACCACGAACACCTCGGTCAGGTTGGTGGCGAGCGCGAACAGCCCCGCGGTGGACTTGTCGAGCATGTAGTACTGGGTCTGCACCAGGATCGAGCCGATCAGGCCGGTGAGGGTCGTGTACATGGCCACCGCCATGCCGTCGCTCATCAGGCCCATCGAGCTCTTGACCGAGGCATGGTCGGCCGCATCGAGGCCGGCGATGGGCGCCAGCATCATGATGAACCCGATGATGGTGCCGAGCAGGCCGAGCTTCATCAGGGAATCGCCGGCGAACGAGCCGAGCTGGTTGGGCCCGCGCAGGGCGTCGGCCAGCCCACGCAGCAGCAGCGTCTGGTCGAGCCGATGCTCGTCGCCCTGCAGCCCGGCCTTGAGGATCAGATTTCGAATGTGGGTGGTGACCTCCCCGCGCGGCAGCTTGGCCCCTTCTCCGGTCACCACGTCGGCTCCCTGCACGGTGAAACGGTGCGTTCCCCCGCTCACCATTGCGAGCACGCGGTGAGCCTTGTCAAGCTCCCGCGAAATCACGATGGTGCGGGCCATGCAGTGCAGCGAAGCGGCGACGTAGAGGACCAGGATGATCACTGAAATGTAGGTCTTGTCGCTGTTGAGCATCATGCGGACCAGCCCGAAATGCCAGGCCAGAACGAAGCCGAACAGGCAGACGCCGGTGAAAATCATCCAGCGCAGCAGGGGGAGGTGGTCGGTCGGCAGGTGGACGTCGGCACGGAAGTCACTCGGGACTGCAGTTATGGCCATTGGGTTCATCTTCTCACATGGACGACACCGGATAGTGCCGGTGGCGCGCTCGCTGTCAAGTTACCCGGCCAAAATTCGGCCCGGCGGCGTCAAGTAGTGGCGTCGATTAACCGTGGCAGTGGGGCCGCGGGAGGGGCGGCCGGACGGGGGCCGAGCGCAATTCATAGCATCGCCTGCTTTCGCTGTCCTGTCGACCCGGCTAATATGCCCCCAATCGAGGGAAAAACATGAAAACGCCCATTCACGTCCTGCTGGCGCTGCTCGCGACGGTTTCAACGGCGCTAGCCGCCGATGGCCCGATCCGGTTCTGGAACCTGACCCTCCACACCATTTCGGAGTTTCGCCTGGCGCCTGCCGGCACCGACAAATGGGGCGACAACCAGTGCAAGAACGACAGGGACGGCACGGTGGATTCCGACGAGCGGCTGCGCATCACCGCGACTCCGCCGGGTGTCTACGACGCGAGCCTCAAGGACACCTCCGGGCGGGCATGCCTCGTCCGCAACATCAAGATCGAGGCGGGCGAAATCTTCTCCATCGAGGAGAAGGACCTGACCTCCTGCCAGCCATGAACGGCGCGCCGCCGGCCGCTTGAAAACGGGCGCGGCGTCGTTGCGATGTTGCCCACCGCCTGCCCAACTCGCGGGCTGGGCGCAGCTGCGTTGGGACTGTGCCGACGATGGCGTGCGCGGCGCGGCGCAAGATGTATTGACCCCCCAACAGGCGCCGCCTAGGCTGCCGCAAACGTGCCGTTTTGCCGACCCAGGCGAGGTTTTCGAGCACGATGGCCATGCCGGGAAAACCCCGGCGCGGAGGGAGAAAGCCATGACGAACGCTTCCATCGCCGTCGCATCTGCCGCCTCGTTGCTGATCGCCGCGGCGCTGACGCCGGCCCGGGCCGCCGACATGACCCCCGAGCGCGCGCTCAATCCGCAGCGCGAGCCGCAGAACTGGATCCTGCACCACGGCAATTACCAGGGCCACCGCTTCTCCGCGCTCAAGGAGATCGACACCGACACCGTGAAGAACCTCAAGCCGGCTTTCACGGTGGCGCTGAGCGGATTCCAGAGCGGCGGGCGCTACGCCTTCGGCAATCTCGAAGCGACCCCGCTGGTCGAGGACGGCATCATGTATGTGCCGGATGGCTGGGGCTCGGTCTATGCGATCGACGTCACCGCCGGCAGGAAGGGCGCCATCAAGTGGAAGATGGATCCCGGCACCGACCGCGCCTGGGCCGGCGACGTCGCCTGCTGCGGCGTCAACAACCGCGGCGTCGCGCTGTGGAAGGACAAGGTGATCTCGATCGCGCTCGACGGGCGCATGTTCGCCATCGACAAGGCGACCGGCGAAGTCGTGTGGGAGCGCAAGATCGCCGATCCCGCGCTCGGCGAAACGCTCACGATCGCCCCCCTGATCATCCGCGACCTCGCCATCGTCGGCGCCGCCGGCGGCGAGTTCGGCATCCGCGGCTACATCGAGGCGACCGACCTCAACACCGGCAAGGCCGCGTGGCGCACCTACACCATCCCCGGCACCGGCGAACCCGGCAACGAGACCTGGAAGGACGGCAAGGAGCGCTGGAAGCACGGCGGCGGCTCGGTGTGGGAGACCGCGACCTATGATCCCGACAGCGACACCTTCTACCAGGGCGTCGGCAATGCCGGCCCCGACTGGGATGCCGAATACCGTCCCGGCGACAACAAATGGGCGGCGAGCGTGCTCGCCATCAGCCCGGCCGACGGCAAGATCAAGTGGGGCTACCAGTACACCCCGAACGATCCCTATGACTTCGACGAGATCTCCGAGCACCCCATCATCGACGCCAAGGTGAACGGCGAGGATCGCAAGCTGGTGGTGCATGCCGCCCGCAACGGGTTCTTCTATGCGCTCGACCGCACCAACGGCTCGTTCGTCGCCGGCAAGCAGTATGTCGACCAGTTGAACTGGACGCCCGGCCTCGATCCCAAGACCGGCCGGCCGCTCAACTACGATCCGGCCGGCAATGTCCAGTACTACACCGAGAACAGCCACGGCACACGGGCGAAGCCTGAGAGCGCAAAGCTGTGCCCCGGGATACAAGGTGGCAAGAACTGGGAACCGACCGCCTACAACGCGCAACTTGGACTGCTCTATATCCCGTCGATCGAAGGCTGCGCCGGCATCAAGACCGTGCGAGCAGTCGGACATGACGGACCAGGGCGGCACGGCAAAATTCCGCGAGCGGTTCACCGGCGGCGGCGCCGTGTGGCCGGAGCGGCTCTATGGCAGCCTCAAAGCGGTCGACCCGGTAACCGGCGAGATCAAAGCCACCGCGAAGCTCACCTACCCCAATTTCGCGCGGCGCGCTCGCAACCGCCGGCAACCTCGTGTTCCTCGGTCACTTGGACGGCACCTTCGCGGCCTATGATGCCAAGACCCTGCAGGAGGTGTGGAGCTACAATGTCGGCACCGGCATCAACGCCCCGCCGATCAGTTATTCAGTGAACGGCAAACAGTACATCGCGGTGCTGGTCGGGGCGCGTCAGCCGGCCAACGTCCTGCAGAATTTGCCGGAGCTCAGGAACACGTCGACGGCCTCGATGCTGTTCGTGTTCAGCCTGTAGACGAACCAAGGCTCGGTCGCGATCCCGGCATCGCGGCGGCCGCGCGGATTGCGCCACGCAGCCGCGGAGATTTGCGCACCAAGCGGCCGGGCCCGGTCCGGCAGAAATCAGGGAGAATCTCCATGACCACGAAATCTCTGGTCGGCGCCTTCACCGGTTCGCTGCTGCTGGCGACGGCGCTGACGCCGGTGCGCGCCGCCGACATGACGACCGAGCGCCTGCTCAATCCGCAGCGCGAGCCGCAGAACTGGATCCTCAATCACGGCAATTACCAGGGCCACCGCTTCTCGCTCCTCAAGGAGATCAACGCCGACACCGTGAAGAACCTCAAGCCGGCGTTCACGGTGGCGTTGGGCGGGTTCCAGAGCGGGGGACGCTATGCTGCCGGTGCGCTGGAGGCGACCCCCCTGGTCGAGGATGGCATCATGTACGTGCCGGACGGCTGGGGCTCGGTCTATGCGATCGATCTCACCGCCGGGAAAAAGGGCACGATGAAGTGGAAGATGGATCCGGGCACCGACCGCGCCTGGGCCGGCGACGTCGCCTGCTGCGGCGTCAACAACCGCGGCGTCGCGCTGTGGAAGGACAAGGTGATCTCGATCGCGCTCGACGGCCGCATGTTCGCCATCGACAAGGCGACCGGCGAGGTCGTCTGGGAGCGCAAGATCGCCGATCCCGCATTGGGCGAAACGCTCACCGTCGCGCCGCTGATCATCCGCGACCTCGCCATCGTCGGCCCTGCCGGCGGCGAGTTCGGCATCCGCGGCTACATCGAGGCGACCGACCTCAACACCGGCAAGGCCGCGTGGCGCACCTACACCATTCCCGGCGCCGGCGAGCCCGGCAACGAGACCTGGAAGGACGGCAAGGACCGCTGGAAGCATGGCGGCGGCTCGGTGTGGGAGACCGCGACCTACGACCCCGACAGCGACACCTTCTACCAGGGCATCGGAAATGCGGGTCCGGACTACGACATCGCCTACCGCCCCGGCGACAACAAGTGGGCGGCGAGCGTGCTCGCGCTCAGCCCCAGCGACGGCAAGATCAAGTGGGGCTTCCAGTACACGCCGCAGGACCCCTATGACTACGACGAGATCTCCGAGCACCCCATCATCGACGCCAAGATCAATGGCGAGGACCGCAAGCTGGTGGTGCATGCCGCCCGCAACGGCTTCTTCTATGCGCTCGACCGCACCAACGGCTCGTTCGTCGCCGGCAAGCAATATGTCGACGAGTTGAACTGGACCACGGGCCTCGATCCCAAGACCGGCCGGCCGCTCAGCTACGATCCCAATACCGATATCCAGATGTACGGCGCCGGCTCCCACGGCATGCGGGGCCAGCCGTCGAGCCCGCACCTGCCCGTCCAATGTCGGCGGCAAGAACTGGGAGCCGTCCGCCTACAACCCCGAGCTCAGGCTGCATCTTCATTCCCACCATCGAGGGCTGCAACACCATCGAGACGCTCGAGCAGAAGGACATGGAGGACCAGGGCGGCACCGCCAAGGTTCGCGAGCGCTTCACCGGCGGCAGCGCCAAGACGGTCCAGCGGCTCCACGGCGGCCTCAAGGCGGTCGATCCCGTGACCGGCGAAACCAAGGCCGCGCTCAAGATGGAATATCCGAACTACGGCGGCGCGCTGGCGACCGCCGGGAACATCGTGTTCCTCGGCGAGGCCGACGGCACCTTCGGGGCCTATGATGCAAAGTCCCTGAAGCAGCTGTGGAGCTTCAATGTCGGCACCGGCATCAACGCCCCGCCGATCACCTATTCGGTGAACGGCAAGCAGTATGTGGCGGTGCTGGCGGGCTCGCGGCAGAATGCCAACATCTATGGGCTCGCGCCCGAGCTCAAGAACATGTCGACGGCCTCGATGCTCTACGTGTTCGCCCTGTAGCCGGCGGCGCGCAAGCATGTCCCCATTATCGCCGGGCGCTCCGATCCGGCAGCCGAAGGAGATTCCGATGCCGACCAGATCCCTCGCAGGCAAGTCACTTACCGGCAAGTCTCGCGGCGGCGGGCCCTGCGCGGCCACCTTGCTCGCTCTGCTGGCGGCGACCGCGCTGACGCCGGCACAGGGCGCCGACATGACCATGGAGCGCGCGCTCAATCCACAGCGGGAACCGCAGAACTGGATCCTGCACCACGGCAATTACCAGGGCCACCGCTTCTCCGCGCTCAAGGAGATCGACACCGGCAGCGTCAAGAACCTGAGGCTCGCCTATACGGTGGCGTTGAGCGGCTTCCAGAGCGGCGGGCGCTACGCCTTCGGCAATCTCGAAGCGACGCCCATCGTCGAGGACGGCATGATGTACGTGCCGGACGGCTGGGGCTCGGTCTATGCGATCGATCTCACCGCCGGCAGGAAGGGCACCATCAAGTGGAAGATGGATCCCGGCACCGACCGCGCCTGGGCCGGCGACGTCGCCTGCTGCGGCGTCAACAACCGCGGCGTCGCGCTGTGGAAGGACAAGATCATCTCGATCGCGCTCGACGGGCGCATGTTCGCCATCGACAAGGCGACCGGCGAGGTCGTGTGGGAGCGCAAGATCGCCGATCCCGCATTGGGCGAGACGCTCACCGTCGCGCCGCTGATCGTCCGCGACCTCGCCATCGTCGGCGCGGCGGGCGGCGAGTTCGGCATCCGCGGCTACATCGAGGCGACCGACCTCAACACCGGCAAGGCCGCGTGGCGCACCTACACCATTCCCGGCGCCGGCGAGCCCGGCAACGAGACCTGGAAGGACGGCAAGGACCGCTGGAAGCATGGCGGCGGCTCGGTGTGGGAGACCGCGACCTACGACCCGGAAACCGACACGTTTTACCAGGGCGTCGGCAATGCCGGGCCGGACTACGACATCGCCTACCGTCCCGGCGACAACAAGTGGGCGGCGAGCGTGCTCGCGCTCAGCCCCAGCGACGGCAAGATCAAGTGGGGCTTCCAATACACGCCGCAGGACCCCTATGACTACGACGAGATCTCCGAGCATCCCATCATCGACGCCAAGGTGAACGGTGAGGACCGCAAGCTGGTGGTGCATGCCGCCCGCAATGGTTTCTTCTATGCGCTCGACCGCACCAACGGCTCGTTCGTCACCGGCAAGCAGTATGTCGACCAGTTGACGTGGACGACGGGTCTCGACCCCAAGACCGGCAAGCCGCTCAACTACGATCCGAACGCGGACATCCAGATCTACAGCCCGGGCAGCCACGGCATGCGCGGCCAGGGACCGGGACGCACCTGTCCGACCAATGGCGGCGGCAAGAACTGGGAACCGTCGGCCTACAATCCGCAACTCAACCTGCTCTACCTGCCGTCCGTCGAAGGCTGCAACATCATCGAGACGGTCGAGCAGAAGGACTTCGCCGACCAGGGCGGCACCGTGAAGCCGCGCGACCGCTTCACCGGCGGCGGGACCAAGAGTCCGGAGCGCCGCTACGGCAGCCTCAAGGCCGTCGATCCCGCCACCGGCGAGACCAAGGTCAATCTGAGGCTCACCTATGCGAACTATGCGGGTGCGCTGGCGACCGCCGGAAACCTGGTTTTCCTCGGCCACTATGACGGCACCTTCTCGGCCTATGACGGCAAGACGCTGCAGGAATTGTGGAGCTTCAACATCGGCACCGGCATCAACGCGCCGGCGGTCAGCTTCGCGGTCAACGGCAAGCAGTACATCGCGGTGCTCGCCGGCTCCGCCATGCGCGAGCAGGTGCTGGGAACCGCACCGGAATTGCGCAACAATGCGACGGCCTCGATGCTGTTCGTGTTCACGCTGTAACGGCGACCGGCCATCTCGCCCGGCCGGCACGACATGCCCGGCCGGCTGCTTTTCCTGTACAACACGCGTCATGCAGTCGTGGAAATGAAGATGAAATCTCGCAAATACACCCGTTGTCTCGCGTTGCTTGCGCTCGTCGTGGTGCTGCTCGGCTTGGTGGCGATGGCATCGCTGTTGCCGACCCCGGGCCATGCCCAGGCCCCGCTCAGCGCCGAAGACGCCCGCTTCATCGAGTTCGGCAAGGAAATCTTCAAGAGCAAGGCGGTGTGCCAGTATTGCCATAAGTGGGATGCCTCCGGCGACCAGGGCTATGGCGGCAACGCCCTGTCGCTGCGCGCCACCCAGCTCACGCCCGAACAGATGACGGAGGTCGTGAAGTGCGGCCGGCCGGGCACCGGCATGCCCTATCACGACCGCTTCGCCTATACCGACAAGCGCTGCTACGGCTACACCCGCGAGCAGATGGGTAACGACATGCCGCCCGCCGGCAATGACTTCCTCTCGGCCCGCGAGGTCGATGCCGTCGTCAAGTATCTGTTCGCCAAGGATGTCGGTCGCGGGCCCGCGACCTATGAGGACTGCGTCGCGTTCTGGGGCACCGAAACCAGGCAATGCGAGCCGATGAAGAAATGACCCCGACACCGCACACCACCCGAATTGCCAGGCTCACTCTGGTCGCGCTCTGCGCCCTGTGCGGCGCGATCGCTCAGGGGCGGGCGCAGCCGACGCCGGACCCGGGCGAAATCCACGGCCTCAAGCTCGGTCTGAAGGCCGCGGAGATGTCGACCGACACCTTCGGCGACCTCGCCTGCGGCAGCAATGGCGGGCCGCCGCGGCAGTTGATCGACGGCTGGGCGGAGTTTCGCAAATGCCGTCCCGAGGCGAGCGGCCTCTACGAGGTCTCCGCCCGGTTCGACGACGAGCAGGACTATGTCGCCCGCGCCATCGACGATCCGCTGTATGCCCAGGGCCGGGTCGGAACCAGGGTGGCCGGCCATCCCGTCATCCTCTCGGTGCTGTTCGACAAGGACGGCGTGCTGCGCGGCATCCGCATGATCAGCGATCCCCGCGCCTCGCCGCTGGAGCGGCGCATGGCCCACATGCTGCGGCTCGCCGTCATCAACCGCTACGAGCCCGACGGCTGGAATTGCACGGACATGGCCGCCCGCGCCGGGCGAAACGTCGGTCGGCGGCGGCGTGTTCATCAAGCAGCGCTGCGAGAAGACGGTGCCCGGGAAGACCCTCACGGTCGAGGCGCACTTCCTGCGCAAGCCCGGCCAGAGCGAGATCGACCCCGCCACCCGCGAAGCCACGTCCGGCCAATTCGAGAGCTGGACCCGCTTCGAGATCATGGACCCGAACTACCGCAATCCGTGACGGCGGGTCGGATTGCGGCACGGGCGTTCGCCCGGCGGGTAAGCCTCCCCCACCCTGCCACATCATTCCGGCCGCCCTCGCCCATTTCGCGGCTTCTGCGGCGAGCATGCCGACGTCCACGGGTGGAAGCCGCCTGCGGCGCAGCGGCCGCCGCGCCAGGATAAGCTTGATCGAACACCGCCGCTGCATCGAGCCGCAGGTGTACGTCACGCTTTCTTTGCGACCGGCACAGGGACGCCCGCGATCTTGACTTTCACCGCGCCGAGATAGTTCCAGTTGGTGAAATAGAGGGTCTTCCAATCGTCGCCGCCAAAGGCGATGTTGGTCGTCTCCGGGCGCCCATGCACGATGCGGCCGAGCTTCTTGCCCTTCGCATCCAGAATGTAGATTCCGCCTGCCCCGCCGCAGAAGACATTGCCGGCAACGTCCACCTTCATGCCGTCGGGACCGCCGGGCTCTGCGCCTCCGAGGTCCGCGAAGATACGATCGGTCTGCTTCGCCAGGGTCCCATTCGGCGCGACATCGAACGCGCGGATCACGCCACGCCGGAAATCGGTAATGTAGAGCACGCTTTCATCCGGCGAAAATGCGAGCCCGTTCGGGAACACGAAATCGCTGGCCAAAAGGGTGATGGTGCCGAGGTCCGGCGAGACCCGGTAGACGCCGGGATAGCCGAGGTCCCACTGCTCGGCTACGGCGCCCAGCGGATCGCTGAAATAGATGGCGCCGTCCGACTTGACGATCACGTCGTTCGGAATGTTGAGCTGCCTGCCCTGAAAGCTGCCGGCGATCACGGTGATGCTGCCATCGAGTTCCTGCCGCGTGACGCGTCGGGTCTCGCGCTCGCAGGCGACGAGGCGGCCCTGCAGGTCGCGGGTGAGACCGTTGGAGCGGTTGACCGGCTCCTGCGCGACGGAGGCGCCCTGCCCGGGCACGTATTTCATGCGCCGGTTGTTGTGGATATCGCTGTAGAGAAGATAGCCGCCTTCCTTCCACCAGAGCGGCCCTTCGGTCGGTCCGAGGGTGCCGCCGGTGCCCGAAGCAAGCTCCTGGATGGGCTCCGAACTCGAGATGATGCCATCGAGCTCCGGCGAATATCGCTCGATCCGCTTTTGTGCCTGCGCCGCGACCTCGCGATACAAGCCGATGGCCAGGCTTCCCGCTGCCGCCGAGATCGCCAGCGCTTGCCGCCGCGAAATGCGTTGTCGTGCACCCATGGATTTCCTCCCTCGCTTCGGTGTCGTCGGCGAATTATAGCCCGCGAAATGGATGGTGGTGACCGGCGCACACGACATTCCGCGATCAATTGAGGCGGGGGCGCCAAATGCCGAACGTATTGGCCGTTTCCAGGTTCAAAACGTAGCAGCAGGAACGACCTGCGTATCATTCGATGACTTCGTCGGCAGTTGCAAGAAACCAGAGCGGGATGGTGAGACCGAGAGCCTTCGCGGCTTTGAGGTTGACGGCCAGGTCGTATCTGGTGGGAAATTGCACGGGAAGCTCGCTCGGCTTTACGCCCTTGAGAAGGCGGTCGACGTAGAAAGCCGCCCGCCTATGCAGGTCGGCAATGTCGGCGTCGTAGGACATCAAGCCGCCGCGCGCGATCGCGAAGCGGTCGCCATAGATCGCCGGCAGGCGGTGTCGAGCCGCCAAAGTGGTGATGACGTCGCGGTGAACGCCGCTCGGATCCCCCGGCAACGCAACGATGCCGCCGTTCGGCTCGCGGGCAAAGGCATTGATTTCCTTCTCCAGTTCCGATGCGGTCAGGACTGCGGCCGGCACGACCTTCACAGCGACCTCGGCGGCGACGACCCCGGCAGCGCGCAGCAGACCCTCCTGCCCGAAATCTCCCGGGGCGGAAATGACGAGAACGCGCTTTACCCGGGGCGCCGCCTCCTTGAGGACCGCCATCCAGTATCCGCCCATCGAAAATGGATAATCGGCAAAACCGGTGAGATTGCCCTCGGGACGCGACAGGCTGTGCACGAGACCGGTGGCAAGGGGGTCGGTCACGTTCACGAATACGACTGGAACGGATTTGGTCGCATCCCGGAGCCCCTCGGCCATGGCGGAGCCGCAGGCCAGAACGACGCTGGGACCCGTGCTTACAATCTCGGAAGCAACCGCCCGCTCCTTCCCCCATTCGATCTTTCCCCAGCGATATTCGATGGAGACGTTGCGGCCGGCCATCCACCCCAGCTTTTCGAATCCGGTGCGAAACGCAGCCGCGCGAGCGCGCTGCTCCGGATCGTCTTCGGGCCCCTGGGCGAGATAGACGACCGCAGGCACCCTACCGGATGGCTGCGCGCCGGCGGAAAACGGACAGGTCGCTCCGACCAGCGCTGCGATGAACTCCCGACGTCGCATCCTCGGTCCCTGGTGATGATTGCCGGCACCCTATCGCGGTCCGGGCTGCATTGGAATTTGTTACGGCAGGGCTGACGGCCGCCAGCCTGGGCCCGAGCGGAAGGCGCACCCTTTTCGAGCCCGTGCTCCGTGATCGCGCGTCCCAGCCGAACCTGGCACGGACAAGCCAATGACCTGACCTTTTTTCCATCAGCGCGACGTCCGTGGCGGTCGCACGGACCGGCAATCTTCCCTGGGACGCCTGGGCGAAGTCATCGGCTATGCGGTCAGGCAGCCGCTCGTCCTTGACCCACGCCACCGACAGGTGGGGAACTATGTCGGGCCATTTGCCGCCGTAAGGCGGCGTCTCCGGGTACCGATGCCAAATCGCCATAGTCAGTTGGCGGAACGGTTCATCCGGCTCCGGGGCGAGGTACAACACGGCGCCGGGGAAGCGCCGCGTAGCGAGACCGCTGGTGCGCCGACGGAGCCGGGCGACCTCGCAGGTCTCCCACGCGGTGCATCCTGGGCCTCCCGCCGCATCCCCGGCTCAACCACCGAGTGAGCGGTCCCGACCTCTCAGACCCCGCAGTCCCCGAGGCCGGGACCATTTTTCAGCTGGCGGCTCAAATCAATCAGCGGTGGCGTCAAGCGAGATTGGCAGATTCGCGCCAAGGCACGCGGGCGTTCCCTCGGCCCGCAAATGGTCCCGGAATCTCCTCCTGCGCACGCCCGCGTGTTCCGACGCATAGGCGCCCTTGTCCGGTATGCTTTTTGCTCGGGAAGGCTGGTTGCGCGGGTTGGCGAAGCGCCGGGCCGGCTGCTCATTCCGGAGCCGTCACGTCCCTGCGGACATTGCCGCGGAATTTGCCCTGCCAAAGCCCGCGGGCACCGAGAGCTACTTTGACCTGATCACCGAGGGGGCACTGGGGCGCGACGAGGCCCGTGGTGGCCCAACTGAACAGGAGGAGATCATGACCAAAGAACTGTGGCTTCGCGTCCACGACGACGGCCGCGAGGAGTGTTACGATCATGATCCGGCACCGATCCAGGCGCTGCACGTCGTCGTCACCGACGGCGTTGAGGAGACGTGGACCTCCGACCGGGAGGTGCGCTCTGGCTGGCAGGAGCCGGTTCCACCGCCCGGCAAGGGCTGGGAGGCGGCCGGCGGCAATGGCGGCAGCACGTTGTGGCGCCGCGTCACCGACGGCGTTGAAGAGAGATGGACTTCCGACCGCGTCGTGCGCCCGGATTGGCGGGAGCCGGCGCCACCGCCCGGCAAAGGCTGGAAGGCAACCGGCGGCACCGGCGACAGGACGTTGTGGCGGAGGACGCGCCTGGAGCCGTAGCCTGGGTCAGCGCGTCGGTCATGGAAGCGAAGACAAAAGCGCCGTTCAGGCAATGGGTCGATATGTTGCCGAACACAATCGTGTGGGCATCGGGCCGCGCGCTGCGGGACCTGGAGCATTCGGTGCGGCATCGACGAACCCCACGACGTCGGGATTGAACGCGATCGCCGGCGTAATCGGCGTGTGGTCGCAGGCGGAACATTGACGGCCCGCGCCGACTGACGCGGCCGAGCGCCGACCGCCGCGACAGCCCGTCGCCGGCAAAGCAATCGGCTGCGTCCGGCGTCCGGAACCGGGACCGCACCGGCAGACGACGCAAGCCGAAAATCACGGACCCGGCGCGTAGACGATCGCCTTGTCGGACGGCCAGCACACCCGCCCGCCGAACTTGATGTCGCGCGCTTCCGCCGGGGCCGAGTTTGAAGCTTGTCGGACTCGTGGCCAGAAAGGATGATGCGGCGCAGCAACGTGTCGCCGACTCGCGGAATGGACGTTAGATTAATGACGGCCCCGATCTAACTTCCAAGCGATGTAGGCGGCGGCCAATAAGCTAATGCCAAAGCCCAGCCATTCCGGGCGAAAGCACGGTCCTGGATATGGACATACTTGACCGAGCCAGTTTGTGCCGAAGGTCTGAACCGCGCTTGCCAGGAAAATCATGGCGAGACCGGCGACGAAAAAAATCATTCCCCTCATCGGAAACCCCGAGACCGGAATTGGACCAGTTGCGTCACCGCAATGATCAATTTCGCGCTTGCGCGCGGACCAGGTGGCTGAGGCATCGGCAGGCGCCGGCACGGTCGCGTGCCGGCGATGAGAACGGCGCATTGAGGCGAAGCAATCGGAAATGCAGCCGTTCAGGCCGGTAGATCAGAGGCGAGGGGGGCCGCGGGCATTGAAATAAGAATGGTCACGCGAGGTGAACCCAATCACCACCAACGGCCATTGCAAACCTTCAATAATTGAAATTGACGGAATAGCTGCGGGTGAGGTCGGCAAGACGAGCGCGTTTGCCAAACTGATATTATTGCAAACTGCGCAGAAATCACGCACCAGACCAGCCGGGGTCTTTTGCGTAGGCGAAGATGGAGCACCGGCCGAACCATCGATCGAAATCGGCGATGCCGCGGAAATGGCGCTGACGTTACCAAGATGAACGTGGCCAAACGTGAGTACAAACTGGCAGGCCAGCGCAAAAAACGCCAGCCAAGCAGTTTTGCCGCCGTTCGATCTCAGCCAACCCATGGATCGCGGGCCTTACATCTCAAAAATCGCGAGCACCAACACACCTGCTTGCCTGCCTCTTGATGCGGACAGGAATCGCAACCCATTCATTCCGCCCTCTCTCACCTGATGTTGAAGCGGATGGGAACGACGAAGGACAAGGCGCTGTCGGGCACATTGCCGGGGGGCTTCGGCATCGGCTGGGAGCGCGCCAGCATGGCGAGCGTTTCCTGATCGAGCAGCGACGACCCCGAACTCTGCACGATCTGGCTGCTCAGCAAATGGCCTTCGTGGTCGATGGCGAAGGCGACTGTTCGCAACACCTTGCTCGCCGTGGGCGCGTGCGCCCGTCGGGTAGCGCTTGAAGCGTTCGAGATGGGCAGCGAGTTCGCTTTGCCATCGGATGAATGCGGCCGGGGTATGTACCGCGGCTCCCGGCGTCGGCGGCGCAGCGGCCGACGCCGGCATCTCGACCGATGACGGCAGCGCCGTCGCCTGCCGTTCTTCGACAGGCGGTTGCGGCTTGGGCGGTTCCGGTACCGGCAGCGCCACCTCCGCCTCCTGCTCGATCGGCTTGGTTTCTTCCTTGGGCGGCGGCGTCGGTTCGCTCTCCATCTCCGGGGGCCCCGGCGCGAGATCGGTGGGCGGCAACGAAGGGGCCGCGGGCGCCTCGGGGAGTTCGAGCATGACGACCGGCGCCCCCGCATCGAAGTCCGATGCTGCGGGCGACTGAAGCAAGCTCAGCGCCGCCATGCCGTGGGCGGCCACCACCACGACAAAGCACGCGATCCACCGCACGGTGTCCGCGCGATCCACCCGGAAGAGATGATCGGCCACACTCAACGCTGCCACTCCTCGCCCTGACGGATGCCCATGCAATCACTCCGCCGCCGGGGCGGCCGCCGGGTAGCGCTGCACCAGATCGCGGCTGACCATGGTCAGGATCTCGACGCTGGTGTCGGCATAGAGCGCGCGATATTGCGCGATCGAGCGCGAGAACATGTTGTAGATCACCACCGCCGGTATGGCGGCGGCGAGCCCGAACGCGGTGGCGAGCAGCGCCTCGGCGATGCCCGGCGCGACCACCGCGAGATTGGTGGTGTGCAGCTTCGAAATCCCGATGAAGCTGTTCATGATGCCCCACACCGTGCCGAACAGGCCGACGAAGGGCGCGGTGGCGCCGATGGTGGCGAGGATGCCGGTGCCGCGCAGCATCTGCCGGCCGACGCCGGCCTCGATGCGCTCGAACCGCGCCGCGATGCGCTCCTTGATGCCGTCGATGTCGCGCCGGTCGGGCGAGCGGCGCAACTCGCTCTCCACCGCCGCGATCAGCCGCGCCACCTGCCGGCACGCGAGACTCGCGGGCCTGGCGGCTTCGGCGAGCGAACGCGCCTCGGCGAGCACGCCCTGGGCGCGGGCGAGGCTGCGCCGGGCGCCGATGAGTTCCAGCGTCTTGACGAGCCAGATGGTCCAGGTCAGCACCGAGGCGAAGATGAGGCCGATCATCACCGCCTTGACGACGATGTCGGCGGCCATGAACATGCCCCACGGCGTGAGGTCGCGCGGCAGCAGTCCCGGCGCGACGTATCCGCGGCCGGCGGCGCGGTCGCCTCCTCCTTGGGGCTGCGCCGGGGTACCTTCGGCGGGCGCGGCGGTGGCAACCGGCGCGGTGGCGCCGGGGGATGCCGCGGAGGCCGGCGCCGGGGCGGCCGGCCTGGCGACGCCTTGCTCCGGCGCCTGCGCATCGGCGACGCCGCCCAGCAAAACACAGCAAACCAGTCCCGCGCCGAGCGCACGCGGCAGGCGGTTCAGCCCGAACTCGATCAAAAGCATCAAACGGGCCTTCTGTTTGCCCCATCGGCAGCAAATTTCCACTCGGCGCCCGGCGGCAGCGTGGCCGGCTCTCGAGCGATCGCGGCATTCCACGACGCGATCGCACCAATCGCGGATCCACCGAGAAGCAGACCCAAACGAGCTGAAGCTTTCATCGTAGACCCCTGTCACGGATTTACTGCGCTGATCCGCGCGATCGAAATCGCGCTGCATGCGGGCGGATTTCGCCCGGTGCCATGAGTCTCCTGCAGCACCCGGATGCACGGGCGATGCGGACGGCTCAGGCCATTGCTTCAGGCAGTTGGGGGACCGCGGGCGTTGAAATGAAAATGGTCGATCGACCGAGCCTGCGTGGCTGCGAACGACCAGTTCAATACCTTAAAGAGTGAAATTCCGAGCAGGAGCGCCGGGCCAGTCGGGACGACCAGGGCGCCCGCCAGGCCGATGTTGGCGCAGATCGCGCAGAAATCGTCGCCGAGGCCGGTCGGGCTCTTCTGGCGAGGCGAAGTCGGAAGGTCGGCGATCGTGACTTTACCAGCGGACGCCGCAACGGCTTTCCCTGCCACGGCTGCAATCAGCCAGTTGCTTGAATTCCCGGCAAAGCGGTCGACGATGGATGTGGCCGAACGAAAGCACGAACTGACACACCAGCGCGAACAGCGCCAGCGACGCGACCTTCAGCCTGTGCGACCGGAACCACTGCATTGGCGAACGCGCCTTGTCCCTCTGGGTAGCCAGCCTAACAAATTCTGCAGCATTATAGAACCCCTCGCCTTGATGCGCGTTACAGGAAGGGTAATGCCTTCGCCGCCGCGTCGTACTTGCCGTGCAGCAAGCAGGCGCTCAGCGGTCGATCCGAACAAAAGGACCCCGGTCGGGCCGCGGCCTTTTGTTACGAAAAACGCAGAATTGGCGGTCAGAACTTGTAGCTCAGGCCGAGGCGACCCGATGACACCGCCATGTTGCTCCATGTGGGATTCGCCGCCACGAACGCAACCCCGGGCAGGAACCCGCCTCCGGTCGCACCGCTGAGGTTGTAGTAGAGGTATTCTCCCCTGACGATCCAGTTGTTGCTCCACGGCGCCCATTCCAGGCCACCGCCGAGAACATAGCCCGAACTCGTGTTGCTGAAAGAGGTGGTCGCGCAATTCGGACAGCCGGAGAAAAAGACGTCGGTCGACGAGTAGCTGGTCCGCCCCCAGGCACCGCCACCGGTCAAATACACGAGCGTGTTCGGCGTCCACGCAAAGCCAAGCACGTCCGCGCACCGTCGCAATCGAATTCGAGCCGGCTCGACCAAGTGATGCCACCGCCTGGGGCCGCCACACCGCCGAAGAGGCTTTGCGCGTGCCCGGTCGCGTTGAGACCCGCGCCCATGAAATCGCCCTCGACGCCGATCACGAGGAAGGGCGTCCATTGCAAATTGCAGCCCAGATGGCCGCCCCCGATTACGCTGCCGCCCGTGACCGTCGTGTTGGCGGGCGTTTGACGGAGGACCACCGGGGGAAACGAAAAGGCCACAGGAGAGATATCAAGGACGCCCTGGCTGCCCCACGCCCCGCCGACGTCGCCGCCGACGTAGCATCCGCTCCAACTGAACACCGAAATCGGCGCTGGGATCTTGTAGGCAGGCGCCACATCCGCCGCCATTGCGGGCATCCCCAGCACGCCAAAAGCCGCGCCACTCAAAAGCAGTTTTCTCATCACCCGTCTCCCACGGCGTACGTGAGGTTCAGCCGCGATTGGCCTGCCGGCTTCGCAACCGCAACCGAGGCTCAGAACCAGCCGAAAATTGCTCCCGGCAGAAGATGATAATTCACGCCGACCTTGATCTGCTGGACGTGCGTATTGACGCTCGTTCCGAAGCCGCCAAGTGCGTAAGAACTGTTGCCGAAGCCGAGATAATCATATTCGAGGTTGGTCGACCAACCCGGCCCGAACATCCACTCTGCGCCCAACCCTAAAGCATAGCCTGTGCGGGTGTCGTTGACCGAGCCGCCGCCGAAGGGTCCGGTCACCGCCAGGTTATAGTCCGTGTTGATCCACGCGGCGCCGCCCTTGGCGTACAGCACCCAATCGCTGATCAAATATCCGACGCGGCCGGTGAAGGTGTCGTACCAATGGTGATTGCTGTTGAAGATGCCGCTGGCAACGGCGCCGCCCGGCGTCGTGGTGATGAAATTGAAGTTGCCGCTCGCCGTCGTCCAGGACAGGTCGAGCTCGGCGCCGACCAGCCAATTCGGCGAGAACTGATAATCATAGCCGGCCTCCAGGCCGCCGAGCACGCCGCTCGGATTGGTGGAGAACGTTACCGGCGTTCCGAAAAATGCGCTGGTCGCGTCCTCGCCCGAAAATGCGAAGCCGGCTTGCGCGCCGATATGGAAGCCGGTCCAGATGATGGGCGGCGGCACGTTAGCCAGCGGCGGAGGCCGCCGCAGATCGGCAGCGCCAGCCGGCGCGCTCAGATTCGCGGCGACTGCGACTGCGGCCGCCCACGCGATCGTCCTGATGTCAGACATTCCAACTCCCCCTCAGTAGCCGAACATATAGTTGACGCCGAAGCGCACGATGTTGTCGCGTTCGCGGATGGTGCTCGTCAGAGTGGTCGCATTGCCTAGGTAGGCGTACGAGATCGTGTTGCCGTGGAGGCCAAAATCGACATAGAGGTACTCTGCTTTCACGCTCCAGGCGGGAGCAAATCTCCATTCGGCGCCGCCACCGAGGGTCCAGCCTGCCGACGTGTTCGATGTGCTGCCCGCGGCCCCGCATGTCGGGCACGCTGCAGCAGCGCCGATCTTGTTGTCTCCATATGCAAGGCCGCCCGTGCCATAGAAAAGCAAGCTGGGGAACCAGAGGTAGCCGAACCTGCCGCGGAGGGTACCGAGTGAGTCGAGTTCGCGGTTATAGGCTGTGGTGATCGACGCAAAAGCGGGGCTGCCCAGGAAGGTGAGGGAGTTGCTGCCCTTCGCGTCGACTCCCTGGAAGTCGGCCTCGATGCCCAACACCCAGCTTGGCCAGACCTGCCAATTATAGCCGATCTGGCCGCCACCGATGAACCCGGTGTTGGTCATGGTGAGTGCGCCCGGTATGGCGCCAACTGTCAGAAGGGTGCTGAAACCGCCGGCGCCAGTGTAGCTGCCGGTATTGACGACGGTGTCGGCCGCGCCGGCCCAACCGACGTTCGCGCCGATGTAGAAACCGGTCCAACCCCATGCGGGCGGCGGTGGGACCTTGTTGTACGGAGCTACGTCAGCCGCCATGGCGGGCATGATCAGCGCACCGAAGGCCAGGCCGGCAAGAAGAATTTTTGTCATGGGATCACCTCTTCTTTGCGGGCCATCTCTAAAGTTGCTGGGACAGTCCGGCGTAGTAGCCGCGGCGCGGACCGAATTGCGGCGCGAACACGCCGATGCCGCTGCCGCTGCGCAGCTCGTAGACCCTGTCGAAGACGTTGACGACGTCGAAACGCCCCGTGATCGGCTTGTCGAACAGGCCGTGTTCCCAGAGTTGGCGCTGGAGGCCGAAGTTGAACGTCACATAGGCCGGAATATGGTCGGTATTGGCGAAGCCTTGGCGCAGGCCGCTGCCGTAGATCATGTTCATGCTGGCCCGGGTGCCGTCCGAGAACAGATAGGACATGCCGGCGTTGGAGCTCAAAAGCTGCGAGTGGTCGGTGTTGATCCACTGATGAGCCAAATAGTTGAGCTCGTCAGGCGCGAACAGCGTCTGGTTGGATACGACGGTATTCGCGGTTTCGCGCCCCCAGGAGAAGTTCCCATAGGCGCTGAAATTGTTCATCGTGAATCTCGCCTTCCATTCCACGCCCCAATTCTCCGCCTTTTCGTAATTGAACGCGGTCAGGGTAAAGGCCGCGCCGAATTGCCCGTCATCGAGGAGGTCCTGGGCCCGTTTGTAAAAGCCGGCCATCCCGACCTCCAGGCTCGGGCAATTGAGCGCCGGCACGTTGGCGATCGGCGCCTTGCCATAAAGCACGCCCGTTGCCGTCGGACACGGCGGCAACAGCTGCTGGGTGATGCCGGCATCGACGACATTGGAGCGCTCGGGAAGGATCAGGTTCTGGGCGCTCGAAGGAGGCGCGCCGGTCGTGTGTTCGTACAGCGCGACGTCCGATTGCGCTTCGAGCGTCAGCAGCGGCGGCGTGAAATATTTGGCATAGCCGGCATGGATCGTCGTGCCCCAGAACGGCTTGTAGACGAAATTGGCGCGCGGGCTGAGCTGGTACTTGTCGACGTACTGCCACATCTCGTCGAAACGCGCGCCCCAGTTGAGGGTCAGTTGCGGCGTGAGGCGCCACTCGTCCTGGAGATAGACGCCGGCCAGATAGCCCATCTTGATGCTCGGGTCGGCGAAGGTGAAGGGCGCTCCGGTCGCGCTGCCCGGCGACATCGCAGCCGGGTTCCACCGTCGACGACCGTCCTGACGATGCCCTGCTCCACGCTCGAATTGAAACCGAAACGGATGGTGTGCACGTCGTTGATCTTGTAGGCGTTGTCACCCTGCAGGCCGTTCATGAACGAGCTTCGATAGACGTCGGAGGCGATACCGTTGAAGAGGATGTCGCCGTAGACGTCGGGCACGAAGTCCAAACTGTTGTAACGGGAGAAATAGGCGAGCTGCATATCGAGGTCGCCGGTGGTGTGCTGCCA
Source organism: uncultured Alphaproteobacteria bacterium (assembly GCA_963795865.1). Lineage (GTDB taxonomy): Bacteria > Pseudomonadota > Alphaproteobacteria > Rhizobiales > Xanthobacteraceae > JAJPKK01. The sequence continues at coordinate 53,315 of CAWCJX010000017.1, forward strand.
GGCCAGCACGGCATAGGCGTTCTTCTCGTATTGCACCTCGTTGATCTTGGCGGAATCCCCACCTGTGGCGGTGGCGCCGAAGATGGGATGCAATCCTGGAAATACAGGCTGCGCCCGGGTTGATCGGGATCTGGTATTTTTGGATCGAGGCGCCGGTAATCGTGCTCAATCGGGTCGAATCGTCGAGAAACGTCGTGGTGTAGCCGAAGAACCCGCCCTGGTGGTGAAGTCGTGAGCGATGCTGGCGGAGCTGGTCGGATTTTCGAGGCCGAGCAAGTTCTGGAATTCGCGGCCGGCGAAGAAATATTCGGTATTGCCGGACTTGCCGCCATATTCGAACGTCGGCGTTATCGTGCCGTAGCTGCCGCCATAGACGCCGATGGAGCCCTTGTTCGGATTGGTGGAGAAGTCTTTCGACGTGATGTCGAGGATGGCGGTGTTGTGAAGCCCGTATTGGGCCGGGAGCGCGCCGGTGAGGAGCGCCATCTTGCCGATGAAGCTCGTCTCCAGAAACTGGGCGAACCCGGAAATGCCATCGGGAAGGACGATGCCGTTGATGCGAAATTGCACGTTGGCGTGGTCGTTGCGCACGTGATAATCGCCGCTCGATGTCGAATCCTGGGAGACGCCCGGGAACTGGGACACCAGAAGGTCGCCGATCTGCTGGTTGCCCCCCTGCGGCGCGTTTTCGATGTCCTGGTCGGTGCGTTCGGAGTGAAGTGGTTCCCGTCTTCGGCAGGATGTTTTCGCGCGTCTGATTGAATCTTTCGACCTGCTGGGTGAATGCGCGCGTGGCGGCCGCCTGCAGCGCGGCGGCGGTCTGGGCGGCGGTCTGCGCGGGGACAGCAGGCGCGCGGCGGTCGCCGCGTCGGAGCGTCGGGGCCGCGGTCGCCGCGCGCCTGGGGGCTGCCGTTTGGGTTTGCTTGGGAGCCGTCACCGTGATCTGCGGAATGTTCGTCCGCGGTCCGGTGGTCTCGGCGCGGTGCGTCGGCGGCGTGGTCGTCTCCGGTGCAGCCGGCGCCGGCGCGGTCGTTTCCGGTGCACGCGGCGGCGGGGCCGGCTCTTGAGCGACCGCGGCATGCCATGCCGCGATCACAGCAATTGCGGATCCGCTGAGAAGCAGACCAACACGAACTGAAGGTTTCATTATAGACCCCTGTCACGGATTTGCTGCCTGATCCGCGCGATCGAAATCGCGCTGCATGCGGGCGGAATCCGCCCGGCGTCGTGAGTCTCCTGCATCACCCGGATGAACGGGTGACGCGGCCGACCTCACGCGATTGGTTCAGGCAGTTGGGGGACCGCGGGCGTTGAAATGAAAATGGTCGATCGATCGAGCCTGCGGTGGCTGCGAACGACCAGTGCAATTCCTTATAGAATGAAACTCCGGGCAGGAGCGTCGGGGCAGTCGGGACGACCAGGGCGCCCGCCAAGCTGATGTTGGCGCAAATGGCGCAGAAATCGTCGCCAAGGCCGCTCGGGTTCTTTTGGCGAGGCGAAGTCGGAAGATCGGCAATCGTGACTTTTCCGGCAGGCGCCGCAACGGCTTTTCCGGCTACGGCCGCAATCGCCCAATTGCTGGTGCCGGCAAAACGATCGAGATGGACGTGGCCGAAGGAAAGCACGAACTGACACGCCAGCGCGAACAATGCCAGCGACGCCACCTTGAGCCTATGCGACCGGAACCAGCGCATCTGCAGCCACGCCCCCTCACTGAACAGACTAGCAAACGCTGAAGCATAATAGAACGCCTCGCCGCTCAGGAGTTAACGAATCCTTGATGCATGTGGCGGACAGGTGACACCTTTCCCATTTCCCGCCAATTCCGGGTATTCGCCCGACCATGAGCCCGACTGCGGGCGCTGACGATCTGCGGCGTCCTCCGCCGCTGCCTATGCTTGGCGCCGCCCATCTGGCCGGCGTGCATTTCAGCGTGCCCAGCGTCACGGGGCCGTCATCACGACTACGCTCGCCTTTCCGCTGCGGCAACAGGTCAGGACGCGGAGTTTGGCGCGCTGCCCCCTCTTTATGGTATTAATCTGCCGACGGGGAGGCGTGGTGCGTTCCAGGAGACATGACCATGGTTGCGGGCTCGCGCAGGTCTATCTTCGATCGGGTCTGGCGCTGGGATCATTTGTCGGCTGCTTTGCCTGTCGTTCGTGACTGCAGCGAATGCCCAAATTCAGCAGGACGTGGATCGATGCACCGGCAAGGATAGCGTTACGGCCGACCTGCAGATCAGCGGCTGCACGGAGGTGATCGGATGCCAATACCTACGCCGGAAAGGAATTGGCGTTCGCATTCAACAACCGCGGCCTCGCGTATTACACCAGGCGGGATTTCGACCATGCCATTGCGGACTTCGCCCAGGCCATAAGGGTCGATCCAAATTCCGCTCAAGGTTACAGCAATCGCGCCCTGGCGCACGAGGCCCGGGGCGATCTCGGCCAGGCAATCGCGGATTACAATCAAGCGATACGCCTTGATCCCAACTACGCCGTTTCCCTCAACGGCCGCGGCAACGCTTACGTCGACTTGAAGGAATACGACCGCGCAATCGCGGATTACACCAGCGCCATCAAGCTCGAGCCCAACAATGTCTTGAGCTTCAAAAACCGCGGGATCGCATATTCCGCGAAACAGGACTATGGGCGGGCGATAGCCGATTACACCGAGGCGATGAGGCTCGCCCCCGGCGATCCCTCGACCTTGTACAATCGCGCTGTCGCGTATTCCGCTGAGCGGGACTATGACCACGCGATTGCCGACTACACCGCCGTGATCCGGCTCGATCCCACCAATTGGAGCGCCTTGAAGAGCCGAGGCCTCGCCTATTACTACGTGCGGGACTTCGACCACGCGATCGCAGATTTGACCGAGGCGATAAGGCTCGGACCCGGTGACCCCTCGACCCTCTACGATCGCGCAATCGCGTACTCCGCCAAGCGGGACCATGACCATGCGATCGCCGACTACACGGCGGCAATCAGGCTTGATCCCGACAACTCCCTCGCATACGCGGGTCGCGCCGGTTCCCACTTCGGCCAAGCAGGAATTCGATGGCGCCGTCGCGGATTACGCCCAAGTGATCCGGCTCGATCCAAAGAACCGCGAAGCTTTCTATGGCCGCGGCAATGCCTATCGCATTCTGCAGGACCACGACCGCGCCATTGCGGACTACTCGGAGGCGATCGCACTCGATCCCAACGACGCTGCTGTCCATGCCGGCCGGGCTGCCTCATATTTTGCCAAGCGCGACTACGAGAAGGCTGTCGCCGATTACACTCAGGTGGTCCGACTGGACCCGAAAAATCGCGACGCATTCTACAATCGCGCCGTCGGTTATCGCGCCAGACAGGAGTTCGACCGCGCCATCGCCGACTATACCGAGGCGATAAAGCTCGATCCCCGCGAGGCTCGCGCATATGCGGGCCGCGGCGCCCTGTATTCCGGCAAGCGCGATTATGACGGTGCCATCGCGGACTACACAGTGGTGATCCAGCTCGATCCCAGCAATCGCAACGCCTTCTATAGCCGCGCCACCGCGTATCGCGCCAAGCAAGACTACGACCACGCCATCGCGGACTTCACCGAAGCGATTCGCCTCGATCCCGGCGGAGCCTCCGCTTATGCCGCTCGCGGCAATCTGTATTCCGCCAAGCGTGACTTCGACCGGGCCATCGCGGACTATAGCGAGGCGGTGAAACTCGATCCGAAGGACGGCAGCAGTTTTTACAACCGCGGCATCGCATATCGTGCGAAGCGGGATGACGATCGCGGCATTGCCGATTTCACGGCAGCGATTGCGCTCGCTCCCAACGATGCCGCGGCCTTTACCGGTCGTGGCAATTCGTATTCCGCCAAGCACGACTACGACCGCGCCATCGCCGACTACAGTGAGGCGATAAGGCTCAATCCCGGGGATCGCGGCGCATTCAATGGCCGCAGCCTGGCGTACTACGTCAAGCAGAAGTACGACCTCGCCATAGCGGACTACGCCGAGGCGATAAGGCTCGATCCGAGCGACGCCCGCACCTGGCACAATCGCGGCCTCGCCTATTCCGCCAAGCAGGACTACGGTCGCGCCATCGCGGATTACACCCAGGCGATAAAGCTCGACCCCCGGGATGCGCGCGCGTGGCACAATCGCGGTCTAGCGGAGTACGCCACGCAGGGTTTCGACCGCGCCATCACGGATTATACGGAGGCGATCGCGCTCGAACCGAACAATACGCTGGCCTACAACAACCGCGGCAACGCCCATTATGCAAAAAAAGACTACGACCGCGCCATCGCGGACTATACCGAGGCGATCAGGCTCGATTCGAAGTATGTCCGTGCCTACAGCAACCGCGGGGCCGCGTATTACGTCAAACGTGATTACAATCGCGCCATCGCGGACTACACCGAGGCGATCCGGCTCGATCCCAAGCTCGCCTCCGCCTACACCGGGCGCGGAAATGCATACAATGCAAAGGGCGAGATCGACCGCGCCGATGCCGACTTCAACGAGGCAAAGCGGCTCGGAAAGTGAACCGCGTTTGGCGGCGGACGGACAACAGCGAAGTGCAAACGTGCACGCCGCGGCGGCGCCTGTCAGCCGCGGCGGCAGTGCGAGCAGGTGCCGGTGATTTCGATGACCGACATGGAGGGTCGAAAGCCGGCCTTTTTCGCGGCGGCGGCGAGGACTTGCGCCATGGCGGCGGTCGAGGCTTCGCCGACCGCCCCGCAGGTGTCGCACATCAGAAATGCGACCAGCGCGCCGCTGTCATGATTGTGGGTGCAGGCGAGATAGGCGTTGCGGCTCTCGATGCGGTGGACAAATCCGTGCTTCATCAGGAATTCGAGTGCCCGGTAGACCGTGATGGGCGCCGGGCGCACCTTCTTGCGGGCCATCAGTTCGATGATCTCATAGGCGCCGAGCGGCTTATGGCTCGCCGCCAGCACCTCGAGCACCTGGCGGCGCGGCGGCGTGAGCCGCTCTGCACGCTCGGCGCACACCGCTTCCGCGTGCGCAATAGCGTCGGCAGCGCAGCGAGCGTGGTCGTGATCGGGTGCAAGGAAAATTGCGGGCATGATCGCTTTTCCAATCGCTAGACTATAGCGGTCGCTCGGTCGGAATGACGCGACCCCAATAGCTACGCCCGTAACGGCTCTCATGTTCACCTTCACCTAAGCTCGCGCGGCCTCGCTGCGGCATGCAGCGACCTTATCTCATTTTCGGCAGATTGCTAACACATTGACACCCATCGACTTGCGCTGGGGAGCGCGTCGATGGGTGCAAAGGCGGCTTCGCAATCACGGATCAGCAATGTTGAAATCGACTAAGGGAATCCCGATCCGCACCGCTCATGATGCGATCAACGGCTTCGACTGGACATGCAACGTTATAACATAACCTTTTCTTGCTACAAGCTGATGTCGATCGGTTACGAAAGTCGCGTGTGGTGCTGGCAGCGTGGGGCATGGGCGGCGTCGCGAATGCAGCCGATCCGTTCACTCTGACCTCGGCCGACCTTCAAGGACGGCACGTTGATGCCGAAGAAGGTCGCCAACAAGAATGCCCAGAACCCGAACTGCGTCGGCGACAACGTATCGCCGCAGCTGTCGTGGTCGGGCGCTCCGGATGGCACCAAGAGCTATGCGCTCACCATGGTGGACCCCGAAGGCCGCGGCGGCCTCGGCGTGTTCCACTGGGTGGCCTACGGCATTCCGGCGAACGTGACCTCGTTCGCCGAGGGCGAAGTCACCAACGACGGCCCCAAATATGTCGGCGGCAAGAGCACCCAGGGCGTCGGCCATTATTCCGGACCGTGCACGCCACCCGGCTCGCCGCATCACTACACCTTCCTGGTCATCGCGACCGATCTCGACACCAAGGACCTGCCGGCCGGCCTGACGCTGCCGGAATTGCAGGCCAAGCTCGACAAGCACGTCAAGGGCGCGGCAGGCCTGGTCGGCCTGTTCGTGAAGCCGCAATGAGCTGACGTTTCGGTTTTCGGTGTGGTAACCGGTCCCGGGGCGACCCGGGACCGCTTTTCTTCAGCCGCCGGTCGCCCCGCGGTAGCGCTCGGCAGCCTCCCCTGATGGCCACGTGACGCGGAGAGGGGAAAGAAGCTATTGCAGCCGGTCGTTGATCTTGGCGAGGCCGGCGTTGGCGCAGGCCTCGTCCTTGTCGCCGCCGGGCGCGCCACTGACGCCGATGGCGGCGATCGTATCATTGCCTACCTTGATCGGCAGGCCGCCCACCGCTGTTGCGAGTTGGGTATCGAAGACGGCGGGATTGAACCCTCCTCCGGCGACCCTTTTCGCGAAATCCGCGGTCGAGACCCTCAACTGGGCAGCCGTGTACGCTTTGCGGCGGGCTACCTCCCTGCTCAACACGCCCGCGCCGTCGCCGACGATAAGCACTTGGGGCGTGCCGGAGCGATCGGTGACCGTGACCGACACGTTGTAGCCTTGTCCCTTGCAGGTGGCGATCGCCGTCTGTGCCGCTTCGACGGCCAGCGCGGCAGGAAGGAGCTTATGGGTCTCGGTCGGTAGGCCCTCGGCGGCCAAGGGATTGATGCTGGTGAAAGCGATAAAGGCCGTGGATGCGGCCAGCGCATATGGATCGGATCATTGATTTTCTCCCTGACATTGGCTCGGCACTGGCCGGCCAGATTGATGGCGATGCTTTCACATCCTCCAGAACGGCGAATTTGTAATGTTATAACATACCGACTGTCAACAAATGACCCTTATCGGCTGCCGGATTCCTCAAGCACGGCTCGCAGCGCGCGGCCCGGCGCCAAAGCGTGCAATCTGTGCTTCGCTGATATCCGCGAGGCTGTGTGGTGGTGGTGGTCGTCATCGCTCGCCAAGTTCGTCGGTGCAGCACCGCCGCATGCCCTCGCGCGCGGCGGTGCTCGATTGCGAACTCGCGGCGGCAACAAAACGGCACAGCACCATGGTGCTGCGCCGCAATTGCGAACGGACTTACCTCGATGGCTCGGCTTACTTGAGTTCGTTCATCACCTTGTCGATGCCGGCCTTGGCGCAGGCTTCGTCCTTGTCGCCGCCGGGAGCGCCACTGACCCCGATAGCGCCGATCGTGTCTTCGCCCACTTTGATTGGCAGCGCACCCTGCGCCGGAACCATGTTGGTGAGACGCAATGCGCCGGCGCCGGGGTTGTTCTTGACGGCGGTGGCAAACTCACCGGACGGCCGCCGCTGAGCCCGCGCCGTATAGGCTTTCTTCATGGAGTTTTCGAGGGTGTGCGGGCCGGTGTTGTCGCCGCGGATGGCGACAATCACCTCGCCGCTGCGGCCGAGCACGTTGGCGGACACGTTGTAGCCCTGCTGCTTGCAGGTCTGGACGGCGGTCTCAGCCACAGTGAACGCGATCGACGTCGTGAGGTCCTTGTGGGCGACGAGCTGGGCATTCGCCGAACCGGCGAGACCGCAAGCGAATGTCGCGGCGAGTGAAATTCCGGCAACACAGGCAGTCTTGGACATGAAAGTTCCTCCTGGGTTCAGTTACCTGGATGGATGTTAGTCAGTTCCGTCAGGTTTGAGATCAATCCCTCAAGGGTGTGAGCGCCGCGCGTTTTTCGCGGATGGCGCTGATCCGACCAGGGTCGACGATCTCGGCATCCGTCACTTCAGTTCCGCCGCCACCTTGTCGATGCCGGCCTTGGCGCAGGCCTCGTCCTTGTCGCCGCCGGGTGCACCGGAAACGCCAACGGCACCGATCACATCGTCGCCCACCTTGATTGGGAGCGCCCCTCGGGCCGGCACGATGTTGGTCAGGAACAGCGCGCCGGCAGTGGGGTTGTTCTTGACGGCATCAGCAAATTCTCCGGACGGCCGCCGCATGGTGCGGGCCGTGTAGGCCTTCTTCATGGAATTTTCCATTGTGTTGAAGCCGGCGCCCTCGCCACGCGCCGCCACCACAACTTGGCCCTCACGGCCGAGCACGTTCACGGATATGTTGTAGCCTTGCGCCTTGCAGGTTTCGATGGCGGTCCGCGCGATGGTGGTGGCCACGCCGACCGATAGGTCCTTGTGGCTCAGCAACTGGGCATTCGCCGACGGGATGCTGGCAAGCGCAGATACCGGCGAGAATTCCGGCAAGCCAATCGGCTGCGCCGGTCGGAACCAGCACCGCACCGGCCGGCGACGCAACGCCGAGGATCACGGACCCGGCGCGTAGACGATCGCCTTGTCGGACGGCCAGCGCACCCGCCAGCCGAACTTGATGTCGCGCGCTTCGCCGGGGCCGAGCTCGAAATTCCATGCCACCACGCCGCGCCGGTTTCTCACGTCGCGCTCGGTCGGCGCGCGTCGATCCCGGCAGCAGCTCGACCTTGACGTCGTCGATCTCGCTGACCGGCAGCTGATCCTCGATCGCGACGCGGACCGCGGCATCATGGCCGTTGCGCACGCTGGTCTTGTAGTCGCGCTGGTCGGTCTTCGAGGTGGTGATGATGCCGGTGGAGCCCTCGGTCCGGCTCACGATGGTGCGCTCGATCTTGACGCGGTCGTCGGCGCCGAAGCCGAGCCGCACCGGTTGCTCCTTTGCCGTCAGCGCCATCTGGCCGCGGCCGACGAAGATGCCGTCGCGGTAGATGGCGACCCGGCCGGGCAGCAGCGGCGCATCCTCGCCATGCTTGAAGCCCGCCTCGAGGAATCCGGTGCTGTCGAGGGCGGGCGCGGCGCGCACCAGGAGATCGGGAGCGATGGTCGCCGCCCCGATGCGGAAGCTCTTGGCGCCCTCGTCGGCGGCGATGCTGACGCGGCCGGGCAGCCGGAATACCGCCTGGAAGCCGCCGGTGTCGACGGCGGCCTCGCGCTCCTCGGCGGCGACCACGGCCTGCGCGGGCTTCATGGCCGGCGCCCGCGCCGGCGCCGCATCCGCTGCCCGTTCCGGCATCACCGACCGCAAGGCGGCCGCCGGCGGAACGGCCGGCTCGGCTGCTCCGGTGGGCGCGGCGCGGGATAGCGCACGATCAGCGGGCGCAGGTCGGGCGCGCTGCCGCCCTTGGCGGTGCGCACGGTCGAGACGGCGAGTGCCACGTCCTGCCAGTCCTCGCCGGTGTTCTGCACGATCTCGGCGCGGCGGACGAGTTCGAGCGAAGGCTTGCGGTCGCGCGCGCCGGAATCGAGCCGCGCGTCATAGATCGGCGACCATCGCGCCCCGCGCACGGAATAGGAGATGCGCAGCGTCGCCGCCGTCGCCGCATCGGCGGCAAGGTCGATCCGCACCTCCATCTTGCGCGGCGGATCGGCGTTGCGCCGGGCCTCCAGCCGGGCCAGCTCGCGATCGATCTCGCGCTGGCGCAGCCGCGCCTCGCGGATCGCCCCGTCCGCCGCGGCGACCTCCTCCGCCACCGCGGCGAAGGCCGACCGCCATTCCGCGAGCGGCCGCGCCTCGCCCTTGTCGCCGAGCCCGACCGGCGAGGATTTCGGCAAAGCGCTGCGCGAAGGCCCGTGCGCGCGGTCGGCGGCTGCGATCTTGTCGTCGAGGCCGCCGCGCTCGTCGCGCAGCGCCTCGATGCGATCCTCGAGCCCGGGATCGAGCGGCGGGCGTTCCGCCCGCGGCGGCCTCGCATCGATGCCGCCGATGACGAGCCGCGCCGGCGCGTCGCCCTCGACCCGCAGCGACGCCGGGTCGAGCCCCGGCGGGAAGTCGCGGGCGCGCAGCACGCTGTCGCCCTGCGGCAGGTCGACATGGACGACGCGGGTGACGGTGGCGCCGTCGGGATAGACGGTGACGGCATCGATCGCCGAGGTCACGTCGGTCTGCGCCGCGGCCGGCGCGGCGAGCACGACGAGGCACAACATCGCTGACGGAATTCGCATGAAATTCCCCTGTGGGCTGGACTGCGCGGGCGCGTCGCCGCATGCGGCACAGGGAATCCGGAATTCGGACCCGGCTGTGACGCACCGCATGGCGGCATCGCGCGACCACGCATGCGTGTTAGTGCCGCGGCGGAAATCGGTGTTCAGCCCGTAGGATGGGTTGAGCCCTCGCGAAACCCATCACCGCTTCGGGTGCCGCAGGGCGATGGGTTACGCCAAGGGCTCAGCCCATCCTACGAGCTTGTAAATCTTTGGGACCTCATCCTGAGGAGGCGCATCGAAGTCGGGCCTGCCCGACTTCGACATCTCATGATGTCGAAATCGGCACAGCAGCCGATTTCGATGCGCCGTACTCGAAGGGATGGCCCCAAGCACTGCGGTCGCCATCCTTCGAGCGCCCGCTTCGCGGGCTCCTCAGGATGAGGTCCGAAATGAAAAGATTCACATGCTCTACGAGCGACCCTCGCCGCCGCTAGAACCGCAGCGGCTTCGCCTGCTGCACCTGCGGCAGCGCCTGCACCTTGCGCAGCACCTCGGGGGGAACCTCGCCGTCGACCTCGATCAGCGCGATGGCGTTGCCGCCCGGGGCATCGCGGCCGACATGGAAGGTCGCGATGTTGATGCCGGCATCGCCGAGCGTCGAGGCGAAGCGGCCGATGAAGCCCGGCTTGTCCTGGTTGGTGATGTAGAGCATCGACGGACCGAACTCGGCGTCCATGCGGATGCCCTTGATGTTGACGATGCGCGGCCGGCCGTCGGCGAACACCGTGCCCGACACCGAGCGCGCCTGCTTCTCGGTCACCACCGTCACCGTGATCAGGCTCTCGTAGTCGCACTCGCCTTCCCGCGTCGTCTCCTCGACCACGATGCCGCGCTCCTTGGCGACGCCGGGCGCCGAGACCACGTTGACGTCCTGCAGCATCGGCCGCAGCAGGCCGGCGATCGCCGCCGAGGTCAGCGCCCGCGTGTTCATGCGCGCGACCTCGCCGTCATAGGCGATCTGCACCTTGATGATGCCGGTCTCGGTGAGCTGGCCGGCGAACGAGCCGAGCTTCTCGGCGAGCGTCGACGAACGGCCGCAGCCGCGGCGCCTCCTCGGCGGTGATCGAGGGAAAGTTCACCGCGTTGGAGATGGCGCCGCGCAGCAGATAGTCCGACATCTGCTCGGCGATCTGCAGCGCGACGTTCTCCTGCGCCTCGGTGGTGGCGGCGCCGAGATGCGGCGTGCACACCACGTTGGGATGGCCGAACAGCGGATTTGCGGTCGCCGGCTCCTCGGCGAAGACGTCGAAGGCGGCGCCCGGCCACATGGCCGGAATCGAGCGCCGCGCGCAGCGCCGCCTCGTCGACCAGGCCGCCGCGCGCGCAATTGATGATGCGCACGCCCTTCTTCGTCGCCGCGATCGCCTCGGCGTCGAGGATGTTCCTGGTCTTGTCGGTGAGCGGCGTGTGCAGGGTGATGAAATCGGCGCGCCGGATCAGGTCGTCGAGCTCGACCTTCTCGACGCCGAGCGTCGAGCGCGCGCTCCGGCGACAGGAACGGATCGTAGGCGATCACCTTCATCTTGCAGGCCGATGGCGCGGTCGGCGACGATCGAGCCGATATTGCCGCAGCCGATCACGCCGAGCGTCTTGCCGGTGATCTCGACGCCCATGAAGCGGTTCTTCTCCCATTTGCCGGCCTGGGTCGAGGCATCGGCCTGCGGGAATCTGGCGCGCCAGCGCCAGCATCAGCGAGATGGCGTGCTCGGCGGTGGTGATCGAATTGCCGAACGGCGTGTTCATCACGATGATGCCCTTGCCGGTCGCCGCCGGAATGTCGACATTGTCGACGCCGATGCCGGCGCGGCCGATCACCTTGAGCCGCGCCGCCTGCTCGAGGATTTTCGGCGTGACCTTGGTGGCCGAGCGCACGGCGAGGCCGTCGAAGTCGCCGATGATCTCGGCGAGCTTGTCCTTGTCCTTGCCGAGATCGGGCTGGAAGTCGACCTCGACGCCGCGATCCTTGAAGATCTGGACCGCGGCGGGCGACAGAGCATCGGAGATGAGCACGCGGGGAGCCATTGGAGTCGCCCGTCAGTTCGCTGGATGATCGGAAAATCGCGCCGCCGCCGGCGGCGCCGGGAGCGGACGTCACGCCGCCTTCGGCAGCGCGTCCTTGGTCTTGGCGAAGGCCCAGTCGAGCCACCGGGTCAGCGCCTCGACATCGCGCGCCTCGACCGTCGCGCCGCACCAGATGCGCAGGCCCGGCGGCGCGTCGCGGTAGGCGGCGATGTCGTAGCCGACGCCTTCCTTCTCGACCGCGGCCGCGAGGTTCTTGGCGAAGGCGGCCTGGGCGTCGACCGGCGAGCGCCGGTCACCGCGGGATCGACGATCTTGAGGCAGACCGAGGTGTTGGAGCGGGTCGCCGGCACCTTGGCGAGGAATTCGACCCACGGCGTCGCCGCCACCCAGTCGGCGATCACCTTGGCGTTGGCGTCGGCGCGCGCGATCAGCGCCTCGAGGCCGCCGATCGATTTCGCCCATTGCAGCGCGTCGAGATAATCCTCGACGCACAGCATCGACGGCGTGTTGATGGTCTCGCCCTCGAAGATGCCCTCGTTGAGCTTGCCGCCCTTGGTCAGGCGGAAGATCTTCGGCAGCGGCCAGGCCGGCGTGTAGCTCTCGAGCCGCTCGACCGCGCGCGGCGACAGCACCAGCATGCCGTGCGCCGCCTCGCCGCCCAGCACCTTCTGCCAGGAGAAGGTGACGACATCGAGCTTGGCCCAGTCGAGCCGCTGGGCGAAGGCCGCCGAGGTGGCGTCGCAGATCGCCAGGCCCTGCGCGGTCCGCGGCGATCCAGTCGCCGTCCGGCACGCGCACGCCCGAGGTGGTGCCGTTCCAGGTGAAGACGACGTCGCTCGACCAGTCGACCTTGGCGAGATCGGGCAGCTCGCCGTAGGCGGCCTTGAGGACGGTCGACGTCCTTGAGCTTGAGCTGCTTGAGCACGTCGGTGACCCAGCCCTCGCCGAAGGATTCCCAGGCCAGCATGGTGACCGGACGCGGCGCCGAGCAGCGACCACAGCGCCATCTCGACCGCGCCGGTGTCGGAGGCCGGCACGATGCCGATCCGATAGTCGGCCGGGACCTCGCAGCATCTCGCGGGTGAGATCGATGGCGCGCTTGAGCTTGCCCTTGCCGAGCTTGGCGCGGTGCGAGCGCCCGAGGGCGGCGTCGGTGAGGGCTTGGAGGCTCCAGCCGGGGCGCTTGGCGCAGGGGCCGGACGAGAAGTGCGGGATCGCCGGCCGCACGCCGGGCATCGTGTTCGCCATGGTCTATCCTTCCAGATAGGCGCCCCTCGGTGGGGAGGGGTGTCCCGCTGGCGGAGATACGGAAGGCAGGCGCGCAGTCAAGCTGTTGCTCGAGCAGCCTTGGAGGGGCGGCACCTGATCGAACGGAGGATAAGAAGCGGCGGCGCCCGGCCGCAAGCGCGCGACCGCGTGATCGACGGTCCGGCGGCCATCGCCGGTCCGACGCAACAGATCTCAGTATCTCAGGCCCAGCGCGATGCGCGCGCTCACCGTGTTCAGCTTGATGTTGTTGGGCGTGCCGAGCTGGAGATATTCGACTTCGCCGCGCGCGAACACGTTCCGTGGTCAGCATGTAGTCCACGCCGACGGCGGCGTCGAAGCCGAGGACATATTTGCCGTGACTGACATTGGTCGAACGGGTACTTGCCGCCGATCATCGACGGGCAGGTGACGTTCGGCGTACTGGAGCGGATTCGCAAACAGCCGGTGTAATCGATGCTGACGTGCCGGTCGCTGTCGATCTGCGCGAACGAGACGCCGGCGACGAGATAGGGCAGGAAGTTTCCGAACGCCCAGCCCAGCCGCCCGCGCACCGTGAAGTAGTCGGACATGTCGACCGTCGCCGCGCTGGTGACGTTGACGTAAGGTCGTGCGCATAGATGTTGCCGCCGTTGGTGATCCGAGTATAGCTGCGGCGTCACCGAGTTGTAGGCGTTCTGATGGAGCGAGGACCGGTTGACGTTGAACTCCGCGCCGAACACCACGTCGTCGATCTGCCAGTTGTAGCCGACAAAGCCGCCATAGCTCGGGCCTCTGGTGTTGACTTGCGGCAGGCTGGGCATGCCCGGCAATGCGGCCGACAGCGAATTCGAGGATCGCGTCCTGGGAAATGCGCGCTCGCGATCGCGGGTTCGCCGGGACGTCGACGAAAGTCGACGCCGTGAAAATCCTCGCCGACCTGCGCGCCGCCGTAGACGCCGCCCCAGATCCGGTAGAGCCGGCGGCGGCGGCGTCGGCGCGCGCCGATCACCTGCGATCCCCGCAGCCAGAAATCGTCGTAGTCGGCCGCGAGGGCGGGAGAGGCGATCGCGATCAACAAGCCCAAGACCCACCAACGCATATGTCCAGCCTCCAGCCGGGCGGCGGCCTTCGCACGAACGGTGACGCGTGCTTGCACGAACGGTTAAGAGATTGTCGCCAATTAACCTTAATGGAGCGTTAGCGACCGGCCCGGATGACACCGCCGCGCGGTAGCGGACCATGCGCACAATCAAGCGACCGGAACGATTCGCGCCGCCGCAGAGCGCCGGCACGGCGGCCGCCCCGGCGTGATCGGCCATAAGAGAAAGCGGCGCAGGATTTCTCCCGCGCCGCGTTCGACGCAGCCAGCTCGTTGCGGTCAGGTCAGCCCTTGCGAATGAGCGGCGGCGCCACCACCGGAATTTCCGGCTCGCCGAGGTTCCAGCGGAAGCCGAGCATCACGTCCTGCGAGGTGATGGTGCCGAAGTTGAAGCGGCGGCGCATTGACGACGGTGACGCCGTCGAAGGAGTTGGTCAGGCCGGTCGTCGCCGAGCCGAGATTGACGTAGCGATAGGTCAGTTCGAGGGACAGGCCCGGAGTGACCTTGTAGGCGAGACCCGCATAGGCCGCCCAGGCGAGGTTCCACTTCGAGGCGTTCTCGCCGTAGGTGGTGCTGAGGATGCTGTTGGCGACCGGCCTGGGTGGCGCCGATGTCGGTGAAGCTCGAGATGGTGTTGCGCGAGGTGCCGATGCCGGCGCCGATGAAGGGCGTCACGCACCACCAGGTGCCGAGATCGACATAGGCGTTGGCGAGGAACAGCCACTCCGACTTGCTGGCGGTGTAGTCGTCCGGCAGGATGCATACTGCCGAACGCGCGACTCTGCTGGCCGTGGAACTGCGGCCTTGCCGCGATATTCGCCGGTGACATCGAAGCGCAGCCAGTTGTTGAACTGATAGCCGCCGCCGAGTCGAGTAGAGCGGCGCGCTGTCGAAGGTCAGAAACTTGGTGCCGACCGAGGTGCCGGGCGACAACGTAGTCGGTCAGCGAGTTGATCCGACTGGTTGGTCATCCCGATATCGCCGCGCAGATACCAGCCGGAGAATTCGCGAACCACCGGAATCGGGGCGGCGGAGGCCAGTGGCAGGTCCGCGGCGTTCGCCGTGGTGACGGCGAGGCCGGCAACGGCGCTCGCCATCGCGAATTTCTTGAAGTTACTCATGACATCATCCTTCCACTCGTTCCGGATCGCGAATGCGTTGCGCCCGGTTCATTCGCCGAACCGACAATGCCACCGAATACTTAAGCGTCACTTAACCTTACTTTTTCACCATGATCATATCGATCGATGGACGCCAATTCGATTTCTCAACGAAAAATTAAGGTCGAGCGCGGCGTCGGGCGGTATGCGGAGAGTTTGCGCAAATGCCAGCCGGCTCGTGACGAATTGCGACCGTCGCTCGGAGAGCGTTTGTCGTTCATTTCCGCGACTCATCCTGAACAGCGCGATTTGGCGTGCGCCCCCGTCAGGAGGAGGTCGCAACAAAATGTCACCCGCGCTTTCGGGACGATCAAGCCGGCCTGTCGCCGCCCCGTCAGCCGGCGGCGGCTTGAGCGACCGCATCGACGATGCCGTCGACGACTTCCTCCACCAGGTTGGGGTCGTCGCCTTCGCCGGTGATGCGGATCACCGGCTCGGTGCCGGACGGCCGCACGATCAGGCGGCCCTGCCCGTTGAGGCGCTCGCGTCGCGCTCGCGATCGCCGACTTGACGGTCGCGTCCTCGTGCGGCTTGCCGTTGCGGTAGCGCACGTTCTTGGTGACCTGCGGCAGCGGCTCGAAGCGGTGGCACACCACCGAGACCGGCTGCTGCTGCTTTCGCACCACCGCCAGCACCTGCAGCGCGGCGACGAAGCCGTCGCCGGTGGTGTTGTAGTCCGACAGGATGATGTGGCCGGACGGCTCGCCGCCGACATTGTAGCCGTGCTCGCGCATCTGCTCGAGCACGTAGCGGTCGCCGACCTGGGCGCGCAGCAGCGTGATCCCGAGCGTTTGCAGATGCCGCTCGAGGCCGAGATTGGCCATGATGGTCGAGACCACGGTCGGGCTTCGCCAGGCGGCCGTCCTTCTGCCAGCTTTCGGCGATCACGCGCGAGCAGCTGGTCGCCGTCGACCAGATGGCCGCGCTCGTCGGCGATCACGACGCGATCGGCATCGCCGTCGAGCGCGATGCCGATGTCGGCGCGCATCTCGCGCACCTTGCGGCTGAGCGCTTCCGGCTCGGTCGAGCCGCAATCCTTGTTGATGTTGAAGCCGTCGGGCTCGACGCCGATCGAGAACACCTCGGCGCCCAGTTCCCACAGCGCCTCGGGCACGACGCGATAGGCGGCGCCGTTGGCGCAATCGACGACGACGCGCAGGCCGTCGAGCGAGATGTTGCGCGGCAGGGTTCGCTTGGCGAATTCGATGTAGCGGTCGTGCACGCCGTCGATGCGCTTGGCGCGTCCGAGCGCGGCGGGCTTGGCGAGCTTCTTGCCGAGGTCGCTGTCGATCAGCTGCTCGATCTCGAACTCGACCTCGTCGGACAGCTTGTAGCCGTCCGGGCCGAACAGCTTGATGCCGTTGTCGGGATAGAGGTTGTGCGAGGCCGAGATCATCACGCCGAGGTCGGCGCGCATCGAGCGCGTCAGCATGGCGACCGCCGGCGTCGGCATCGGGCCGAGCAGCAGCACGTCCATGCCGACCGAGGTGAAGCCCGCGACCATCGCGGTCTCGATCATGTAGCCGGAAAGCCGCGTGTCCTTGCCGATCACCACGCGATGGCGGTGTTCGCCGCGGCGAAACATCACCCCGGCGGCCTGGCCGACCCGCAGCGCAAGCTCGGCCGTGATCACGCCGTTGGCGCGACCGCGAATGCCGTCGGTGCCAAAATATTTTCGACTCATGGGCCCCATCTCCCCACCCGGCGGCAAGTCCGGGCCGCACTCGATCGGGAGACGATTTTAAGCCTTTCCGATGGCAGAAGCGTCAAAAAAGATGGTTACGGAGATGCCCGCCCGGGCTTTCGCAAATTCCCCGGCCGGCAGAAATATTGCGTTGAAATAATTAGACTATTTCCCCCGACGCAGCCGATCATCCGGCGCCGGCTGGCTGATGGCGACCGGATCGACCCAGGAAAGGTTTCCTCGAGGGCTCGTCGAGCCGCCGATCGAGCTGGCGCTGCCTCTCCGTGACCGCACCGCTCGCCGCGGGCCGGGGGTGTTTTTCGTCGTGTTTCTCGTGGCGTCTCATGGGCAAGCTCCCTGGTCAGAAACAACGCCTTGCCCGCCGAAAGGTTCGGGCCCGCGAAGGCCTCCCATTGCGCGCTCGATAAGGCAGCGTCCCAACGAGGGTGAACTGATTGTGCGCATGAACCGGTCTGCAAGTCTGCAATTTTGACCGATCATGCTTTAGGGATTGCCGACCACGATCACATGCAGCTTGCGCGGACCGTGGGCACCGAGCATGAGCGTCTGCTCGATGTCGGCCGAGCGCGACGGGCCGGTGATCAGGTTGACCGTGCGCGGCAGGTCGCCGACGCCGTAGCGCTCGCGCAGCCGCGCCATCGCCGTCTCGAAGTCGGACGCGACATCGGCGGCGTCGACCACGACGACGTGGACGTCGGGCAGGAAATTGAGCGTGGTCGGATTGTCCGGCCCGGAGGTCAGCACCAGCGGTGCCGGTTTCCGCGACCGCAGCGAAGGCATGCGACACCGCGGCGAGATCGTTGCCCGTCGGAGGCGCCGCGCCGGATCTCGAGCGCGGGCTCGGTGCTCCCACGGCAGCGCGACGAGGCGGGGATCGTCGCCATGCCGCACGCCGCAGCGGCAGGTTGAGGCCGCGCAGGAACGCCGCGACCGCCGCCGGGAACGTCGGCGGCGGCGGCGACGCGTTCGGCCGTCGCCCGCGGACGCGCCTCCACCATGCGCGCGAACAGATCGAGCCGCTCGTGCGGCGGCAGCTGACCGCGCGCCGGCACGACGCCGCGGGGTGACCGGCGAGGCGCGCGGCGACCGCGGCACGACGCGGCGCCTCGCTGCCGGTGACGCCGAGCGAGCGGCGGATGGTCGCGAAAACGAGTTCGCGCGCGGTCATCGGCGCCGGTCATGGCGAATGCCCCGGGCGTGGCAGGGGCGCCTTGTCGCGACGCTTCCACCGCGACTGGAAGGTCGCTCCCTGCGGCGCCGGAAAATCGCGATAGCGGGTCCAGCCGGAGGCGAGCGGCAGCCAGCGAGAACCGTCCGCGGGCGCGCGCCCGCCCAGCGCCAGCAGCCGCGCCGCCATCGCGGTCGCGAAGCCGTAGAGCCGCGGACGCGTGGCGAAGAACGCCCACAAGGCGAGCCCGCCGCGCACCGTCGCCGGCGACAGATGGCGTTCGAATTCGCGCTCGCGCCACGACCGCATCATGCCGCGGCAGCGGAATGCGCACCGGGCACACCTCCTCGCAGCGGCCGCAGAAGGTCGATGCGTTGGGAAGATGGCCCGGCCTTGTCGATGCCGATCAGGCTCGGCGTCAGCACCGCGCCCATCGGCCCGGGATAGACCCAGCCATAGGCGTGGCCGCCGACCGCGTGATAGACCGGGCAGTGGTTCATGCAGGCGCCGCAGCGAATGCAGCGCAGCATGTCGCGGAACTCGCCGCCGATCATGGACGAGCGGCCGTTGTCGAGCAGCACGACGTGATATTCGCCGGGGCCGTCGGGATCGTCGGGGCGGCGCGGGCCGGTCGAGAGCGTCGTGTAGACCGACATTTCCTGGCCGGTCGCCGAGCGCGCCAGCACGCGCAGCAACTGCGCCAGGTCTTCCAGCGTCGGCACCAGCTTTTCGAGCGAGGCGAGCACGATATGCGACCTTGGGCAGGGTCTGGGTGAGATCGCCATTGCCCTCGTTGGTGACGATCACCGAGGTGCCGGTCTCGGCGACCAGGAAATTCGCGCCGGTGATGCCGACGTCGGCGGCGAGGAATTTCTCCCGCAGCACGCCGCGCGCCTCGGCCAGCAGGCTGGTCGGCTCGTCGAGATTGCGGTCGGCGCGGCAGATGGGTGTGGACGCGGCGGAACTCGTCCTCGACCTGGGCCTTGGTGAGGTGAACCGCGGGCGCGATGATGTGGGACGGCAGTTCGTGGCGCAGCTGGATGATGTATTCGCCGAGATCGGTCTCGACCGGCGTGATGCCGTTGCCTTCCAGGAAATCGTTGAGGCCGATCTCCTCGGCGACCATCGACTTGCCCTTGGTCACGGTCTTGGCGCCGACATCGTGGCAGATGTCGAGGATGATCTGGCGGGCGTCCTGCGCCGTCACGGCATAGTGCAGATGGCCGCCCTGGGCGAGCAGGCGCTCCTCATAGGCTTCGAGATAGAGATCGAGGTGGGCGAGCGTGTGGTCCTTGATGTCGCGCGCGGAGTCGCGCAGCGCCTCGAATTCGGGCAGGCGGTCCGCCACCTCGCGCCGCCGCGCGATGAAGTTCACCTCGACGAAGCTCAGCGCGTCCTGCAGGTCGGCGTCGGCCAGCGCCGCCCTGGCATTGTCCTTGAAGCGCGACGAGGTCGCGATGTGGGAAGCCAGGGTCATGGGTGCGCTCCCGTCCTGGCTCCCGCCGGCGTCCCGGCTCGCGTCGGCTTGCTTCCCGTCCGCGGGTTTCCGCCAGGGCTCGCAGTCGGCTTGATGCCGGCCGCATCCGCCGCATCGATCGCGGGCAGGCCGATGGCCGGCTCCTGCGTCATGCCGGCCAGCACCTCGGCGACGTGGCGCGACTTCGATTCCGCTGCCCTCGCGTTGCAGCTTGCCGGCCATGTTCATGAGACAGCCGAGATCGCCGGCGAGCAGCAGGCCGGCGCCGGTCGCCGCGATGTTGGCGGCCTTCTTGCCGACGATGGCATTGGAGATGTCGGGATACTTCACGCAGAAGGTGCCGCCGAAGCCGCAGCAGACATTGGCGTCGCGCATCTCCGCGAGGCGGAGGCCCGCGACGGTGCGCAGCAGACGGCGCGGCTGGTCGTGCACGCCGAGTTCGCGCAGCCCCGAGCAGGAATCGTGATAGGTGGCGGTCGCCTCGAGCCGCGCCGCGACCCGGCTGACGCCGCACACGTCGACCAGGAAGGCGACGAGCTCATGGCTCTTGGCGGCGAAGGCGTCGGCGCGCGGCTGCCAGTTGGGATCGCCGCGGAACAGCTCGGGATAGTGCACCTTGAGCATGCCGGCGCAGGAGCCGGACGGCGCGACCACGTAATCGAACGGCTCGAACGCCTCGATCACCTGCGCGGCGATCTCGCGCGTGGTGGTGCGGTCGCCCGAGTTGAAGGCCGGCTGGCCGCAACAGCTTTGCCGCGGCACCTCGACGATGCAGCGGGCATCCTCCATCAGCTTGACTGCGGCGAAGGCGACCGTGGGGCGGATGAGATCGACCAGGCAGGTGACGAACAGCCCGACCCGCCGCGCCTCGTGCTCGGCCATTAAGACGAGATCCTCGATATTGTGCCCGGCGGGAGCGGACGTCCCACGCCCCCGCTTATATCAGCACGATGCACGAAAAATCGAGATGGCCGGGACAAGCCAGTGCCGTCATTCCGGGGCGCGCTTTCGCGCGAACCCGGAATCCAGGCTGCGGTTTTCGGTGGCGACGCCGTCAGGATCCGGGTTCGCAGCTGCGCCCCGGAATGACTGGCTCCGCTCACATCGGCGGGGTGACGCCGTCGCGGCCGACATTGACGCCGCCCGTCTCGATGGTGCCGTCCGGCTTCTTGGTGCCGGCGGCGATGAAGATCTTGGCGCCCGGCTTGAGCTCGCTGCGGTCGCCATTGACGAACTGCACGATCGTCGCGTTGTTCGGCACCGAGATCTTCTTCTCGCCGTCCTTGTACTTCATGGTGAGCATCGGCCCGTCGACGGCGGTGACGAGTTGCTCGACATTGGCGTTGGTCATGGTGCTGTTGGGCACCAGGTCCCACGGACGGTGGCCTTCACCGGCGCCGCGGCGGGCTTCGGGGAAGATGTGGACTTCGAGCGCCTTCTGGGTGCCGTCCGGCTGCGGCATCGCGGTGATGCCGACGAAGGAGTTCTGCTTGATGTCGGCGAGCGCCGCCTTGGCGACGCCGTTCACCTGCGCGTTGTCGGTGAGCTTGACGGTGACCTCGGCTGCCTTCGCGCGTCTTGACCAGCAGCGTGTTGCCGTCGGCCTTCTCGATCGTGCCGCGCACCCGCACCGCTTGCTGCGCCTGCGCCGACGACATCGCCAGAACCAGCGCCAGAACCGTGCCAGTCCGGCGGCACCGATGATGCCGCGTTTCAAACTGCTCATGATATCCTCCACATCGCGCCCGGGGGTTTGCGCGCCATCATCCGGTTCGGACCCCGTGTCTGCGGGCCTATTCCGGGCGGGTTCGATGACGGCTGCGCGACACCCTGAGGAATTTCGTGGATTTTCCAGATGCGTCTCCGCGGGGCGGGACCGACGGATTGCGCGAAGGACCGCAGGGCGGGTTAGGTAGAAGCCTTCGCCTGCAATCATCAAACCCGATCGCGTGGCCGAGTTTCTGCGTCCACAAGGGCCGCAGGGAACTTTGATCGAGCAAATCCGGACGGGCGGCTATCTATGGTCTCGGCGGTGTGCTGACGCCGACCGGTGTCGGAATGGTCGTCGAGGAGAACAAGCGGCGCATAGAAGTGGACGGAAGCCGCACCTCGTCGAGACCGTGCGCGGATTTCGCCCTCGCCCATGCGTTCCTGGTCGATTACCTCGGCAACCTCTCCTACGCGCTGACCGCGCGCAATTTCAATCCGGCGATCGCGATGGCGGGCGAGACCGTGATCACGAACGCCGATCATATCGTCCGGACGGGGTGATATCGGCGGATCAAGTGTTGACGCCGGCCGATCGTCGATTATCCATCGCGAATACGATTACGATCGCGAGACGGTCCGGAACGTACCGGCGTGCTGGTGAAGCTCGGCGCGGCCGGTCGACTTGGTCGTGACGGACTCGCGGTGCTCGCCTTTGACGTGCCGACGATGCCGACATGACCTTGTCCTGATGCTCGCTCCAATGCGAAGACGCTCCGGACATGGCTCGATTCGGCCTGATGGGCAGCGTTGACTTCATCATAAGGGGATTCAACTCCAAGATTTTCTCAATTCCGTCGCCGGCCAACTCGGTAAAGAACTCGGCCGCTGATGAGAAAGCAGGTCTATCGGCTGTGGACTGTGGCCGCCACCGACATAAAGACGATCCTGCTCGAGGTGCTGCAACTCAAACCCCTCGGCAGCAAGCTCCTCGACGTCTCCGGAACCGTCGTTTTTGGCCTCCTGGAGTTCGTAGCCGCGATCATCATTTCTGGATTTCTCTACTCGCCCGGACCGCGTTTGGCCGCCTCGCTCGGGGCGGTCCTGCGCCGAAATCTTCGGTCAACGCAGCGAGGAAATGTTGAAGCTGGCCGGCAGTACAATACGCAACGTGTCGCGTGGCGTCGTCGGCATCGCGCTGGTGCAATCGTTCCTGGCCGGGTTGGGCTTTCTGGCTGCGGGCGTTCCCGCTGCCGGCTTCCTGAGCTTCATCGCCCTGGTCTTGGCGATCATTCAGATCGGGCCGGCAATTCTGTTCATACCGATCGTCGTGTGGAGCTGGACGGCAATGGAGACGTCGAGCGCCCTCATGTTTACCGCCTACATGGTCCCGGTCGGCCTGCTGGACAACGTCCTCAGGCCCCTCGTCATGGCCCGCGGACTGACCACCCCGATGCCGGTAATCTTCATCGGCGTCGTCGGCGGTACACTGGGATACGGAATCGGCAGGGCCTGTTCTCGGACCGGTCGTGCTCTCGGTCACCTGGGCGCTCCTGGCGGCTTGGGTGCAAGAAGACAGCCCCGGCGGGAGTGAAACCGCGGGCGCAGCGTTTGTCACACCCCGACAGGACAGTTAGACCGAACTTTCACTTGGCACACACATGACCGCCTGATCCGGCTCGCATTCTTTTTCGCTCGTGCGGTCAGCTACTGAACGGCACGCCGGGCAGAGCGAAAGCGTGCTCCTTCACGGCCGTTGGACGGGCGAGCATCTGGAGCGGCTCGCGGCCGCAATGCGAGGAGCGGCCGAAGCGCCGCTGAAGGGCGCCGGGGTGCCGACTGCAGGGCAACCAGGGTCAACGAATGGAGCACTGAGAAACGCCGGTC
The DNA here is from genome assembly GCA_963795865.1 of uncultured Alphaproteobacteria bacterium. Classification (GTDB taxonomy): domain Bacteria; phylum Pseudomonadota; class Alphaproteobacteria; order Rhizobiales; family Xanthobacteraceae; genus JAJPKK01. Next base: position 76,674 of record CAWCJX010000017.1, read on the forward strand.
AATCGGCGGTGTGATGCCGTCGCGTGCGACGATCGACGCCCGTCTCGCATGGTCGCCGTCGGGCTTAGACGGCTGGTGTCACGCACCCGAAGCCGGCTGCTGCGAGACGCACGGCGGAGGACGCACATGATCAGGCGATCGCAGAGCCGAAGCGCACGGCGATGGCGGGTGAGCGATTTCCCCCGAATCGCTAGGCTCGTCGACCACCGGCGTTGCGCAGCGTGCCGAGTTCGCGGACAGGAGACCTCCACCACGTCGCCCGGCTTGAGCCAGCGCGGCGGGTCGGTGCGCGGGCCCAACTTCACCGGCGTGCCGGTGACGATGATATCGCCGGGCTTGAGCGTCATGAAGGTGCTGACATAGGCGATCAGATCGGCAAACGACTTGATCATGCTGGCGGTGTGTCGTCCTGGGTGACCTCGCCGTTGACCTTGACGGTGATGTGCAGCGGCTGCGCCAGATCGATCTCGTCGGCGGTGACGATCCAGGGGCCGATGCTGCCGGACGTCGAAGTTCTTGCCCTGGGTCACGTTGAACTTGCCGTGCCGCATCCAGTCGCGGACGCGTGCCCTCGTTGCACAGCGTGTGCCCGCGATATAGTCGCGAGCGCGGCTTGGCGACGTGCCGGCCGTCGCGGCCGATCACCAGCGCGATCTCGCCTTCGTAATCGAGCTGCTCGGACACCTTGCGGCCGCACGATCGGCTGCCCGGCGCCGACCAGCGAGCCGGGCTCGCGGTAGAACATGCTCGGGATATTTCGGCACCTCGGCATCGTCGTAGTCGGCATTGCGGTTGGCGTAGTTGATGCCGATGCAGAGGATCTTCTCCGGCGTCAGCACCGGCGGCAGAAATTCGACCTCGCGCAGCGGGAAATCGGCGCGCACCCCGCGCACCACCTCGCGCGCGACGTCGAGCCCGCCCTCGCGCAGCAGGTCGAGCACGCTGGTGAAGCGCGAGCCGAACCGCATCTTGAGATCGACCACGCCCTCGCCCACGACCGCGCCGAAACTGTCCGCCCGCGCACTTGTAGCTTGCAAGATTCATCCTGCGCTCCACATCGTCCGCGCCCAACTCGAACGCGGCGGCACTATGCGAATCGTCGGCTTTTACACCGGCGATCTGAAATCGCGAAATGACCATTTCCGGCCGAATCCATCGCCGCGGATATCGCGCGGCGCGCCAGCGTGGAACTTGGAGCACGCGGCCGCGGCAGCCGCTCAACGCCGGGATCCATGAAAACCATCTTCCTCGACTGCAACGACCAGTTGGCGCCGGTGTGGGCGCGCGTCAATCGCGCCGACGATCCGGCAATCGACGTCAACCGGCGGCGTTCGCGCGCGAGGAACTGCCGCGCGTGCTCGGCGGCTACGACATCGCCATCGACGACCATTCCTACATGCCGACGCCGCTGGTCGCGCAATGCCCCGAACTCAAGCACATCGTGTTCCTCGGCACGGGACCTGCGAGCTACATGAATGTCGGCGAGCTGGAAGCGCGCGGCATCAAGGTGCACATCATCAAGGGCTATGGCGACACCGCGGTGGCCGAGCATTCGATCGCGCTGATGGTGGCGGCCGCGCGCGACGTCGCGCGCATGGACCGCGAGATCCGCGCCGGCGTGTGGACGCCGCACGAAGGCGTGCAACTGCTCGGCAAGACGCTCGGCGTGATCGGGCTCGGCGGCATCGGCCGCGAGGTCGCGCGCATCGGCAAAGGCATGGGCATGGAGGTGATCGGCTGGAACCGCACCAAGCATGCCGACATCAAGCGTGCCGCTGGTCGACATCGACACGCTGCTGGCGCGTAGCGACGTGGTGTCGATGAACCTGCACGCTCGGCGACGAGACGCGCGGCTTTCTTTCGGCCGAGCGCATCGCGCGCATGAAGCCGGGCGTCATCTACGTCAACACCGCGCGCGGCGCGCTGGTCGACGAAGCCGCGCTGATCGAAGCGCTCAAAAGCGGCCACATCCGCCATGCCGGTCTCGACGTGTTCCACGACGAGCCGCTGAAGCCCGATCATCCGCTGGCGAAACTGCCGAACGTGACGCTGACCGCGCACGCCGCCTTCCGCACGCTGGAAGCCTCGATGACGCTGCTGCGGCGCGCGATCGACATCGTCCGCCGGATCGAAGGCCATCCGCCGGTGCCGGAGTGACGGATCGTCATTCCACGGCGGTGCGAGCACGCGAGCGCCATCAGCTTCCCGACTTGAGTGCGGGCATCCGCTCGCGTCGCGCCGAACACATCGG
>CAWCJX010000018.1:0-167270 GCA_963795865.1 uncultured Alphaproteobacteria bacterium
CTGAAACGACACCAACCCGAAATTCGGCCGCACGTGTCCGACGGCGACTTTGCGAGCCACTTACAACCCACCGAGACTGACAAGTCCGGTTGGGCACTTTGCGGACCTGGTCCGGCTGATTGACGATGTCCGTTCACGGGGGTCTAGCGGATCTCACCGTTTCGCGCTTCGAGGTCGGAAATTGGACCCAAAGCTGACATAAGTGTCACGCGAGCCCAGGCATTTATATCTGAAGGCCCGGCAGAAAACGCTTCAACCCTTTCCATGCAGGCGCAACCGCAAATCCAACAATAGGGATCGTCCGGCCAATCAACAATCCAAGGACACCCGAGATGGCCGCCTCAACGATCAATTCGAGCACCCCGGCGGCCGATGGCAGTGCGTGAGCGGTTTCGGCGGCGGCGTGGACCGTCAAATTCGATTGAAGGCGGGCCGTATACTTTCAGGCCATGCAGGACGATGCCGCCCCCAACCCAAATCATGGCGGCTGTGCCGACGGCGATGAGAATTGTCAGGAACGCGGGGATCCCGCGAACAAGGGCCCGTCCGAGGGGCCGGCCCATACCGGCAACGACCGAGGCGCGGTCATTGTTGGCAAGGGCCACGCCGAAATCGTCGGCTTTCACGATCAGCGCTACGACGCCATACACGGCGACGGTGATCCCGATCCCGACCAGCGCCAGCACAAGGGCCTGCGTCACTAAGCTTCCCGTGGGAAGCGTCGCGAGCGTGATCGCCATGATCTCTGCCGAAAGGATGAAGTCAGTCCTGATGGCGCTTGCGACCTTCTCGTCCTCCACCGTCTTCGTATTCAATGCGACCGTGCCGAGTTGCGCTTCATGCTGATGTGCACGATGTGGCATGACGGCTTCGAGCACTTTTTGTACGCCTTCGTAGCAGAGATAGGCGCCGCCAATCATGCGGAAGCGGCGTGATTGTCCGGGGAGGAAGTAGCTGAGGGCCAGCGCAACGGGCAACAGGATCAGGAGCTTGTTGCGAAGTGATCCCGCCGCGATCCGGCCCACGATCGGCAGTTCGCGCTTGGCAGCAAATCCGATCAGGTAACTCGGCGTAACCGCGGCATCGTCGATGACGACGCCCGCCGCCTTTACCCCTGCCTTCGCGGCCTGGCTGGCTAAATCGTCGAGGGAAGCTGCCGCCACCTTTGCCATCGTCGCAAGATCGTCCAGAAGGGCGATTCATCCGACGCTCATCGATACTTCTCCTTCGTCGTTAGTTCTGCCTTTTCGGAGGATGAGCGGAGATCCAAAGCAGGAGTATTTTGCCGACGGCATGATGGACGACATCATCTCCGCGCTGTCGCGGTTCAAATCAACTCCCTTGCCAAACGCGGGCGTCCCCATATGACAATGCCGTGGCGCTTATGAACCAGGATGGCGTCTCGACCAGCGAAGCACGGGCTCTCTATTCCAGCGTCAGAGAGCGGCTTAAAGCGAATGCCAGGGTCGGACCGCGGCGCTGTGATTACGCCACCTTGTCTCACGCCATGCACGGCCGCTCTTTGGATCAGCCATCGCAGTGACTGTGATGGCCCATTCCTGAGCTTCGAGGAACACGAGCCCTTCAAGCGTCACCGTCACGCGCCACCCCGCGCCGCGCGCGACGCTCGGAGGCTATCATCGTTACGGTCGAGCATCGAGGTTTCGATCTTGGCGGGGAGGTTCGCTATCTTGTGGTCCCAGGCACGGTATCTAGACTGATCCCTCGGACCACTTTAGGGTTTCCCCGCACGAGCGCGAACCTGCGATGCTCGGCAAGGCCTATGTTGATGATCCAAGCCAACGGTTCTGTCCCGTTGCGTCTCTGGCGCAGGTTTGGGCGGCTTAAGCGGTCCGACTACTAGAGGTTTAGTTATGGGTGCGTTCCATGTCAGCCATTGTTCACGTCGTCGATGACGATGCCTCATTCCGGACCTCGATCAGCCAACTCTTGCGCCACTGTGGCTATGCCGTAAATCCTACTAAATCTCCAGAACAGCTGCTGAAAGGCCTGCCAAAAAATGCGGGAGTGAGCTGTATTCTCCTGGATATTAAAATACCTCGGCCTGAGCGGCCCAGAGTTGCAGGGCCGCCTGAACGCACTAGGATCGAGTGTGCCCATTATCTTCGTCACAGGGTATGCTGACATCCCGACAACAGTGCAGGTTATGAGGGCCGGCGCAGAAGATCTGCTGACAAAGCCGGTCACAACGGAAGCGCTGGTCCGAGCAGTCGAGCGCGCTCACGCCCGCTTCCGCACCATGCGAGAGAAGCATGAGCAGCTTGATGTTCTGCGGACGTTGGTGGGCCGTCTGAGCCCTCGCGAGACGTCAGGTCTTTGAACGCGTGGTGCGGGGAAAGATGAACAAGGAGATTGCACGCGAGTTGGGCTCGACCGAGCGAACGATCAAAGCGCATCGTCATCGCGTGATGGAAAAGATCCACGTCACGTCGCTGGCCGAGCTTGCGATCATCGCGGAGCGCCTTGGCATCTTTACTTCGGGGGATGCCCCGCCAGCCGAGAATTGCGGTGGGGGCGATCTTGCGCCAGCGGCTCATTTCTCCCGAGGCATTGGCTAAGGCTGCGAGCGAATTGTAGGGACCGACGCGAACGGGATCAGGCCGATCGCATGTCGAACAGATCCGGCAAGCTGCTTGGCAGAATACTCGATCCAATGGAAAGGATCTCCGAGATCCTCTTCGGCGTGATCATGGCCCTCACATTCACCTGCGCGCTCGGCGTCGCGACGGCGAACAGTATCAACGTCTCGACGATGCTGCTCGGCGTGTTCGGATGCAATCTGGCCTGGGGCATTATTGACGGAGGCGTTTACCTGGTCGAGCGTATCTACGATCAAGGCCGTAACATCAGGATGTTGCGTGCCATGCACGAGGCGGTTGATACCGGCGCAGCACGGCGCATCATCTTCGAAGCGTTGCCTCCGCTCTTGGCGTCGACCTTGTCGGAGGAGCAGCTGAAGTCGATGCGACGGAAATTGCATCAGATGCCAAATCTCCCTGAACGGCCACAGCTGACGAGACGAGACGCCTTCGCCGCGCTGGGCGTGTGCTTGCTCTGCTTCCTTTCTACGCTTCCGATCGCGTTGCCATTTATGATTATCAGCGATGCCAGGCTGGCTTTGCGCATATCCAATGTGATCGCCGTGGCAATGCTCATTTTTTGTGGTTATGCGTTCGCGCATCGCAGCGGGCTTCAGCCCTGGACAACTGCTCTCTCAATGGTTGTCTTCGGCGGTGCAATGGTGGGTGTCGCGATGGCGCTCGGAGGGTGACTATGGCCCGAGCGCAAAATGGTGAAGGATCCGCGTGGGCGAAGGCATGAGCTTTGTCACAGGAACTTGTTTCGGGGATGCTGGGCGGCGGAAGCTTCGTCTCGAGCTCGCTGGTCGCACGTTGATTTTTTGCGGAATCGGGATTCGCAAAACAGCTTAAGTGTGATTCAAGATCCATGCTGGGGATGTGAGGCCAGCATGGATGACCAGACCTTATCCTGAAGAACTTCGCGAACGAGCGCTTGAGCGCTTTGAGGCCGGCGAGACGATCCGGTCGATTGGTCGGGCTTTGCGGATCAGCCCGTCCTGCGTGTCGAAGTGGAGGCTGCTGAAGCGAGAGACGGGCTCGCTTTCGCCTGGGAAGATTGGGGGTCATAAACCCCAAGTCCTCTCGGGAGAACTGGCCGAATGGCTACGCGAACGCTGCCGATCGGGTCCGTTCACCACGCGGGGTCTCGCGGCGGAGCTGGCCGCGCGCGGCATCAAAACGGATCACCGCTCGGTTTGGGTGTTCCTGCGTGCCGAAGGCCTAAGCTATAAAAAAAAGCGTTCTACCAGCCGAGCACGATAGGCCAGACATTGCCCGCAAGCGTGAGCGATGGAAGCGACATCAGCACCGCATTGACCCCCAACGCCTCGTCTTCATCGACGAGACCTGGGTGAAGACCAACATGGCGCCGCTCCGCGGCTGGGGACCGCGGGGCCAACGCTTGCTAGCCTATGTTCCTCAGGGGCACTGGAAGACACTTACCTTCATAGCGGCTCTACGCGTCGATCGCGTTGATGCACCCTGGGTCATCGATGGACCCATCAACGGCGAGCTCTTCACACTTTACGTGGAGAAGATACTCGTGCCGACGCTGGCCAAGGGCGATATCGTAATCCTCGACAATCTCGGCAGCCACAAAGGTCGCGCCGCTCGACGCGCTGTCCGCGATGCCGGCGCCCACATGATTTTCTTGCCGCCCTATAGTCCCGATCTCAATCCAATCGAACAGCTATTCGCAAAACTGAAATGTCACGTCCGAAAGGCAGAACCCAGGACCGTCGAGGAAACATGGCAACGGGTCGGAAAAATCCTCGACCTGTTCTCACCAACTGAATGCGCGAACTATCTCAAAAATGCCGGATATGCTTCCGTGTAAAATCAACGCGCTCTAGCTGATTGATACGGTATCTAGCGAGGAGCGGTGTTAGGATGAATGACCGTTCGTCCGTGTCACATGATTATTCGTCCAGATGTGCGAAGCGGCTGTTCTTGTGCGTCACAATGTTGCCGCCTCGGAAAAAATAATGCCAACACCTTCAATCTCGATCCGCCCGACAGACTACACGGTCACTAATCAAAACGGATGGCTCCCGACCTTTTGACTGCAAAGCAGCTGTTTTATTCAGCGGACGATGGCACCGGAGCGGGCGGGCTATTTGGGTCTACACGATCCGCGGTTCTCAGCTCAGCCGGCGACGACAAGAACCATAATCGTACCCCAGGTCGTCAGGAGGACGTTCGCGACAGGATATGCCGGCGCATAGCCGAGCACCGCACTGGGGCTTCCTGAACGCTCTTGGACGGCGGCCATCGCTGCCGTGACTGTTTGTCCTCCGGTCAAAGCTCCGAGGAGAAGGATCGGGTTCATCCGCAATACGAAATGACCGAAGAACAACCCAATCGCCTGAGGCAGCAGGGTCACCACCATGCCGCCGAACAGAAGCCCGATCCCTGCCTCCCGCAAAGCTGAGAGGAAGATCGGCCCCGCATGGATTCCGGTGAGCCCGACGAACGCGGCCAGCCCCAGCGACGTCATGAAAGTGATGGCGCCCTCGGGAATTCGCCCGAACAGCGGATTACGACTGCTGAGATAACCAACCACAAGTCCAGCGAGCAGCGTGCCGACGCTAGTGCTTAGCGAGATTTTGACGCTTCCGACGGAAAAGGTCAGGAGAACGCCAATCACGCCGCCGAGGAAAATCGCAAGTCCCAGCACGACGAAATCTATAGTTGCGCTGGGGGCGACAATGGCGCCGATCTTCGCCGCCGCCCTTTCCACGACGGATTCCGGGCCGACGATGCGAAGTAGATCGCCGCGCTGCAATAAGACGTTCGCGCCGACGGGTATCTCCTGACTACCGCGACGCACCCATCGTAGATAGAGACCTCGCGCCCAGTCCGCCTTTGACGCATCTCCGAGCTTCGTGCCTGCGAGCTTCGAATTCATCAGGAGAACATCGGCGCTCGTGACCGGCATATCGAGGAGTTCCTTGTCCTCGACCTCCTCCGCGCGAGTTCCGATCTCCTCAACGATGACCTCGCGTGGCCCAGAGAGCGCAATCACGTCGCCCGGCTTGATTGTCATGCCAAGCTCTGCTTCGAGCACGCGATTTCCTCGGCGCAGCCGGTGGATGAACACGCCGCTGATCGGGCACACGCGCCTCGGCGGCGGCGACAGTTAATCCGGCAAGAGGGGAACTCCTCGGCCAATCGGTAGGCGCGCAGCTCGAATTTCCGCCAGGCGGATGCCAAACCTGGCGTAGCGCGTGTTACTCCCAATGCCTGTTCGAGCTTAAGTGCCTCGATCTTGAGGTCGATCTTCAGGAGCGCCGGGACGACCGTTGTGCAGAAAATGATCACGCCGGCATAACCGAAGATGTAGCAGACCGCATCCGCCACGGCGATGTGTCCAACAAACAGTGCGCGATCCGCCTCGGGCAAGGCCAACCCGTTGACCGCGTCGGTCGCAGTTCCCATGGCGGCGCTCTGGCTAAGGCTCCCCGACATGAGACCAGCCGCAAAGCCCGGATCCAGCCGCAACACCTTTGCAATGAGGATCGCAGCTGCAAGGCCAGTAACGCATACAACGACCGCCAGCAGCATCGGCTTCAGCCCATCGCGCTTCAGTGCCTGCACGAACTGCGGGCCGACCGAGTAACCAATCCCGAACAGGAACAGCAGGAACAAAAAAGATTTGGTCATGCCAGAGACGGGCACATGCGCGAATTGGCCGACCAATAGGCCAGCGAAAAGTGAGCCTGTTACTGGGCCGAGGCTGAAAGCCCCGATCTTGAAGCTTCCGATCCAGTAGCCTGCGGCGATTACCATAAACAGCGCCAGTTCCGGGTAGCGAACCAGAAACTGTTCCAGCCAAATTAACATTGCGACCTACAAAATGGTAAGGCCTCGCTCGATCAGATTGGAAATCAAGGTTTGCGTCCTAGGCGCAGGCTTCAAGGCTTCAGACGGTTTCCGACCATTCCCCCGCGCGCCCACCGATGTCCTCGTAATCGCACGCGCAAGCGCAGGGCGAACGCAGTCTATAAAATAGCAGCGATGAAGAAAAGCCCGTCGACCCAGCTACAGGCGATACTGGATCGCATAACCACTGGCTCTGCGGCGCTCACAACGCCTGAGCGCGATGCCCCTCGCGCGCTCAAGGGCACCTCGAACAATGACGTGCGCTGACAACACTGGGGGAAATAAGTCGCCCCCTGTAACTGGAACCACGGATTTTCTCACACCAGATATCCTCAATAAGTGCGGTCGAGCGTTTCCTCCGGTTCCCTACGCTTCCAGAGGAGTCGATGAGGGGTCGTAGACCATCGCGATTTGATAAAAATCATGGCTCGCTAATGAGGCGGGGACCGTCATCACGAAGGCACCGAAGCAAGCGAGGCCCCGACCATCTTATCGACGATGGCGTTAGGGACGCAGCCATCACTGCCGCCGCATCACAAGTGGAGCTCACCAATGTGGATCCTGATGTACGTCTTCTCCTACTCGGTCAGTCCGGCCGCTACAAACGACAGGGCGGAATGGAGGCTCCTCCCAACCGTGGTGTTTCAGGAGTTCTCGAATGAAGCGCGATGCAGGGCGGCCAAGTCGACACTTGAGGGCAGCTTAAAGGAGGCGGGTGCCAAGCTAAAAAGTGGCTTAGAAGACTTGAAGAGCGTAGGTAAGGCTGACCCAGCGCAAATCATCATTGCCTTTAATGTGGAATGCCTTCCGAAATAAGGTCGGCGACCACGACCGGGCCATCATCACCTCGACGGAACCCGCGGCAGGCACCGGGCGACGGACAGGCAACTCGATAGCGGACGTCATCGCATCATCACCGCGTCGACCACGCGCAGCGTCACCGCGATGGACAGGCGGCGGGCGGCGCACACGGGAGCCAAGGCGCAGGCCGAGACGGGCATCGGGGGCGAGGCCGCAGGGAGGCGTTGACGGCGCGCCTGGGCTACAGGCGAGGGCCGGGCCGAACCGTTTTTCACCAGCAAGGCCGAAGGCATGGGCATGGGGCTGTCCATCGCGCGAACCATTGTGGAAATGCACAAGGGGCAATTGCGGGCGGAAAAACAATCTGGCGGCGCACTGGATCAGACTTCCCGCTTAAAGGGATCGCTGCTCGACTTCTGAATGAGCGACTTCGGCTGTTGACCCAAGTCGGCCATAGGCGTCCTTCAATCGTACGTCCGCTTTCGAGGATCGCCACATTGGCGGGGAACGGCCGCAATGGGCACAAACCGGTCGCCGCTCCTGGGCGAACGCAAGGCCTGCTGACCACCGATTGTGTTCTCTAATGGGTCAATGGGCGGCGGCTCGGTTCTGAGCGGTTGTCAACGCCGTCGGGTGCCTGTGTTCTCTACGTGCTCGAGTGGCACTTGATGGGGTCAGCTGGGCGTGGAGCGGCTTGGTTGAAATCGCAGTCGGTCGACGACAGCATGCTACACAATCGGCGCGGTCATCCAATCCCTTCCTTGCCGCTGCGTTCGTGGTCGCAAGCCAAAGCTTCAGCGACCCAAGAGTGGTCGTCATGGTAATTGTTGTAGCGATCGTCGGATTGATCATACTCATACCGCTTCGTGCGTTGGCCAATCGTTGAGCCAACACGGCATTTGCCAGGCTATAGCTCGATCATCCTTGGGGTATCACATGAGCCAGCCCACTTTTGCGCCGCCTGCGCCACCGGCATTCCTAGGCCGGGCCTTCGATTGGTGGCTCGAACAGGTGAAGCATGCGCTACCACCAACTATCTTCTTCTTCGTCGGCTTCAATGTGATCTTGTGGACCAAGCGCCTGATTCTGGAAGAGCACGGCGTTGAGTTCAGTGGTGGTTTTTTCACTGCGACACTAGCTGCATTGCTGGTCGGAAAAGCGGTCCTGCTAACCGACAACCTCCCCTTTATGCGCCGCTTCGACGGCGCGCCAATGATCCAGCCCATCTTGTTCAAGAGTGCCATCTACTGGCTGTGCGTACTGATCGTGCGGCTCGCCGAGAGACTCGTCCATTTCCTCGCTGCCGGTGGCGCGATCGCCGATTTCCCGGAGCACCTTGTCCAGCAGTTTTCTTGGTCACGTTTTTTGTCAATTCAGATATGGCTGATGGTGCTATTCCTCGCCTACGTCACGATACACGAACTCAATATGCTCTTCGGCGACGGCGAACTCTTTCGCCTATTCTTCCGCTGGCGCTCGACCGAGGCCAAGCTTACCCGCCGTCAACGCATTCGCCTGCTCGTCCGGCTCAACCAACTCACCGAGGCTACCCCGATTGAGGCTTTCAGCGAACGGACCTCCCAAGCGCACGCTGAGCTGGTCGACATTCTGCACCAGCTCGCCTCGCCGCCCGTGCCGACGTCGGTGCGCGTTTAACTCATAAATGGTTTGCGCCATCCACCACCACGGCCAAGAGCGCAGCGTTTGCAGCGCGCAAGGCCGCGGTTGGCACATCACGTTGATTCCCCGGTTGATCGAAAGCGCCGCTATCGACGGCAAGACGGACCGATCGCGCCAGCACCCGAATGGGCATTGTCACATCTAGCAAGTAGAGGGCGATTCCGCATCCTGGAACGACGGGTTAAGCTATTGAAATCACTGGTGTCGATACCCGCTCGATAATAACAAGTAAAACAGGTTCCCGTGATGGTGTGGACGGCGCCCGCGCGGCATCTGGCTCACTGAAGAGCCGTGCCAAAATGGTTGTCGTTAGAGCAACCGTTTGAAGGAGCGCCGTCCATGGGAAAGTCTATCACCGATTTGTCTGCTGTCACGACCGTTGGGCTCGATCTGGCCAAGCACGTCTTTCAGGTTCACGGCGTTGATGCTTCGGGGCGCGTTGTGGTCGCCAAGGCGATCAGGCGCAACAAGCTGCTGGAGTTCTTCGCTTCGCTGCCGCCTTGCCTGGTCGGGCTCGAGGCCTGCGGGTCGGCGCATCACTGGGCGCGCGAGCTGATCAGGCTCGGCCATGACGCACGCATGATGCCTCCGGCTTATGTGAAGCCGTATATCCGCCGGCAGAAGAACGACGCGGCGGACGCGGCGGCGATTTGCGAGGCGGTGACGCGGCCTTCGATGCGGTTTGTCGGCGTGCGCTCGCTGGAGAACCAGGCGGCGTTGATGCGTCACAAGACGCGGGAGATGTTGGTCTCGCAACGCACGCAGCTGCTCAATGGGCTGCGCGGCCACTTGACCGAGGTCGGCGTGATCGCGGCGCAGGGGCCCAGACACGCCCGCGAACTGGCCGAGCTGATCGAGGCCTGCGACGAGACAATCCCGTTTGAAGTGTGCGAGGCGCTGGCGGAACTCGTTCGTCAACTTCATCGTCTGGATGAAGCGATTGCGCGGCTCGACCGAACGATCGCGAAGATGGCGCAGAAAGATGAAACGGCGCGCCGGCTGATGAGCATTCCCGGCTTCGGCCCGATCACCGCCTCGGCGATGGCGGCGACCATTCAGGATACGTCCAGTTTCGCCGGCCCACGCGAGTTCGCCGCCTTCCTCGGCCTGACGCCCAAGCAGAACTCTTCGGGCGGCAAGCCGAAGCTCGGGCGCATTTCGAAGATGGGCAATCGGAACTTGCGCAAATTGCTCGTCGTGGGCGCGCATGCCGTGCTGTTTCACCGCAAGCCGCACACCGACCCGCTGCGGATGTGGGCCAAGAAGCTGATCGAGAAGAAGCCCTTCAAGCTTGTCGCCGTGGCGCTTGCCAACAAGATGGCGCGCATCGCCTTCGCGATCCTGCGCGGCAAGACGGTCTATCGGGAAATTCCGGCGTAAGGAGCGTCGGTAGGGTTCGCGGCCAAGGCTCGTCAAAGAGCCAAGGCGGCACAGGAGTCGAGGGTGACCAAGAGGTGATGCGCAGGAAAGCGGATTGATCCTGAAGCCCGTGGCATTGTCTGCGCAGTCAAGCGCGCTCGCGTGATCGGGGCAACGGATCAGCGGACAACATCAGGGCCAGCGGACTCTATTCTCCGCGCAAAAAGGCCGAAGACATGACCGCACCCACGACCAGCGCAACGCCGAAAATAACCCTTGATCAGCGGGCGCCGTCCAGACATGACAATGCCTCCTTCGCTCCACGGGATTCAAGCTCGAAATTGACCTTTAAGAACGCTCCAGGGTAGCATATTGTCCCATTGGTCAGCCAGCAGATAAGGGGTCCAGTTATTCTGGAATCCTTTTTCTACGGCGCGGGCGCGCGCTTAAGACATAGCCTTTCGGTCCAAGCTATCGCCGCTACTTCCGATTTTGTGACGTTGTGCGGGGGACATGCCGAAGGGCGTAGCAATCATGGTTGGTACCTGAATCTGACGGCGTCTTTACATGGCTGGACCTTCCGCCTACGGCGCGGCAAAGCTGGTCAGCAGCCGCGGTCGCCGCAGTTGTGCTCGTCGCATTGGTAGCTTTGGCACCGATCGCCGGTCGGCCGCTGACACAACTGAACGCACTATTTCCATCACTCGATGCCATCGTTGTCATCTCCGATTTGATTACCGCAGTTCTGCTATTTGCGCAGTTTGCGATTTCCCGTTCGCGCGCATTTTTGGCACTCGCGTGCGGATATCTTTTTACCGCGCTGATCGTTGTTCCGCATGCCCTGACCTTCTCTGGCGCGTTTTCCCCAACCGGGCTTCTCGGTGCGGGCATCCAGACCGGGTCCTGGCTTTTTATCTTCTGGCACATCGGGTTCGCCGCTGGCCTGTTGGCCTACGCCGCGTTCAAGGAAGGAAAGCGGGCGGAACTCATTGTCGAAGTGTCGTCGCTCCGAGCGATCGGGCTGAGCGTGGCGAGCGTATTTGTTCTGGTTAGCAGTCTTACATGGTTGGCCACCTCGGGAGAAAAGCTTCTGCCGCCTATCATTCTAGACCAGAGTCGCATCAGTCCAATTGTGATTTACCCCATTTCGTTTGCAATATTGATTAACCTGGTTGCACTTGTCGTAGTCTTCGTCCGTCGACACTCACTACTTGATCAATGGCTTATGGTCGTGGCTATTGTGTCGATTGCCGAACTGACATTCAGTGGCTTGCTGCCCGCCGTCCGCTTCAGCGTCGGTTTCTATGCCGGGCGTGTGTTTGCGCTCATTACGTCAAGCATTGTTCTCATCGTTCTGCTTGCAGAGATGACTGCGCTCTATGTCCGCCTGGCGCGCTCAAATTCAATGCTTCGACGTGAACGAGATAATAAGCTGATGAGCATGGAAGCGATAGCGGCTTCGATTTCCCATGAGGTGAACCAGCCCCTGGGCGCCATCTCTGCGAACAGCGATGCGGCACTGCTAATCCTCGAGGAGGCGGCGCCCAATCTTGACGAAGTTCGGTCGGCTCTGAACGCGATAACCAATGACAGCCATCGTGCTAGCGAAGTATTCGATAGCATGCGCACCTTGCTCAGGGGCACCGAGCAGAAATTCGAGCCAATCAACGTGAACGAAATCGCGATAGAAGTGCTGCGCAACTTGCAGGAAGAGCTAAAAAAACATGGGGTCACAACGCGCACCGATCTGGCGCCCGGAATGCCGGTTGTCATGGGTCACAAAGGTCAATTGCACGAGGTCATTCTTAACTTGGTCCACAACGCGGTCGAAGCAATGGATGGCGTCGAAGATGGCCGTCGCGTGCTGCGGGTGAAGACAGAGCATCATGATCGCGATGCAATTATTGTGGCGGTGGAAGACTCTGGACCGGGGATTGACTCGGAGAAATTAGACGGCATTTTCGATGCGTTCGTTACAACGAAGGCCGACGGCATGGGATTAGGATTAGCAATTTGCCGGGTGATTATTGAGCGGCATGGCGGCCAGCTTTCAGCGTGGTCTGATAAGAAAAGGAAGGGCACAATATTCCAGTTTAAACTGCCCATAAAATCGGCGGCGGCGGGGTCAGTCGCGCTTTAAAACGTTGTGGTGTCGCTCGCCGGGTCGGTGGCACTGCGCGCCTGGTGGGTCCGCGCAATGGGCAGAGGCGAGCCCGCCGTTTAGATTTGATAATTCGCAAGTGTTACCACTCAAAGCTTCAATATTCTTATCTCGCGAATACCGGCGTGATTTTTACGGCTGTGTCGGGTATCGAGCAGAGCGGCACGAGCCTTCTGTATCGAAGATATTGAACCTCTTGGTCGGCCAGCGCATGAGCTGAGGAGATGTGATGCCCCCCCGGCAAAAGATCGTGGCGATAGTAGATGACGACGCGGGTTTCCTGGAGGCGATCGGGCGCTTGTTGAGGGCGCGTGGCTTTGAGGTACGGAGCTTGCCGTCAGCCGAAGCATTTCTCGGCAGCGCCGCTCGAAGAGAGGCGGACTGTCTCGTCCTCGATATCCAGCTCAAAGGCATGTCCGGATTGGATTTGAGAAATCAACTTGCGGCCTCCGGTTCCGCGATGCCGGT
This sequence comes from uncultured Alphaproteobacteria bacterium, assembly GCA_963795865.1. Lineage (GTDB taxonomy): Bacteria > Pseudomonadota > Alphaproteobacteria > Rhizobiales > Xanthobacteraceae > JAJPKK01. Next base: position 12,952 of record CAWCJX010000018.1, read on the forward strand.
AATTTTTATAACCGGGTTGGAAGAGGAGGACATTCGGCAGCAAGCGCTCGAAGCCGGCTGCATCGACTACTTGCGTAAGCCATTTCCTGCAGAGCTTCTGTTTGCTGCAATCGAGAAGGCAAATCGCATAATGCTGATCTAGGCAGCGCGCGTAAATTGAATGAACTTGGAAACTGGCTCTGTCCGCAATCTGATTCTTAATCTCAGCGACGCTGGTCAAGCAGGTCGGTGTGGCTTAGCCTGCCCAAACACCAGCCTCTCGGCCGATCCGTGCGAGGTTTTTGGACATGTTGCACGCAAATGCGCTTCTTGCCGACGCGCTCGCAGACAATCTCATGCAGGTCTTCGCTCGCAGCTTCGGCGCCAGCGCGCCTGGCCACTCGGCGCTAATCGGTGAGGCGGCCCGCTTGATCATCGAGCGTTTATCGTTGAGCGATGCGCTTTATCACGATGCCGAACACACTGCGCTTGTGACGCTGGTCGCGCAGGATATCCTGCGCGGCCGACGCCTGCGCCAGAACATCAGCGCCGACGCTTGGCTCCATGTCATTCTCGCGGCGCTTACGCACGACATCGGATATGTGCGGGGGGTATGCCCGGGAGATGACGCCGCAAGCTGCGTGGTGAACCGCGAAGGCGCCACTGTCGATCTGCCTCGCGGTGCCTCGGATGCATTCCTCGCGCCTTACCACGTCGAGCGCTCCAAGATCGCCGTCCGCGCGCGTTTCGCGAACCACGATCTTGTCGATACGGAGCGCATCGCATCCGCGATCGAGCTGACACGCTTTCCCGTCCCCGAAGATGGCGACCATGTCGAGCATGACAGTGAGCCTGCCCTCGTAAGGGCGGCCGATCTTATCGGGCAACTCGGCGATCCCCTTTATCCGAGGAAGCTGAACGCCCTTTATCACGAGTTCGCGGAGACCGGCGTCAACGAGGTGCTTGGCTACTCGAATCCGGCAGACCTCGCTGACCGTTATCCCCGCTTCTTCTGGTCCAAGGTCGAGCCCTTCCTCCCCACCGCGGTGCACGCCCTACGGATGACCGCGGAGGGGCGCCAATGGCTTGCCAACCTCTATGCGCATGTATGCATCATCGAACACGGCCGCCTAGCGGTTGGGCCCAGCGCGGGATCGGGAAGTGAGACCGATGCCGTATCGTTTTCAGCATCTAGTCGAAGGGTGTCTGCAAATCGCAGATAGTTTGGCGACCGGAGCGATTACGGTTCCCGTGACATCGCGGACCTCACCCGCGGACCTCAGCCGGGCGCTATGGACGGATGGACAAAAGAATTGCGCGCTCGGCTCGATGGCAAATGCAACTGAGGTAGCAACCCACTCATGCGGCCTTATCGGGGGCAACCGCGGCAAGAAGTAACAGGCTGCAAGACGGCCCGCGCGTGTGGTTTGCGCCGTTGGCGTGAACCTCGAGCTGACCGTATCATCCGGACGATCCAGATTAGAAAGACCGCACCGATGAAGCCGGCCCATCTCCCAAAAAAGGCGCACCTTGCGCGTGATAAAAATCCTCGAGTGTGAAGCGCCGATTATGCCTCTGGACGGCCATTATGCGGGAACAACGCGCTCGACATGATAGCCTTCGGGCGAGATCCAGGCCAAGTTTCATCGCGCAGGCGGAAGATTATTTGCCCTAAACTTTACTTAGGCTCCGACTTCTGAACGCCGCACGTCGGATGGTGAAGCAGGGCATTGACAATGAGTGGTACGCCAACCGCGCCCGGCGCCGGCCATTACGTAACGGAGGAAGCTGCCAGCGGCATGTTGCCTCCGATGGAAACTACGCGGGGACGTGACAACATGCCACTTTTCATGAGGAAACGCCTTATTGCTCAATATGCCTGCCGACATTGCAGATTTTGCAGGGATGTCGTCGCCGCGCTGAGAAGGAGTGGCAACACGCGCGGCGCATCGATCTCATCGTTCAATGTGAAATCTTTCGCGGACCAGTCGTGATCCTTTCCGCAAACGGGGCAACGCGTAACAGCGATGAGTTCGGGCGTGCTGTTCCAGGTTGTGCCCTCAATTCGGATTCCGGTCGAGACTTTGCGGCTGAGCTCGGGGCAATACATCATGAAAACGATCATCACACGGACCTCCCATCACTTCTTAAGCGAACGATCGCAGAGGCAGTATTGATCCTGATCAAAGTGGGAGGGCTCGACCGAGTGGGCGCCTTTAGCGACAGGAGAGCGAAATCCTCGCTTGAGTACGCGCCCTAGCTGAATCGCGCCTGGGCTTTGATGTTACGCCGGTGCAGAAACCGGACTGCGCTTCGCCAAGGCTGCGTGTCCGGAGACTTGAAACTCCCTTCCGACCGCACGCTGGCGGTTCACAACGGAGGTCGGTCAGCATCACACCCTTGGCCGATCTCCACTCAATTCGAAATCATTGGTGGCCCTTGGGCGCGAGAACCCCCGCCTTTTGAATGCTACGTCACGCCACCCCCGGCAGAGACTCCGTCAGTTCCGGCAAACACTCACGCTTCGTCAGCTCTTGCCGGCAGCGGCCCGCGTCAGCGCATCCTTGCAAGGCTGGCTGAGATCGGCGAAATGCTCTTTCATGCAGGCCGCTATCTGGCCGCCACCCCGCTTCACGCCGGCACAGCTCTGCTTGACGTCGGCAGCGCAGGCTTTGGCGAGGGCCGCTTTGAGCAGCAGAGCCTGGCAGGGTTCGGAAAGGTCCGCAAAATGCTCCTGTACGCAGGCCTTGATACGACCCTCGCCGGGCTGCACCCCTGTGCATTGCGTCTTGATATCAGCAGCGCAGGCCTTCACGGCGGCCCGTTGTTGGGCCATCGCGCCGGAGGTGGAGAGAAGGAAAGCCGCAGCAATCGTCAGCGCATATCTCCGCATTACTATTCTCCTAAGTGTTGGGGTTTCTATCAAGTATCTCGAAACTTCTCTAACCCGCCAGGCGACCGACGAAGGCTGCTGAATGGGGCACAAGTCAGTTCGCCCCGGATGGGTCGACATCGGTCGACTACCCGCACTGGTGTCGGAGAGCGAACCTGCAAGGTTGAGTAGTAGCGCCGCCTTGCGGTACGCCTGGAGTGAGAGCGCCGCGCATACGGCAAATATCGCAACGCCACGCATGACCGCTCCTCTTTGTTCCGAGTTTTCCAGATCAAATTAATGGCGTCTCGGCGAAAAGGTTATCTTGATAAAAGTCAATTCAGTGAAGCACCTCTTCGTCTTGGATTTGGTCTAGGCCCGCAACTATTCGGGAGATTACGATGTTGAAAATGGTAGCTGCCGGAGTAACTGCTCTCTTCCTTAACGCTTCCCGCCGTTGGCAAACTAGGCCCGCCCAGGCGGTCGCGCCCGCCGGGTGGTAAAGGTAGTCAAATAAGGACCCTGTGTCGTCTTCCAGACGGCAGAGGTCGCCATTCCAAGATGACTAGCCACCAAGGCGAATGATCAGGAGGGAGACATGGACCGCAGGAACCCCGATGAGGACCTCGGCTATGATCTCTCGCTCATCTGCGCGGCGGATATGGGCGCCGCTGCACCAGGGGGCGAACAAGGGATAGTGCTTCACGTCCGCCACGACTGCGAAAAGTTCGTCGGGGCTGTAGGCGAGCGTCGCCTGCTCGGCATGATGCGACATATCCCAATCCCACCTCTCCGACGATAGCACACGTCGCGTTCACCGAACCGAGCTCGAGAAAGTGAATTTCCCGATCGGGAATCCTGATGATCTCGACGCGCTGGTCCCGGCGTAACGCGGGGCGGTGACATCGCGAAGCTCGCCGCGCGTGGGGATCGCCAGCGCCACCGGATTGGCCATTTTGGCGCTCTGCGCTGCTGCCGACCATAGGTGCAAACGACCGGCTGTTCAAAAGATTCCGCAGCGTGTCGGAAACTTTCGATTTGATTTTCATCAAGACGCACCTCTGCTGAGGTTGCTATCGGGCACGCGACAGTCGAACGCCTTACGCAGTAGACAGAGGTAACTATGCGCGATCGAGTAAGAGGATTTACCGTTGAACACGTCTCGGTCACACTGACGAACGACAAGGCTAAGGCGCATATCGGCTGCGGTTGTCGAGAGGACGACATCCGTTTGACGATGAGCCGGCTTATACTGGAGCGGCTCCGCACCTCAATAAATAGAGCGTTGGAGCGAATGCCCAGTGCGTCAGATGACGGTGACTAGCTGGCGCACGGCGGCTTTTCAGCTTGGGTTTTCTCTTTGCGAGCACTGATCCGGCCGGCCGCGTCAGCCAATCCGGGATGCATTCCGCTAAGAATGGTGTGGGCCCATCATGGACCGACTCTTCGAACACCGCAATATTCGCGCGGCCCGCGTGAAGAAACCCAATGTGATCCGCACGATCGCTCTCGCACTCGCCTTATGCGCCGCCCTCGTCGCCGCTCATGATCCGATCTCCGCGCAAGCCAAGCCCGACCCGCGGAATTCGGTCATCCTCACCACCAAGGATAGCGACGTGACGATCAGGCTCAGGCCCGATCTCGCTACGAAACATGTCACGCAGATCAAGACGTTGGTGAAACGCAAATTCTACGATGGGCTTACGTTCCACGGTGTGATTCCTGGCTTCATGGCCCAGACCGACGATCGGAACGGCAATGGCTCGGGCCGCTCCGACCTCTCGAACAAGCTCTCCTCGGCGCCCGCGCACCTCCCTCGCAAGTTGAATACCATCCGCGATGTATTCGGCGCCGTGCGCGCTTGCTTCGCGGGTGCTCCCTTCAACGATAGCCCGCAGGAGCTGGCCACGACCATAAGGTTCAGCTTCACGCGCGACGGCCATATCCTGGGCCAGCCCCGCTTCACCTATGTACAAGCGGGCCTCTCGGCGAATGCGAAACAGGCCTTAAAGCAGATGATCGGTCATGCCCTCATCACCTGCACACCATTGTCCTTCACAAATGGCCTTGGCGGAGCGATCGCCGGCCGGCCTTTCAGCATCCGCATCTTCAAAGAACCGAAAGCGCCCTCAGGAGTTGAGCATGAGCTCACGCCCGGAAGACACCCCCCTTAGAGGAAAGTCACCATTGCGCTGCGCCGCGATCTCGCCCCAAAAGGAGACACCGGCTGGCCAGAGATCGCCGGCGCGACTTGCATGCCGGCGCCCCGATGGAGCTGAGGCCCGCCGCCGCCCGAGGATCGAACGGGCCACACACAAGTGCCGACTGCAGCTCCCGGAGTCATTCATCCGTGAAAGACGGGTGAAGGACGGCGCGATTTCTCGCATCGGGAAGTTACGCGCAACTGTCGGGAAATACTGGTGCTGCGGGAGAGGATTGAACTCTCGGCCTCTCCCTTACCAAGAGAATGACGTGACGGATGGCAACAGATGCCGCCGGATATAACAACTAAATCTCTTGCAATGTGAAGTCATAAATCGCATATTTAGGGAGACTGAAGTATTTCAACGGATACGCTGCGGCGCTGCCCCGGTGCTGCCCCGGAAGAACAACAAGGCAACCGGCGATGGCCAGCACACTCACCAGAGCGAAAATCGAGAAATTCATCGCCGCCGGCACGGCGGCGAAATCCCAGGCGATGTTTTGGGACGACACGGTCGTGGCGGCGACCGGCACCGGCTATCAGGGCACCCATGTCGACGACAGGACCAGGGCCACGATCGCCACGTGGAAACTGCCGCGCAGCGCCCCCAAGGACCAGGAGAAGCTCAGCGTCACGCTCTCCAAGGCAGCGACTGCCGCCGCCAATCTCAGGGGTGATATTCGCTGGACCAAGCCGGCGCCGAAAAACGGCCCGAGTGCTGACGTGGTCAATATCGCCCCGGCGCCGCTGTAGAGCGCTTTGAGCAGGGTCGTCCGAAAAGTCTGCGACTTTTCGTCCCCCTCTCCCGCTTGCGGGGGAGGGTCAGGGGAGGGGGGCACGACCACGGCACAGACTTGGAATTACCTCTCCCCGCGTGCGGGGAGAGGTCGGATCGCGTAGCGATCCGGGTGAGGGGGGCGTATCTGCGAGTTTGAGCAGTAAATTTTTCGCTGAGAATCGTGGATAGGCCCCTCTCCCCGCAAGCGGGCGAGGGAGAAGCGCCGCCGCACCGATGCAGAGTGCCCAACCGAGATGTATCCGCCCCGTAGGGGTCAGGGAGGGGGCAAGACCAAGGCACACTGCGAGAGCCCCCTCCCCAACCCTCCCCCGGCAAGCGCCCGCAAGCGGGAGAGGGAGTAGAGGGCAGCGTCCGAACCCGGCTACCAGCCGGCGAGTTTCTTCTGGATGCGTTCATCGAAACGCGCGACGTTGACGACGACACGTTGGTGCGAGCCGCCTCCGATCGGCTCCCGATCGTCACGCGCCTCGACCCGAAACGAAAGCATCCGGCCATCGACCGCAATCAGCTCCGCGGTCGCCACGACCCGCATTCCGATCGGCGTGGCGGCGAAATGCTTCACGTCCAGATGTATTCCGAGGCTCTGGTGCCCCGCGGGCAGGAGATGCTCGACCGCCGCGAGCGCGGCCGCCTCGATCACGTTGATCATGACCGGCGTGGCCAGTACCGGCACCTTCCCGCTGCCGATGCTCGGCGCCGTATGTTCGACGCCGACCACGAGATGCGCCGTGCCCTTCGCGCCGGGCGCCAGATTGGAGAGGTCGATCATCGTCACCCTTAAATCGAGAAACGGCCGCTTTGGCAATGGACCGCCCGTGGCGGCTGGCGCCGCGCTCTCTCGCGCATGGCCCACCGTGCGGCCATCCCGTTCGGTGGATCGGCGGGATCGGCATCGCCATCTCAAATTGCGAGAGCTTTCCGGCCGCCTTGCCTGGAGACGAATAGTCAGATGTCGCGGCGGCCGGCGGACCGGTTGCGCGGCCTATTTGAAATATCTCAGGTCCGGCGGCGCCTGGCCTTTCTTGGCCGGCATGAGCAGGCCTTCCCCGCTCAGGAAATACACTTCATCGCCGATGTTGACGTGCACATTGTTTTCGGCGCACACGGTTTCATCCCACCAGATCGGCCGGCTGCTCGGCGTGCGGCGGTAGTCCTTGGTGACGATCCAGGGACGTGTCAGCGCATGGTCGATGGTGGTGATTTCGTCGTGCAGCATGTTCGGATTGGTCTTGTCGAGATAAATCCGCTCCTTGATGATGGTTTGGTTGTCCTCGTGCAGCGGAATGCCGGTTGTCTCGAAGGTGCGGGGACCCTTCATGCCGCGGGTCTCGACGAGGAGCGTGTCGTAGCGGCCGTCGTCGTCCTCGTCGACCCATCGGCCGATCGAATAGCCGGCAAATCGCGGATTTTCCGCCATGTTGGCCGGGAAGTCGCGCCCGTCGGTATGGATCCGGCGGTTGTCGTGGATGTGGTCGATCAGGATGTAGGTGGTGTCCGGCATCACCACGATTTCCATCTCCCCGTAGGGGCCCATGATGCGCGGCATGCCGGGGGACAGGCACCTGTAGGTGGGATCGCCGGCCTGGCCGCCCTGCGCCTGGTCGGCCAGATTGGCCTCGAAAATGGCCTGATATTCCGGCGTCAGCGGCGCCTGCTGCCCGGGACCGGAAGGCTTGTGCGGATCGAATTGAACGCCGGGGTAGCGGCCGCTCGGCACGGCGACGCGACGCCATTCGCCCTTCAGGTCCGGGTATTTCGAGTCGTCGAAGGCTTGGGCGGCGAACGTCGTCAACAGTGCCGCCGCCAGAACCGTTACGCAAGCCAGACGCCGGAAACCCATGCGTGCCTCCCATGCTTTCGATGCTGCCGGCGGTCGATGCTGCCGACGGTGCCTCGCCGTTTTGCAAAAGCTACATGGTTTGGCCTCGGTGCGGAAGCGTGATATTCCAGACCCGAATTGACCAGGGAGGAACGGCCCATGGACCTCGCAAGGGGAGTACGCAAGGATTTTGTCTCGCGTCGCGAAGCTCTCGCGATGCTGGGCGCGGTGGCGGCGGTGCGCAGCGCCGGCGCGGCCGAGCAGGCGATCATGCAACCGGTCTCGCTCGACCACGTCAATATCCGGGTGTCGAGCGTCGCCAAGACGGCGGAATTCTACATGGGGCTGTTCGACACGCCGGTTCTCAGGAATCCGGCGCTCAGGGCCCAGCCGTCATCGCCGCCCAGCGAAGGATATTTTATCAAGTTCGGCGACGGCTATCTCGCCATATCTCAGGCATTTGCTCCCGAGCGGCCGGATCTCGATCACTATTCCCTCGGAATTCGCGATTACGAGAAAGCGAAGCTGGCGGCGAAATTACAGGACGGCGGCATCGCGGTGCCGCCGCGATCATCGGGCGATATCTGGTTCGGTGACCTCGACGGCGCGATGATGCAGTTGAGGCCGCCCGGCGGCTGGGCGCGCCAGACCGCCACGCCCTATCAGCCCCCCGCCCGCGTCGGGCCTGCGCTGTCGCCGCTGTCGATGAGCCGCATCGGCATACGCTGCGTCGACCTCGCTCGTGCCGGCGACTTTTACCGCCGGCTGTTCGGGACCGAGATTGGCTCCGCGGCTTCGAGCGGTTCGCGGGCGTTCGGAATTGGCGACTCCGTGCTCGAATTGGTTTCGGCTCCGGCGAACGCCGGCCCCGCCGCCGGTCGGCGCATGGATCACATCCGTATCGCGGTCAAGGATTTCACCGTCGAGGCGGCTGCGCGCGTCGTGCGCGAACGCGGGATCAAGATGGACGACAAGGCCGCGCCGGGAACGGTGCGCATCGCCGATCCGGACGGCATGACGATCGAACTCGCGGCGTAGAACTCGTCCGCCAACAGTCGATTCAGTTTTCGTCCCCTCTCCGCTTGCGGGCTATCGGATTTACACATCGTGAGACGGATGGAATTACCTCTCCCCGCGCGCGGGGAGAGGTCGGATCGCGTGGCGATCCGGGTGAGGGGGCCTGTCCGCGAGTCTCGAGCAGCAGATTTTACGCTCAGAATCGTGGATAGGCCCCCTCACCCCGACCCTCTCCCCGCAAGCGGGGCGAGGGAGAAGAGGCTCGAGCCTGAGCCTGCGAACCCTGGCCATCCTATGTCCGCAGGCGCGGAAAGTAGCGCATCGATGTGCGTCGGGAAACCGCAGCATCACGGTCGTGCCCCTGTCGAGCGTCGGAGCGGATGCGCATGGCGCCGCCGTGCAGCTCGGTCAGCGACTTGGCGATGGCGAGCCCGAGGCCGGAGCCCTGATGCGTCTTGGTCAGCAGGCTTTCCACCTGCTCGAACGGGCGGCCGAGCTTGTTCACCGCCTGCTTCGGGATGCCGATGCCGGTGTCCTCGAACACCAAAGCGACGGAGCCTCCCCAGGCGCGGGCGCGCACCCGCACGCGGCCGCCGTCGGGGGTGAACTTCACCGCATTCGACAAGCAGGTTGAGCGCGATCTGCTTGACGGCGCGCTTGTCCGCCCGCAGCCTGATGCCGGGCGCGAGCGTCGCACACCAGCGCGAGGCGCTTGGCCTGGGCGCGGCCGGACACGACGCGCACGGCATCGGCGACCACCTGCTCGATCTCGACCTCCTCGAAATCCAGCTTGATGCGCCCGGCCTCGATCTTCGACATGTCGAGCACGTCGTTGATCACTTCGAGCAGGAACTGGCCGCTGCGCCTGATGTCGCGGCAGTATTCGTCGTATTTGGCGGCGCCGAGCGGGCCGAACATGCCCGCTTCCATGATCTCGGAAAAGCCGATGATGGCGTTGAGCGGCGTGCGCAGCTCGTGGCTCATATTGGCGAGGAATTTCGATTTGGCCTGGTTGGCTTCCTCGGCGCGGGTTTTCTCCTCGCCGTATTTCTCCGCGAGGTCGGCGAGCTGCCGGGCCTGGAATTCGAGCGCCTGCTGGGAGCTGCGCAGATCGGCGACGGTCGCGATCAGGCGCTGCTCGCTGTCGATCAGGCGGGCCTCGTGGCGCTTGATGGTGGTGATGTCGGTGCCGACCGAAACATAGCCGCCGTCCTTGGTGCGCCGCTCGCTGATGTGCAGCCAGCGTCCGTCGTCGAGCTGGGCCTCGAAGGTGCGGGCGCCGGGATCGCTGGCGTCGTCGCCGGCGGCGCGCTCGCCGGCCGCCTGGGTACGGACCTGCGGCTTGCGGCCGGCGGCGACGATCTCGTCATAGGGCATGCCGGCGGCGATCGCCTCGTCGGGCAGGTCGTGCAGCGCCTGGAAGTTCGAATTGCACAGCACCAGCCGGTTGTCGGCGTCCCACAGCACGAAGGCTTCCGGGATGGTCTCGATGGCATCGCGCAGCCGCACGTCCGCCGCCGCGGTCTGTTCGGCCATCGCCTTCTGCTCGGTGATGTCGACGGCGATGCCGAGCAGATGGAAGCCGGGCTCGTCGGGCTGGCGCGTGATCTCGCAGCGCGCGCGCAGCCACACCCAGTGGCCGGCGGCGTGGCGCATGCGGAAGGCGCGGTCGATCGACTGGGTCCTGCCTTCCGCGATCTGGGTCGCGAGTTCGTAGAGCGAAACGTCGTCGGGATGCACCAGGGCGTTGAGCTCGCCGAAGTCGAGCAGCTGGTCGCGCGGCTCCTGGCCGAGGATCGCGAACATGGAATGCGACCAGAACACCCGGCCGCGCGCGAGGTCCCAGTCCCACAGGCCGCAGCGGCCGCGGTTGAGCGCGGTGTCGACGCGCCGGCGCACCGTCTCGTGGATGACGTCGGCTTCGCGCGCACGGGTCGATTGCCAGTGAAAGGCGAAGCCGAGGATGAGAACGACGAAGCCGGTGGTGGCGGACAGCGTCACCGCCAATGCGGTGTCGGAGCGCCACGCCGAGATGGCCTGCGGCTTCGGATCGATGACGGCGACCTGGCCCGGCGGCGATCGCAGGTCGCGCACCGTGACGATCGCGGTGGTGCCGTCGGACAGCGCCGTTTCGAGCGCGCCGGCGCGTGGCGCCGAACGTCGTGAAGGGCTGGTCGGGGCCGAGCACGTCGAGGAGCGGACGTCCGACCGCGCCGTGCGCCGGCTCGGCGACGGTGACGATGCCTTTGGCATCCGCGACCAGGACGGTGCGGCTGCCGCCGCCGCGACGCTCGATGGCCTGGGCCACGATCTCCCGCGGCGCCGTGGCGCAGGTTCTTCGGCTTTGCCGCCTCGCCGTCGAGCCGGCTCGCCAGGTAGTCGGCGAACAGCTCGATCTCGTCGACGGCGCCGGCGGCCGCCTCGCGGCGATGGTCGAGCACCTGCACGCCGGTGCCGACCGCCATGGTGAACAGAAACGTGATGATCAGCAGCGGAACCGCCCGCCGCAATGCAGGCTCGGCAACGAGCAGTCGCCGGTAGGCCGGCTTAGCGAGCGATTGAGCCAGGCCCTTGATCGAATCCGTATTCGTCGACGCGCGCGCAACTTGAGCCGGCGCCATCGCTGTGCCCCCGAGGCCAAATTTTGCCGGGTCGGATGTCCCCCATCACACCCCGAATCGTCAGTATAAGAATTGAATCGCGAATCTTTGTCGAGAGTTCGGCGAATCCCAATCGTAAAATAATTATTACCGGGCCGACCGGCGAGAACTCGCGATTCGGCAGTGCTTTTGAGGGTTGCCCACACCGTTTTATCGAGTCGCGACAAGGGCCTCGACAGATTTTGGCACCGCAAATCCGCGCTCATGACACGGTGTTTTCAGCCGGTGCCGAGCGAGCGCACCACGATGTCGTTGATGTCGCGCGACAGGGCGGGGGCCGCGGCGACGCGCTCGAGCGCGGCCTCGGCGTGGTCGCGCCGCACCGGTTCGAGGGCGCGCCAGCTGCGGAACGCCGTCATCAGCCGCGCCGCGACCTGCGGATTGATGGCATCGAGCGCGATCATGGTGTCGGCGTGGAAGGCGTAGCCGGCGCCGTCGGCGCGATTGAACTGGGTCTGGTTGCCTTGCGCGAAATTGCCGATCAGCGCGCGGACGCGGTTGGGATTGGCGAGCGAGAAGGCGGGATGGGCGGTAAGCGCGCGCACCCGGTCGAGCGTTTCCGGCTCGGGGATCGCCGCCTGGAGGGCGAACCATTTGTCGATGATCAGGGGCTCGCCGTCATAGCGGCGGTAGAAATCGTCGAGCGCCCGCTGGCGTTCCGGCACCGCGTGAAGCGACAGCACGGCGAGCGCCGCCATGCGGTCGGTCATGTTGTCGGCGTCGCGATATTGTCCGGCGGCGCGCTCGACCCCGGGACCGGGATCGCCGGCGGCGAAGAGGTCGAGCGCGAGGTTCTTCAGCGCCCGGCGCCCGGCGCTCGCCGCATCGGGACTGTAGGGCCCGGTGTCGGTCATGCGGCGATAGGTGGCTTCGAGCGCGCCCGCGAGGGCACGGCCGACGGCGGCGCGCAAGTCGCGGCGCACGGCGAAGATGGCGTCGGGATCGACGTCGCTGCCGATCTCGCGGGAGATATCGCCCTCGGTCGGCAGCGCCATCGCCTGGGCCACGTAGGCGGGGTCGAGGCTCGTGATCCTCGCAGGATCGCCGCCAGCGCGACGATCAGCTCGTCGGCGCCGCGCTTGGGCGCTGCCGCGCCGGTGCGCCGCGACGTTCTCGATGAGGAGGGCGGTCGCGAGCGTCTGCACCGCCTGCCAGCGGTTGAAGCTGTCGCTGTCATGGGCGGCGAGGAAGGCGAGGTCGCCGTCACGCAGATTGGCCGTCAGCTTGACCGGGGCCGAGAAGCCGCGATTGAGCGACATCACCGGACGCTCGTCGAGGCCGCCGAACACGAAGGTCTGCTTCGCCTTCGTCAGCGTGATGACGCCGCGCTCGAGCGTCGGGCCGCCCGCGAGCGTCACCGGACGGTCGCGGCCGTCGGGCCCGAGGAAGCCGATCGCCAGCGGGATCACCATGGGCTCCTTCACCGGCTGTCCCGGCGTCGGCGGCAGCACCTGGGTGATTTCCAGCGTGCAGGTCTTGGCCGCGGCATCGTGGTGGGCCTCGACCACGATCTCCGGAGTGCCGGCCTGGCGGTACCAGCGCATGAACTGGGTGAGGTCGTAATCGGCGGCGTCGGCGAAACAGTCGACGAACTCGTCGACGGTGGCGGCGCGGCCGTCATGGCGCTCGAAATACAGGTCCATGCCGGCGCGGAACTGGTCCGGCCCGAGCAGGGTCTTGAGCATCCGCACCACCTCGGCGCCCTTCTCGTAGATGGTCGAGGTGTAGAAATTGCTGATCTCGCGATAGACCTCGGGCCGCACCGAATGAGCGAGCGGGCCGGCATCCTCGACGAACTGATGGCCGCGCAGCGCCCGCACGTCGGCGATGCGCTTGACCGGGCGCGAGCGGATGTCGGAGGTGAATTCCTGATCGCGGAACACGGTCAGGCCTTCCTTGAGGCAGAGCTGGAACCAGTCGCGGCAGGTGATCCGGTTGCCGGTCCAGTTGTGGAAATATTCGTGGGCGATGATCGCCTCGACGCTGTTGAAATCGGCGTCGGTCGCGGTCTCCTGTCGAGGCCAGCACGTTCTTGTCGTTGAAGATGTTGAGGCCCTTGTTCTCCATCGCGCCCATGTTGAAGAAGGACACCGCGACGATCATGAAGATGTCGAGATCGTATTCGCGCCCGAACGCCTGCTCGTCCCACCGCATGGCGCGCTTGAGCGCACCCATGGCATAGCCGGCGCGGCTCTCCTTGCCGGGCTCGACGAAGATCTCGAGCGCGACCTTGCGGCCGGACATGGTGATGAAGCTGTCCTTCACCACGCCCAACACGCCGCCGACCAGCGCGAACAGGTAGCTCGGCTTGGGGAACGGATCGTGCCACACCGCATAGTGCCGCGCGGTGCCCGGGATATCGCCGGCCTCGACCAGATTGCCGTTGGCCAGCAGCACCGGCGCCTGCGCCTTGTCCGCCTCGATCCGCGTGGTGAACACCGCCATGACGTCGGGCCGGTCGGGGAAATAGGTGATGCGACGGAACCCTTCCGCCTCGCATTGGGTCGTATAGGCCTCGCCCGAGCGGTAGAGGCCCATCAGCTTGGTGTTGGCGGAAGGGTCGAGCTCGGTCTCGATCTCCAGCACGAAGGGCCGGTTGGGCGGCTGCAGGACGGTGAGACGTTCGGGCGTCGCGACGAAGGCGTCCGCAGCCAGCGCCTCGCCGTCGAGGGCGACCGAACGCAGCACCAATTCGTCGCCGTCGAGCACGACGGCGGCCGGCGCCGCGGCCTGCGGATTGGGCCTGAGCTTGAGCCTGGCGCGCACCCGGGTGCGCGTGGGGTCGAGCGCGACATCGAGGTGGACCGTCTCCACCAGCCAGTCCGGCGGGCGATAGTCGGCGAGACGGACGGGAACGGCCTGTTCTGTGCGCATGCTCTTCACCGGACTGAATGAAAAAACCAGCCTTGATTTAATTGGTTCGCAGCCGCTTTCATAGGCCGGGCCGGCGCGGATTATGCCGTATGCCGACGCGGCGGAACGGCGGACCCGATGGCCTCGGCGGCGCGGTGGCGGGATCGGGACGGAGCCGGGCGTTCACGAAGGGCGGGCAGAATATCGACCTCCGGATTGAGCCAGACGGATCACCGTTCCCTCGCAACGGAGCAGGCGTGATCCTGCAGCTCTTCGCCGCTCGCGCCGCCGCCGGCGCCGTCCGCACGCGCCGCCAGAATGAGGAAGCCGCTGCGGCGCCGGGCTGATTTTTCCCCGACCACGACCAGCGAGTATTTCCCCATGCGGGCGCGCGCGCCCGGCAGGCGCGACGCCAGCAGCTTGAAGGGGTCGGCATCGAGACGGTCGCCCTCTACGCGCATGGCGAGGTAGCGATGGCCGAGGAGTTCTCACTGGAAGCGGCTTCCACTGCCGGCCGATCCCTGCCTGTTGCCGCTGCAGGCTGTCTCGCACGTCGGAACGTACGCAATCGATGTGGATATGAAGCTGGTTCTGCGAGCGTCCCTCGGCGGAGTTTACGGCGAGGCTGGTGTCTTCGGGAGGCAGCGCGCGGTGCAGGCGGCGTTCGACCAACCGGCGCTGCCGCCAGGCTTGCGAAAAATAGTTTTGCGCATTCGGCGCCAGGACGGCGGGGCTGTCGATGCCGGAGATTCGCGATGTCGGGATGAGAAGGTACTGCGCCGGTCCCCTGATGTCCTTCAACACGGCATATCCGCTCCTGACGCCGTGGCGGATATGGACGGCGGCGCAGGGGTCGGGAGCGCCGGTGCGCAGCCGGTCGGGGACGCATTTGCCGTGGATGATGTTCCACAGCGTGTTCGGATCGGCCGCCGCGGCGCCGTCGGCGGCGAGGGAGGTCGCGCCGAGCAGCAGCGCCGCCGCCAGCAGTGACATCGGACTTATCTGCGCCATCCCAGGTTCCCCCCGATCGCGCGCGGCGTTCGGTCATTCCGGCCGGATGTTCGCGGCCTTGATGATCGGCCACCATTTTGCGATCTCCGCCTTCTGCAGTGCGCCGAGCGCGGCCGGCGTCTGCTGGTCGCGGGGCGGAATGTCCTGGCCGAGGTCGGCGAGGCGGGCACGTGCCGCGGGATTGGCGAGGGCCTCGACCACGGCCGCGTTGAGCTTTGCGATGACCGGCCCGGGCGTTCCGGCGGGCGCCCACAGCGCCGTCCATACCGAGATGTAGAATTCCGGCAGGCCGGCCTCGTCCACGGTCGGAATGTCCGGCGCCGAGGCAAGGCGCTCTTTGGCGGTGACGGCATAGGCCTTGATGGTGCGGTTGCGCAGCTGCGGCAGCGAATTGGCGGCCTGGTCGAACATCATGTCGATCTGGCGCGCCACCAGGTCCTGCATCGCCGGACCGGCCCCGCGATAGGGGACGAACAGGAAGCGGGCGCCGGTGGTGTTCTGGAAGTAGACCGCGGCGACGCGATGGGACATGGAAGCCATCCCCACCGACACTTTGCCCTGGTTCGGCTTGAGCCAGGCGATCAACTCCCGGAGATCCTTCGCGGGGATTGCGGTGTTGGAGACGATCACCTCGGGATTGGTGGCGATCAGCGCGACCGGCTCGAAATCCTTCAGGAGGTCGTAGGGAAGGGCGTAGGCCGCGCCATTGAGCACATGGGTGCTCCATTGGCCGATGCTCAGCGTGTAACCGTCGGGGGCCGCGCGCGCGACCCGGCCGACGCCGATGACGCCGTCCGCCCCGGTCACATTCTCGACGATGACGGTCTGGCCGAGCGCCGCCCGCATGCGCTCGGCGACGATGCGGGTGATGGTGTCGGTCGGCCCTCCGGCCGCGAACGGCACCACCATGGTGATGGGACGTGCGGGATAGGTCTGGGCGTCGGCGGCCGGGCCGCCGGCGCAGGCGATGACGAGCAAGACGGCGCCGACGAAATTGCAATTTCTCATGTCACGATGCCTCACGGGCAGGTTTCGCCTGCAATCTACTTCATTTTCGGCGCGGCGGTCGACCGTGCGACGACATCTGCGCGTGCGGCATCGGGGCGACGGGATGGCAGGGCAGGGGCTGGTCGGGTAAGGTCCCATCCAAGCTGGTGCTGTCGGCGCCGCGCCGCGTTGGAGGCCGACCAACGCTTCCGAATCGACCTCGGCCGATGGAGGAACTTCACATGAGCAAATCGGTGTACCTGTCCGCTGCCGCCGCTGCACTCTTGCTTGCAGGGGCCGCGCTGTTCGCCCTGCCGGGCCGCGAGGCGGCCGCCCAGGCCGGCGGCGTCTATGTCAACGCGGTCGACCTCGACATAAAGCCGGGCGACATGGCGAAGTTCATCGAGGCGGTCAAGGAGAACGGCGCGGCGGCGGTGAAGGAACCGGGCTGCCACGAATTCAATATCACCGTGCTGGCCAAGGACCCCAACCATGTGTTTCTCTACGAGGTCTATGACAACGAAGCCGCGCTGAATGCCCACCGCGCGACCGACCATTTCAAGAAATTCGCCGCCACGACCGCCGACATGGTGGCCAAGCGCGACGTGCGGGCAATGTCGGTGGTCGCGTTCAATGCCAAGGGCCATTGAAACTCGGCCGTGCATCACGTGAGCGGATGCTTTCGCTGATCGGGGCAGCCCGATCTCACGCCGGGCGCGCGCAGGCACCAGCCCGGCACAGGCGCGCGCCCTTTCGCCTGCCCGGCAGGGGGTGTAACGTGGATTGATCAATAAGCCGAAGCAAGGCGCTTGGGACACAGCCACAAACCTGGGAGGATTTTGCAATGAGCGGCACGTGGAACCGTCGCAGTTTGGGTATCGCTCTGGCCGCGGGCGTGACCGCCCTCCTGGCAAATCCCTTGGTTGGAGCCGCCCAGTCGAGTCGCGAAGCCGATGGCGCTCGCCTGCTCAAGGGAGCGATCGACCTGCACTTTCACATGGATCCCTGGACGCCCGGCGCGCTCAACGGGCAGGCCGGCATCGCGGACGTGCGGGTGGCGCGCGAGCGCGGCATGCGCGCACTCGTCATCAAAGACCATAACGAACCGACCGCGCCGCTGGCCTACCACCTTCGCCCCGAAGTGCCGGGCCTGGAACTCTATGGCGGCTTTGTCTTGAACCTCCCCAATGGCGGGGTCAATCCGGCGGGCGTGGAGTTCATGGCGACGCGCATCAAGGGAGAGCCCGGACGCATCGTCTGGATGCCGGCCGGAGATACGGCGAAAGAGGTGCGGGCGTCGAAGACTCCGGACGGGCCCTTCGTGGCGGTGTCGCGCAACGGCGAACTGCTGCCCGGGGTGAAGGAAGTGATCGCGATCGTCGCGAAGCACGGACTGGTGATCGCCTCGGGCCACATCCTGGCCGAGGAGGCCTTGATGGTCTTTCGCGAAGCAAAACGTCAGGGCGTGCAGCACATGATCGCCACCCATGCCTTCGACCTCGCCGGAAAGATGACCGTGGAGCAGATGAAGGAAGCCGCCAAGCTCGGGGCATTCATCGAGTTCGACTACAGGAATACGCTCGAGGACGGGCGCATGGATGCGATCCGCGCCGTCGGCCCCGAGTTCTGCTTCATTTCGGAATTCTGGACCAAGGTCGATGCCCCCAAGGAATATGGCGGGCTCGCCGGCATAGGCGCCTTCGCGGAGGCGATGCGGGCCCACGGCTTCACCGACAGGGAGCTCGACCTGATGTTCAAGGAAAACCCGGCAAAGGCGCTGGGTCTGGCGGCGACGACGGTGTCATCGAGGCCTTGAGCGGGCGTTTCCTTTGCTGAGCGTTTCAGGAATTCCTTCGGCCCGGAGCGCACTGCGGGCCGATCGGATTCGGACGATGGGCATGCCGGTACGATGTCTCGACGTCTGAGAACGCCGATACAGGACCGCGGCGATTCCGTTCCATAGCATCGAGGAGAAAGACATGGCCGAAGCCATTCGCACCACGTACTTGCGGGCCGCATCGCTGGCGGCCGGCATGCTCGCGCTGACCGGCACGCTGTCCGCTCAGGAGGCGGTGAAGCATCTCAACCCGGTGATCGAGAAGCTCGCCGCCGGCAAGCCGTTCATCGGCTTCCAGACCGGCGATCTGTCGCTTCAGAACGCCCGCACCCTGGCCCGCGCCGATATCGACTATGTGTACCTGGAGATGGAGCACGCCCCGATGGACTTTGCCGGGCTGCAACAGTTCTCGGTCGGCATGATCGACAAGGCCACCATCCTCAAGAAGGGCAACGCCCAGCCGAACGTGGCGATATTCGCGCGCTTTCCTCCCTATGGCCGCGAACAGGCGCAGTGGTTCGTGAAACAGGCGCTCGACATCGGCCTGATGGGCGTGATTTTCAACGGCATCGACAATGCGGAGCAGGCGCTGCTGGCGGTGCGGAACATGCGCTACCCGCAGCGAAAGACGTCCAAGTATCCCGACCCGCCGGGATTGCGCGGCTACGCGCCGGGAGTCGCCGTGTGGTGGTGGGGCGTTCCGGACGCGGAGTACGAGCGGCGGGCGGACCTGTGGCCGCTCAATCCCGACGGCGACCTGTTGGCCATCATGATGATCGAAACGGCCGAAGGCTTGAAGAACGCCGACGCGATCGCGGCGGTGCCGGGCGTCGGCGCGATCTTCGTGGGCGCGGGCGGCGATCTCCACCAATATCTGGGAGTCGACAGCAACGCGCCCGAAGTGGAGCAAGCCTTCCAGACGATCCTGAGGGCCTGCCTTGCGCACAATGTGGCATGCGGGATTACTGCCCTGAGCGGGCAGGCCATCGCGAGGCGGCTTGCCGAAGGGTGGAAGATGATCCGCACCACCAATGGGGCGTTGGTCCAGTGGCGCGCGTCTGCGGCCGGGCGATAAATTCTCGCCCTCGCTCCCGTCAACCGGCCATGTCCGCACCCGGCGGAGGGGGACATGCGTGCGCTGGCGAAGGAGGCGGGTCCGAAGTGCTTGCGGGCGCCGTGAGGTTTTGCCCGCAAACGCGCCATGGCGTGACCTTCGGCCGCCCTTTGGCTTCGCTGTGAACCATCGACGCGCGACGGGTCGAATTGGGCACTCGACGCGGCTGGAGAGACGGAGCAAGATGCGGCGGTGCCCCCACGGCGCCCGGTCGGGAGTCTCCAGTTATGGCCATCAACATCAAGGTGAATGGCGCGATGCACAGTGTGCCGGCCGAGCCGGATACGCCGCTGCTCTACGTGCTGCGCAACGATCTCGGTCTCAACGCCGCCAAGTTCGGCTGCGGGCTCGCCCAATGCGGCGCCTGCACGGTGCTGGTCGACGGCAAGCCGGTGCGCTCCTGCGTGACACCGATCGGCACGCTCGGCCGATCCGAGATCACCACGCTCGAGGCCTCGGCACGATCGAGCAAGCCGCATCCGCTGCAGGCGGCGTTCATGGCGGAGCAGGCGGCGCAGTGCGGCTACTGCATCACCGGCATGATCATGTCGGCGAAGGCGCTGCTCGACCGCAATCCGCATCCGAGCGAGGCGCGAGGTGCGCGCAGGGCCTCGCCGGCAATCTGTGCCGCTGCGGCACCCACAACCGCATCGTCCGCGCGGTGCTTGCGGGCGGCGCAGACGATGCGGGAGGATCTGATGAACGCGATCTCACCGGCGCGACTTCGCCGCCGGCGCTCGGCGGCATCATGGTCGCCTTCACGCTTCGCTCCGCGGCTCGCGCTCGCGCAGCAGCCGGCGCGGCTCCCCGGCAGCCTCGCCGACAACCGCATGCTCGACGCCTGGATTCGCATCGCAGCCGACGGCACCGCCACGGTCTGCACCGGCAAGGTCGAGCTCGGCCAGGGCATCGTGACGGCGCTGGCGCAGATCGCGGCGGAGGAGCTCGACCTGCCGCTCGGCGCGCGTGCAGCATGATTTCGGGCGACACCGAGAAGACGCCGAACGAAGGCGTCACCGCCGGCAGCCAGTCGATCGAGATACGGCGGCACTGGCGCTGCGGCTCGCCGGCGCCGAGGTCCGCGCAATCCTGGTCGAGCTCGCCGCAAAGCGCCTCGGCGTCGATGCCGGCAGCGCTCACGCGTGGCCGACGGGGTCGATCGCCGCGCCGGACGGGCGCAAGGTCAGCTATGGCGGAGCTCGCCGCCGACGGCCGATCTGCATCGCGAGGTCGACGGCGCAGGTGCGGCCGAAGCCGCCGCTCCGGCGCACCGGATCGTCGGCCAGCCGATCGCGCGGCGCGACATTCCGGCAAAGGTCACCGGCGGCATCGCCTATGTGCAGGACCTGCGGCTGCCCGGCATGCTGCACGGCCGCGTCGTGCGACCGCCGTGCTACGGAGCCAAGCTCGAAGGATCGACGAGGTGCGGATCGAGGCGACGCCGGACGGGGTCCCGGCGGTGCGCGACGGCAGCTTTCTCGGCATGATTGCCGAACGGGAAATGCTGCACAGTCGGAGCGTGCGGCTGTCGGGCGACCGCGCGAAGCTCGAAGGATTCGAGGCGCGGGTCAAGGCGATGCCGGGCGTGGTCGCGGTGGTGCGCGACGGCAGCTTCCTCGGCGTGATCGCCGAGCGCGAGGAGCAGGCGATCAAAGCGAGCGTGGCGCTTGCCGAGAGCGCGAGATGGACGGCGGGGCCGCCGCTCCCGGACCAGGCACACATCTACGATCATCTGCTGGCGCTTGCCGACCGAGGACAAGGTCATGAGCGAGAAGCAGGCGGCGCTGTCCGAGGGCGTGAAATTCGTCGAGGCGACCTATCGCAAGCCCTACATGGCCCATGCGTCGATCGGGCCGTCCTGCGCGGTCGCCCAGCTCGAGCGACGGCAAGATGACGGTCTGGACCCACAGCCAGGGTGTCTTCCCGCTGCGCGGCAATCTCGCCATGGCGCTGAAAATGCCGGCGGAGAACATCCGCTGCATCCACGCCGAAGGTGCGGGCTGCTACGGCCACAATGCGGCGCGACGACGTCGGCGCTCGACGCGGCGCTGCTGGCGCGGGCGCGCGGCCGGCCGGCCGGTGCGGGTGCAGTGGATGCGCGGACGACGAGTTCTGTGGGAGCCGTTCGGGCCCGCCATGGTGATGAAGGTGCGGGCGGCGCTGTCGCCGGCCGGCCGCATCGCCGACTGGAATTACGAGCTGTGGAGCAACACCCACTCGACGCGGCCGAGCGAACCGGGCGGCGACAATCTCCTCGCGAGCTGGTATCTCGCCGAGCCGCAGCAGTCCGGCCCCGCCCCGCATGATGCCGCTGCCGGCCGGCGGCGGCGACCGCAACGCGGTGCCGCTCTATGACTTCCCGCGCCAGCGCATCGTCAATCACTTCATCAAGGATATGCCGCTGCGGGTGTCGGCGCTGCGCACGCTCGGCGCCTATGCCAACGTGTTCGCGACGGAATCCTTCATGGACGAACTGGCGCTCGCTCGCCAGTGCCGATCCGGTCGCGTTCCGCCTCGCGCATCTCGAGGACGCCGCGCGCGCGCGCCGTTATCGAGGCGGTGGCGAAGAAGGCGGGTTGGAAGCCGGGCGCAGCGCGGCGACGGCAGCAAGGGGCGCGGCATCGGCTTTGCCAAGTACAAGACGCTCGCCACCTATGTGGCGGTGATCGCCGATGTCGAAATCGACCGCGCGAGCGGACACGTCGCGGTGCCGCGCGTCTACGCCGCGGCCGATGCCGGCCAGATCATCAATCCGGACGGCCTCGCGAACCAGATCGAGGGCGGCATCGTCCAGTCCACGAGCTGGACGCTGAAGGAGGAAGTCAAATTCGACGCGGCCGAGCATCAAGGTCGCGTGACTGGGACAGCTATCCGATCCTCACCATGCCGGAGGTTCCCGTGGTCGAGATCGAGCTGATCGATCGGCCGGAGGAGAGATCGCTCGGCGCCGGCGAGGCCGCGCATGGGCCGACCGTCGCCGCGATCGCCAATGCCTTCGCGGCCGCGACCGGCAAACGCCTGCGCGACCTGCCGCTGACGCCGGCGCGGGTGAAGGCGGTGCTGGAGGGATAGCGGCTTTCTACCCCCTCTCCCGCAAGCGGGGAGGGGACGAAAACCGGATCGATTGTTGGCGGACGAATCCTAAAGCCCGAGCACCACTTCGACCCGTTCAAGCACCAAATCGCCGTTGAGGAATTCGAGCACGGCCTGTTCTTGCGCGACCGGATCACCGCCGGCGACGACGGTCGCGACGACCACATCGCAACGGCTGTTGAAGGCGAGCGACAGCACCGATTTCGCCGATGGGGCGCCGACCGCATAGCCGCGACTGCGGCCTTTCATCGCGTGCACCGTGATGGGCCGGCCGGGGCCGCGCGCCGACCTTTCGCTGCCGATAGAGGTCGACGTCGCCGACGCGATCGAGTTCCTCGTCGTCGGCCACTCCGGTTTGACAATTGCAGAAGCCGATTTTCGGCCGCAGATAGAGATTGACGTCAATGCCGCAATCGGCCGCCTTGCATTGAAAAGCCCACCCGCCTCCCCACTGGTCGACGGGGAACGGCCACGAGATTTCGGTCCAGACCGCTTGGTCGGGCGAAGACACGTGATGCGCATCCGCCGGCGGCTTTGCGGCGAGGAAGGCTGCAAAGCCGCCAATCCCGGCGGCGAGCACGGCGGCGGCGACGGTTAAGATCCGCTTGCTCATGATCGCTCTTCCGGCTGCTGTTGGCCGCGTCGAACGCACCTAGCAACCAACCCGCGCGCCGCCACAAGGTCAGCCGGGCGGTGCGGGCAGCGCTTGCGAGCGCCGTGAGCTTCCGAAAATAGTCCTTGGCGACGCATGTTCAACTTTGCCGGCTACCAAGCCGGCTGCGCGACGATGGCACACTTCATCGTCCACGACATCGATTTCGTGGACGATGAAAAGTCTGTCATCTCGTGAGCCCGATCCCCACGGCCGCTCGCGCTCAGAACCAATTGGGTTTCGTGGGGTCCGGAGGATACACCGGCACGGCCGGAACGAAGCCGTTCCGGTTCGGCATTTCGACCTTCGGCAGGCTCTTGGCGTCCATGACGTCGGTCTCCTGGATGATCCCGTTCCGATAGAGCAGGAATGCGACCAGCGCGTAGACTTCGTCATGGGTGAGCGACCCCGGCTTGGGAACCGGCATCGCGCGGTTGATATAGTCCCACGCGATCGTCGCATACGGGTAGTAGGCTACACTGTCCTTTTCCTCGGCTTTGAAAGGGCCGCGAAAAGGCTTGCCGGGACTGCCCAACACCAGACGCCGGAGCACCCCCCGTTCCCCATTCTTCCCGTGGCATACCTCGCACCGCTTCGCAAAGATCACCGCGCCTTCCTTGGCGGTGCCGCTCCCGGCAGGAAGTTGCTGTCCCTGCGGGCCGATCATGAAGTCGAAGCGCTGGATTTCCTCCTGGCTCAGGGGCTTGCCCACATTGAACTGGGGCGTCGGCGACTGCGCCAGCGCCGCCACGGAGGCTGCCAGCATCATCGCCGGCACGAGCAGATTAAGCGAACATCGCATCGTACACACTCCCGTCGCGGGCCACTCTCCAGGGTTGCATGGCGTTGAAATGAATGGCGCGGGCCGGCTTTTTGCGCACTCCGCTTCGCTGATGCCCCAGTGTTTATACAACTCCGCCACGTGACGGCTGAACTTCACCCCGTTCGTCCGTGCAGCGAGACAACAGCAGCGCCTCGTCTCCGTTCCAGGCCCAGTCAAAATTGAACCGGGTATGGGCCTTCGTATGCACCGGCGTCTGAAGCCTTGCTTCCTTCCAGCTCCGGCCGCCGTCGGTGGATACATCGACCTTGGCGACCTTGCCCCCACCGGACCACGCCAAGCCGGTAATCTGGACATAGCCCCGACCGGGGATTTCCAGTCCGGCCGAAGGCCGCGTGATCACCGATTTCGGCCCCCACTCGAAATGATACCAGCGCGCTTTGTCGCCGATATCGGCTCTCACGACGGAATGATTCATGCTTTCATTCCAGGTGTGGTAGGGCTGGTCCACCACCTTGATATGGCTCAGGTACTTCACGTTGTGGGGGCCTTCCCAGCCGGGGACGATCATGCGGATCGGGTAACCCTGCTCACGACGCACCGGCTCGCCATTCTGGCCGTAGGCCACGAAAACGTCGTCCATGGCCTTTGCCAGCGGAACCGTGTGAGTGAACTTGCCGGGGTCCGCCCCTTCGTAAACCAGCCAGCTCGCCTCTTTTTTCACGCCGGCCATGTTCAACAACACCGAAAGCGGCACTCCGGTCCATTCGCTGCAGCTGGCCATCCCGTGAATATACTGGACCGGCAACCCCATGTTCGGATTGCCGGCGTTATGGATCATGGGAGAGCTGTTGCCATGGCACTCCACGAAATGAACCCGGGATACCGAAGGCAGGCTCTTCAGTTCGTCCATGCTGAAACTCAGGGGACGATCCACCATGCCGTGGATCGTGAGGCGATGCTCCTTCGCATCGATTTCGGGGAAATGGGAGGAGTGTTGTTGCACGAAGTGGAGCGGGGCCGGGGTGATGATTCCCCCATAATCCTGCAGCGGCGTGTAATAAGTGATGTGATCGACGCTCATTCTCGCCCCACGGCGCAAGCTCTCGCCGGAGCTGGGAGCATCTTTGGCCTGTTCTCCAGGCTTGGCCGTCTGGCCTCTCGCGGCCCATTCCGCGCCTGCACCTGCGCCTGCAGCCACGCCGGCCAGTGCAGCAGCGTGTTTCAGGAACCGCCTGCGACCAGATCCATTGGAACTCCATGATTGCCTCCCGTGATCGCCCGAATTTCCGAGTTTGAGCTTCGCCTTGGCCCGAATGTCTTGGCCCGAAGGTCTTCGCCAATTGGCTTTATAGTGTTCGGTAAAAACGTCAGCGTGTCAATCGAGCGCCTTGCTCGGTGACGTAAGGAATTCTGTGTCAGGCGAGGAAGGGGTACTCCAACTGTGGCTGCCAAGCACACAACGGAGCACCCCCATGTCACAGCGAGCTGCGACAATTACGAGTTTACCGATGGCGTTTGAAGTCGTGAAGGCGATGCAGACGGACGGCTTGGAGTGGGGCGAGGGTTATCGTCCCCTCGGCCGGCAAGCCTTGGAGGAGATCATCGAAGACCAAATGGCCGCGGCGGTCGACCGCTATCTCGACCAACTCCAGGCCGACGACGCTGCCGATCGCCGCAATGGCTATTATCGGCGGCATCTTCTGACCGAGCTTGGTGACATCGAGCTCGAGGTCCCCAGGACCCGCCGCTACAGCCCGACCGAGGTTGTTCGCGCCTATGCGCGGCGCACGCGGGAGGTCGACCGGGTCATCCTGGCCGGCTTCGTGCTCGGCTTATCGACACGCAAGGTGGGCGAGACGCTGCTTGCCCTGCTCGGGCGCTCGGTGAGCCCCAGTACGGTGAGCCAGGTTGCCAAGACGCTCGATGCCGCGGTGGCCGCCTTCCATCGTCGGCCGCTGCAGAACCGCTACCAAGCGCTGATGCTCGATGGTGTCGTGCTCTCCCGCAAGACCGGCGCCGGCGCCCTGCGCAGGCCGGTTCTCGTGGCTTTGGGGCTGCGCCACGACGGCAAGAAGGAGATCATCGACTTCCGCCTGGCGGCGAGCGAAAGCGCCGCCGAATGGGAGAAGTTCCTGGCCGATCTCTACCGCCGCGGGCTCACCGGCGAAGGGCTCGAGATGATCTGCGTCGACGGCGGCGCGGGCCTGTTGGCAGCCCTGCCCATGATCTTCCCCGGCATCGCCGTCCAACGCTGCTGGGCGCACAAGATCCGAAACGTCCTCGACAAGGTCAAAAGGGCCGATCAGCCGGCCATCAAGCGCGCTCTGCACAAGATCATGAATGCCGCCAATGCTCCGGCTGCCCGCGCCGCCGCACGCAAGTTCGCAAACCGCTTCGAAGCCAAATATCCGGCCGCCGTCGCCTGCTTGCGCAACGATCTCGATGAACTGCTCACCTGCTTCCGATACAAATCGGAGGGCCAACGCCGCAAGGTACGAACCACCAATGCGATCGAACGACGCTTCCGCGAAGTACGACGACGGACCCGACCCATGGGAACCTTCCAAGACAGGACATCCATGGATCGCATCCTGTTCGCTGTCTTCACACACGAAAACAAGTCACAGGGCGTCAGCACCCCCTTCCTGCTGACACAGAACAATTGACGTTACCCCTTGTCTCCTTGCCTCCTCGCGACCCAGGACGAAAAGCAGGCCATGAGCAGGTCCAGGTCGATGCAATTCATCACCGTGCGCAGCCGATCGGCACAGGGAATGCCGTAGTGGAACTCGGCAAAGCCCCGCAGAAAGACAGATGCGCCTCGCCCCAATCGGCGATATCGCCGTAGCCGTCGCCGCTTGCGATCGTCCCGCACACCACCAGGAACAACACCTCGCACAACGGATAGGCGACCTTCCAGGCTCGCCTCCTATCTTTGATCTTCGAAAAGTGATCGAGCAGCGAGCGCAGCCGCGGCTTGGCCGAAAAGGCCGACAAGTCTACCATCAGACCCTCCCGAATCGGTGGGGTCCCAGAGAATCAGCCCGTTCCGCCCCCGGCGAGAACCTTTCGCTCCGTCAATCAAAAAAAACGCGTTAACCCCTCGGCGCCCTGACGGTGAGGAAAAGGTGAGGAAGGTGAGGAAGGGTTCGATTGACACGCTGACGTTTTTACCGAACACTATAAAGCTAATTGGCAAAGACATTCAGGCCAAGACATTCAGGCCAAGGCAAAGCTCAAACTCCGAAATTCGGGATCACGGGAGGCAGTCATGGATTCCAATGGATCTGGTCGCAGGCGGTTCCTGAAACACGCTGCTGCACTGGCCGGCGTGGCTGCAGGCGCAGGTGCAGGCGCGGAATGGGCCGCGAGAGGCCAGTCGGCCAAGCCTGAAGAACAGGCCAAAGATGCCTACCTCCGCGGCGAGTCCTTGCGCCGTGGGGCGAGAATGAGCGTCGATCACATCACGTACTACACTCCGCTTCAGGATTATGCGGGAACCATCACGCCGGCTCCGCTCCACTTCGTGCAACAACACTCCTCCCACTTGCCCGACATCGATGCGCAGCAGCATCGCCTCACGATCCACGGCATGGTGGATCGTCCCTTGAGTTTCAGCATGGAGGACCTGAAGCGCCTGCCTTCGGTATCCCGGGTTCATTTCCTGGAGTGCCAGGGCAACAGCTCTGCCATGATCCATGACGCCGGCAATCCGAACATGGGATTGCCGGTCCAGTTTGTGTGGGGGATGACCAGTTGCAGCGAATGGACCGGGGTGCCGCTTTCGGTGTTGTTGGACATGGCCGGCGTGCAAAAAGAGGCGAACTGGCTGGTTTACGAAGGGGCCGACCCTGGCAAGTTCAGCCACACCCTTCCGCTGGGAAAGGCCCTGGACGACGTTTTCGTGGCCTACGGCCAGAATGGCGAGCCGGTGCGTCGTGAGCAGGGTTACCCGATCCGGATGATCGTCCCCGGCTGGGAAGGGCCGTTCAGCGTGAAGTATCTGAGCCATATCAAGGTGGCGGACCAGCCCTACCACACCTGGAATGAAAGCATGAATCACTCCATCTCGAGAGCCGACGTCGGCGGCAAATCGCGCTGGTATCATTTCGAGTGGGCGCCGAAATCGGTGATTACGCGGCCTTCAGCCGGACTGGTATTGCCGGGTCGGGGCTATGTCCAGATTACCGGCTTGGCGTGGTCCGGCGGGGGCAAGGTCGCCAAGGTCGATGTATCCACCGACGGCGGCCGCAGCTGGAAGGAAGCAAGGCTTCAGACGCCGGTGCATACCAAGGCCCATACCCGGTTTAATTTCGACTGGGCCTGGGACGGAGAAGAGGCGCTGCTGTTGTCTCGCTGCACGGATGAACGGGGTGAAGTTCAGCTGTCGCGAGCGGAGTTGTATAAAAACTGGGGCATCACCGGCGAAGAAGCGCAAAAACCGGCCCGCACCACTCATTTCAACGCCATGCAGCCCTGGAGAGTGGCCCGCGACGGGAGTGTGCACGATGCGATGTTCGCTTAATCTACTCGTGCCGGCGATGGTGCTGGCAGCCTCGGTGGCGGCGCTGGCGCAGTCGCCCACGCCCCAGTCACCCACGCCCCAGTTCAATGTGGGCAAGCCCCTGAGCCAGGAGGAGATCCAGCGCTTCGACTTCATGATCGGCCCGCAGGGACAGCAACTTCCTGCCGGCAGCGGAACCGCCAAGGAAGGCGCGGAGATCTTTGCGAAGCGGTGCGAGGTATGCCACGGGAAGAATGGCGAACGGGGGGTGCTCCGGCGTCTGGTGTTGGGCAGTCCCGGCAAGCCTTTTCGCGGCCCTTTCAAAGCCGAGGAAAAGGACAGTGTAGCCTACTACCCGTATGCGACGATCGCCTGGGACTATATCAACCGCGCGATGCCGGTTCCTAAGCCCGGGTCGCTCACCCATGACGAAGTCTACGCGCTGGTCGCATTCCTGCTCTATCGGAACGGGATCATCCAGGAGACCGACGTCATGGACGCCAAGAGCCTGCCGAAGGTCGAAATGCCGAACCGGAATGGCTTCGTTCCGGCGGTGCCGGTGTACCCCCCGGACCCCACGAAACCCAATTGGTTCTGAGCGCGGGCGGCCGTGGGGAGCGGGCTTACGAGATGAAGACCTTTTGTTCGGCTGCAAAATCTAGGTCGTAGCCGACCCTCGTAGCCGACCGTCGTTGCCGTCGTTCTCGCCGCCGGGATCGGCGGCCAAGAGGCCTTCTTCGCCACAAGGCCGTCGGCGGATACGCGCGGAAAGGCTTCCTCGCCCGGACCGTGGAGCCTGTCATCGGGTCGGCCGACGGGCCGGACGCGTCGGCGATCCGGCCTCTCCCCGCACGCGGGCCGAGGCGGAGCCGAGGCCGTCGCTCAGCGCTCGAAACACCCGCGTTTACCCATTCTTAATCCTCGCTCGCTCCGTGTGCGTTTCGCCCCTCGGCCCAACGCAAGTTTAAGGACGATTGCCTATTTTGCTTCCCCATGTGGAGGCTCAGGTGGCGTTGAGCGGAGCAGTTTCATCGCGCCGAGCGCTGGCGGGCGTGCGCGACCGCATCGCGGCGTGGCGCACCGACCGCGGCGACCATGCGGCGGCGCAGCGCTTCGCCGGCGGCGCCTTCCTCATCCGCGTCGCCAGCGCCGGGATCATCTATCTCAGCCAGGTGCTGTTGGCGCGCTGGATGGGGCGCTTCGAATTCGGCATCTATGTCTATGCCTGGGCCTGGGTCGGTTTCCTCGGCATGCTGAGCCCGCTTGGCGTCGCCTATTCGGCGCAGCGCTTCATTCCCGAATACCGCACCCGCGGCGATCTCGACGGCCTGCGCGGCTTCCTGTCGGGAAGCCGCTGGCTGTGCCTCGGCCTCGGCGTGGCCACCGGCGCGGCGGTGGCGGGCGTCGTGCTCGCCCTGGGCGATCGCATCAGCGCGTACTACGTCGTGCCGTTCCTGCTGGTGAGCCTGACGTTGCCGATCTTCACCGTGAGCTCGCTGCAGGATTCCACGGCGCGCGCCTTCAACTGGATCGATCTCGCCCTGGTGCCTGGTTACATCGCGCACCCCCTTACCGTCATCGTCGTCACCGGCGGCTTCTGGCTCGCCGGCGGCGCGGTGAGCGCGGTCACCACGCTCGCGACCGCCTGCGCCGCCTTCTGGGTGGTGGTGGTGGTGCAGATGGTGCTGCTCGACCGTCGCCTCGGAGAGACGGTGGTGCCGGGAGCGCGGCGTTACGAGCGACTGTACTGGCTCAAGACCGCATTGCCGCTGTTCATCGTCGACAGCTTCTTCATCCTGCTCACCTATGTGGACACGCTGGTGCTCCAGGCCTTCGTCGGGCCGGCCGACATCGCGGTCTACTATGCCGCCACCAAGACGCTGGCGCTCGTCAACTTCATCTATTTCGCGGTGTCGGCGGCCAGCGCCCACCGCTTCAGCGAATATCACGTCGCCGGCGAGCACGAGAAGCTCGCGGCCTTCCTCGCCCAGGCGATCCGCTGGACGTTCTGGCCCTCGCTTGCGCTCGCCGCCGTCATGATCGCGCTGGGCAGGCCGTTCCTGATGCTGTTCGGCCCGGGCTTTGCCGACGGCTACCACCTGATCGTCATCATGTCGGCCGGGCTGGTGGCGCGCTCCGCGGTCGGTCCGGCGGAGCGGCTCCTCAACATGATCGGCCAGCAGAAGATCTGCGCCGCGATCTATGGCTGTGCCTTCGCCGTAAACCTCATCCTGTGCCTGATGCTGATCCCGCATTTCGGCCTGACCGGGGCGGCGATCGCGACCTCGTCGGCGGTCCTCGTCGAATCCGCGCTGCTGTTCTTCGTCACCAAGCGCCGACTCGGGCTGCATGTCTTCATCTGGGGCGGCCCGGCGAGAGGATGACATGCTGGCGCCCGGGCAGGCCTTGGTCACCGAACGGCGCGCGCTCGCGGCGCTCGCCGACAGCATCGAGCCGTGGCATCGGCTCGCCGGGCGTGCCGCCGAGCCCAACGTCTTCTACGAGCCTGGCTTCGCGCTCGCCGCGGCACCGGTGCTCGGCGGCGATGTCGAGGCGATCCTGGTGTGGTCCACCGACCTGCCGCGGCGTCTCGTCGGCCTGTTCCCGTTCCGGGTGGCGGCGCGCCGCTACGGGGTGAGGCTCCCGATGCTCGAAGGCTGGACCCATCGGTTCGCGCCGCTGGGAACGCCGCTGGTCGATCGCGGCGCCGTCGCCGCGGTGGTGGCGTCGTTTCTCGACCACGTCGCCGGCGACGCGGCGCTGCCGAAGCTTCTGGTGCTGCCGCTGCTCGACGAGTCCGGGCCGGTCGCCTGGGCGCTGCGCACCGCGGTCGAAGGCTCCGGCGGCGCGCATGCAGTGTACGGCCGGCATCGGCGCGCGGCGTTGCGGCGGGACGGCGATGCCGCGCAATATGTCGAACGCGCGATCGGAAAAAAGCGCCACAAGGAATTCCAGCGTCTGCGCCGCCGCCTCGCCGAAGCCGGGCCGGTCGCATTCGAGGTGGCACGCGGCCCGGCCGCCGTCGCTGCGGCGCTGCAGGATTTTCTCGCGCTCGAAGCGAAGGGCTGGAAGGGCGCCGCCGGCACCGCGCTGATCCAGGACCCCGAGTCGCGGCGCTTTGCCGAAACCGCAGTGAATGCACTCGCCGTCCGGGGACAGGCGGGTGTCGCGCGGCTCGTGCTGGGGTCGCGGCCGATCGCCTGCGTCGTGACGCTCCAAAGCGCCGGCGGCGCATGGTGCTGGAAGATCGCGTATGACGAGAGCCTGGCGCGGTTCTCTCCGGGGGTGCAGGCGATGATGGAACTCACCGAAGTGCTTCTTGCCGATGACGCCGTGGTGTTCGCCAATTCCTGCGCCGCGCCCGACCATCCCATGATCGATCATCTCTGGCGCGAGCGAATCGCCGTGGCGGATATGATGATCGCGCTACGGCCGGGTGCGCAGTTCGCTGTTGCATGCCGCCTGGAGTCGGCGCGCCGGCGCGGCATCGCATGGGCGCGCGGCGTTCGTGACCTCCTGCGGCGGTCGACCAGTAGGATGGGTTGAGCACTTGCGAGACCCATCATCGACGATTTGAGCGCGGACGGCGATGGGTTTCGCTCCGCTCTACCCGTCCTACAAGCCCGCTAAATCTGCTGACCTTCGCCGAGCGGAATGTCGCGCAGCGTGCTCGGCGCGAACAACTCCTCGAGCTTGACGC
This sequence comes from uncultured Alphaproteobacteria bacterium, assembly GCA_963795865.1. Lineage (GTDB taxonomy): Bacteria > Pseudomonadota > Alphaproteobacteria > Rhizobiales > Xanthobacteraceae > JAJPKK01. The sequence goes on from CAWCJX010000018.1 coordinate 44,836, forward strand.
GGCGGCCGGTCAGGCCGTGCTCATGGGCATACTGCAGCAGCGCCTCGATGCTGGGGCGGTTCTGCTCGATTCCATAGGGATACCAGTCCGGCCCGATGATCGCGCGCTCTTCTTCCAGCAGCGGCTGCAGCCAGGCCGACGACACTTTCGGCGAGCCGGCCTCGGCGAGGAAGTGGTAGCAGCGGTCCTTGGCGGTGCACAGCGCCTTGTAGAGGCTGAGCGCCACCCAGGGGTCGCGCTCATAGATGTCGCGGCGGATCACCACCGTGTGCATGATCGGATAGATCCGGGTGCGGCGGAAGTAATCCTTCTCGACGTCCGCATAATCGGGAAACAGCCGCTTGACGTTGGGTGCGCCGCGCCGGAACGACAGCGGATTGTTGGCGGTCATCAGGAAATCGATCTCGCCGCGTTCGAGCAGGTCGCCGAGCTCGGTCGCCGGGCGGCGCCTGGGTCAGGCGGATGCTCGGCGGCAGCGCGTGGCCGAGACGGTCGGGGCGGCCCTGCACCCATTCGACGTCGCTCGGCTTGACGCCGTATTCGTGCTCCAGCAGGCCGCGCATGTAGACCGCGGCGGTCATGCTGTATTCCGGGCACGCCGCCGCGCTTGCCCTTGAGGTCGCCCGGATGCCTGATGCCGTTGTCGGTGTTGATGAAGAAGTAGCCGTGGCGGAACACGCGCGAGGGAAACGCGGGAATCGCGATGAAGGGCGGATCGCCCTGGCTCACCAGGGTCGTGTAGTTGGAGAGCGACATCTCGGAGGCGTCGAATTCCCGATATTGCAGCATGCGCCAGAAAATCTCGGCGGGCTGCAACGGCAGATAGACGAGGTCGATGCCTTCGGGCGCGAGCGTGCCGTCACGCAGGGACTGGGTGCGGTCATAGGGCCCGCACGCGAAGGTCAGGCGCAGCTTCGTCATGGGCGTTCTCTGGTTGCGAGACGAACCGGGGCGGCCCCTGCGCTACCGCCGCCGGCGCCGCGGTTGCGGCGCATCGCTGCGCGGTTCGGGGGGCGGCTCGGAGATGGCGCCGATCTTGCGCAGCGCCTGCTGGGCCGCGCGGTCGCCCGAAGCCCAGGCGCCGCCGACCGTGCCCCACAGCGTTTCGTGGACGGCTTCGCCCGCAAACCAGACGCGGTCGCGCAGCGGCTCGGCGAGCACCGTGCGCGCCCCCTGGCCGCCGGGAGCGGCGGTCGAGAAGGCGCCGAGCGCCCACGGCTCCTTGTTCCATTGGGTGGCGTGGGTTCGCTTGACCGCCTTCCTGATCTCGGCGCCGTAGAGGCCGGTGAGCCAGTCCAGCGCGAATGCGACCATGGCGTCGGCGCCCTGGGCGGACAGGTCGCGGCCGAACTTGCCGCCGACATCGACCGTGCACAGCGTGGTCCCCGAGATGTTGGCAAGGATCGCCCCGGTGCGGGCGGAACTCGATTTCTCGAACACCACCTCGTCGCGCTGCAGGGCGAGCGGATTGCCCGGCAATTCGAGCGCGATGTGGTCGTAACTGCCGAGCGTGAGCCGTTCGAGGGCATCTTGGTACCGCCGCGGCAGTTCCGGATCGAATTTGATCCGGTTGTCCAGCAGCACGCCGGTCGACGCCGTCACGATGACGGTCTTCGCCGTCAGCATGCCGCGGGCAGTCCGGATCTCGATGCCGGCGCGAGCGTTGTAGTCGACGGACCGGACCGGATTGGACATCTGCACCGGCAGGCCCTGGCCGAGATTTGCGATCAGGGCGCCGAAGCCCTGGCGGCAGAACGAATCGATGTCGCGCTCGGCCGACTTGGCAAAATCCGCGGTGGAGACTTCGCGAAGATCCTTGCCGCAGCCGAACGGGCCGAGCACGAATTCCACCGTCTGCTGCCAGTCGGCGAGATCCTTGGGCAGCACCGCGGCGCAGGAGAGGTCCGAGCGGCCGCGGCCGGCATCGGCGATGGCGCGGTTCGACCGCACCACCGCGGCGAGGTAATCCTCCATCTCCAGTTCGCGGGCGTTGCGCCGTCCGACCCGGATTTTCTGCCCCGGCGGCGCGGGATAGATCTCGAGGCCCGACTGCAACGCAAGCGGCGTGACCGGATTGAGGTCCGGAGTGTGGATCCAGTGGGCGCCGCGGTCATAGGGCAGGCCGAAGGTCGTCATGTCGGTGAAGCAGCGCCCGCCGATCCGGTCGGAGCCTTCCAGGATCGTCAACCGGGCTTTGGATGCGGCGATCCGGCGCGCGGCGGCGATGCCGGCGGCGCCCGCCCCGATGATGGCGACGTCCACATCCGGCCCCGACGGCGCGCTCCATGCGGGTGCGGCCACGCCCGCCGCTGCCGAGGCGGCGGACGCTGCAACAAACCGGCGGCGGGTCAGCTTCGGCATGATCGATCGGTGAGGCAGGATGTCCCGCACCCACAATGCCTGAACCGGGTCCGGTTCGCAATTCGTCGTCGCTCCGGCACAGCGTCGCAGGTGCAATCAATCGATCGCATAATTCGGCGCGTGGTCGTAGCCGCGCCCCGCACGAGGCCAGGCGAGGCGATCCTTGACACCGCGACAGCCGGGCCAGTAAATGGCCCCCTCTTGCGCACGCCCGCGGCTCGCCGCGCCGGCCGGCAGGGGCTGTAGCTCAGTTGGGAGAGCGCCGCAATCGCACTGCGGAGGTCAGGGGTTCAAATCCCCTCAGCTCCACCACGGCAGGGCCTTCGCAGCCTCCATTCTCACAGGGGCTGTGTTCACCCGAAGCTCGCGGAACCCGGTAGAGTATGACGCGGCTTTGAAGGCTGCCCCGCGTCCAATCCAAGCTTCCTACTCGCCCCCGACCATTTCGAACGGCGACACCCAACTGACTGCCGGGTCCTGCAGGGTCTTGCATTTCGGGCAGGTCAGCACCTGGGTGCCGGTCAGTCGGCTTCCGTCGGCGGAGCGCCAGAGCGATACCGACATTTGCCACGCATTGATGCAGGAGCGGCCGGGGTTGCAATAGCCGAAGGTCAGCACGCCGGCCACGTGGCACTTGTTGTCGATCGTCAAGGTTCCTGCGGGCACCGGAGAGACCGTCACTCCGCTGCCGAGAATGCAGGTGCCGGAAGTGACCGTGCCGTTGGCGGCGACGTGGAGCGGGCAGGAAAAGCCGTTGTTCTGGCCGGTCCCATAAACCGGCGTTCCATAGCCGAAGGCGGCTTGCCAGGTTCCGACGATCATCGCCGTGGTACACGCCGGAAGCCTGAGCCCCGGGGTCGCGCTCTGTGCCGTTTGCTGGGCCGACGCGCCCGACATCAGCAAAACCAAACCGATTGATGAGACAGACAATGCGCGGACGATCATCGCTTCCTCCCAAGCGGGCGAACGGCATGCATCGCCATGCCGACCCGAGTAAGGCGGTGGCATCACTCCGGGGCATCACGCCCGGGGCATCAATTCCAAAATATACACCAAAACACATGATACTGATGTGGCCCTAAAATTCGGTTCCCAATGTCGGGACAAGTCGGCTTCCGGCGTTAGCAAGGCGGCTGCCCAAGAAGTGACGGCCTGCGGTCCGGTTTGCGGCTCCGGGAGGCCTGCCCCGAGCCTGCGCCAAGGCCCACCCCAAGCCTGCCGCCTGCCGATCCCGCATTGCAGGACCCGGTGCGATCGGGCATATTTTTGCATGGTGCCTTCGCGCGGTGGGCTCGCTCGGGCTGGAAATGATGGCGACATGTGGCGCAGCCATTCGGCACTGGCTGTTTTTCTCATCGGAACCGTGGTCTGCGGATGCGCCGAGCGGAAGGTAGACGTCGAAGACACCGAAGAGCAAAAGAACCTGCAGATCCTCGCCACTTATTCCCACCTGACGAAGTTTTTCGATGATTGCGTGGAACGCGCGGCGCGGCGGCGTCTCGCAAGTTCCGGCGATGTCGGTGCGGCCATCGAGCAGGGCTTCGGCGCCTGCAAAGCCGAGGAGAGCGCAGTCACGGAACGACTGGATGTCGGCGTAAAGCCGGGCTTCGGACAGCAGCAGATCGGCCCCTACAAATTCCGGCTGAAGCAGCGCCTTCTCCAGGTCCTCGCGGCGAAGGAACCGATCGGGGCGGAGAAGCGTCGCGGAAATGCCGCGACGGACGATCCGGTTCGACCGTGATTCTCGATCTGCCGGTGGTTGTCCTTGCGCGCTTTCCTGCGGCGTCGGCTGCTGCAGGGAAGCTTCACGCCGGCATTCTCCGGATGGGTATCTCCTCACCCGAGGCGAAGTCTTCACAGGGGCAATCAGGTCATTCCGTCCTCGACCGTGCCCGCGCAGGCGGCAACCGATAGGCAGGCGGCGGCAAGGCGACCCATATGCTCCTTCCGATATGAGGCGGTTGAACCGGCGTTTCACCCCTTCGCCCGCAAAATTGCTTCGGCGATATAGCGGCGCGCTTCGGCGGCATCTCCCCAGCCGATGATCCTCGCCCACTTGCCCGGCTCGAGATCCTTGTAGTGGGCGAAGAAGTGCACGATCTGCTGCAGCGTGATCTCCGGCATGTCGGCGTAGTTCATGACATGGGCATAGCGCTTGGTGAGCTTCGGCGTCGGGACCGCGATGATCTTTTCGTCGCCGCCGCCGTCGTCCTCCATCTTCAGCACGCCGATCGGCCTCACATTGATCACGGCCCCGGGCAGGATGGGTCGCGTGTTCGCCACCAGAACGTCGATCGGATCGCCGTCGTCCGACAGCGTGTGCGGCACGAAGCCGTAATTGCCGGGATAACGCATGGGCGTGTGCAGGAAGCGGTCGACGACCAGGGTTCCGGCCGCCTTGTCCATCTCGTATTTGATCGGCTCCCCGCCGATCGGCACCTCGATGATGACGTTCACGTCCTCGGGGGGATTGTGACCGATCGCGATGGCATCGAGGCGCATGGTGGTCCCGGGGGTGACGTCGACCGCAGGCGGCGCGCGGTCGGCCGCCATGCAGTGTAGCACCGGAATCGCCGTCGGCCTGTCGGCGGCAGACGCGCTCCCCTGAAAAAGCGAGCCGCCAGCGCTCTGGTGGAGCGGGTGCCGGCGGAATGCTCTGTTGATCTTGCCTCGGCCGGCGATCCGGCCCGACGAAGGTCGAGGGCTTGCGGAGATCGGCACCGGCGGCATCCGGTCGCTCGCAAGCCGCTCCGGGTGCTTCGAACGCCGCATTGCGGTCAGCGGCCCGCCGTGTTTCACCTGCGGCGGTTCAACCCGCGCATCGGAAATCACGCAGGAGGCGTTCTTGGCGGACCTAAACACCGGCGCTCGGCCTTCGGGCGCGACCACCCTTCTGGTGCTGCCGGGCGACGGGATCGGTCCGGAAATCGTCGCGGCGACGGTCGAAGTGCTGCAGGCCGCCGACCGGAAGTTCAATCTAGGGCTCGAATACGAGACCGCCGATATCGGCTTTGCCTCGCTTCGCGCCGCCGGCACCACCATCGCCGACGCGGTGGTAGAGCGGGCCAAAGCGGCAGCCGGCGTCATCCTCGGCCCGGTGTCGCACAACGAGTATCCGCCGGTCGGCGAGGGCGGGCTCAATCCGTCGGGGGAGTTGCGGCGCCGGCTCGACCTGTTTGCCAACATCAGGCCGGCGCGGTCGCGGCCGGGCCTGCCGGCGCGGTGCGGTCGCGACATCGATCTCGTGATCGTGCGCGAGAACACCGAAGGATTTTACGCCGACCGTTCCATGCATGCGGGCCCGGGCGAATTCATGCCGACGCCCGACCTCGCGCTGTCGGTGCGCAAGATCACGCGGGAAGGCTCCACGCGCATCGTCGAGGCGGCTTTCTCGCTGGCGGCGCGGCGGCGCAAGCGCGTCACTGTCGTCCACAAGGCCAACGTGCTGCGCCTGTCGGACGGATTTTTCCTCGCCTGCGCGAGGCAGGTGGCCGAGCGCCATGGCGGCATCGCCTGCGAGGAGCGACTGGTCGACGCCATGGCGGCGCTGCTGATCCGCGATCCCGGCCAGTTCGATGTCATCGTCACCACCAACATGTTCGGCGACATCCTGTCCGACGAGGCCTCCGAGATCGCCGGCAGCCTCGGCATCGGGGCTTCGCTCAATGCCGGACACCGCTACGCCGTGGCCCAGGCGCAGCATGGTTCGGCGCCGGACATTGCCGGGCGGGATCTCGCCAACCCGTCCTCGCTGATCGAGTTGGCGGCAATGCTGCTGTCATGGCTGGAGGAGCGCGGCGCGGGCGAAAATTTCGCCGCCGCCGGCCGATGCATCGCCACGGCGGTCGACGCGACCATCGCGGTCGCCGCCCACCGTACCCGCGACCTCGGCGGGCCGCTCGGCACCAAGGCCTTCACGGCACGCGTGGTCGGCGCGATGGATCGGTGACCGGCGATCGCGGACCATGATCGGAGGAAGCCAGGCGTCCGACCGCCGATCACCGGATCGCCGGCTCCTGTTCCCGCCAGCGGTCCAGGAAGTCGAACAGCCAGGTGCGGATGGCGAGGTCGTAGACCGGCCGGTCGATGAAATGGGCGGCGCGGGGCTTGGCCCCCGGCAGCGCCAGGCGTTCGTGGCCGCGGGTGGTCCAGCGGCACATCATGGCGTGGGTGACCTCGGCATGGAACTGGATGCCATAGGCTGCGGCTCCGTAACGAAACGCCTGGACCCGGAACAGATCGCCCTCGGCGAGCAGTTCGGCGCCGGCCGGCAGGTCGAAGCCCTCGCGGTGCCATTGGTAGACGACCGACGGCCACGTCGCGGTGACCCCTCGCGCCGCCGCCGTGACGCGGATCGGGTAATAGCCGACCTCGGCCATCCCCTCCGGGTGGACGCCGACCGCCGCTCCGAGCTGGCGGGCCAGCATCTGGGCGCCGAGACAGATGCCGAGGAACGGCTTCTGCTCGCGCAACGGGACCTTGATCCATTCGATCTCGGTGCGGATGAAGTCATCGGGATCATTGGCGCTCATGGGCCCGCCGAAAATCACCGCTCCGGAATGCCCGGCGAGGGTCTGGGGCAGCGGATCGCCGAGTCGCGGCCGCCTTATGTCCATCGGTATGCCGCGGGCCTGAAGGTAATGGCCGACCCGTCCCGGCGTCGATGTCTCCTGGTGCAGAACGATCAGAACCGGCTTTTGTGCCGCATCGGAACCGTTCACGGCGCCTCCCGCACAGCCTTCTTCAGCACGCGATCGGAATTCTTGGATCGCATCATCTGCGAATGGGCCACCGCCTCGAGGAAGACCCGGCGCGGCAACAGCCTGGTCAGCAGCGTCACCGCCTTGTTGCCGAACCCCGGAACCACCACCCGCCGTCCGCGCATGAGGCCGGCGTAGCCGGCTTCGGCGACCTCTTCGGCCGAGCAGGTCAGGGCGTTGGAGCCGACCACGCGCGGCATGCCGTTACCGCGCGGAAACGGCACCCGCGGGATGCCGGCACGCGCCTGGAACTCGGTCGGCACCGGCCCCGGACACAGCGCGGTGACCCGCACGCCGCGCCTGATCAGTTCGTGATTGAGCGCCTCGCTGAACGACAGCACATAGGCCTTGGTCGCGTAATAGACCGCCATCCCCGGTCCCGGCAGGAAGCCCGCCACCGAGCCGACATTGAGGATGCCGCCGCGCCGGCGGCTCAGGGTGTCGACGAAGGCCAGCGACAGCTCGGTGAGAAAGCGGATGTTGAGGTCGATCATGGTGAGCTGCTCGGCCTGATCGAGCTGGGCCGCCTCGCCGACCAGGCCGAATCCGGCATTGTTGACGATGTATTGCGGCTCCAGCGCATGGGCGGCGAGTTCCGCCTTGATCCGTGCGGCGGCGTCGGGCTGCGCGAGGTCGACCGGCAGCACCAGCGGCCGCGGGCGTCCCGTCGCGGCGATTTCGTCGGCGAGGGCATCGAGCCTCGCTTCGCGCCGCGCGATCAGCACGAGGTCGTGGCCATGGGCGGCGAACACGCGCGCCAGCGCGGCCCCGATGCCGGCCGAAGCCCCAGTAATTACCACCACTTGACGGGTTTTGGCGGCCGCTTCTTTCATTTGTCCTCCGCGCTCGGTCGATGGCCGGCGACGCGCTGGCGCAGCGCTATGCGGTCATGCGGCGAGATCGCCAGAAGATCGGCAACCCGCCACATCACATTATCTTCGAATTCGCTGACGCCCCCGTCGAGGAATACCATTTCCCACAGCATTTCCACCACTCGCAACCGACCCTCTTCATTGAGACTGCGCATCAGCAGGTGCGTAAAGTGAAAAAAATCGACCGCTTCGCGATCGGCCGCCACTGCCGCCTCGATGAGTTCGTCGGTCAAGCCATCGTCCAGCGAAAATTGCGACCGCAGCAAGGCACGCAGCTTGGCCCGTGCCGAATCGGTCAGGTCGCCTTCGAGGGTCGCGACGTGGACCAGCAGGGCGGCCGCCGCGACCCGGTAGTCGTCGCCATCGAAATGGCTCGCTTGCTTGTCGCCGCCGCTGAGCTCGGCAAACAACCGTTTGATTTCCTGTAGCATATAGGTCCCGAAGCTGTGTAGGGCGTGGCCTAAGCTCTAGTGCGGTTTCAGGTCGAGTAAAATCGGAAAACCGGCTGCGGATGTCGACTTTGCTTTCATTGCGGCGGCGGGACGGTTCCGGCCGCCGAAAAAAACGACGGCGGATTCGCCCGTGGTTTGCTGCGGATGTCGGGGATGGTCGCGATTCGTCGCCCAAATTCACGGAAGATGGAACTCGTAGCTGCATGTGCCGCGTGGGAACCAAAGTGTCAACCGGCTGCCCGGCGCCCGTCATGCTCGATACGACGTAACCCGTGCCGAGGCGAAGGCCGCCTGAGCGCAGGGCGGAGAAACGTCCGGAAACATGATTCCGACGGGTTCCGGGCTTTCGGGCCAGGCCGTGCGCAAATCGACATCGAAGCACGGTTCGATACGAGGCCAGCCGATCGCCGGCGGATGGCAGGTCAGGTCCAGAGCGCCCGAATTCCGAAGAAGGCGGTGTCCTTGATGCGCCGCGACGCCGCCTGCCACCAATGCGCCCGTGGATCGGTGCAATAGGTCATGCTGAGAATGATGCGCCGCTCGCCCTCGAGAATCGGCGTCACCTGATGGTGCACCAATGCGCCTTCGAACACGACCAGCGTATTGGGAGCGGTGCTGATCCCGATCTCGCCGTCGCCGACCCGCGCCTTCAGAACCGCATGGCTCAGGCCGCGCGCCGCCCGGCCGGTATTGACGATCGCAAGCAGCAGGGTGAAGTGCCGGCCACGATAGAAGTTGTGGTCGTAATGCCAGCCGATATGGTCGCCCGGCTTGTCGTAGAACAACAGCGACAGCGAGCTCTGATCATGAATCGGGGTCGGCCCCACCCAGACCCCGACGAGGCGCGAGACGAGACCCAGCAGGTCCGCCGAGTGATAAAACGACACGATGCCCGGAGCGGTTTCGATCAGGGTCTCATAGGCGACGGTTCCGCCCTTCTTGTGGACCGGCACGTAATTGCGTTCGGGCTCGGCGAGCCGTTCGGCTTCCGCCCGCAGCGCCGCGAAGGTATGGGGCGGCAGGAAATCCGGCAGGACCGCCAGCCGATCGGCGAAGCTCGGCAGCGGGCGCCGCTGCGCCGGCCCCATGTCGAGCGCATGGGTGGTCGTGATCGCCACGACGCGCCCGGCCAGTTCCCGGTACAGCTTGGCGCGGCGACTGCGGGTGTAAGCGACGCCGCCGACGGTCGCCGCACCAGCGCCTAGCATCATTTCTGTAATCACCGCGAAACGCGCTCTTTCGGGCACGCTCCCTAAACGTCTGGAGTCAGGCGTAAACCAGCGATAGCCGAGTCGTGCGACAATACCAAGAATGCGACCGCTCCGATTCAGTGCCGAACGCGGCGACGCAGCCCTGCGGCCCCGCCCGGCGTGCGCCGCTCAACGCCGCTTCTTGCCGTCCCACGGATACTTCCGGCGCAAATGCGGCGGGCGCGCCTGCAAATGCTCGGGTCCGAGCACTGCGGCGCCGGGCGCCAGCCGGTGAACCAGCGCATAGAGTTCCGCGGTCAGCCGGTTGCGGTCGGCCGTTGTTTCGAATGCGCTGAAGGGTATGACGGCACCGACATGTGCCTTGATGGTCGCACCGACGCAATAGCGGAACTCGGACACCAGCAGCGCCAGCCGCAGCGTCAGGCTGTAGCGGCTGACGAGATGAAACAGCGCACTGTTCTGGCCCTCGAAATAGACCGGCAGCACCGCCGCCTCGGCGAGTTGGATCAGCCGGGCGGTGAAGGATTTCCACGGCAGCTCTTCGGCCTTGCCGAAAGGCTGCTCGGCGGTCGCCACTCCTCCCGCGGGGAATACGACGATGGTGACCCCGCTCTTCAACAGCCCGCGGGCCTGGCGGCGGGTCTCGAGATTGGTCTCGATCGCTTCCGGGGTCGCCGAGAAGTCGATCGGCAGCGCATAGGGGCGGATTTCCGGGACCCGCAGGAAATCGCTGTTGATGAGGATGCGATAGGGCCGGCCGAGCTGCTCGGCGAGCGCCAGCAGCGCGACGCCGTCACCGATGCCGAAGGGGTGGTTGGCCAAGATCACCAGCGGACTTCCGGACGGCACCGCGATCGGCCATGCGGCGGCGTTGATGTCGAGCCGGGTGCCGACCATGTCGAGAAGTTCGCCCATCATGCGCGGGCTTTTTCCTGCGACCTCGGTCCGCCAGCGGTAGTACACCGGCAACAGGCCGCGGCGTCCCGAGAGGTCCTCGATTACCCGCGTGGTCCAGCGCTTCCAGCGCGGATCGCGCGGCGATGCATAGGTGAGCGTATCGGATTGCATGGCAGTCCCGCTCTGCCCCACGGCAGCCACGGGGACTTCTAGCGCGGCGGCGTCCTCGGTCAAGGTCCGAGAATGCGCAACGGCGTCGGGGCGGTGAATCAGCCGTGAACGTCCAGGCTGTCCGCCGGAGCCTGATCGCGCTCGTGCATCCCGTAATCGCGGATCACGCCGGCGATGCGCAGCCGATATCGGGCAAAGACCTCGGTGCGGCCGCGCGCCTGGGCGCGGCGATGGGCGTCGAGGTTGCGCCATGCCGCGATGGCGGCTTCGTCGCGAAACACCGACAGCGAGAGGATCTTGCCGGGCTCGGTCAGGCTTTCGAAGCGCTCGATGGAAATGAACCCGTCGATGTCTTGCAGCAGCGGGCGCAGTTCGGCGGCGAGGTCCAGGTATTGTTGCCGGTGGCCCGGTTTCGGCCACACCTCGAAAATGACGGCGATCATGTTCATCTCTCCATCGCGCACGGCGAACGGCCGGCGATGTTGTAGCAACAACCCGGAATCGATATCAGGGGCTCGCCGAACCCTCCCCGGCCGGAACGCGCCATGACCGATGCTCTCATCGCCTCCGCCATCTCCCATTGGGGGCCGCGCTTCGTCGCCAATGGCGTGTCGCTCACCGATTTCGAGGAGGTCACGGCGTCGCTCGGCGCCTGGCGCGACTGGTGCGCGGCGTGGTCGGCGCGCGCCGCGGTGCATGAGGAGATCGGGCCGCGCGGCGCTTGCCCGGGGCAAGCGATTGAGCGCCGGCGAGCATCTGCAGCGCGCCGGGGTCTATTATCACTTCGCCAAGTTCCTGTTCGTGCACGATGTCGCGCAGATGAAGGCCGCCCACGTGAAGGCGGTCGAATGCCGGCGTCTGGCGCTGCCGCATCTGGTGCCGGCCGGCGAGCGTGTCGCGATTCCGTTCGAAGGCCGCACGCTGGCGGGAATCCTGCGCAAGCCGATAGGGATTGCACGGCCGCCGGTGCTGGTGATGGCGTGCGGGCTCGATTCCTGCAAGGAGGAGACCGCCGCCTATGAAGCGCCGTTCCTCGAACGCGGCATGGCGATCCTGGTGTTCGACGGCCCCGGCCAGGGCGAGGCGGAATATGATTTTCCGATCCGCGGCAATTATGAAACGGCGGTGACGGCGGTGGTCGATTTCGTCGCCGCGCGCGGCGATCTCGATGCCGCACGAATCGGCGTGTGGGGCGTGAGCCTCGGCGGCTATTACGCGCCGCGGGCGGCAGCCTTCGAGAAGCGCGTGAAGGCCTGCATCGCGCTGTCGGGGCCGTTCGATTTCGGCGCCGTATGGGACCGGCTGCCGGAACTTACCCGCGAAACCTTCCGGGTGCGCAGCCATTGCACCGACGAAGCCGGCGCCCGGCGCAATGCCGCGACGCTGTCGCTCGAAGGCGTCGCCGGTTCCATCGGCTGCCCGTTGTGCATCGTCGCCGGCAGGCAGGACCGTCTGGTGCCCTGGCAGGACGCCGAACGGCTGGCGCGCGAAGCCGCGGGAACGGTCGAGCTGATGCTGATCGAGGACGGCAACCACGTCGCCAACAACCGCGCCTATCGCTGGCGCCTGCAGACGGCGGATTGGATGGCGGAGCAGCTTCGCAGCGCATGATCCCATCGCTTGCGGGCTTCGCCGGTATCGGCACATCAAGGGGTGAGCGAACCGTCGCAGCCCCGCTTGCGTTCCGGTTTGTTCCCGGCGGAACGAATCGAGCGCCGGGCGCCGCACGGGGCAATTCGTTGCCGGAGCATTAAGCGAGACGCGGCGTAAATCTCCGGGCAAGCGCAGCCTTCACTGTGCTATCTCGTGACGCCGAGGCATTCCAAACAAGGACGTCTGCACATGGCATATGTGGTTGCGATCGTTGCGGCGGGCGATATGGGCTCGGCGGTGGGAGCGCGGCTCGCCGAGCGCGGGGTGCGGGTGACGACCTCGCTCGCCGGCCGCTCGGCGGCGAGCGCGGCGCGGGCCGAACGTGCCGGCATGGTGACGGTCGCCGACGACGATGCGCTGGTCGGCGAGGCCGACTTCTTCCTGTCGATCTGCCCGCCCGGCGAAGCGGTCGGGCTCGCACGGCGGATGAAGCCGGCGCTGGCGCGGGCGCGCAAGAAGCCGATCTATGTCGACTGCAACGCCATCTCGCCGCAAACCGCGATCGAGATCGGCGCGGTGCTGGAAGGCACCGGCTGCCCGCTATGTGGACGGCGGCATCATCGGGCTGCCGCCGCCGCCCGGCCATACCGCGACCCGCATCTATGTGTCGGGCGCGGCGGCGAACGAGGTGGCGCGGCTCAGCGAATTCGGTGTCCCGTTCCCCGCCCTCGACGGGCCGATCGGCGCGGCGTCGGCGCTGAAGATGTCCTATGGCGGCATCACCAAGGGGCTCACCGCCGTGGCGGTGGCGATGGTCCTCGGCGCCACCCATGCCGGCTCGGCGGCGGCGCTGCACAAGGAACTCGAGATGAGCCAGCCGCAACTCCTGGCCTGGCTGACGCGGCAGGTGCCGCGCATGCCGCCCAAGGCCTATCGCTGGGTCGCAGAGATGGAGGAGATCGGCCATTTCCTCGGCGACCGCACGCCGGGCGGCGACATGTACGCGGCGATCGCGCGCCTCTACGCGGATATCGCCGCCGCGGCCCGCGAACCGGGCGCCGCAGGGAGCCCGGTGGCGCAGCTGTTGGACTTCTTCGCGCCGGCGGACGCCCAGGAGCGCAAGCGGGCATAGTTCGGCCGCCGCGCCCGTCGCCCGCCATGGGAGCGAAGCGGACATGCGGGACGGCCGTCCCGGATTTTAGCTGCGCTCCGATACCGGGCTACAGGGTCGTGGCCCACGATAGGTATTCGCATACCGAATGGCGGCGAGAATTCTACTTTGCATGGGGTTGTTTTTCGAAAATGGCCGGCTCCTCCGAGCCCGCAGCGAGGGTAGCCCGCCACGGGAGCGAAGCGGACATGCGGGACGGCGCTTCCGGATTTTCGCTGCGCTCCAATCCAGGCTACATCACCATGCCTTGCTTACTTCCCCCGCATGGCCAGCACGCGGTCGACCATCTCCCCGGCCTGGCCGAGATAGTTGGCGGGGTCGCACAGCTTTTCCAGCGCGGCGCGGTCGAGATGCTTGGCGACCTCCCCATTTTCGGCGAGCAGGTCGAAGAGCGTGCGGCCGGTCGCCACCACCTGCCGGCAGATGTCGTAGACGAGGTCGTGGGCATATTGCCGGCCGATATGGGGGCCGAGCCCCATCATCACCGCTTCCGAGACGATCAGCCCGCGGGTGATGTCGAGATTGGCGCGCATCTTCTTCTCGTCGACCACGAGGCCCGACACCATCGAACCGGGTCTGCGCCAGGGCGCCGGCGGCGAGGCTGAAAATCTCCGGCACGGCGATCCACTCGATCTCCCACGGACCGGTGGCACGCTCGTGGTCCTCCACCATGGCGTCGAGCAGGGCGGCGACGTGCTGGCGCACCAGCGAATTGGTCGCGGTGATGTAGACGCAGGAGATCGGGTTGCGCTTCTGCGGCATCGTGCTCGACGATCCGCGGCCCTCGTGGAACGGCTCGTAGACCTCTTCGACCTCGGTCTGCATCATCAGCTTCACGTCGAAGGCGATCTTGCCGCACACGCCGGTGACGAGGCCGAGGAAGCAGCCGACCTCGGCGATGCGGTCGCGGACGGTGTGCCAGGCGATCTCCGGCTGGCCGAGGCCGAGCTCCTTCATCAGCGCGGCCTGGACCTCGAGGCCGCTCGTGCCGAGCGAGGACAGCGTGCCGGCGGCGCCGCCGAATTCGCCGACCAGGACGCGCGGACGCAGCTCCTGGAGACGCTGGCGGTGGCGTTCGAAGGCGGCGAGATAGGTCGCGACCTTGTAGCCGAAGGTGATCGGCACCGCCTGTTGCAGGTTGCTGCGGCCGGCCATCGGCGTGTCGCGGTAGCGCCTGGCGAGGCCGGCCAGCGCATCTGCGATCGCGACGATGTCGGCTTCGACGAGGTCGAGCGCCTCGCGGATCTGCAGCACGGTCGCGGTGTCGGTGATGTCCTGGGTGGTGGCGCCCCAATGGCACCATTCGCCGAGACCGTCCCGGCATAATGAGACGAGCTGCTGCACCACCGGCAGCACCGGATAGCCGATCCGCTCGGTCTGCGCCTTCAGCTTGGCGAAGTCGTATTCCTGCGCCCTGCAGTGCCGGCAGATCTCGTCGCAGGCGTCCTGGGGGATGATGCCGAGCCGGGCCTGGGCACGCGCCAGCGCGGCCTCGATGTCGAGATATTTCTGGATGCGGTTCTCGTCGGCGAAAATGCGCCGCATCGGCTCGGTGGAAAAGATATCGCGGAAAATCCCGGAACTGACGCCGACAGCGGTCATGTGTCTCTCCCCAAAACGCGGCCCATCGGTACAGAATGCGCGCGCCGCGGTCCATGCCGAGCCGCAGCCGAGCTTTCGTGCCATGAGCACCGGGACCCAGGAGGATGGCGACCGCGTTCGACCGGCCGGCCGCAAGCCCGACGAAGGTGCAGCGGGATGCGGAGCCGGTCGTCGGGGCGGCTCGTGAAAATCAACCGATGGCGAGCTTCGTGGCCGCTTCTAACGGATTAGAATTGCTGGATTTCGCAGTTTAGAACGATTTCATATCATAGCGCTTGCGGAGCTGTTTCGCGGCGTGGCAAGAATGCTGTGCACCCGGATTGGCCGTGTCTGCCGGCAGAGTTCAAGAACAGCGCCGATCCGAACAGGGAGCTGCGTCGTGATCGTGTGTTCGTGCAACGTGATTTCCGACCATCAAGTCCGGTCGGTCGCGGCCGACCGCACGGTGCGCGGCACCAGCGAAGTCTATCGCTGTCTCGGCTGCAGCGCCGAATGCGGCCGTTGCGCCCGGACCATCCGCCGGATCATGGATGAAGCGATCAAGACGTGCCCGGCCGACCAAGCCCGTTGCCGCTGACGTCGCCGGCGCCCAACCGCATAGCCTCACAGTCGATGATTTGCTGCGCTTCTTGCGAACCTGCGACGTGTGGGGCGCCGCAGGGTGTTGATCCTGGGAATTTGTGCTGGCGCACAGTTTAGAATCGTTATAGGTCGTGATTGGCGCTTGCCTCGGCAAGCAGCTTGAGGATCAAGGGCAATGCGCGGAGATGCAACCGTCGTCGAATATCTCAACCGGGGCTTGCGTCACGAATTAACGGCCGTGAACCAGTACTGGCTGCATTACCGCCTGCTGGAGAATTGGGGCTACAACACCCTCGCCAAAATCTGGCGCAAGGAATCCATCGAGGAAATGGAGCACGCGGATAAGCTCGTGCACCGCATCATCTTCCTCGACGGCTTCCCCAATATGCAGGTGCTCGATCCCCTCCATATCGGCCAGACCGTAAAGGAAGTGCTCGACTGCGACCTCGCCGCCGAGATGTCGGCGCGCGCGCTGTACGAGGAAGCGGCGACCCATTGCCACACCGTCAAGGACTATGTCACCCGCGACCTGTTCGAAAAGCTCATGAGCAACGAGGAAGAGCACATCGACTTCCTGGAAACCCAGCTCGAACTCGTCAAGCGCCTCGGCCTGGAGCTTTACGCCCAGTACCATATCGGCAAGCCGGAAGAGCACTCGTAACGCGCACCATCCCAAGGCCCCGGGCAGGGTCTCTCCGGGTGGGGGCTATTGACGGCACGGACTTGCCGCGAGAGCCGTCCCGAGCCCTCCCAGCCCGGCGGGAATTCGCACATGGCGGATGCAGGCCGCGCCTGCGGGCGGTGGCCGCCGCCGTCGCTCAGAGGCTCTCGGCGCCTTGCATGCACCGTTGACGAACCGCTGCCGATCGGTGCATCGCTGCACGATCATGACTGACGTGAGCAAACGTGCCGCAGCCCGGCAGCGGCGCCTGGCTGCTTTCCCCGGCGAAGGCATGCCGCCAAGCGGGACGGCGTGCCAGCTGCTTTGCGAAGATCACGTGGGAACCTACGTCCTGCCCTACCTGTGCCATTGGTCGCGATGGCACCTGGCGGAACGTCGGCACGGGCGCACCGGTCAAGACCGGCGTGGTGGGGTGGCGCATAAAGTCCGAAGAGGTTCGATAGCGCTCCGGATCGAGGCGTGCAGCACGCGGACGTGCCCGATCTTCTTTTTGTGTTCCTGGTGCAGATGCCGACGCTATCCCAGCGTGGATACCCTTGGTGTCCTCCGCCACAGGGCGATCGTCCAAAGCCGCGCCGTCCAAGCACCCACAGATGCGGCGCTACCAGCCCTCAATACTTGTGGCTGATCGGCAGTTCTTCCGCCGGGAACAGGGTGATGACGCGGCAGCCCTTGTCGGTGACCACCACCTCCTCCTCGATGCGGGCGGCGGAATAGCCGTCCTTGGCCGGACAGTAGGTCTCCAGCGCGAACACCATGCCTTCCTTGATCTCGGTGGGGTGGGTCATGGAGATGACGCGGCTGATGATCGGGCGCTCGTGCAGGGCGAGGCCGAGGCCGTGGCCGAATTGCAGGCCGAACGCGCTCATCTCGTCGGGGAAGCCGAAATCCTGGGCCTCCGGCCACACGCTGCAGACCTTGTCGGTGGAGACGCCGGGCCTGATCAGCTCGATGGCGCTGTCGAGCCATTCGCGCGCCCTCTTGTAGGCATCGTGCTGCACCGGGGTGGCGCGGCCGACATTGAAGGTGCGGTAATAGCAGGTGCGGTAGCCCATGAAGGCCTGCAGGATGTCGAAGAAGGCCTGGTCGCCCGGCCGCAGCATGCGGTCGGTGAAATTGTGCGGATGCGGATTGCAGCGTTCGCCGGAAATGGCGTTGACCGCCTCGACGTCGTCGGAGCCGTGGGTATAGAGGAACTTGTTGACCTCGGCGACGATGTCGTTCTCGCGCACGCCCGGCTTCAACTGCTCGTAGATCAGGTGATAGGCGCCGTCCACCATGGCGGCGGCGCGGTTCAGGAGCGCGATCTCGTCGGCCGACTTGATCTCGCGCGCCTCCAGCATCACCTGCTGGCCGTCCCGGACCGTCAGGCCGGCCTTCTGCAACTCGAACATCATCGGCGGCTCGATGATGTCGACGCCGATCGGCATGTCGGCGACGCCGGCTTCGCGGATCAGCGCGGCGAGTCTCCTCGGCATGGCGCTTCATCAGCCCGAAGGCGGGATTGACGGTGCCGCGCAGGCCGATCAGCCCGGCCTTGCAGTTCTCCGGCGCGAGCCAGGGCGTGTAGAGCTTGTGATGGACGGCGGCCGAGCCGAAGTCCCACAGGATCGGCTCGCCGGTGCGGGTGAGCAGCGCCCAGCGCGAGAGCTTGTCGCGCTCCCATTCGCCGATCTTGGTCGAGGTGATGTAGCGGATGTTGTTGACGTCGAACACCAGCAGGGCGCCGAGTTCGGATTTCTCCAGCGCCTGCTTGACGCGGGAGAGCCGATAGCGGTGCAGGCGGCGGTAATCGACCCGTTCCTCGAAGTCGACGCCCATGGTGCCGAGCGCCGGCAGCGCGCGGCCCCAGTTGAAGCGGGGATTGATGTCCTCGGCGCGGATTTCACGCATCTTCTGGTCCATGCCCGTCTCCCTCGCTCGTTGGTTATGTTTATTGGGGCGGGAGTTAGTAGCCCGGATTGAACGAAGTGAAATCCGGGGCTTGCTCTCGGCCCCAACCCCGGATTTCGCGTTGCTCAATCCGGGCTACTTGGTCAGCTCGTTGCCGCCTCAGCTCTCCAGGCCGGTCGGCACTTTCTTGTTCTCGCTGGCGAGCTTCATTCCGCCGGCGAGCGCCATGGTCTCCATCAGCGCGGCAAAGTCGCCGGCGAGATATTTCTCCGGGTCCTTGTGCAGGGTGGCGACGCCGAAATGGGCCTGCAGCACTTCCCGCGTCGCCGCCGTCACCGGCATCGGCAGGTCGATGTCGCGGGCGAGTTCGAGGCCGAGGTCGAGGTCCTTGCGCAGCAGTTCGGGCGTGAAGGTGGTGGTCCAGTCGAGATTGACCAGCGCCGGCGACTTGTAGGCGGTGAACATCGAGCCCATCACGGAATTATTGAGGAAGGCGAGAAAGGCCTCGCGCGGCACGCCCAGCTTGTTGGTGAGCAGGGTGATCTCGATCAGATTCTCGATCACCACGCCGAGCATCACGTTGTGGGCGATCTTGCAGATGCGGGCGAGTTCGCCCTCGCCCACATAGGACACCCCGCGCGGCGCGAACACCTTCACCACCGGCTCGACGGTGCGGAATGCCGCCGGCGGCCCCGATGCCACCGCGGAGAGCTTGCCGGCATTGATGACCTTGGCATTGCCGCTGACCGGGCAGCACACGAAATCCGCGCCGCGCTCGGCGAGCCGGCTGCGGATGGCAGCGGATTCCCCGACCGCGATGGTGGAGCAGTCGACGAAGATCGGCGGTATCTTGTTGGCGGCGCCGACGCCGCCGGCACCGAAATAGACCTGCTCGATGTCCCTGCCGGTGGACACGATGGAGAACAGCACGTCGACGCCGGCGAGATCGCTGGCGTGATCCACGATCTTGCCGCCGGCCGCGGCGAGCGGCTCGGCCTTCGCCCGGGTGCGGTTCCAGATCGACACGTCGTAGCCGGCCTGCAGCAGCCGCTCGGCCATCGGATAGCCCATCCTGCCGATCCCGATCCAGCCGATCCTCGGTTTTTCCGGCATGACGATTGCTCCTGTGGAAGTGCGCCCTTGGCCACGCAATTCGCCGCGAATTCGAGGCGGCTGCGGTACCACAGCTTCCCGGGGCCAGCAACATCGGGGCCGCCTTGCATCGTCGTTGCAGCCGGGGGCGCCGCGGCGTGCTTGTCGGCGTAAGCCGGTCCGGTTTCATACCGAAGACGCACGCCAGGGCCGGGTGCGCCCCTATTTGTGGTATGAAGCGCATGAAAACGGCGGCTTGGCGCCGGGACAGGAGAACACCGGCGTGAATCGCGACGAGATCATCGCCGCGTTACGTGCTCACGAGTCGGAGCTGCGGGCTGCCGGCGCGGCGAGCCTGTCATTGGTCGGGTCCACGGCGCGGGGAGATGAGCGGGAAACCTCCGACATAGATGTCCTGGTGCGATTGGAAACCGATCCAGCCCATAAAGGCTTTGCTTATTTCGGCATGATCGACCGGCTTGCACGCCGCATCGAGGCGATCGTCCGGCGTCCGGTCGATGTGATTGCTGAGCCGGCCCGTAAGCGGCGCCTGCGCCGTGAGGTGGAAAAGGACCGCATCGTTGCCTTCTGACAAGCCGCTGCTCCGACTTTACGACATGCTTGAAAACGTCGATCGCATCCGGCGCTATACCGAACGCTACACCTTTGATCGCTTCTGCGGGGACTCCAAGTGCCAAGATGCGGTAGAGCGCTGTCTTCTGCGCATCTCCGAAGCGGCCAGAAAACTCGAAGGCGTCGTGGATGTCATCGCTCCCGAACAACCATGGGCCGACGTTCGCGCGGTCGGGAATGTCCTGCGGCATGATTACGACGCGGTTGATCCCGCGGTCATCTGGCAAATCATCGAGGAAGACCTTGTGCCATTGAGTCGGGCGGTGGAAAAAGCAATCGCGATTCTTGGTGGTGAAAGCCCCGACGAGAAATAGGCGCCATCGAGAACATCAATTCTCGCGCCCTCGCATCGAGTGGAGACCTGAATGACCGCCGTGGAAAGCCCTTTGAACGAGAGCGCGTCGCAGAACGTGTGCTGGAATTTCAAGCTGCTCGCCCATCATGAGCTGGGCGGCTTCGGCGGCATGGGCGAGGGCATGGCGGTCCAGGTCGCCAAGGACGGCCGCCGCATCATCTGGCTCGCCCATGAAAGCGCGCCGAAGAATTTCACCGCCGTCGACGTGTCCGATCCGCGCCAGCCCAAGGTCGTGGTGCAGACCGACCTGCCGCAAAGCTTCATGCGGTCGAATTCGCTGGAGCTTTCCGGAGACATCATGGCGGTCGCCTACCAGACCCAGAAGGCCGGCCAGAAGCCGGCCGGCTTCGAGCTGTTCGACGTGTCGGTGCCGGAACGGCCGAAATCGATCGCCTATGTGGATGCCTCCGGGCCGTCGTCGCGCGGCGTCCACCAGTTGTGGTTCTGCGACGGCGAGTTCGTCCACATGGCCGCCGGCGCGCCCGACTTCAAGTCGCACGATCCCAAGGACGACCAGTGCTACCGCATCTTCGACGTGCGCAATCCGGCAAAGCCCGTCGAGGCCGGGCGGTGGTGGCTGCCCGGCACGAGACAAGGCGACGACGCGCCGCCGCCGGCGCGGCACCGGGCGCCACTGCTCGACCGCGGCTTCCGCGCCCACAACACCAATGTCTATCCGCAGCGGCCCGACCGCTGCTATCTCGCCTATCTCGACGCCGGCATGTTCGTGCTGGACATTTCCGACAAGGCGAACCCGAAGCCGATCTGCCAGTGGGACAACTCGCCTCCCTATACGGGATTCACCCACACCGTGGTGCCGATGTTCGCGCGCAAGCTCCTGATCGTCACCGACGAGTCCACGACCGACGCCGCCGCCGACTGGCCCAAGCTGATCTGGATCCTCGATGCCCGCGACGAGGCCCATCCGGTGCCGATCGCGACCTGCCCGATGCCGCCGGTCGATGCCTATAAGAGCCGCGGCGGCCGCTTCGGCGCCCACAACATCCACGAGAACACGCCGTCGCCCTATTCCTGGCATTCCGAGGACATCGTGATCGGCACGTTCTTCAACGGCGGCTTGCGCGCCTACGACATCACCAACCCGTACCAGCCCAAGGAAGTCGCGACCTTCGTGCCGCCGGCGCCGGCGCTGTCGCCGGTCGGCTCCATCCAGCTCAACGACTGCTTCGTCGACGAGCGCAAGGTGGTGTACACCGTCGATCGCTTCAGCGGCGGCCTCTACATTCTCGAGATGGATTTCTAACGATGCCCCGAAGCGTCCCGCATCCGCCGCCCCGTTGAACCCGCTTACACCTTCACCGGCGCCATGATGCCGGCGGGGAAGATCTCTTCCGGCGTGGCGTGGCGGTGGGCGATGCCCTGCTGGTGGCAATAGGCGAGGAAGGTTTCCAGCGTCGGCCGGTTCTCTTCGATCCCGAACGGGAAGGGATCGCCGCCGAACAGGTCGCGCATCCTGCGCGCATAGGTCGGCAGCCACGGCAGCGGATAGCGCGACACCGCGGGATCGAGCAGGCGCTCCAGGCTGCGGCGCTTGGATTCGTCGAAGGCGTTGTAGAGGTTGCGCGCGATCCACGGGATTGGCGGCGAGGATCGCCCGCTTCACCGCGATCACATGCATGATCGGGAACACCTTGGATTTGGCGAAATGGGCTTCCTCGCGTTCGAGGAAATCGGGAAACAGGCGCACCACGTCGGGGTGGCCGCGCAAAAAGCAGGTCGGCGGCCGCGCGATCAGCGCGCAGTCGATCTCGCCGGCGGCGAGCATGTCGCTCAAGGACTTGTCGGCGACCCGGGTGAGCTTCATGCCGGCCGGCAGGTTGAGCTCCACCTTCTCGATGCGACCGGCCTCGTTGGCGCCGGCCTGGTACCAGTGCACATCCGTGAGCTTCACGCCGGCCTCGTTGTGGAGCCAGCCGCGCATGTAGACGGCGGCGGTGTGGGCCCATTCCGGCGAGCCGATGGACTTGCCCTTGAGGTCGGCTGCGGTTTTGATCCCGCTGTGGCGGTTGACGTAGAACGAGCCGAACCGGAACAGGCGCGAGGCGAACACCGGCAGGCCGATGATGTCAGGATTGTCCCGCGTCACCTGCGCGGTGAACTTGGCGAACGACAGCTCGGTCACGTCCCATTCGCGGTTGAAGGTGAAGCGCGAGAAGATCTCGTGATGGCCGAGCGTCAGCCAGGTGTGCTCGATCCCCTCCGCCTGCACCGCCCCGGTGCGGAAATCGCGGAAGTGGTCGTAGTCCGTGGTGGCGATCGTCAGCTTGACCTTGTGCATCGGCGGGCCTCGTTGAATTCGGAAGCGACGGAGGACAGGATAGCGCCTGCTCGCGATCCTGCTTTCAGTCGACAGGCGCTCATATCACAGTATGCTCCGTCCTCCGACTCTCCGTCCTTCCGTCCTCCGTCGTCCGCCTCACGCGCCCCAGGGCTTGTGGGCGTGATCGATGGGGTGATCGTCGACGAGATGGGCGCAGCCGGCCTTGTGCGCCCAGTAGCGCCAGGCGCGCCGCGTCTCCAGCGAATAGGGCTTGTAGCCGGCGTTGCGCGCGGCGATCTCGCCGTCATGGAGCGGCTTGATGTCGGGGGAGAGCCGCAGGGCGTTCATCAGCGCGCGGGCGTTGCGCGGCACGTAGACCGACATGCGCACCACCTCGATCAGCGACCGCGCCGCCGCCGAGAAGCCGTGGCCGCGCATCAGGGCGACGTTGGCGGCGCCCAGGCAGGCGGCGAGGTCGCGGGCCTGCTCCATGTTGGTCACCAGCATGTTGGTGTCGGGGCCGAACCGGTCCGCCATGTCCCACACCGGGACCTTCGCGCCCATGAAGCTGCCGGAATGGATCACCGGACGCAGCGG
Organism: uncultured Alphaproteobacteria bacterium; assembly: GCA_963795865.1. GTDB lineage: Bacteria > Pseudomonadota > Alphaproteobacteria > Rhizobiales > Xanthobacteraceae > JAJPKK01. The sequence goes on from CAWCJX010000018.1 coordinate 68,041, forward strand.
CACCGCCGCGATGGAAAACGGCAGCACGTCTTCGGAATGGGCGTGGACCACCGCCTGCACGTCGGGCCGCGCCTCGAAGATGCCGCCGTGAATGAAGCGCTCGTGATAGAGCGGCCGGCCGTCGTCGCGCACCGGGGTGCAGTCGAGATTGAACTCGAGGATGTGACCGGGCTCCACCAGTTCCGGCGCCATCGAAGTCGCCATCAGAAAGCGATGCGGATCGTCGGGATGGCGCACGCTCACATGGCCATAGGCGTCCACGACGCCCTCGCGGGCGAGAATGCGGTTGGCGACCACGAGGTCGCGCACCAGGGAGGAGAGGTCGGTCATGGCGGTCCGTCGGCGGCGGTCGGCGGGGAGGGGCGGCGAATGTCCTACACTATTTTTCACGAAGTCCGGGGTCCAGCTTGGGGTCCAGCTTCCTTGAAATGACTACGCAACTTGCGTAGACAGATGCGGAGCGCTCCAATGCCGATCGATATCGTCGCCGATGAGAGCGAGGGAGCGATTGCCACCGCGAGAATAACGACCTCGCTTGGAACGATCATGGCGATGGCGGAGGTCATGCTGGAGGAAAGGCGTCTCGCCCTGCGTGGCCTTCACGTTCACGGCGAGGATATCGGGGTGAACGAACTCGGTGTTTCCGGATTGCGGCGCATGGTTGCGGAGGTGATGGAGGATTTGGATGTCGACGAGATCGTCATTGAAGGGGCTGTCCGGGTCACGGGTGCTGGTCCGGGACGTACCCCGCGTCGGCTCCGGTTCACCCGGAAAATTCCTGCTGAAAAGCGAGCCGGGCAAGATCAAGGGGGCGGCGGCGGCATTGGCTCTGGCTAGACGGCATTTGTCGCTGCGTGAGGCTCATGGGATCGTCACCCGTCTGTTCGACCGCGGCGAGGCCGTCGTCGAGTTGCCGCTGGTGGAGAGCATCGATGCCCTCACGCAGGATCTGGCCGCCAGCCATGTCGCGGTGATGGCCTATGGCGCTCCGCTCGAGGTCGATGTCAGGGCTATCCGCGACGGCATGCACATGTCGCAGGAGCAATTTGCCCTGGAATTCGGTCTCGAACTGGCGACCCTGCGCAATTGGGAGCAGCACCGGTCGGAGCCCGATACCGCCGCCCGGAATTTTCTCGTGACCATCGCGCGCAATCCGAACGCGGTTCGGCAGGCTCTGGCAAAAGAAAGCCCGGAAAGGTAGCGCGCCCGGCCACCCCGCCTACGGCTCCAGTTCGCTGTCCCAGTAGAGATAGTCCAGCCAGCTGTCGTGGAGGTAGTTGGGCGGGAACAGCCTTCCGTTGCGGTGCAGGTGGTGCACCGTGGGCTGGAACGGCATCTGTGCCGGATGCATGCCGGCTTCGTGGGGCGTCAGGTTGCCCTTGCGCAGGTTGCAGGGCGAGCAGGCCGCAACGACATTGAGCCAGGTGGTCTGGCCGCCCCGCGACCGCGGCATCAGGTGATCGAAGGTGAGATCATCGTCCGAGCCGCAATATTGGCAGGAGAAGCGGTCGCGCAGGAACACGTTGAACCGGGTGAAGGCCGGATTGGTGGAGGGCTTCACGAAGGTCTTGAGCGACACCACGCTCGGCAGCAGCATCTCGAAGCTCGGGCTGCGCACCGCCTTGTCGTAATTGGCGACGATGTTCACGCGGTCGAGGAACACCGCCTTGATGGCGTCCTGCCAGCACCACAGGGACAAGGGATAGTAGCTCAGCGGACGGAAGTCCGCGTTGAGCACCAGGGCTGGCCATCCACTTGGCGAAACGTGGGCGTTCAATGCGACGCTCCCGACGTCGTTCCTTCACCGTCGCTGCAAAGCAGCACCAAGGACCACTTTATAGGCGGAGGTTACAGGATTGTGAAGCCGGGCGGCAACCGCTGTGCCGCAAGGGGCGTTGTCGCGGGCATTCCGGCGCGATTACCGCTTCACCCGGAATCGCCGCGCCAGGAACTCGCCGCCCTGGCGCAGGCCTTCCTCGTCGATGCCGTGGCCGAGCCCGGCCGACAGGTGCCACTCGACGGGAATCTCCAGATCGGCGAGACATTGGCACGACATCAACAGCGCCTGCGGCGGGATCAGGTCGTCGCGGTCGCCATGGAGCAGGAACACCGGCGGGCGGGCCCGGATATCGGCCTCGACCGTCTCCGGTCCGGCGCCGTCCTGGAGCACCAGCAATCCGGAATAGCCGACGATGGCGGCCGGCGCGACGGCGCGGCGCAGCCCCACATGCAGCGCCATCATCGTGCCCTGGCTGAACCCGACCAGGGCGAGCGCGCCGGGCGCCAGCTGGTGGCGTCCGAGCTCGGCATCGAGGAACCGCTCCAGGGCCGGCGCCGCCTTGTTGACGCCGATCCAGCGCTCATTGGGATCGCTGAAGGTCAGTGGAAACCACTGGCGACCGGTGGGCGCCTGGCCGCAGGGCTCGGGCCCATGGGGCGATACGAAGGCTGCGTCGGGCAGGGCGCCCTGCCATGCCCGCCCGAGCTCGATCAGGTCATTGCCGTCGGCACCATAGCCATGCAGGAAGACGACGAGCTGGCGCGCCGGCCCGCGCGAGCGAGGGGCGAGCCGGGGGCCGTTGAGTTCTGCCATCTGTCCTCCCGGCATGATTGCGAACAGTCTCGGGCGACTGTGCGGCCGAGTTCACGCGCGATAAAGCATGATCGCGAAAAATTTGCAGCTGTTCGCACGCACTCTGTCCGCACGCGCGCTCTATTGCGCCGCCTGAAGCGGTGCGGGATCGCGCTGCTTGATGGCGCGGTAATAGGCCCACAGCAGCCGTGCCGCGACGCCGCGCCAGGGACGCCAGGGATCGGCGAGGGCGATGGTCTCCCTGGCGCCGGGCCGCGCCGGCAAAGCGAAAGCGAGCCGTGCGGCCTCCTGCAAGGCGAGGTCGCCGGCGGGCCAGGCATCGGGATGGCCGAGGCAGAACAACAGGTAGATGTCGGCCGACCACGGGCCGATGCCGTGGATGGCGCACAGCGCCGCATGGGCCGCCTCGGCCGGCAGGTCGGCAAGCGCGTCGCAGTCGAGCCGGCCGGCGACGATCGCCCTGGCGATCTCCTTGAGCGCGCGGATCTTGGGGGCGGAGAGGCCGAGCCCGGCGAGCCGCGCCGCCCGCGCCCGGATCAAGGCCTGCGGGGTGAACGGATCATAGGCGGCCGCCAGCCGTCCCCAGATCGCGTTCGCGCTGGCGGTCGAAAGCTGCTGGGCCACGACGATGCCGGCGAGCCCGGCAAAGCCGCCGGCCCGGCGGCGCAGCGGCACCGGGCCCGCCATCGCCGCCACCGGTCCGAGGCGGGGATCGGCCGCCAGCAGCGCAGCCAATCCGGCCTCGATATCGGCTTCGGTGTCGATGCGGCGGGACATGGTAACCATCTTCCTGCTGTATCTTCTCTTCCTGCTGTCATCGCCCGGCTCGACCAGGCTATCCAGTAACCACAGAACTACGATTTGAACACGGCATGAGTTTGAGCATTGGCACAGGGGCTACTGGATGCCCGGTTTCGCGGGGCATGACACGGAAACGGCATGAACCGTGAGGGTCGTGGTATCAGGTTCGCGGACCGTATCTTTCGGATCGGCGGGTGTAAATATGGCCACGGCCGGCAGGCGCCACGCCGGTTTTCACCATGACCCGACCGGCATTCCGATTTGCGCCCAGCCCCAACGGCTATCTGCATCTGGGCCACGCCTATTCGGCGGCTCTCAATGCCGCCATGGCGCGCCGGAACGGCGGACTGTTCCTGTTGCGCATCGAAGACATCGACGCGACCCGCTGCCGTCCGGAATACGAGGCGGCGATCCTGGAGGACCTGCGCTGGCTGGGCCTCGCCTGGGAGGAGCCGGTGCGGCGCCAATCCCGGCACTTCGCCGCCTATGCCGAGGCGCTGGAGCGACTTTCGGCGCGCGGGCTGATCTATCCGAGCTTCGATAGCCGCGCCGAGATCGCCGCGCTGGTCGCCGCGCGCGAAGCTGAGGCGCCGTGGCCACGCGATCCCGACGGCGCCCCGCTCTATCCCGGTACCGCCAAATCGCTCTCGCCGGCCGCACAGCGCCCGTCGCATGGCCGGCGGCGAGCCCTACGCGCTGCGCCTGGACATGGCGGCCGCGCTCGACGCGGCCGGCGGCCTTGCCATGGCCTGGACCGAGACCGGCGCCGGCCCGCGCGGCGAGACCGGCCCTGTCGTTGCGGATCCCCGGGAATGGGGCGATGTCGTGCTCGCCCGCAAGGACATCCCCACCAGTTACCATCTCGCGGTGGTAATCGACGACGCCCTGCAGGGCATTACTCATGTGGTGCGCGGGCGCGACCTGTTCGCGGCGACCTCCGTGCACCGCCTGCTGCAGATTCTCCTCGAACTTCCCGAGCCGATCTATCATCATCACCGCCTGATTCTCGATGTCGAAGGGCGCAAGCTGTCGAAATCGACCCGCGCCACCGGACTGCGGGAGCTGCGCGCCGGTGGTGCAGCCCCCGCCGACATCCTGTCGATGATCGGGCTCGGCTGAGCCGCCTTCGGAGCCACCAGGGGTCCGGCCCGGCGCCTCGCGAGATCCGCTCGGCCGGACAGGGGGAGGAATGGCCAAGTCCACGGCGACGACGACGGTGCGCAAGCGTGCAGGTGCACGCCGCAAACAGGCGGCCAAGCGCAGGCACTCCCCGCGCGCGATCGAAGCCGTGCTCGCCACTTTCGCCCATGACATCCGCACGCCGCTGACCGGGATCATCGCCTTCAGCGAATTGCTGGCGACATCGGGGCTCGGCGAGCGCGAGGGCCGCTGGGTCGAGGCCATCAAGGATTCCGCCGGGCATCTCGCCGAGCTGACCACGCTCGCGGTCGAGGCGGCGCGGGCCGGCGCGGGCCGCCTGAAGCTGCGCCGGGAGACCTTCGCCTTGCCGCGCTTCGCCGCGCGGCTCGCGCTCTCGCTCGCCGCGCGCGCCGAGGCGAACGGCCTCGCCTGCGAGACCGACATTCAAGGCGACCTGCCGGACCTCGTCGCCGGCGATCCGGCGCTGCTGCGCGCCGCGATCGAAAACCTGATGGCGAATGCGGTCAAGTTCACCGAGCGCGGCAAGGTCGGCCTGCGGATCGCGGCGACCCCGCTCGCCCGCGGCAAGCTGCGGCTGTCGTTCGCGGTCTCCGACAGCGGCATCGGCATCAGCGACGCCGAGATCGCCCGGCTGTTCCGGCCGTTCGCCCAGGCGAGCAGCGAGATCGGGCAGAAGTTCGGCGGCTCCGGGCTCGGCCTCGTGCAGGTGCGCCGCCTCGCCCGTTCCATGCACGGCGACCTCGAGGTCGAAAGCACGCCCGGGCGCGGCAGCACGTTCCGTCTCATCGTGGTGCTCGACCGCCCCCGCCCGGCGGCGGCCGGCGCGGCGGCGGATCGCGCGCTGGCGCCGGGCCAGGCGCTCGGGATTCTCTGCGTCGAGCACAATCCTTACGGCCGGGTGGTGATGAACGCGATCATCACCGAGCTCGGCCACCGCGCCAGCTTCGCCGGCAGCGCCGAGGCTGCCCTCGCCGTCCTCGCTGCCGGCAGCCCCGATGTCGTGTTGATGGATGTCGCGCTGCCCGGCATCGACGGTTATGAGGCGACGCGGCGCATCCGCGCGCTGCCGGGGCAGGCGGGACGGGTGGCCGTGATCGGCGTCTGCGGCGAGCGCGACCCGGCGAATGCGCCCGATCGGGCCGCCGCCGCGACGGCCGCCGGCATGGACGCCTGCCTCGCCAAGCCGGTGAGCCCGCGCATGCTCGCCGACGCGCTGGCGCGGGTGAGGGGGGAAACCGTCGCGCGAGGGTGATGACCGTGGTATCTGCAACCCATGACACCGTCGGCTAAAAATCTGCTGGACCGCGTCGCGTCGTGGCCTGACGAGGACATCGCCGAGCTGGACGAACTGGCGCGCGAGATCGAGGCACGCCGCACCGGCGTTTACGTCATCGACGAAACGGAGTGGGCGGATTTGCAGGGATCGCTGCGCGAGGCCGACCGCAAGGAATTTGTTTCCGACGAGGTCATCGAGCGAGCGAACAAGCGTCACGGGATATGAAGGTCCGCTGTACGAAGCGCGCCTTCGCAAATCACAAAAGATTTTCGATTATCTCCACGAACGTAACCCGCAGGCGGCGCGGGCTGTGGTGGGGCTCATCCATCAGCGGATCAGTGAACTCGGCGATCAGCCCTACAAGGGAGGACGGACGAACAAGCCGAACATCTATACGCTCTGGATCACCCGTGTCGGTATCGAATCTTCGACCGCATTGACGGGGAAGAAGTCGTGACACTCCGGATTCGTCATACCTCCCGGCGACCTTGGCCGTAAGCAACGGCGCGCCGATCCGGACGGCGCAAGCTACCCTTCGTCCCTCGCCCGGCGCCGGGATTCTACTTTGCATGGGGTTGTTTTGCGGAAAATTAGGTTCCCCCTCCCCGGGAGTTCCAGCTCCTGCCGAAAAGCAAGCCCCAGCTGGCAAGGCGGTACCCCGCGGTGCCCCGGCAAGGAGCTTGTCGGTCGCGGCGGCGCGTGGAATCCTGCGGCGATGTCGTTTCGCTCCATCACCACGGTGCCGGCCGACGGGCGCCAGTCGGAGACGGCGATTGCGGTCGCGCGCGGGACCCAGCGGCTGCTGCTGGCGCTCGGCCTGTCCTGCGTGGCCGAGCTGAGTCCTGCTGTCGGGGCGGCGCGCCGATCTCGTGGCGCTGGGCGGCGACGGGGAAATCTGGATCGTCGAGATCAAGTCCTCGGTGGCCGATTTCCGCGCCGACCAGAAATGGACCGACTACCGCATGCATTGCGATCGCCTGTTCTTCGCGACCGCGGCGCATGTGCCGCTCGACATCTTCCCCGCCGATGCCGGGCTCATCCTCGCCGACGGCTACGGCGCGGAACTGGTGCGCGAGGCGCCGGCGCACCGCCTGCATGCCTCGACCCGCAAGAGCGTGATGCTCGCCTTCGCCCGCGCCGCGGCGGTGCGCCTGCAGGCCCTGGTCGACCCGCAAGGGCCCTATGGCAGCGAAATCTGAGAGCGGATTGCGGCGCCGCTCACCACGCCGGATTGAGCGCGAGCGAAATCCGGGACTGGCGCGAGGCCGCTTCTCGGCTCGCGCTCGATCCGGGCTATAGCTCCTGAGCCCGGGTGGACCGGCGAGGTTACTTGGGCGCGCGTTTCGCCAGGATTCGCTGCAGCGTGCGGCGATGCATGTTGAGGCGCCGGGCGGTCTCCGACACGTTGCGCCCGCACAGCTCGTAGATGCGCTGGATGTGCTCCCACCGCACCCGGTCGGCCGACATCGGATTGGCGGGCGGTTCCACCTTGGCGCCGTCGAGGGCGAGCAGGGCGGCGGCGACGTCGTCGGCATCGGCGGGCTTGGACATGTAGTCGACGGCGCCGAGCTTCACGGCGGTGACGGCGGTGGCGATGTTGCCGTAGCCGGTCAGCACGATGCCGCGGGCGTCCGGCCGGCGCCGCTTGAGCGCGGAGATCACGTCGAGACCGCTGCCGTCGCCCAGGCGCATGTCGACGACGGCGAAGGCGGGGGCGGCCTTCTCCACCTGGTCGAGCCCGTCGGCGACCGATTCGGCGGTGGTGACGTTGAATCCGCGCCCTTCCATGGCGCGCGCCAGGCGCTGCAGGAACGACCTGTCGTCTTCGACAATGAGCAGGGAACGATCACCCGGGACGGGGGTCATAGCCTCGGACATGATGGATCAATCCTCGTTGAACGATCGAAACACGCACCGCCGCTCCCGACATGATAGGTAGGTCATCAGCGGCCCTGGGCAAGAGGCGGCGCCGCAACTTTCGCCGCCATGCCGCTGTCCTCGGCGACGTCGAAGTGCTTCTGCCAGATTTTCTGGCGCTCGAATTCTTCCCGCTTCCAGCGTATCCTGACGACCGCGCCGCGCTGCGGGAAGGCTCGGTTTTCCAGCGAAATTCTGGCGCCGGAGCGCTCCAGCAGGGTCTTGGCGATGAAGAAGCCGAGGCCGAGCCCCGGCATCTCCCGGCCGCGCATGCGGCGGCCTTGTTCGCTGGTCACATAAGGCTCGCCCATGCGGTCGATGATCTCCGGCGGGAAGCCCGAACCGTCGTCGCCGACCACGACGCTGACCTGGTCGTGGTCCCAGGATGCCGTCACCTGGACCTGGTCGCGCGCGAAATCGACGGCGTTTTCCAGGATATTGCCGAGGCCGTAGAGAATGGCCGGATTGCGCGCCCCGACCGGCTCGGCCGGATCGTCCGTGGGGATTTCGACCGCCATTTTCACGCCCATGTCGCGATGCGGCGCGATGACCTCCTCGATCAGGGCGGACAGCTTCATCCGTTCGAACGGCTCTCCCGGCGCCGGCAATTCGGTGAGCTTGCCGAGGATGACCCGGCAGCGCTGGGCCTGCTCGCGCAGCAGGCGGATGTCCTCGGCGTGGCGGGAGCCGGGCTCGATCTCGCGTTCGAGTTCGCGCGCCACCACGAGAATGGTCGAAAGCGGCGTGCCGAGCTCATGGGCGGCGGCGGCGGCGAGACCGTCGAGCTGGGACAGATAGTGCTCGCGGGTCAGCACCAGCTCGGTGGCGACGAGGGCGTCCGAGAGCTGCCGCGGATTCCTCGATGATCTGCCATGCATAGATGCTGATATAGCCGATCGCCAGCAGCAGCGAGAGCCAGACCCCGATCATGTAGAGCGGCGGCAGCTCGAGCAGCTCCTCCTCCGGCCACGGCAGCGGAAAGTGGACGAACACGAGAATGGTGGCGCAGACGATGGCGAGAGCGCCGAGCATCAGCGTCATGCGCGCCGGCAGCGCCGCCGCCGAAATCAACACCGGGCCGGCGAACAGGAACGAAAACGGGTTTTGCAGGCCTCCCGTCAGGAACAGCAGCACCGCCAGTTCGATGATGTCGAGCGCCAGCAGCCACGCCGCATGCTGGGGCTCCAGGCGCTGGTTCCAGCGGAACCGCAGCCGGAGCACCACGTTCACGGCGCCATAGGCGGCGATCACGGCGAGGCAGGCCCAGAACGGCACCTCGAAATCGAAGCCGTCATGAACGACCAGCACCGCAGCCGATTGACCGAGCACCGCGAGCCAGCGCAGGCGCACCAGCGTGTCCAGCCGTACGCTGCGCATGGAGTGGTGCTGTTGTTCGACGCTGAGGTCCGGCATCCCTGTCATCCTATGCGGATCGAGCGCCACTGCGGAGCCCGATACCGCCGCTAAATCCTTGCTTCCTGGTCCGCGCCACGTACAAGAGCCGCGCCGGATCGTCCCGGCCGGTTCGTCCTATATCGTGATTCATGCCCGAAATTGAACCTGCGATCGAAGTCGAGGACCTCGCGAAGATCTATCCGCGCGGAATGGCCGTCGCCGGGATCAGCTTTGCGCTGCCGGCCGGGTCGATCACCGGGCTGCTCGGCGGCAACGGCGCCGGCAAGACCACCACCATCGCCATGATCATGGGGCTGGTGACGCCCACATCGGGCACCGTGCGGGTGCTCGGCGCCGACATGCCGCGCCAGCGCTATCGCGTGCTGCATCGCATGAATTTCGAGAGCCCCTATGTGGAGATGCCGATGCGGCTCACGGTGCGCCAGAATCTCACGGTGTTCGGGCGCCTGTACGGCGTTCCCGATCTCGCCGACCGCATCGCCGAGGTCGCCGCGTGAACTCGATCTCCTCGATCTGCTCGATCGCCCGACCGGCAAGCTGTCGTCCGGCCAGAAGACGCGCGCCTCGCTCGCCAAGGCGCTGCTCAACCGCCCCGAGGTGCTGCTGCTCGACGAGCCGACCGCATCGCTCGACCCCGACACCGCCGATTGGGTGCGTGGCACCCTCGCGCGCTACCGCTCCGCCAACGGCGCCACGCTGCTGCTCGCCTCCCACAACATGCTCGAGGTCGAGCGGCTGTGCGAGCGCGTCATCATCATGAAGAAGGGCAGGATCGAGGACGACGGCACCCCGGCTGCATTGCTGGCGCGCTACGGTCGCCGAACTCTGGAAGAGGTGTTTCTCGACGTGGCGCGCGGCCGGATCGGGGAGGCGGCGCGATGAGCAAGCGGCCGGACCGCAATTACGGCATTTCCCTTCGCCGTATCGGGGCGATGATCGCGCGCTACTGGTATCTGCTGCGCTCGTCCTGGCCGCGGCTGCTCGAGCTCGTCTATTGGCCGGCGGTGCAGATGCTGATGTGGGGCTTCCTGCAGCTCTATATCGGCCAGAACGCCGGATTTTTCGCCCGCGCCGGCGGCACCTTCATCGGCGCCGTGCTGCTGTGGGACATCCTGTTCCGCGGCCAGCTCGGCTTCTCGGTGTCGTTTCTCGAGGAGATGTGGTCGCGCAATCTCGCCAATCTCATGATCAGCCCGCTCAAGCCGATCGAGTTCGTGATCGCCCTGATGGTGATGAGCATCGTGCGGCTCGCCATCGGCATGGTGCCGGTGTCGCTGCTCGCCATCGGCTTCTTCGGCTTCAACCTCTATGGCCTGGGCCTCGCGCTCGCGGCCTTCTTCGCCAACCTGATCCTGACCAGCTGGGCGGTCGGCATCTTCGTGTCCGGCCTCGTCCTGCGCAACGGCCTCGGCGCGGAGAGCTTCGCCTGGACCATCATGTTCCTGCTGTTGCCGCTGACCTGCGTCTACTATCCGGTCTGCGGTGCTGCCGGGCTGGCTGCAGTTCGTGGCGCTGGCGCTGCCGCCGACCTATGTATTCGAGGGTATGCGCGCCCTGTTGATTGAGCATATATTCAGGGCGGACCTGATGTGGCGGGCGCTGGGATTGAATGTCCTCTGGTTCGGGGCCGGGGCGTTCGGGTTTCTGCAATTGCTCGACGCGGCACGTCGTCACGGATCGCTGCTGCAGGCGGGGGAATGAGCAAACGGGGAATGAGCCTATATTCCTAATGGCATCGCCAGACGATCCATCCCGCAGATGGATCGTGCCGGCGAGCTGACGTTCAAATATGACTTGCCCCGTCGGGAACCGATGTCGGGTTCCGGGGCACTGGTTGAGCATGATCCCGTCGGATCACCCGAACGGCCGGCGATTGACGGATTCACGCCGGCCCTCCATCTTGCTGCAGTGCAGCAGTAGATAAAGGATCTTTGGTCATGGCTATCGGCGAATTTGGCGGCGCACCCAAGCTGCCTGGCGATGGCGGAATTCTGTTCGCGGCGCCGATGTACTGGTACTATGAGATGAATCAGGCCGCGCTCAATCCGTCCCGCGCCTGGGCCGACGCCACCAAGTTGATGTTCAAGAACCCGCTCAATCCGCTGGCCGCGACCACCTTCGGCAAGTCGGTTGCGGCGGCCTGCGAATTGTTCGAGCGTTCGACGCGCCGCTACAGCCGCCCCGAATGGGACATCGAGACGACGATGGTGGGCGGCGAGCGCGTGCCCGTGCATATCGAGTCGGTGTGGGAGCGCCCGTTCTGCCGGCTCCTGCATTTCACGCGGGTGTTCGAGCACCCGCCGCACCGACCGCAGCCGCGCCTGCTCATCGTCGCGCCGATGTCCGGGCATTACGCGACGCTGCTGCGCGGCACCGTCGAGGCGTTCCTGCCGAATCACGACGTCTACATCACCGAGTGGCAGGACGCCCGTATGGTGCCGCTCACCGAGGGACGGTTCGATCTCGACGACTACATCGACTACGTGATTTCGATCCTGCATTTCCTCGGCGGCGACGTTCACGTGGTCGCGGTATGCCAGCCGTCGGTGCCGGTGCTCGCGGCGGTGGCCCGCATGGAGGCGGCCGACGACCCCTATGTGCCGCGCTCCATGGTGCTGATGGGCGGTCCGATCGACACCCGCGTCAATCCGACCGGCGTGAACCAGCTGGCCAAGTTCCGCGGCATCGATTGGTTCCGGCGCAACGTCATCACCAAGGTGCCGTTTCCCCATCCCGGCGTCATGCGCGACGTCTATCCCGGATTCCTGCAGCTCAACGGCTTCGTCAGCATGAACATCGACCGCCACATCGATGCCCACCGCAAGCTGTTCCGGCATCTCGTCGACGGCGACGGCGATTCCGCGCAGAAGCACCGCGAATTCTACGACGAGTATCTCGCGGTGATGGACCTCGCCGCCGAGTTCTATCTCCAGACGGTCGAAACCGTGTTCATCCGCCATGCCTTGCCGCAGGGGGTCATGACCCACCGCGACGAGCCGGTCAAACCGGCAGAGATCCGGCGCGTCGCCCTGATGACCATCGAAGGCGAGCATGACGATATTTCCGGTGTCGGCCAGACCGAGGCGGCGCACCGGCTGTGCGTCAACATTCCCGATGCGCACAAGGCGCACTGGCTGCAGCCGGGCGTCGGGCACTACGGCGTGTTCAACGGCTCGCGGTTCCGCTCCGAGATCGCGCCGCGCATCGCCGACTTCGTGCTCTCCCATGATTTCCGCCATGCCAATGCCGGCAAGGGTCACAAGGCGAAGGGCGGCGCCACGCGGAAAAAAGGCGTCAATGGCGCGGGAGCCGAGCGAGCGCCCGAAGTCCCCTTGTCGTCCTGAACGGTGGCTGCGATGCAGCCGCACCAAGGCCGTTCGAAGCTGACGCGGCGCGATCCGGTGCCCGGCCATAAGGAATGATTCATTGTTCATCGGGCAAGTCTCGAAGAAATTGAAGGCTTTCGGATTCGGTGTCGATAAGTTATTGACAATGATAGATTATTTATGACTCCGGCAGCGCGTCTCCGCGATTCGATAAATTGAATCTGGAATCTTGTCCTTTAAGAGACTTTATCTAGCGGCGTGACCTCACCTTACCACTGTATCTTGTAGCCAGTTGGCCTCGCGAGAATGTTCCCTTGATCTTCCCCCGGATATGCCACTATCGAATCCAACGATTTGCCTCGGATCGATTCCCAATGCCCACACGCGCGTTGCTCTATCGTCGTCCCGCCGAACCTTCGGCGATCGAAGTCGTTTGCGAAGACGCCGTCTATCTCGTTCGCTTGCGCCGCCATCGCCAGGCGCGGCGTTACACGCTTCGCATCGTTGCGGTGACGCGCGAGGCGGTGCTCACCATGCCGCCGCGGGGCAGCCTGCGCGAGGCGCGCGAATTTGCCGAGAAGCATCGCGCCTGGATCGCCGCCCGCTTCGGCCGGCTGCCGAAGGCCGCGCCATTCGTGCACGGCTCGGAACTGCCGTTGCGCGGCGTCACCCATGCGATCGTGCACCGCCGCGGCGCGCGCGGCACGGTATGGACCGAGAGCGACAGCCGCGGCGATCGCCTGCTGTGCGTCGCCGGCGAGACCGAACACGTCTCGCGCCGCATCACCGATTATCTCAAGCGCCAGGCCAAGCGCGACCTCGAGATCGCCGTCAGGCATTTTGCCGGGAAACTCGGCGTCGGCTTTCGCCGCATCTCGATTCGCGACCAGGCAAGCCGCTGGGGGTCGTGCTCGACGACCGGCGTGCTGTCGTTTTCATGGCGGCTGGTTCTGGCGCCGCGCTATGTGCTCGACTATCTCGCTGCCCACGAGATCGCCCATCTCGTCGAAATGAACCATTCGCCGCGGTTCTGGCGCGTCCTGCGTCGCATCTGTCCGGACATGGAGCGCGCCAAGGCCTGGCTCGACGTGCACGGCACCGACCTGCATCGCTACGGACTCGAGCCTGATGCTCCCGGCAAGAAGGCGAAGCGCGGCTCAACCGGCAGCGCGGCTGCGTAGGGCGAACGGTCGCGAAGGCGACCGACCGATGCCCGACGCGGGGTTCGAGAGACATCGTCAAGAGGCGCAAGGCGATTCAGCGTCCCGGGAACAGCCGGTTTATCAACCAGCCGTCGATGGTTCCCTCGGCCGGCCGGATCGGCTCGCGTCCCCGGCCTGGAACGGCGGTCGGGCGGCATCGGCGGGGCCGAAGCCGGCGTGGCGGCAGGCGAAGGCGCGACCCCGGCCAAAATCGTGCCCGCGATCCCCGTGCTCGCCGCAGGCAGATCCGTCGCCGGCCTTCCCTGGTGCGCCGCCTTCATGAACCGGCTCCAGACTTCGACCGGCAGCCCGCCGCCGGTCGCCTTTTTGGTCGGCGAGGAGTCGTCGTTGCCGAGCCAAACGCCGGTGACGAGTTGGCTGGTGTAGCCGACGAACCAGGCGTCGCGGAAATCCTGGCTGGTGCCGGTCTTGCCGGCGGCGGCCCAGCCCGGCAGATCGGCCTTGCGCGCGGTGCCGGAAGTGAGCGTCTCCCGCATCATCGCGTTCATCATCGCGACATAGCGGGGATCGACGACACGCCCCAGCGTCGGGCTGCTGCGGACATAAAGGGTCTTGCCGCGGGCGGTGCGGATCCGTTCGACCACGTGGGTCAAGATGGCGTTGCCGCCATTGGCGAACGGCGCGTAGGCCGACACCAGTTCCAGCACCGAGACCTCCGATGTGCCGAGCGCGATCGAGGCGTTGGGCTCGAGCTTCGAGGCGATGCCGAGCCGGTGGGCCGTGCGCACCACCGCGGTCGCCCCGAATTCCAGCGTGAGGCGCACCGAAACGGTGTTGAGCGACTTCGCCAGCGCCTGGGTCAGCGTCACCGGCCCGAAATATTCGTGGCGGTAGTTCTCCGGCCGCCAATTCTTCAGCTCGATCGGCTTGTCGTCGCGAACGGTGTCGGGAGTGAGCCCGTGTTCGAGCGCGGTGAGATAGACGAACGGCTTGAAGGCCGAGCCGGGCTGGCGTTTCGCCGCCACTGCCCGGTTGAACTGGTTCTCGCCGTAATTGCGGCCGCCCACCAGGGCGCGGACCGCGCCGTCCGGCGTCATCGCCACCAGCGCACCCTGCTCGACGCCGAACTTCTCGCCCTTCTGGGCGATCTCCTCGATCAGCGCCTTTTCGGCGACGGCCTGCAGCGTAGCGTCGATGGTGGTGTCGACGACGATGTCCTCGTCGACCCGCCCGACCAGCTCGTTGAGCACGTCCATCACCCAATCGGCCACGTAGTTCGAGGAGCCGCCGGCGCTCGGCTTGACGATCTTGGGGGGCGACGCCATCGCCGCCTTGGCGGCGTCGTCCTTGATGAGCGCGGCGTCGGCCATGGCGGCGAGCACGATCTGGGCGCGCTGCTCGGCGCCGTCGAAGTTGCGGGTCGGCGCCAGGCGCGACGGCGATTTGACGAGGCCGGCGAGCAGCGCCGCCTCGGCCACCGACACGTTGCGGGCCGACTTGCCGAAATAGCGCTGCGCGGCGGCCTCGACGCCGTAGGCGCCGGAGCCGAAATAGACCCGGTTGAGATAGAGCTCCAAAATCTCGTTCTTGGTGAATTTGTGCTCCAGCCACAGCGCCAGCACCACCTCCTGCAGCTTGCGCATCAGGTTGCGGTCGTGGGTCAGGAACAGGTTCTTGGCGAGCTGCTGGGTGATCGTCGAGCCGCCCTGGGAGATGCCGCGGTGAAGGGCGTTCGCCAGCACGGCGCGGAACAGGCCGACCGGATCGATGCCGTGGTGGAAGCGGAACCGCCGGTCCTCGATGGCGATGAAGGCGTTGGGAAGGTGCGCCGGCATGTCCCTGAGCGGCAGGGCGGCCCCACCCATTTCGCCGCGGGTCGCGAAGATGCGGGCGTCGAGGCTGTTGATCTGGATGCTCGGCGGGCGCTTCGGAATCTCCAGGGATTGGATCGGCGGCAGGTGCATGCCGACCCAGGCGAACACGCCGGCCACCGCAAGCACCGCCCAGATCGCCAGCACCGCGCCCCAATAGACCAGGCGGAAAAGCCCGGAGCGGCGGCGTCTGCCGCTGCGCGCCCCCGCCGTCCTGGTCTTTTTGGGCGGCACTGCCGGGCGGGGAGCGACCGGCACGTCGATCTTGGGCTCCACGCGCACCTTGCCGACGCTCGGCTTGGCGGAGTGTGTTCTGTCGGACCGGTGCCCGCGCGCCGCTTGCGATGCGGGCGCGGCGGAGCGGTCCTCCGGCGACAGCCGCACGTCGAGCGTTCCCGCGCCGCTCTTGAGAGAGGGCTCGCGACGCTTGCTCGCGCCTCGACCTGGTTTCGCCAATCTTCCGCCCCGTCGGCGACCCCGTGCACGGGTTCACGCCCCGCCGCACGCTAGCGGGGTCGGTTTAAGGGGGGGTTACCGGCGTTGTGGCGAATCGCTACCCCCTTACTGGCTGCTTCGAACTCGGCGCGAGTGCCAATTCTTCGCCACTGATAACCCGATCCGCCGTGGTGCCTCACGGGCTCGTCTTCACCGGCTTGGTATCGAGGCCGAACAGCCGCGCTGCATTGCCGCCGAGGATGTTGCGCTTGGCCTGCTCCGTCGAGGAAGGGCAGGTCGTAGATCACGCTCGGCAGGTCGAAGTCCCAGTGCGGATAGTCCGACGACCAGACCAGCTGCGTCTCCGCATTGATCATCTTGAAGGTCGCCTCCAGGATCGAGAGGTCCTGCGGCACCTCCATCGGCTGGGTCGAGTAGTACATCTCCCGCATGTACTCGCTCGGACGCGCGCTTGAGCGAAGGGCAGTCCGAGGTGCGCATCATGTAGGCGTGGTCGAGCCGCTGCATCAGGCTGTAGGCCCAGGTCAGCCCGCTCTCGATCCACATCACCTTCAGCTTGGGGAAGCGTTCCGGCAGCCCGTTCACCACCCAGTTGGTCAGGTGGACCATGTTGAACCACATGAAGCCCAGCGCGTGCACCGCGATGAAGCGATTGGCCATCGCCAGGGCCTGGTCGTTCCAGTTGTAGGCGGCGTGGAACGCGATCGGCATGCCCATCTCCTCGAGCAGCGCATAGGTCTTGATGTAGGCGTTGTCGTGCACCGGCTTGTAGCGCGGCGACGTGACCATGAAGCCGACCACGCCCTTCCTGTCGCCGAATTCCTGGACGGTCCGATAGGCCGCTTCGGGATCGTTGAAGGGCAGATAGAGCATCGAGATGATGCGCGGCTCTTGCGCGAGGATGCGCTCGCACAGCCAGCGGTTATAGGCCTGCGCCATCGCCACCTCGATCTCGACCTGGGGATGCAGGCCGAGGAAGAGCATCGGCGTCGGGAACAGGCAGGCATAGTCGACGCCCATCGCATCCATCCACGTCTTGGTCATGGCGATGTCGCGGTGGGTGTCGGGCGACGTCTTTTCCAATTTGCGCAGGTCGTGGCGGGTGATGCGGCCCCCGATGTCCTGGTATCCGACCTGGCCGTACAACATCGAGGAGCGGCCGCCGCGCCTGGTCGTTTCCATCGCGGTGCGCCGGATCACCGGGCTGTCGATGTAGGAAAACGACCTCCTGGTAGGACTCGTTCTCGTAGTGATGGGCGTCGACGTCGACGATGAGGAAGTCGTTGTAATTGTGCCGGCGCGCCTGCTCGGACGCGTGCTCGAGATATTTCGACGTCGAGTATTGGTCGAAGCGCGGCGTACGGACCTCGTTGCGCAGGCATGGACGTCTCACGGGTTCCATGGCGCTCCGCCTTGCACGCCAGCGCGACTACGAAGATGTCTTCGCCGCGGCGGACCACGTCGTATTTGCGCAGCCTGAGCTTGCGGTCGCCGGCGCATTCGCCGGTGGTGACGTCGTATTCCCAGCCGTGCCACGGGCAGACGAAATGCATCTCGTCGGCGAACGCCTGGCCGAGATAGGTGCGGTCGGGGCCGATCAGGTCGACCACCCGGTTGATCATCAGCCCCTCGCAGGCGGGGCCGCCGGCATGCAGGCAATAATTGCTGTAGGCGTAAAACGCGCCGTCCTTGCAGAACACGCCGATCTCGTGGCGGCCGGCCGATACGATGCGGCGGTCGCCGTCCGACATTTCCGCCGCCTTGGCGACGAACCATTCGGCCATGAAGGATTCCTCCCGGTTGCTGCAATCCCAGCCGCGGTTGCTCGGACGCCGTTCGAGCGCGCAGCCGATAACGCGAGGCGAGTTTTGCAGAACGTTGCATTCGCTGCAACAAGCGCGCACTGCGGCCGCATCACTGCGCCGCCAGCCGTTGCGCGGGCGGGCCACGCTACTGCGCCGCGACCCTTTGCCTTGCCTCCTGCTGCGGAGTGAACACCTGGATCAGGGCGCGCTTGATCGCGGCGTTGCGGGTCGGCGTGGAGATCTTCGCGCCCATGAGGTCGGTGACGTAGAACACGTCGACGGCGCGCTCGCCGAAGGTCGCGACATGGGCCGACGCGATGTTCAGATTGAGCTTCGACAAGGTCGCCGTCAGCTCGTAGAGCAGCCCGGGCCGGTCGAGGCCCGAGACCTCGACGACGGTGTAGCGGTTCGACCATTGATTGTTGATGGTCACCTCGGGCTCGATGGCGAACGCCCTGATTCGGCCCTTGGGCGGGGCCCGTTTCGCCACCACGTCCGGCAGCCGCAGATCGCCGCGCAACGCGTTTTCGATCGCGCCGGCGATGCGGTCGGCGCGGCGTGACTCGTCGGCGTCGTGGGGAAACTCGCGGGTGATCGCGATGGTGTCGAGCGCCATGCCGTCGGTGGTGGTGTAGATCTGGGCATCGACGATGTTGGCTCCCGTCACCGCGCAGCCGCCGGCGATCACCGACAGCAGCCGCGGGTGGTCCGGCGCCAGCACCGTCACCACGGTGACGCCGCGCTCGGCGTCGAACCGCACATTGGTGGCGAGCGACCTGCCGGCGTGCTCGGCGACTCGCACGAATTCCGCATGGGCGACCTTGTTCGGCAGGTCGACCTTGAGCCAATAGGCGGGGTAATGGCGGGCGACGTAGCGATCGACATCGCCGGGCGGCCAGCCCGCGAGCTCGGCGCGGAATTCCGCCTGCGCGATCGCCACGCGCCGGGCGCGGTCCACCTCGGAGAAGCCGCCGGTCAGCGAGGGCTCGGTCTCGTAATAGAGCGCGCGCAGCAGCTGCGCCTTCCAGCCGTTCCACACCCCCGGCCCGACCGCGCGGATGTCCGCGGTGGTCAGGATGGTGAGCAGCTTCATGCGCTCCAGCGATTGCACGATGGAGCTGAAGTTCTCGATGGTCTTGCGGTCGGACAGGTCGCGCGACTGCGCGATCGTCGACATCACCAGGTGGCGCTCGACCAGCCAGGCCATGGTTTCGGTTTCGGCCGCCGAAAAGCCGAAGCGGGGGCCGAGGTGGCGGGCGATCCGCGCCCCGACGACCGAATGGTCCTCGACCCGGCCCTTGGCGATGTCGTGCAGGAACAGCGCGAAATACAGCACCTCGCGGTGATTGGGCTGGATCTTGCGGATCAGCTCGTTGGCGAGCGCGTATTCCGGATTGGTGCCGTTCTCGATTTCGGCCAGCACGCCGATGCAGCGCAGCAGGTGCTCGTCCACGGTGTAGTGATGATACATGTTGAACTGCATCATCGACACCACCTGGCCGAACTCCGGTATGAAGCGGCCGAGCACGCCGGCCTCGTTCATGCGTCGCAGCACGATCTCGGCATTGGTCCTGGATGTCAGGATCTCCCGGAACAGCGCATTGGCCTCCGGATTCTCCCGCAACGGCTTGTCGATCAGCTTGAGCGAGTGGGTCGCCCGGCGCAGCGCCTCGGGGTGGAAGGCGAGGCCATGGCGCTGGGCGAGGCGGAAGATGCGGATGAGGTTGACGGGATCGCGGGCGAAGGCGTCGGCATCGGCGATGTTGATGCGGCTGTTGTCGACGACGAAATCGTCGCTCTCGCGCAGCACGCGCCGGCCCTGCGGCCGCAGCTTTGCGACCATGCGGTTGAGCATGGGAACCGGCTTCGCCTGCCGGCTCTCCAGCGCGGCGCACAGGATCGCGGTGAGGTCGCCGACGTCCTTGGCGATCAGGAAGTAATGCTTCATGAAGCGCTCGACGTCGCGCAGCCCGGGCCGCTGCGAATAGCCGAGCCGCTGGGCGATGCTGCGCTGGATGTCGAACGACAGGCGTTCCTCGGCGCGGCCGGTGATGAAGTGCATGTGGCAGCGCACCGCCCACAGGAAATCGTCGCAGCGCTGGAACAGCCGCGATTCGGCGCGGTCGAACACGCCCTGCTCGGTGAGTTCCTCCGGCTTGCGGACGCGGTAGACGTATTTGGCGATCCAGAACAGGGTGTGCAGGTCGCGCAGGCCGCCCTTGCCGTCCTTGACGTTGGGCTCGACCAGATAGCGCGACTGGCCGCTGCGGCGATGGCGCTCCTCCCGCTCGGCGAGCTTGGCGGCGACGAATTCGGCGGCGCTGCCCTGAACCACCTGCTTGTCGAACCGGACGAGCAATTCGTCGTAGAGCGCGCGGTCGCCCAGCAGGAAGCGGGCCTCCAGGATCGCGGTGCGGATGGTCATGTCGCCCTTGGCCTGGCGGATGCATTCGTCGATCGAGCGGGTCGCGTGGCCGACCTTGAGGCCCATGTCCCAGAGGCAGTAGAGGATCGCCTCGGCGATCGATTCGCCCCAGGCGGTCTGCTTGTAGGGCAGCACGAACAGGAGATCGATGTCCGAGCCCGGCGCCATCAGGCCGCGGCCGTAGCCCCCGGTGGCGACGATCGCCATGCGCTCGGCTTGCGACGAGTTCACCGTCGGATAGAGGTGCTTGACGGCGAACCCGTAGAGCACGCGGATGATCTCGTCCTGCACCCAGCACAGCCGGGCGGCGCAACGCCCGCCATGGCGGTCCTGGAGCAGCAGGCGTTCGATTTCGGTCCGGCTGGCGGCGAGCGCCACCTTGAGCTGCTGGGCGACCGCGGCGCGCAGCTCGCGCTCACGTCCGGGATAGGAGACCGCGAGTTGCGCCAATTCGCCGGCGATCGCCTCGGCGTCGAACAGGGCAGGAGCGTCAGCGGCGGCGATCTCGAGGGCTTGAGCCATGCTTCATTCGATAGCCGAGGCGGACCGCCGTGTCACGGCCGCCGGATGTCGCTCCGCCACAGGAGGCCCTGCATGGCTGCCCGCAGTGTCTCGTAACGCCGCAGAATCGCGAGATATTTCGTTACCCGGCCGAAATCCCGGTGGCGCCGGGCATTGGCACGATGGAACGGCCCGGCCAACCAACCCTCCTGTCGCCGACCCCGGCGAAAGATATCCGAGCATTGGAGAACGGGGCGGCGCCTGACCGAACCAAACCGGCCTTGCGGGAGGCGACTATCCGCTCGCCTTCTATGGCGGATGCAACCAGGCGCGCCCACGGTCGAGCCGACCGGCTATTTACCGGCCACGGCCTTGTAGGCCGCCTCGACATTGGTCGGGAAACGATCCTGGCTGCCCCAACCCGCATACTCGGGCATCTTCACTTCCTTCTTGATGTCATCGAGCGACTTGCCGGCCTTTACCATCGCACCGACCCGTTCGAGCAGCAGCGCGTAATACTTTTCGCCGTCCTCGAAGATCTTCGCGGTGCCGGGCGTGCCATGCCCCGGCACAACGTGCTCGGGGTTCAGCGCCTTCATCATCTTGCCGGCGGCCAATATATCCGGAATGGTGACGAAGGGACGCAGGATGTTGATCTGGTTGACGACGAAAGCGGACGCCGAGAACAGCACACGCTCATTGGGCAGCCACACGGCGGTATCGGCTTCGCTGTGTACGCCCTTCAGATAGATCAGCTCGAGCGTCCGCCCTCCGAGATTGATGGTCATCCTGTCGTGGTACTCGATGTGCGGCGCGACGAATTGGTAGCTTTCCAGGGCCGCTCTGAACTCCGGAGACGTCGCGGCGAGGCGCTGTATGCGATCCGGCGCATTGCGTTCGGCGGCGCGCATCGACTCGCCCGCCCCCGCCGCCGCGATGACGACCGCGGGCGGCGAGAACATGTAGTGGCCGGTCGTATGGTCGGCATGCGGCTCGGTGTCGATGACGAAGCGCACCGGCATCGAGGTGAGATTGCGGACTGTCGCCCAGATGTTGCGGAACTTGTAGGGGTTCTGTCCGGTATCGATCACGATGACGCCGTCCTGCGTGAGGATGATGCCGCTGTTCGACTCGAAGCCCCTTCCGGCGTGGACGTAGACGCCATCGGCGAGCTTCTTGACCTGCGGACCGAGATCCTGAGCGCCTGCGGCGCCGATGAACGCACATGAGGCGAAAATCGCCAACGCGCCGGCCGTCTTTGTTCTCATGACTTCCTCCCGTTCGAAACGGCGATTCCCGCTTCCGTGCCGCAGCTTAAGCCTTCGGCGCCACCCGACGCAACGCCGCGGCGACGCCTTCGCCGCTTGCGAAGGTCGCCATGTCGCATCACGCACGGCCACGGCGCATTCCTGCCCGAGGGCGCGTGCCACGCCATGTCCGCGGCTCGCGAAAGTGATGCTGCATCCGCAGCCCGTCCCGTTGGTCAACCGATCGAAACCTGCTTAGAATACGTGAGTCATGAGGCGCCGCGGGTTGCGGCTGGAGACACGTGCCATGGGGACCGGGTTGAAAGGCAGATCATCGCTGGGCCGCAGGTTACAGCCTTGTTTCGCTGCGTTCGGCATCGTGTTCGGCGGCGCCGGCGGCGCGCTGGCGGCGGAGTGCTTTCCGCACTGCGATTACGTGCACAATTACGGGCCCTACGACTTCACCTATGTGCGCCCCGGCCTTTATGGATATCCGGTCTGCAACGCGCGCGGGGAGTGCCTGCCCAATCTCGTCTATTCCACTTCGCGGCGGGCGCGGCGCGGCAATATCGAGGTGCGTTTCCTGTCGCGGCCGCGTCGGCGACCTTGAGCCGTCGTTTCCGAGGTTCGAATCATATCATCAATCAACCTCGCGCCCCGCTGGCGCCGGCGAGCGCGCTCGCGGTGTGGGTGGCCGTCAACATCACCATCTTCCTGGTCCGCCGCAGCGGCCATGCGGCGCGCCTGGCCGCGATCAATTCCGCGGCTTCGCCAGGAGCTTGAGGGCGTAGAGCGCCTCCATCGCCTGGCGCGGCGACAGCTCGTCGGGATGTAGCGCGGCGAGCGCCTTCATCACCGCCTCGGCGGCGGGATCGGAGGGCGGCGCGGCGGGGCGGGCGGCCGCGCTGAACAGCGGCAGGTCGTCGATCAGATGGCGCGCCGGCGACATCCGGTCCTCGGCCTCGAGCTCGGCGAGCACCAGCCTGGCGCGCTCGATCACCTTGCCCGGCAGGCCGGCGAGCTTGGCGACCTGGATGCCGTAGGAGCGGTCGGCCGCGCCCGGCACCACTTCGTGCAGGAACACCACGTCGCCCTGCCATTCCTTCACCCGCACGGTGGCGTTGAACAGCCGCGGCAGCTTGGCCGCGAGCGCCGTCAGCTCGTGGAAGTGGGTGGCGAACAGCGCGCGGCAGCGGTTCTGCTCGTGCAGGTGCTCGATCGTCGCCCAGGCGATCGAGAGGCCGTCGAAGGTCGCGGTGCCGCGGCCGATCTCGTCGAGGATGACGAGGGAGCGTTCGCCGGCCTGGTTGAGGATGGCGGCGGTCTCCACCATCTCCACCATGAAGGTCGAGCGCCCGCGGGCGAGGTCGTCGGCCGCGCCGACGCGGGAGAACAGCCGGTCGACCACGCCGATCCGCGCCTGCCTCGGCCGGCACGAAGCTGCCGATCTGGGCGAGCATCGCGATCAGCGCGTTCTGGCGCAGATAGGTCGACTTGCCGGCCATGTTGGGCCCGGTGATGAGATAGATCCGCCCCGACGCCGCGGGCTTGGACGGCGACAGGTCGCAATCATTGGCGACGAACGGGCCGCCGTCGCGGGCGAGCGCCTGCTCGACCACGGGATGGCGCCCGCCCGCGATGATGAAATCGCGGCTCGCATCGACCTCCGGCCGCACATAGGCGCGCTCCACCGCGAGCGTCGCCAGCGCGGCGGCGACGTCGATCGCGGCGAGCGCCTGGGCGGCGGCCTTGATGGCGTCCGCCGCCGCGACCACGCGGGCGGCGAGACGCTCGAAGATCTCCAGTTCCAGGCCCAGCGCGCGGTCCGCTGCATTGGCGATCCTGGCTTCCAGGGCGCCGAGCTCGGTGGAGGTGAAGCGGACCTGCCCGGCCAGCGTCTGGCGATGGATGAAAGTCGCATTCCAGGGCGGGCTCACGAGCTTGTCGCCGTGCTGCGCGGTGACCTCGACGAAATAGCCGAGCACGTTGTTGTGACGGATCTTGAGCGACTTGACCTGGGTGTCCTCGGCATAGCGGGCCTGCAGCGCCGCCACCACCCGGCGGGATTCGTCGCGCAGCGCACGGGTTTCGTCGAGGGCCGCGTCGTAGCGCGGCCCGACGAAGCCGCCGTCCCGCTTGAACAGCGGCAGCTCCTCGCCGAGCGCGGCGGCAAGCTCCGCGGCGATGGCGCGGTCCGGCCGCTGCAGCGCCGCCATCGCGTCGACGATGTCGGCGACCGCCGCGGCCGTCGCCAGCCGCGCACGCAGATGGCACGCGGCGCCCAGGCCGTCGCGGATCGCGGCGAGGTCGCGCGGGCCGCCGCGGCCCACGACGAGCCGCGCCAGCGCGCGGGCGAGATCGGGCGCGGCGGCGAGCTGCTCGCGGACATCGCCGCGCAGCGTGGCATCGGTCGCGAACAGCTCGACCGCGTCGAGCCGGCGTCCGATCGCGACGGGGTCGGTGAGCGGAGCGGCGAGGCGCTGCGACAGCAGCCGCGCGCCGGCGACGGTGACGGTGCGATCGATGGCTCCGATCAGCGAGCCGCGCCGCTCGCCGGCCTGGGTGCGCATCAGTTCGAGATTGGTCCGGGTCGCCGCGTCGATGGCGAGCGTCGCGCCCGCGGCTTCCCGCGTCGGCGGCGACAGCGGCGGCCGCCGGCCGATCTGGGTGCGCTCCACATAGGTGATGCAGGCCGCGGCCGCGGTGAGCTCCAGCCGCGACAGCATCCCGAACGCATCCGTGGTCGCCACCGCGAAATAGGAGGCGAGCCGGCGCTCGGCGGTGGCGCCGTCGAACACGTCGCGCCCGAGCGGCGTCACCGGCAGCGCCCGCAGCAGCGGCGCCAGCTCGGGGTCGCCGTACAGCGCATCGGACACGATGATCTCGCCGGGCTCGAGCCGCGCCAGCTCCGCCGGCAGCCCGTTGCGGTCGCATTCGGTGAGGCGGAACTCGCCGGTGGAAATATCGAGGAAGGCGAGCGCGAAGGCGCTGTCGCCTTCCGCCGACAGCCGCGCGCGCGCGATTGCGACGAGATAGTTGTTGCGCCGGGCATCGAGGAGCGAATCCTCGGTCAGGGTGCCCGGCGTCACCAGCCGCACCACGTCGCGGCGCACCACGCTCTTGCCGCCGCGTTTGCGCGCCTCGGCGGGGTCTTCGGTCTGCTCGCACACCGCGACCCGGTGGCCCAGCGCGATGAGCCGATGGAGATACTCGTCGGCGCGCTCGATCGGCACGCCGCACATGGGAATGTCCTGGCCGCGATGCTTGCCGCGCTTGGTGAGCACGATGCCGAGCGCGCGGCTCGCCACCTCGGCATCGCCGAAGAACAGCTCGTAGAAATCGCCCATCCGGTAGAACAGCAGGCAGTCCGGATTGGCGGCCTTGATCTCGACGTACTGCTCCATCAGCGGCGTGACGCGCTGGTCCTCGCCCGCGGCGGCGGGCGGCGGCTCTTTCGCGGCAGGGAGTGGCGTCGCATCCATGGCGCGACGCTAGTGGAGACCGGGGTCGAGTCAATCGGGAAGCGACGGCCAGAAGGGAATTGCACGACATGGTCGAGACCGAAAGCCGGGCGCGGCTCCCGGACACCTCCTCGAGGCAATGTCCTGGCTAACTTGGTCATCGATTTCGGCACGGCGATGAATCTCGTTCATCGAACAGCCGATCCTCGGCGACCCGTCATGCGCGCGCTTCGTGCACCAGCCCGTCGTTGAAGACCGGTGGGACAATGGCTATGTTCGTTCCTTTCGCGGCAGCCACCGAAGCTGCCGGAAACATCGCACCATGAGCGACCTGTTGTACCCTGCGATCTCCCGGTCAGCCCATCGCGATCGCCTTGCCGGCGCAAGTGTTCGAGGTCGCGGCCCGACATCGAGCGGCGCCGCAATCGTTGGAGCGGATTGGACGCGAAGGGCGGGAAGGTGATGGACAATCCGACCTGCCGATCTTCCGCTGCCCCAAGCGTTGGAGTTTCAGCGGTGCGCGCCGCCGAACTGTCCATCATCATCCCCACGTTCAATGAGCGCGACAACATCGCGAGCGTGATCGCCGCCGTGGCCGAGGCGCTGCCGAACATGTCCTGGGAGATCGTCTTTGTCGACGACAATTCGCCCGACGGCACCGCATCGTTCGTCCGCGACATCGCGCGGGCCGACCCCCGCGTGAGATGCCTGTACCGCTTCGGCCGCAGGGGACTGTCATCGGCCTGCGTCGAGGGAATCCTGTCGACGTCGTCCCCGATAGTCGCGGTGATGGATGCCGACCGCCAGCATGACGAAGGCTGCCTCGCCCGCATGGTCGAAATCCTGAACGCGACCGATGCGGATATCGCGGTCGGCAGCCGGTATGTCGAGGGCGGCGGCGTGAGCGACTGGGATCGGACGCGGGTCGCCATGAGCCGGTTCGCGACGCGCATCACCAACCGGATCACCGGCACTGCGCTCAGCGATCCCATGAGCGGCTTCTTCATGCTGCGCCGCGATGTCTTTCTCGATGCGCTGCCGAGACTTTCCTCGATCGGTTTCAAGATCCTGCTCGACATCTGCGCGAGCAGCCCCCGCAAATTGAAGATCGTCGACGTTCCCTACCAGTTTCGCTCCCGCCAGCAGGGCGCCAGCAAACTGGACGCGATGGTGCTGTGGCAGTTTCTCCTGCTGCTGCTCGACAAGTCGATCGGCCGTTACATTCCGATCCGGTTCATCAGCTTTTCGCTGATCGGCGGCAGCGGCGTGTTGGTGCATCTCGCGGTGCTGACGCTGCTGTTCAAGATGCTGGACGTGAGTTTTGTCGCCGCCCAGGCAGCGGCGACATTCACCGCCATCTCCTCCAACTTCGTGCTCAACAATGCGCTGACCTATCATGACCAGCGGTTGAAGGGCGTGAGGCTTTTTCTCGGCTGGATCAGCTTCAACCTGGTGTGTGCGACCGGGGCCGTCGCCAATGTCGGCATCGCCGGCTGGATGTTCAAGCACGATTCATTGTGGCTGGTGTCGGCGCTGGCCGGAATCGCGGTCGGCGTGGTGTGGAATTATACGATGTCTTCGATCTTCACCTGGAGAAAGCAATGAATTTCGGCCCTGGCCCCGGAAGCCACGGTGCTGCCCGCGCGTGACGGCCTCAGCGCGCCTTGACATAGAGGCTCGCCACGTTTCCGGAATAGACCTGCGTCCAGTTTTCCTTGCCGACCAGGAACGATGCCAGCTGCGCATGCGCTTTCGGCCATAGCACGGCGTCGATTCCGTATTTCGCGATCACGCGCTTCCAGGCGGCTTCGTCGACCTCCCAGGTGACCAGCCCGAAATAGTCGCGCAGCAGATCGTCCGGATAGGCCGTGGCGGCGCGCCCATCGACGAAGACGCGGGGGTTGCCGCGGCCCGCAAAGATCAGGAAGCCGCCGTAATTCCAATGGTTCAGCAGTCGGGCATCGGGGAAATTCCGTTCGAGATAGGCGAGTTCGGCGTCGGGATAGATCGGGGGCAGCCCCGGCGTTTGCGGAACCGCCCGCCAATAGAGAACCGGCAGCAGACAGAAAACAAAGAGCCCGGCCACCGCCAGCAGCGGCCCGTTTGTCGTCTGCCGGACCAACGCCCACCGCAGGCCGCTCAAATGCAGCGCCACGGGAAGCGTCGAGAACAGGAAGAAGATCGAGAGGTATCTCTGCTGCCAGATTCCCAGCAGCAGGAAGCACCACGACAGGATCCGCGCCTCGACGGGGACATTGCTGCGGCCGGTCAATTCCAGGACGACGAATATGAGGACATAGAGGCAGGTCGGAATGCACTGCGGCACCCTCATCATGGTGTAATAGGGCTGCCACTCCGTAATGTACTGCTGCACGAAATGACCGAGCGTGCTCAGCACGCCCGCATAGACGTGCCATCCGAGCGGATTGACCAGGGTGGCGGCGGCGCACGCCACGATCACCAGGAGATACCTGATGAGGTCGGGTGCATTCCGTCGCGCCATGGCGACAGCGATGAACACGCCGAGGATGAAGAACCCAAGAACGAAGCCGCCATGCATGTTGACCCACGCGGCCATCGATGCCGGTGCGAGCCACAGATGCCGCCGCCCCAGGCACACGCCGTAGAAAGTCACGCAAAACACCAGGGTGGCGATATTGGGCGAGGCAGCCAGGAAGACGTCCGGCACCGCGAAGGTCGGATAAAGAATGCAAGCGGAGATCACCGCCATGCAGGTGGCGGTCGGGCTCGCCCTGCTCGCCAGGCAGATGGCCGCGAGGCCGGCGGCGATCACGCCGCCGAGGACGATCGTCACGAGGATCAAAGCGGTGAAGTGACCATATTGGAACAGCAGGCTTGCGACGACGTCCCACAGCCAGGAGTGGTTTATCCAGGGCGTCTGCCCCGCAGTGAACGACCACGGGTCATGGGCGGGAACGCTGCCCTGGCTCCTGATGAGGTCCCCTGCCGCGAGGTGCCAGCCGAGGTCGGTGTGGCCGAGCAGGAGCGGGGCGATGGCGACGTAATAGCTGCAGGTCGCGGCGATGACGAAGATGTACGGCCCGAGCACGGCGAGGATCGGCGCCGCGGCAAGCGGGGCCGACGGCTGCGGCGAGATCGAATGGGCCGATCGAGGCCGCAGCGCGAGTGACGCTGGGGCGCAGCGGCCAGATATCAGGGCCCCCCGGCGTTGGTCGGTCGGATGCGCGACAGCGGGGAGCAGCGTGGCGATGCGGCTAAGCATGGCAGAGAGTGCGGTCGGCTTGCGCATCCGGTCTGTTCGATCTGAATTGGGAGGTGTCTGGCCGCCTCGCGCGTAGAGTTTCCCGCGCGTGCCTTAAGGCTGCCTGACAAAACAAGGTTAATGTTCCGTTGGCGTCGCGACGAAGATACGCCGGACGCGGCGCCCTGCGTGCAGACGCCACTCCTCACTTCACGAACGTCTTCCCCGTGATTCCCTCCAGATTCTTGTAATAGATCTTCTCCTTCACGTCCTTCGCCAGGTCGAGCGATTTCAGAATCCGCAGCGTTTCGCGGATATAGCCGGTGCCTTTTTCCGGATCGAACGGGCAGTCGGAGGCGAACACCACTTTTTCGGTGGGATAGAAGGCGAGGCCGCACACGGTGGCGGCGTCGGCGCCGAACACGGCGGTGTCGGCGTAGAAATTCTGCTTGAAGTAGTCGAGCGGGCGCTTCTTCAGGCTCTTGCGCAGGGCGACGTAGTCCTCGTCCGACGTGCGGGCGCCGAGCTGGTCCCAGCCCGGTCCGATGCGGCCTTCCAGGATCGGCACGATGCCGCCGAAATGGTGGACGATCAGCTTGAGGTCGGGGTGGCGGTCGATGGTCTTGGAGAACACCAGGCGGGCCATGGCGGTGGCGGTCTCGTAGGACCAGCCGAAGGTCCACCAGATCTCGTAGAGCGATTTCTTCTCGTCCACGTAGTCGGGGCGCTCCGCCGCGCGGGCCGGGTGGAGCCAGATCGGCTTGCCGATCTTCTCCATGGTGGCGAAGAACTCCTCGTATTGCGGGCGGTCGATCGGCGTGCCGTTGACATTGGTGTAGATCTGCACGCCGCAGGCGCCCAGCTCGTCGATGGCGCGCCTGGCCTCTTTCACCGCGCCGGCCGGCGAGGCCAGCGAGACCTGGGCGACGAACCCCGGAAACTGGTCGCGGTGCTTGTCGACAATGTCGGCAAAGCCGTCATTGATCATCCTGCAGAGGTCGTCGACCTCTCCGGGGCTGGCGAAGTTTTCCAGCGGTGGCATCGGGTAGGACAGGATCTGCGCATAGTCCGCAAACATGCCGACGACGCGGCGGCGCTCGTCGAGGTCATAGACGCAGGGGATGCCGCGCATGCGCTTGCCGATGTCCTTACCCGCCCCCGGCATCTTGTCCACCGCGTCGAAGAATTTCTTCGGGATGAAATGGGTGTATGCGTCGATGCGCATGAGCGGGCCTCCGGGTCGGATGGGGCGGCGGCAACGGACTGCGAAAAGTGTTGCGGCCGGGGTTTGCTGTGGGAACAAGGCTTGCGCGGGAAGGGGCACGGCCGGCGCCCCGCTGTCAAGGCAGTCACCCCCGACCTTCACTCCGCCGCGATGTCGAGGCCGGGGCTGCGCTCGATGTCGGCGAGACACCGGGCGAGACTTTCGCCGTCGGGATCGAGCAGGGCGGCGGTGCGGGCGCTGGCGATGGCGTCGATCCCGCGCGCCGCCGCGATCCTTCCCGCCAGCACCGGGCGGATGACCCGCGCCTCGATGCTCGCGTAATTCGCCGCGCCGCGCTTCCAGGTGTCGCCATAGCCTTTGATCAGTCGCGCGCATTGCGCGATTTCGAGCGCCAGCGCCGCCGATTTCGCCGACGCCGCGGCAATCAGCCCGAGCCACGCTTCGATCGCAATCTGCTCCTCGCGGTAGCGGTAGCTGCGGGGCCGGAAGCGGCGCAGCTTGGCGAGCATCAGGAACCTGAGATAGCCGGAGATCGAGGTGGTCTTGATTTCCATGCCCCAATGGAAACGGCCGGTCCAACCGCGGCGCTCGGCGAGGCGCAGGATCGCGGTCGCGAGGCGGGGCGGCAGGATCTGGCAGATCTCCTCGATGCCCGGCTTGAGGAACTCGATGATCGCGACCGGCTCGCCGGGCTTGCCGCCCATCTGCGCGATCACGCGCGCGATGCGCTCCGGCGCGATCTTGGCTTGCGCGACCCGGATCACATCCTCGTAGGACATCCGCACCGCGAGATGGCGCGCGGTCTCGCGCAGCAGGCGTCCATCCGCCTGGGCGCGCGTATCGGCCTCCGCGACCGCCTGCAGGCGATCGAGATAGAGCCGGGCGTAGTCGGCGTCCTGGTAGGCCGCGAGCCGGCGCAGCCCTTCGACGACGATGTCGGCGGCGCCGGCAAAGCGCGTCGCCTGTGCTTCGAGATCGGCGAGGGTCGCCATGGCGGCGGTACGAGCCTTGCCGGGCGCGTTGCCCCGCGCCGCCGTCGCACCCTGCCGGATCGCGGCGAAGTCCCGCAGCAAAGCCGCGCAGGTTGGCTTCGACTGCCCGGCCGTCGCCGCGGATCGCGGCCTCGAAGGCCTCGACCGGCACCGGCAGGCGCCCCGAGGCGGCGAGCGCGCCGAGCATGACCGCGTTGATCATGGCGCCCGCGCCCTTCGCGACGGCGTCCATGTCGAACAGCGCGGCCTCGCGCGCATTTCCGACGATCTCGTCGATGAGTTTTTCCGAGTCGAGGCGGCCGTCGCCCATGGCCATCTTCTCGGCGATGCTGTGGGAGCGGTGGATCGAGGCGACCACCGCGGTGCGCTCCGGCGTGACGAAGCCGGCGGCGACGGTGCGCGCGGCCTCCAACAACTCGCTCGCCATCACGATGTCGACGTCGCCGATGCCGGGCGACAGCGCCAGCACCGGGCGGCGGCCGCCGAGCTCGCGCCAAGACCGCGGGAACACCTCGATGTAATAGGTGGTGGCGCCGGTGCGCTGGGCGACGCCGGGGATCGAGGTGCTCTGCACCGGCAGCCCGTGGCTCGCCGCCGCTGCTATGATCCAGTCGGTAAGTACGCCGCCGCCTTCGCCGCCGAGCGCGGCGATCAGCAGGGTGATGGGGCGCAAAGCGACGGGATGTTCTGGCGCGCTCATGCCGGGGCCTTCTGCGCGCCGCCGCCGAGCCAGACGATCACGCGCCGGCGCAGCGCCGCCGCCATGCGGTCCCACCAGGTCGGGTTGCGGATCAGCTCGGCGCGGTAGAACGACGGGCACAGCACGGCCGCGTGGGCGACCTCGCCGCACAGTCCGCAGCCGACGCAGCTGTCGATCACGGTGGTGACGGGGTCGCTGCGCAGCGGGTCCGGATTGGGCTTGATGGTCAGCGACGGGCAGCCCGACAGGCGGATGCAGGAATGGTCGCCGGTGCAGATCTCCTCGTCGACGCCGTAGCGGGTGCGCACCACGCGTGCGCCGCGCGCGAGCTTGGCCGCGTCTTCGCTGCGCACCCGGCGCTGCCGCACCAACTGGCACTCGCCGTCGGCGATGATCACCTTGAGGCCGTGCTCGGCGCTGCGCAGCGCGTCCTTGAGTGCCGCGACCATGTTGGCGACGCCGTAGGTGCGCACCTTGCGCAGCCAGGTCACTCCCATGGCCTGCAGCGTGGTCTCGACGTCCATGCCCGGCGCGCCGTTGCGCCCGGCCGGGCTCGACGGCATGTATTGCTGCCCGGTGGCGGACGTGTAGCCGTTCTGCATGATGACGAGGACGCCGTCGCCCTTGTTGAAGAGATTGCTGGCGACGCCGGTGATCAGCCCGTTGTGCCAGAAGCCGCCATCCCCCATCACGGCGATGGCGCGCCTTGCCATGTTGGGGCCGACCGCCGCGGCGCTGGCGAGCGACATGCCGTAGCCAAGAATGGAGTTTCCCATGCTGAACGGCGGCATGGTCGCAAACGAGTGGCAGCCGATGTCGGCGCTGATATGGGTCGGCCCCAGCTCGCGCTGCACCAGCTTGAGGGCGCTGAACACCGGGCGCTCCGGGCAGCCGGTGCAGAAGGCGGGCGGCCGCGCCGGCAATTCGCCCAAGCCCGCCGCTGCCTTGGGACGATGGCTGAGGATGTCGCGGACCCTGGCGAGGAGCGCATCGGTGTCGACGCCGGCCGGCCTCGCCTCGGCGAGGAAGGCGGCGAGGCCGTCGAGCAGCACCTCCGCAGTGTACTCGCCCGCCTTGGGGAGCGGTCCCTTGCCGCGCACCCGGGTTTGGATGTCGGCGCGGCGTAGCTCCACGTTGACGGCCTGCTCGATGTATTCGGGGTGGCCCTCCTCGACCACGAGCACGGCGCGCTTGCCGGCGCAGAAGCTCCGCAGCTCCTCGGGCACCAGGGGATAGACCACGTTGAGAACCAGCAGCGGCACCCGCGTGGCGCCGAACACATCGGCGAGGCCGAGCCGTTCCAGCGCCCGCAGCAGGCCGTTGGCGAGGCCGCCCATGACGATGATGCCGATGTCGTCGAGTTCGCCGGGGATCACCTCGTTGAGCCTGTTGTCGCGGATGAAGGCCTGTGCCGCCGGCATCCGGCTTTCCACCTTGAGGCGTTCGTGAACGAAGGTCACGGGAGGGTGGGCGAGCCGCGCATAGTCGAAGCGGGGCGGGCCGGACAGGCGGTTGAGGCCTGAATACGCGCCGGCCCGGTTGTTCTTGGCCGTGAACGCGCCGGTGACGTGGCAGGCGCGAATCCGCAGCTCCAGCATGACCGGCGCGTTGCTGGCCTCGGACAGGGCGAAGCCCTGCTCGACGCAGCGCACGATGGTGGGCAGATCCGGCCGCGGGTCGAGCAGCCACATGGAGGACTTCATGGCATAGGCATAGGAGCGCTCCTGGATGACGCTCGCGCCCTCGCCATAGTCCTCGCCGATGATGATCATGGCGCCGCCGATCACGCCCGGCGAGGCCAGGTTCGACAGCGCATCGGCGGCCACATTGGTGCCGACGATCGACTTCCACGTGACTGCGCCGCGCAGGGGATAGTTGATGGAGGCGCCGAGCATCGCCGCGGCGGAGGCCTCGTTGGTGCAGGTCTCCAGGTGCACGCCCAGCTCGGCCATGATGTCATGGGCATCCACCAGCACGTCGAGCAGGTGCGACACCGGCGCGCCCTGGTAGCCGCCCACATAGCTCACGCCCGATTGCAGCAGCGCCTTGGTGACGGCGAGAATGCCCTCGCCGCGGAACTCGGCGCCGTCGCCCAGCCGCAATGCCTTCACTTCGGTCTTGAACGAACGTTCCATGGGGGCCTTGCATGCGTTCCGGCGAGCCGGCAAGCGACCTTGATCAAGAGACCGATCACCTCGGTCGCGGTGATCGGGCACGCCGAGTGAATATAGACGAGAATTTGCGGTCGCTGGACACGCTTTTTGCGCACGCTTGTTGCGGCAGGCCGCGCCCTTGCCGGCGCCGTTCAACTCCGGCTGCCGTTACGAGGAGCCCCGCCGAACCGGTGAGGCCGTTCCCGCGGCTGGCCGGAGGGTCATCCGCCGTTTGGATTTCGCCGTTCCCCTCGAATATACTGGAGCCGCGACCAACAAGAAGCCGGCCGCCGCCGGCCCGGGTGCGGGAAGTGAGAGCTTTCGCGCGAACAGGACATCCAGGGAGGGTTTAATGAAAGCTTATTTGGTTCCGTTCCTGCTGCTGCTGGCAGGGCCCGCGCTTGCCCAGCAAAGCGTGCCCGAGATCGTCTTCGAT
The DNA here is from genome assembly GCA_963795865.1 of uncultured Alphaproteobacteria bacterium. Classification (GTDB taxonomy): domain Bacteria; phylum Pseudomonadota; class Alphaproteobacteria; order Rhizobiales; family Xanthobacteraceae; genus JAJPKK01. Next base: position 102,189 of record CAWCJX010000018.1, read on the forward strand.
TCGGTTCCGGACTATCCGACGCTGCCGCCGGGGATGAATTTCGGCGAGGTTCCCGGCGTCGCCGTGAACTCCAAGGGCCATGTCTTCGTGTTCACCCGTTCCAACAGCGCCGGCGGTCCGGCCTATGCGCCGACGGCGGCGCAGCTGCTCGAGTTCACCGCCAACGGCGAATATGTGGGCGAAATCGGCAAGGGCCTCTATGCGTGGTCGTTCGCCCACAGCGTGCGCATCGACAAGGACGACAATATCTGGGCGATCGACAAGGGCTCCGACATGATCGTCAAGTTCAATCCCGCCGGCCGCGTGGTGTGGGTGTTCGGGCGGCGCAAGGAATCGGCGGACGAGGACACCAAGCCGTGGGAGCATGTCGAGCCGCCGCTTGCGCATGTGGATGGAATGTTCCGCCAGCCCACCGACGTCGCCTGGGATTCCGCCGGCAACATCTACATCACCGACGGCTACATCAATTCCCGCGTCGCCAAATACGACAAGAACGGCGACTGGGTGAAGTCATGGGGCATCGAAGGGCACTGGCCCCGGCCAGTTCCGCACTCCGCATGCCATCGCCATCGACCGCAACGACAACGTCTATGTCGGCGACCGCGCCAACCGGCGCATCCAGGTGTTCGATACCGACGGTAATTTCAAGCGCATGTTCACCATCGACGTGCCGCCGGTGCCTGGCACCCATGCGACCTATGGCAACACGCCGACCGGCGAGCGCCTCGCCCAGACGATCGGGGCGCCCAATTCGATCTGCATCACCCCCGGTGCCAACCCGGTGATGTTCGTCGGGGAATCCACCTTCCCCGGACGCATCTTCAAGGTCTCGCTCGACGGCAAGGTGCTCGGCGTGATCGGCCGTTCGGGACGCCAGCTCAAGCAGTTCTCCGGCGCCCACGGGCTTGCCTGTCCGTCCGAGAACGAGGTCTACGCGGCCGAGACCGCGAACTGGCGGGTGCAGAAGCTGATCCTGCATTAGCGAATGTTCCGATGAGATCGGCGGCACCAACAGACGAGTTCGCCGGGCTTGTCCCGGCGAACTTGGTCACGAGGGCACGCCGCGGGTGCCGGCCGCGTGCCCACCGGCTGCAGTCCAGCTCCGTAAGCCAGCCCTGCGTCAACCAATTCACGTCAATCTGACGGTATCGGCGTCAGCCGGGAGAAACGATTTAGGCAGGTCCCCAATGTCGACACCGCTGACCGATGCTGTCGTCCGCCAGGTCCATGGGACAAGATCATTTCGCCGCCTGGGCATTCTGCTCTGTGCTCACTTGCTCGCTGCCGCGCCTGCAATCGCGCAAACGCCGCCGGCTGCGGGTGCGGTCCCCTCCGCCAAGATGGATGACGGGGCTCGCGAGCTGAGCAAGTCGCCCCTGATGAAGAGCCTGTCGCAGCAGCAGCAGATGGACCTGATCGAATTCGTGACCGGCAATATGCTGTTCGTGGGATTCCATGAATTAGGTCATGCCGTCATACAGGAATTGGGACTGCCGGTGCTGGGACGGGAAGAGGATGCGGCCGATAGTTTCGCAACTCTCGCCTTGCTTAAGATAGGGACTGATTTTTCCGATCGTGTGCTCGTCCAGGCGGCGCGGGGCTGGTTCCTGATGGACCGCCGCGACCGCAAGGAGGGCGACATGCTGTTGTTTTACGATGAGCACGGCCTTGACAAGCAGCGCGCCTACCAGATCGTGTGCCTCATGGTCGGCTTCAACGAGGACCGGTTCAAGGAACTGGCCGACTGGGTACAGATGCCGGCCGCGCGCCAGGACACCTGCGCCGGAGACTTCAGCAACGCGCAGTTTTCCTGGAAGGCCGAGCTCAAGCCGCACCTGCGCGCTCCCGATCAACCGCAATCGAAGGTCGACGTCGACTATGAGCCGGTTTCCGGAAAGCTCGAGGTCTATGCGCGGGCGTTGCGTGCCATCGGATTCCTGGAGACCATTGCCGGCTACGCCGCCGATCTGGTCGTCTGGCCGCACCCGATCGGCTTGGTGATGCAAAGCTGCGGAGACGCCAATGCGGCGTGGAAGGAGGCGATTCGCAAGGAAGTCTTGTGCTACGAGTTGGCGCAGGACTTCGTGGAGCTTTATCGCGGCTATACCGAGGACGCGAAGGCTTCGGGACGAATGCCCACGAACCAGCTCCTTGCGCGCAATATCAAGCGGCTCCGGATCCAGCAAAGCATGTCGCAGGACCATCTGGCGACCAATTCCGGAGTCGATAAAACCTGGGTCGACGGCATGGAGCGAGGCCAGCAAGACGCGACCGTCGCGCAGCTGGAACAACTCGCCCGGGCCTTGAGGGTCGAGACGGCTGAATTGTTCAAGCAAGAGAATGCGCAAGCGACCCAGGCGGCTAAATCGATTCAACCAACCCAACCGACCCCAGCCACCCGCAAGCATGAATTGCAGGCTAACCGGCGCGCCCGAAATAAGTCAGGGTCACTTACACAATGAAGACGCCGGCCGCGCGCGGTCCGGCAATGGACGCGGCAATACAGCGCGATCCCGCCGCGCGAGCGTTCATGCCGCATTCACAAACGCTTCAACACGATGGAATGATATGGTTGCGTGGTATCGGATGCTTGGCCTAAAACCGTGCCACGCTGCGGGCGGTTACGCCTCGCGCTGATTGGCTTATCTGCCAGTTGCGAATGCCCCTCTGCCAATGATGAACCCGAAACGCTGATAGGTGGACAAAAATGAAATCGCTAGCCATTCGCGCCGCGCTACTGACCGGATTTGGAGCGCTCATGCTCATGGGGATGGTGGCGACCACGGTCCCGGCTGCTGCCCGCTGCATGATCGATGAAGGCAATGGCCGCTTTACGCCGTGCGATGCACTCTACAAGAGCAAGAGGTGCATGATCGACGAAGGAAACGGTCGCTATACGCCGTGCGAAGCGCTGCTGAAGCAGACCAAGAAGTCGAAAAAGAAGGGATAAGGTTCGCGCCGCGCGCGGGCATGCCTACCTTGCCGGCCCTTGGCATTCGGTTGCCTCGGCCCGCGTGGCTGGTCATGTCATTGGTGCTCGCCTTTGGCGCGGGGCCGGTTATTGCGCAACCGGCCCAATCTCCGCCGGCCGAGGCTCAATCGAGCGAGTTCCCGGCCGACCGAGACCCAACCCGCCTCACCCTCCCAGCCACCGGTTCCACTTGAAGCGGCGTCTCAGGCTGGCATCGGACCATTTCAAGCCAGGATCGACGCGGCGGCCCTTGCGCTTCGCGAGGACCACCCGAAATTCAAGAGCGCTTCTCCGCAATACGTTCAGGGGCTCGCGGAGTTCGTTTCCGGCAATATGCTGTTCGTGCTGCTGCACGAGTTGGCGCATGTCTCCATCACCCAGATGGGTTTGCCGGTGCTGGGCCGGATGGAAGACGCCGCAGATTCCTTCGCCGCCCTGAGACTGATCAACGTAGGGTCCGAGTTTTCTCACCGCGTGCTGGCCGATGCGGCGGAGGGCTGGTTCATGGCCCACCGTCGCGACGAGAAGATGGGTGAAGACCTCGCGTTTTATGCCGAGCACGGCCTCAGCCGGCAGCGCGCCTATCACATCGTGTGCCTGATGGTCGGTTCGGACGACGAGAAATTCAAGGACCTCGCCGACGAAACCAAGCTGCCTCAGGCGCGCCAGGACACCTGTGCGGGGGACTACAGCAACGCCGCGTTTTCATGGGGCCTGTTGCTCAAGCCCCATCGGCGGGCTCCCGACCGGGCGAGAACGAAGATCGAAGTCGTGTACGGCGCGGCCGCGGGCCGGGATGCGATCGCCAGGCAGGTGGCGCGCTCGACCCGCTTGCTGGAAACGGTGGCCGAGCATGCGGCCGACGAGTTCGTGTGGCCCGCTCCTTTCACCCTGAAAATGCAAAGCTGCGGTTTTGCCAATGCCCGCTGGAGCATTCCGACCCGCACACTTAACGGTATGTTACGAGCTCGTCGGCGAATTCGCAGATCTCTATCGCGACTACGGCACCATTCGCGCAGATGGCACGCGGTTGGCCGACACCTTGAAACGAAGGACGGACAGCGTGCCGGCATTCAAGCCGAATCGCCGGACAGCCAAGCAAAAACACAAGGTCGGCCGTTGAGCCGAAGCTTGCGTCGTTGTCCGCGACGACGGGGCTCAGGCTCATGTTTGACATGAGTCAATGAACTTCATGCACGAGTCATTATGGTGCCTTCCGAATTGCGAAGTGAACGGAAAGGCGGACATCATGAAATCGTTAGCCATTCGCGCCGCGGTGTTGGGCGGCGTCGGAGCACTCATGTTCCTGGGAACGGTGGCGACCACCCTACCCGCAGCCGCCAGATGCATGGTCGATGAAGGCAATGGCCGCTTTACGCCATGCGAAGCGCTCTACAAAAGCAAGAGATGCATGATCGACGAGGGAAACGGTCGCTATACGCCGTGTGAGGCGCTGTTCAGGCCGAAGAACGCGAAGAAGAAGGAATAGGCGACCAACCTGCGCGGGAAGGTCGGTCGCGCCGGTTGTTCCCGTTTTTACGCTTGCATTGGAGCCGGTCCGGCGCGACGGGTTCCAATGTTGTGTCCGTTGCGGCACGCACTCTCGTTCGGCGCGACCAGCAGCATTGCACCTCGCCACCTGCCTTGATGCGCACTCAGCCCTTGAGCTTCGCGACCACGTCCGGCGGGATCGGCATGCCCTTGAGCTTGTCGGGATTGGCGGGGTCGCGGCCGACCCAGACGCGGGTCTCGCGTCCCTTCCACCGCCAGCGTGTCGCCGCGCAGCAGCCGGTGCAGCATGCGGAAGCTGGAGCGGCGGATCTCCGCGACGCTCGATTCGATGGTGACGACGTCGCCGAACGTCGACGGCACGATGAAGCGGGCGCCGACGTCGACCAGCGGAATGCCGACGATGCCGTATCGCTTCAGCATCTCGTATTTGTTGCAGCCCAGCGCGCGCAGGAACAGCGCATTGGTGCTGCTGTCGAAATAGGTGAAGTAGTTGGGGAAATAGACGATCCCGGCGGGATCGCAATGGCCCCATTCGACCGTCACATGATGGACGTTGGTGAGCATCGCCTAGCGCGGCGCCAGGCGGACCGCGCCGTCGAGCCTGATCACCTCGCCGTTGAGATAGCGGTTCTCGATGATGTGGAGCGCGAGGTCGGCATATTGCTCCGGCCGTCCCAGCATCTTCGGGAACGGGATCGCGGCGGCGAGGCTCTTCTGCACCTCTTCCGGCATTCCCGACACCATCGGCGTGCCGAATATGCCCGGCGCGATGGCGCATATCCTGATGCCGAATTGCGCGAGCTCGCGGGCGACCGGCAGCATCATCGCGACCACGCCGCCCTTCGAGGCGGAATAGGCGGCCTGGCCGATCTGGCCGTCATAGGCGGCCACCGACGCGGTCGAGACGATGACCCCGCGCTCGCCGTCCTCGAGCGGATCGAGGGTCGACATCACCTGGGCGGCGAGCCGCATGGCGTTGAAGGTGCCGACCAGGTTGACGTTGATGACGCGGATGAAGTCGTCGAGCGGCATGCGGCCCGTCGCGGCCGACGACGCGCTCGGCCGGACCGATGCCGGCGCAGTTGATGAGGATGCGCGCCGGCCCGTGCCGGTCGCGCGCCTGCGCGACGGCGGCGGCGGTCTGGTCGGCGTCGGCGACGTCGCAGGCGATGGCGATGCCGCCGATCTTCGCCGCCGTCGCCTGCGCGGCGTCGACGTTGATGTCGAGAACCGCGACCTTGGCGCCGAGCGAGGCGAGCTTTTCGGCGGTCGCGCGGCCGAGGCCGGAGCCGCCGCCGGTGACGAGCGCTGCATGTCCTTTGGGATGCATGGGGAATGGGTCCGGTCGGGTGCGGAGGGCAAGCTGTTGAACCGGACGTACTAAGCGGTTCTTGCGCCCGCGCGCAAGCCTCGCCGGGCGGTCGCAGCGCCGTCGCTCCGGCGGCGGGCGGCAGGCCGAACGGCGCGGCGGTTGCAGTGGTTCTCTCGCCTCGCTCGAGCGGCCTGCTCGGCTGGATTTGAGCGACCGCATGCCGGCGACGCCCCCGCTTTCGATCGCGGCCTGCGGCCTCTGCACCCCACGGACGAGCCATTCCGAGGCCGCGTGGGACCGCGACCCACCTCCTCCGCATCTGCATGGCCGGCATTTGACCCGACCAGAGTTGATCCGTAAATAATCGCCGCCGCAGTCCGTGGAAACGCGTATGTCCCTGTTCATGTCCCTTGCCGCCGCCGTCGAAGCGAATGTTCGCGACGGCGACACGGTGGCGATGGAGGGGTTCACCCATCTCATTCCCCACGCCGCCGGTCATGAGGTGATCCGCCAGCGCCGCAGGCACCTGACGCTGATCCGCATGACCCCCGATCTGATCTACGATCAGCTGATCGGCATGGGCTGCGTCGACAAGGTGGTGTTCTCGTGGTGCGGCAATCCCGGGGTCGGCTCGCTGCATCGCATGCGCGATGCCATCGAGAACGGCTGGCCGCAGCCGCTCGCCTATGAGGAGCATTCCCACGCCGCCATGGCCAACGCCTATGAGGCCGGCGCCGCCGGGCTGCCGTTCGCGGTGTTCCGCGGCTACATCGGCGTCGACCTGCCGAAGGTCAATCCCAACATCAGCAGCATCACCTGTCCTTACACCGGCGAGCGGCTCGCGACCGTGCCGGCGATCCGTCCGGATGTCGCCATCATCCATGCGCTGCGCGCCGACCGCGCCGGCAACGTGCTGCTCGAGGGCATCGTCGGGGTGCAGAAGCAGGCGGTGCTGGCGGCGAGGCGCGCAATCGTGACGGTGGAGGAGATCGTCGAGGAATTCGGCCCGCGCAGCCCGAATCTCGTCATCCTGCCGTCCTGGACCGTGAGCGCGGTGGTCGAAACGCCGGGCGGCGCCCATCCCTCCTATGCCCACGGCTATTACACGCGCGACAATGCCTACTACAAGAAGTGGGACGAGATCTCGCGCGACCGCGACGGCTTTCTCGCCTGGATGAAAGCCAACGTGCTGGAGGCCGGCCCGGAGGCGTTCGCCGCCGAGCGCAAGCGCCTCGCCCCCGCGTCGAGCGCGCGATGACCCAGAGCCACACCCCGACCGAGATGATGACGGTCGCCGCCTCCCGTGCGCTCCGGTCGAGCGATGTGTGCTTCGTCGGCATCGGCATGCCGTCGGCGGCCTGCAACCTCGCCCGGCTCACCCACGCGCCCGATATCACGCTGATCTACGAGTTCGGCACCATCGGGACCCGGCCGTCGATCCTGCCGCTTTCGATCGGCGACGGCGAACTGTGCGACACCGCGCTGTGCACGGTGTCGGTGCCGGAAATGTTCCGCTACTGGCTGCAGGGCGGCCGCATCACCGTCGGCTTCCTGGGCGGCGCCCAGATCGACCGCCACGCCAACCTCAACACCACCGTGGTCGGGTCCTACGACAAGCCGAAGGTGCGGTTGCCCGGCGGCGGCGGCGCGCCGGAGATCGCCATCTCGTGCGGCGAGATCTTCATCATCATGAACCAGACCAGGCGCGGCTTCGTCGACAAGCTCGATTTCGTCACCTCGATCGGCCATGGCGAGGGCGGCGATCACCGCGCCCGGCTCGGGGTGAAGACGAAGGGGCCGACCAGGCTCATCACCGATCTCTGCATGTTCGCGCCCGACCCCGAAACCAAGGAAATGACCGTGGTGTCGATTCACCCGGGCGTCACCCGCGAGCACATCGACGCCAATACCGGCTGGAAGGTCAAATACGCGCGCGATGTCGCGGTGACACCTGCGCCCGATCCCCACGAGCTTGCGGCCCTGCGCGAAATCCATGCGCGCACGCGGCGCGCCCATGGCGATCAGGCGTAGGGTCGTGGCTTCGACATTCGGTTCCGAGCGTAGGACTTGCCTTCTCCCTCCCCTTGAAAAAGGGGAGGGCCGGGGAGGGGATCGCGTGCCGCACGCACGGAGTCCGCTGTGCGGCCGCAGACCCCCTCCCCAGCCCTCCCCTGAAGAAGGGGGAGGGAGCAGGCCGATTCGGCGTTAGCACCAAGGAGCAGCGACATGCGCGACGTCTTCATCTGCGATGCAGTGCGAACGCCGATCGGGCGCTATGGCGGCAGCCTCGCCAGGGTGCGGGCCGACGACCTTGCGGCGCGTCCGATCCAGGCGCTGATGGCGCGCAATCCGAAGGCAGACTGGTCGCGGCTCGACGAGGTGTTCTTCGGTTGCGCCAACCAGGCCGGCGAGGATAACCGCAATGTCGCACGCATGGCGCTGCTGCTCGCAGGATTGCCGGATTCGGTTCCGGGCATCACCGTAAACCGGCTGTGCGCTTCCGGCCTCAATGCGGTCGGCGAGGCGGCGCGTGCGATCCGCTCCGGCGAGATCGACTTCGCCATTGCCGGCGGCGTCGAATCGATGACCAGGGCCCCGCTGGTGATGGGCAAGGCGACCGAAGCGTTCCAGCGCAGCGCCGAGATCCACGACACCACCATCGGTTGGCGCTTCGTCAATCCGCTGATGAAGGCGCAATACGGCGTCGACTCCATGGGCGAGACCGGCGGAGAACGTCGCCGAGGAGTACCAGGTGTCCCGCCAGGACCAGGATGCCCTGGCGCTACGCTCGCAGCAGCGCGCCGGCGCGGCCATGGCCGAGGGCTATTTCGCCGAGGAGATCGTCGCGGTCGAGGTTCCCGGCGGCAAGGCCGGCACCATCCTTGTCGACACCGACGAGCATCCCCGCCCGGACACCACTGCCGAGCAGCTCGCCAAGCTGCGCCCCGCATTCCGCAATCCCGGCACCGTGACGGCGGGCAATGCCTCGGGAGTCAATGACGGCGCCGCCGCCATGATCGTCGCCTGCGCCGATGCGGTGAAGCGCCATGGTCTCGCTCCTCGCGCGCGCGTGCTCGGCATGGCGTCGGCCGGGGTGCCGCCGCGCGTCATGGGCATCGGCCCGGTGCCGTCGACCCGCAAGCTGATGGAGCGCCTCGGGCTGAAGATCGGCGACTTCGATTTGATCGAGATCAACGAGGCCTTCGCCGCGCAGGCGCTAGCGTGCCTGCGCCAGCTCGGCCTTCCCGACGACGCCCCGCAGGTGAATCCCCATGGCGGCGCCATCGCGCTCGGCCATCCGCTGGGAATGTCGGGTGCCCGGCTCGCGCTCACCGCGGTCCACGGGCTCGAAAAGAACAAGGGCAAGCTGGCGCTCGCCACCATGTGCGTCGGTGTCGGCCAGGGCGTCTCGCTCGCGTTGGAGCGGGTGTAGCGCGGCCCTGGGACTCGGTTCTTCTCCCTTCCCTTGAAGAAAGGGGACGGAGTCACGCGAATACAGAGGAGATGTGCCCAGGTGGCAATGAGTGCTGGCTATATTCCGTTTCATCCCAATCCGTCGAAGCCGCGCTACCAGCCGCCACCGGGCGCGGTCGACGCGCACTGCCACGTGTTCGGCCCGGAAGCGAAGTTTCCCTATGCGCCCGAGCGCAAATACACGCCGTGCGATGCGCCCAAGGAGAAGCTGTTCGCACTGCGCGATTTCCTCGGCTTCGACAAGAACGTCATCGTCCAGGCGAGCTGCCACAGCAAGGACAACCGGGCGATGGTCGATGCGCTCGAAACCTCGAACGACCGCGCCCGAGGCGTCGCCTTCGTCGGCGCCGAGGTCACCGACGCCGAGCTGGAGGCGATGGATCGCGCCGGCGTGCGCGGCGTGCGCTTCAACTTCGTGCGGCGTCTGGTCGATTTCACCCCCCGCGACGTGCTCGAAGGCATCGCCGCGCGCATCGCGCCGCTCGGCTGGCATACCGTGGTCTATTTCGAGATGCCTGATCTGCCGGACCTCGAGGCCTTCTTCACCGCGCTGCCGACCACGGTCGTGGTCGATCACATGGGCGTGCCGTCGGTGGACAAGGGCGTCGATCATCCGGAGAACCGGCGGTTCCTGAAGATGCTGGAAAAGCACCGCAACATATGGATCAAGGTGACCTGCCCGGAGCGCATGTCGCTCGCCGGGCCGCCCTATGACGACGTGGTGCCGTTCGGCCGCGCCCTGGTGGAGCACTTTCCGGACCGGGTGATCTGGGGCACCGACTGGCCGCATCCCAACCAGAAGAAGGAGGCGCCGGACGACGGCGTGCTGGTCGATTACATCCCCAAGATCGCGCCCACCGCGGCGCAGCAGCAGGCGCTCCTGGTCGACAACCCGATGCGGCTGTATTGGTCGGCCTAGGGCTATGTTATAGAAGCCCGATCGCGCAGCCCGCGGAGACACCCCGATGACCGGCGCCAAGCAAAAAGAATATGACGACATTCCCGGCACCTTCGTGTTCGACGCCGACCGCTCGCGCCAGGGCTATCACCTCAACATGTTCTGCATGTCCCTGATGAAGGCGGACAACCGCAAGGCGTTCAAGGCGAACGAGGCGGAGTACCTCGATCGCTTCGCGCTGACGCCGGAGCAGCGCGAGGCCATACTCACCCGCGATTACAACCGGATGCTGGAGCTGGGCGGCAACATCTATTTCACCGCCAAGCTCGGCGCGACCGATGGCCACTCGTTCCAGCACATGGCGGCGGTGATGACCGGGTCGACCCAGGAAGATTACGCCAAGATGATGCTGGCCGGCGGCCGTTCGGTCGAGGGCAACCGCAGCAAATCGAAGCCGGTCGGCCGCGCCAAGCCTGCGCCCCGCAAGCCGTCGGCCAAGTCGGCGCCCAAGCCGACGTCCAAGTCGGTTTCCAAGGCGGCGTCCAGGCCGGCATCCAGGCGTCCCACCAGGTCAGGATCGAAACGTGGCTAGGATCATCGCAGGCGCATCATGCTCGCACGTGCCGGCAATCGGCGCGGCGATCGACAACGGCAAGACCGAGGAGCCGTATTGGAAGCGCGTGTTCTCGGGCTTCGACAAATCCAAGGAATGGATGGCGCAGGCCAAGCCCGACGTGGTCATCGCCGTCTACAACGATCACGCTTCCGCCTTCTCGGTCGAGCTGATACCGACCTTCGCGCTCGGCTGCGCCGCCGAATTTCCGCCTGCCGACGAAGGCTGGGGACCGCGGCCGGTGCCGGTGGTCAAGGGCCATCCGCAGCTTGCCTCCCACATCGCGCAGTCGGTCATTCTGGACGAGTTCGATCTCACCATCGTCAACAAGATGGAGGTCGATCACGGCCTCACCGTGCCGCTCAATCTGATGTTCGGGTCTCCGAAGCAGTGGCCGTGCCCGGTGATCCCTCTCGCGGTCAACGTGGTGATGTTTCCGCCGCCGACCGGGCACCGCTGCTTCATGCTGGGGCGGGCGATCCGCAAGGCGGTGCAGTCCTACCCGGAGGATTTGCGGGTTCTGGTGCTCGGCACTGGCGGCATGTCCCACCAGATTTCCGGGCCGCGGGCCGGCCTGATCAACACCAGGTTCGACACCGCGTTCCTCGACAATCTCACCCGGGATCCGCGCAAGCTCGCCCGCATGCCGCATGTGGAATACATGCGCGAGGCGGGCGCCGAGGGTATCGAGATGGTGATGTGGCTGGTCATGCGCGGCGCCCTCGAGGACAAGGTGAACGAGGTCTACCGCTTCTACACCGTGCCCGCCTCCAACACCGCGGTGGGACACATCATCCTTGAAAACAAGGCGCGGGCGCGCCGCACCCGGCGCCCATCTTCGGCACGGGGAAAGCTCGGTGGCGCCGCCAAGACCGGGCGCAAGCCGGCGGCGAAGCGCCGCCGCGCCGCTGCGCAAAGGGCCAAACATCGAGACGTGGTGAGGAAAAAATGAAGATTTGCGTCGCCGGTCAAGGCGCGTTCGGCCAGAAGCATCTCGACGCGCTCAAGCGCATTCCCGACGTGGAGGTGGTGTCGCTGATCGGCGGCAATCAGGACGCCACTGCCGAAGTCGCGAAGAAGTACGGCGTCGCTCATTGGAGCGGCGATCTCGCCGAGGGCATCAAGCGCGCCGATGCGGTGATCCTGACGACCCCGACCCAGATGCATCGCCGCCAGGGCGAGCAGGTCATGCGGGCGGGCAAGCATGTCCTCATCGAGATCCCGATTGCCGACAGCGTCGCCGATTCGCATGCGCTCCTGAAGATCGCGAAGGAGACCGGCGTCACGGCCATGGCCGGCCACGTCCGCCGCTTCAATCCGAGCCACCAATGGGTGCACAAGCGGATCGAGAAGGGCGAGCTCAAGGTCCAGCAGATGGATGTGCAGACCTATTTCTTCCGCCGCTCCAACATCAATGCGGCCGGCAAGCCGCGCAGCTGGACCGATCACCTGTTGTGGCACCACGCCGCCCACACCGTCGACCTGTTCCAGTACCAGACCGGGGAGACGGTCTGCGACCTCTATGCCGTGCAGGGGCCGCGGCATCCCCAGCTCAAGATCGCCATGGACATGGGGATCGTGATGAAGGTGCCGTCGGGCGCCATCCTGAACTTGTCGCTGTCGTTCAACAATGACGGCCCGATCGGCTCGTTCTTCCGCTACATCTGCGACAACGGCACCTACAATGCCTATTACGACGACCTGTTCGACGGCAAGAAGAACCAGATCGATCTCTCCAAGGTCGACGTTTCGATGGACGGCATCGAGCTGGAGGATCGCGAGTTCATTGCCGCCATCAGGGCGAAGCGCGAGCCCAATGCGAGCCTTGCCCAGGTGATGCCCTGCATGGAAGCGCTGGGAAAGATCGAGCAGATCATCGACCCGAGCCGCGAGGCGCATGCCTAGTCGTCTTGCGGTGCGACCGAAAGCCCGCCGCGGCGGCGCGCCACGTGGGATACCGAGAGTGAACGTCATGCCGCGAAAAATCGCGATGATCGGCCTCGCCGCAGCCGCGTTGCTCGTTGCGATGGCCGGTGCGCAGGCGCAGAGCACCGTCAAGATCGGCGTGATCCTGCCGATGACGGGCCCGCAGCAATCGACCGGCGTGCAGATCAGCGCCGCGATCCGCCTCTACATGGCCCAGCACGGCGACACCGTGGCCGGCAAGAAGATCGAGGTCGTCTACCGGGACAGCGGCGCGGTGGCGGAGAACGCCAAACGGCTGGCGCAGGAATTGATCGTCAACGACAAGGTCAACCTGCTCGCCGGGTTCGGCGTCACTCCGACCGCGCTCGCGGTCGCGCCGCTCGCCACCGAGGCGAAGGTCCCGCAGGTGGTCATGGCGGCCGGCACGTCGATCATCACCGAGCGGTCGCCCTTCATCGTGCGGACGAGCTTCACCCTGCCGCAGTCGAGCGTGATCATGGCGCGGTGGGCGCTCATGAACGGCATCCGCAAAGTCGTCAGCCTGGTGTCGGACTACGCACCGGGCATCGATTCCGAAAACGCGTTCAAGCAGGCCTTCATCAATGGGGGCGGCACGATCCCGGAATTCATCCACGTGCCGCTGGCCAATCCGGACTTCGCGCCGTTCCTGCAGCGCGCCCGCGACGCACAAGCCCGACGCGGTCTTCATCTTCGTGCCGTCGGGGCAGGGCGCGATCTTCGTGCAAGCAGTTCCTCGAACGCGGCCTCGACAAGGCCGGCATCAAGATCATCGGCCCGGGCGACGTCACCGACGACGACGTGCTCAATCGGCATGGGCGACCCGGTGATCGGCACCGTGACGGCGCACATCTATTCGGCCGCGCATCCCTCGCAGATGAACAAGGACTATGTCGCGGCGTTCCGGAAGGCCAACAACGACATGCGGCCGAATTTCATGTCGGTCGGCGGCTATGACGGCATGCATCTCATCTACGAGGCATTGAAGAAGACCGGCGGCAACACGCGGCGACGCCCTGGTCGCGGCGATGAAGGGCATGGCGTGGGAGAGCCCGCGCGGCCCCATCTCGATCGATCCGGAAACCCGCGACATCATCCAGAACGTCTATATGCGCAAGGTCGAGAAGGTCGACGGCGAGCTTTACAATGTCGAGTTCGAGACATTCAATGCCGTCAAGGACCCCGGCAAGATCAAGAAGTAAGGCTGTGACGCGGATCTCCGACGCCTCGGACGGCCCTTCTCCCTCCCTCTGCAACGGCAGGTGCCTCTGCCGTCCCCTCTCCCGCGCGCGGGGGAGGGCCGGGGAGGGGGCCTTCTGCTGTCCGAGCGCCGCAGCGACAGCATCCGGCGCGCCCGGCTTGTCTCTCATCGTACCGAACGGTCCGCGCGCGTGGCGAGCGCCCCCTCCCCAGCCCTCCCGCGCGGGAGCGGGAGCGCGGCCGTGGCGATGCGCCATGCTGACCATCATCTTCGACGGCGTCGCCTACGGCATGCTGCTGTTCGTGCTGGCCTGCGGCCTTTCGGTCACGCTCGGGCTGATGAATTTCGTCAACCTCGCCCATGGCGCGTTCGCCATGGCGGGCGGCTACATCACCGTCATCATGGTGAACCGGTTCGGGGTGCCGTTCGCGGGCGGTCTGGTGCTCGCATTCGTCCTGACGGCGGCCATCGGCGCGGTGCTGGAGCGCACGCTCTACGTCCATGTCTACGGCAAGAGCCATCTCGACCAGGTGCTGTTCACCATCGGTCTCGTCTTCATGTCGGTCGCGGCGGTGGATTATTTCATGGGGTCCTCGCAGCAGTTCGTGCAGATCCCGGCCGCGCTGCAGGGGCAATTCGATGTGTTCGGCGTCGGCGTCGGGCGCTACCGGCTGCTCATCATCGCGGTGTGCGGGCTGTTGACGGTCGCGCTGCAGTTTTGCCTCACGGGAACGCGGTTCGGCAGCCGTTTGCGCGCTGCCGTCGACGACCAGCGGGTGGCGCGCGGGCTCGGCATCAATGTCGGCGCGGTGTTCGGCATCACCTTCGCGGTCGGCTCCGGGCTCGCGGGGCTCGGCGGGGCGCTCGGGGCGGAAATCCTCGGCCTCGATCCGACCTTCCCGCTCAAATACATGATCTACTTCCTGATCGTCGTCACCGTGGGCGGCACCTCCAGCATCACCGGGCCGTTTCTCGCTTCGATCCTGCTCGGCCTCGCCGACGTCGCCGGCAAATATTACTTTCCTTCGCTCGGTGCCTTCGTGATCTATACGATCATGATCGTGGTGCTGATCTGGCGGCCGCAGGGCCTGTTCGCGCGCGGCACCGCGCGGTAGGAACGCCGATGAGCCGGGACACCGAGGCTGAGACGGCCCGCTACCTGCGCGCGCGGGCGCGCTTCGGTCCGCTGGAGATCGCGTTCTGGCTGCTCGCCTTCTCGACCATCTGGCTGCTGCCGACCCGTCATCTGATCCTGACCGAAACCGTGATCTGGGGCCTGTTCGCGCTGTCGCTCGATCTCATCCTCGGCTATGCCGGCATCATTTCGCTCGGGCACGCGGCGTTTTTCGGCGTCGGTGCCTATGCCGCGGGCCTGCTCGCCAAGCACGAGATCATCAACGAGCCCTCGCTCGCGCTGCTGGCGTCGGCGCTGGCCGCGGCGGCGCTCGGCTTTGCCACCAGCTTTTTGGTGCTGCGCGGCTCCGACCTCACCCGCCTGATGGTGACGCTCGGCGTTTCGCTGGTGTGCCTCGAACTCGCCAACCGATACGGCGAGGTCACCGGCGGCGCCGACGGGCTGCAGGGCGTCACCATCGCGCCGGTTTTCGGTCTCTACCGGTTCGACATGTTCGGCCATACCGCCTATGTCTATTGCCTGGTCGTGCTGTTCATCCTGTTCATGCTGGCGCGGCGCATCGTCAATTCGCCGTTCGGCCTGTCGCTCAAGGCGATCAAGGGCAATCCGCTGCGCAGCGCGGCGGTCGGCATCGCCGTGAATTGGCGGCTGGTCGCGGTCTATACGCTGTCGGCCGGCTATGCCGGCGTCGCCGGCGGGCTGCTGGCGCAGACCCAGGCCTTCGCCTCGCTGTCGATGCTCTCGCTCGAACGCTCGGCCGACGTGCTCCTGATCCTGATCATCGGCGGCACCGGCTATCTCTATGGCGGCATCCTCGGCGCGCTGATCTACCGGCTGCTGCAGGATTACCTGTCCGACCTCACCGCCCGCTACTGGCAGTTCTGGATCGGGCTGCTGCTGGTCGCCATCGTGGTCATCGGCCGCGACCGCATCGGCAATTGGATTGCGCCGGTGGTGAGGTACGCTTCGCGGCCCGGCCGGAGCGCCGGCGCCGACCAGGGTTGCCGGCCCGGAACAAGGCGGCTGACCATGACGGCGGTCCTGGAGACGCGAAGCCTCGACAAGCGGTTCGGCGGCATCATCGCCGCCAATGCGATCTCGCTGCGCGATCGAAAAAGGCGCCCGCCATGCCCTGATCGGGCCGAACGGCGCCGGCAAGACCACCTTGGTCAATCTGCTCACCGGCGTGCTGCGGCCATCGGGCGGCGAAATCCTGCTCGACGGCGCGCCCATCACCCGGCTCGCACCCCACCAGCGGGTCCGGCGCGGCATCGCCCGCACCTTCCAGATCAACCAGCTGTTCGCCGACCTCACCCCGATCGAAACGCTGGGCCTTGCGATTTCCGAGCGCCACGGTTCCGGCCGCGACTGGTGGCGCGTCGTCGGCACCCGCCGCGGGGTGACCGAAGAGATCGGCGAAATGCTGGAGCGCTTCGGCCTCGCCGACGTGATGACCGAGCGCACCGCGGTGCTGCCCTATGGCAAGCAGCGCCTGCTCGAAATCGCGCTCGCCTTCGCCTGCCGGCCGCGCGTTCTCCTGCTCGACGAGCCGGCTGCCGGCGTGCCGGAGGCCGAGCGCCACGAGATCCTCGCTACCATCGCCGCGCTGCCGGCCGACGTGACGGTGCTGCTGATCGAGCACGACATGGACATCGTGTTCGGCTTCGCCGACCGCATCTCCGTCCTCGTCAATGGCGAGCTGTTCGTGGAGGGGGCGCCCGACGAGGTGGCGCGCGACCCGCGGGTGAAGGCGGTCTATCTCGGCGAGGCGTTCGATGGCTGATCTGCTGGGCATCGAGCGATTGCGGGCCGGCTACGGCGAGGCGGTCGTGCTCTCCGACGTTTCGCTCTCGCTGGCCGAAGGCCAGTCGCTGGCGCTGCTCGGCCGCAACGGCATGGGCAAGACGACGCTCATCAACTCCATTGTCGGCGTCACCCGCTACCGCAGCGGCACCATCACCTTGGCAGGGCGCGACATCAGCCGGCTGCCGCCGGAGCAGCGCGCGGCCGCCGGCGTCGGCTGGGTTCCCCAGGAACGCAACATCTTCAAGTCGCTCACCGTGCATGAAAACCTCACCGCGGTGGCGCGGCCCGGCCGGTGGTCGCCGGACCGGGTCTACGCCATGTTTCCGCGCCTCGCCGAGCGCAAGGCCAATCTCGGCAATCAGCTCTCCGGCGGCGAGCAGCAGATGCTGGCGATCGGCCGCGCCCTCGTGCTCAATCCGAAGATCATGCTGCTCGACGAGCCCCTGGAGGGGCTGGCGCCGATCATCGTCGAGGAACTGCTGGCCGCGCTCACCCGCCTGATCCGCGACGAGGGCATGTCGGCGATCCTGGTGGAGCAGAACCCGCAGAAGATTCTCGGCGTCACCGATCACGCCGTCATCCTCGAACGCGGCGCCGTCGTCTACCGGTCCACCAGCGCCGCCCTCAAGGCCGACCGCGTCATGCTCGAAACTCATCTCGGCGTCGCCGACCACAATCCGCGGCGCGGAGCGCAGGTGTGGTAGCGCGGCGTTCGATCGGATGGTTTATGATCCCGCCGCGAGCCGCCGCTCGCCCATCAAAAAATCGGAGACGCCGATGACCGCACGCACCAAGCCGCCGTTCCGCGCCGATCATGTCGGGTCGCTGCTGCGCACGGCCCCGCTCAAGGACGCCCGCGACAAGGCCGCCCGCGGCGCGATCACGGCCGCGGCCCTGAAGGCGGTGGAGGACGAGGAAATCCGGAAGATCATCCGCAGGCAGGAAGAGATCGGCCTGAAGCTCGCCACCGACGGCGAGTTTCGCCGCGCCTGGTGGCATTTCGATTTCTTCGGCATGCTCGACGGCGTCGAGATTTACGAGCTCGATCACGGCATCCAGTTCCAGGGCGTGCAGACCAAGGCCCAGAGCGTGCGCGTCACCGGCAGGATCGGATTCTCCGCCCACCCGATGCTGGAGCATTTCAAGTTCCTCAAGGCCCATACCACGGTGATGCCGAAGATGACGATTCCGAGCCCGAACGTCATGCATTTCCGCCTCGAGCCCGGCGCCATCGCCGCGGCCGCCTATCCCGGTCGCGACGCCATCTTCGACGATCTCGGCGCGGCCTATCGCCAGGCCATTCGCGCCTTCTACGACGCCGGCTGCCGCTACCTGCAGTTCGACGACACCGCCTGGGCCTATCTGTGCTCCGACGTGGAGATGCAGAAGGCCCGCGACGCGCGGCCTCGATGTCGGCCGGCTGCGGGACAGCTACACCGCCGTCATCAACAAGGCGCTGGAGGGCAAGCCCGCCGACATGACCATCACCACCCATGTCTGCCGCGGCAATTTCCGCTCGACCTGGATCGCGTCGGGCGGCTATGAGCCGGTGGCGCAGAGCCTGCTCGCGGGCTGCAACTACGACGGCTACTTCCTCGAATACGACACCGAGCGCGCCGGCGGCTTCGAGCCGCTGCGGTTCCTGCCCAAGGGCGACAAGATCGTGGTGCTCGGCCTCATCAGTTCCAAGATCGGCGCGCTCGAAAGCAAGGACGACATCAAGCGCCGCATCGACGAAGCGACGAAATTCGCCCCGCTCGAACAGCTCGCGGTGTCGCCGCAATGCGGCTTCGCCTCGACCGAGGAGGGCAATGTGCTCGCCGAGAACGAGCAGTGGGCGAAGCTTGCGCATGGCCGTGGAGATCGCCGGGGAGGTGTGGGGATGATGCAGTCGATGGAAAGGCGCGTGCCGCCGTTTCGCGCCGATCATGTCGGCAGCCTGTTGCGCACCGCGGCGCTGAAGGCGGCGCGCGCGCGGCACGAGCGCGGCGAGATCGGCGCCGGCGACTTGCGCGCCATCGAGGACGAGGAGATCGTCGGGCTGATCCGCCGGCAGGAGGCGGTCGGCCTGCAGCTCGATCACCGACGGCGAATACCGCCGCGCCTCCTGGCAGACCGATTTCCTGGTCGGGCTCGACGGCGTCGAATCCTATCTCGGCGAGCGCAAGTTCAAGTTCCAGGGGCCGCAGCCGCGGCCGATCCTGCTGCGTCTCAAGGACAGGCTCGGCGGGTTCTCCGGCCACCCGATGATCGAGCATTTCCAATTCCTCGCCGCCCACACCAAGGCCGGCACCAAAGCGGTGCCGAAGATGACGATCCCGTCGCCCTCGACGCTGCATTTCCGCTACGGGCGCGAGGCGGTGCCGGAGGCGCTCTATCCCGAGATGGAAGACTTCTATCGCGATCTCGGCGCCACCTATCGCCAGGTGGTGCGCGGCTTCGCCGATGCCGGCTGCCGCTATCTCCAGCTCGATGAGGTCAACCTCGCCTATCTCTGCGATCCCGCGCTGCGCGACCAGGTGCGGGCGCGCGGCGACGACCCCGCCACCCTGCCCCAGGTCTATGCCGGGATGATCAATGCGGCGATCTCCGACATTCCCGCCGACATGGCCATCACCATGCATCTGTGCCGCGGCAATTTCCGCTCGACCTTCGTCGCCTCGGGCGGCTACGAGCCGATCGCGGAGCTGTTGTTCAACACCATCGATGTGCACGGTTATTTCATGGAATACGACAGCGCCCGCGCCGGCGGCTTCGAGCCGCTGCGCTTCGTGCCCAAGGGCAAGACGGTGGTGCTCGGGCTCGTCACCTCCAAGACCGGCGTGCTCGAGAGCAAGGACCATCTCAAGCGACGCATCGAGGAGGCGACGAAGTTCATCGACCTCGATCAGCTCTGCCTGTCCCCGCAATGCGGCTTCGCCTCCACCGAGGACGGCAACACGCTGGCCGAGGACGAGCAATGGGCGAAGCTCGCCATGATCGTCGAACTGGCCGATGAAATCTGGGGATGAACCCATGTCCCCCCGACTTCGGGGAGGGTGGCCGAGCGAAGCGACGGTCGGGTGGGGACCGCGGGCACGCAGATGGAAGTCAAGCAACGAACCCCACCCCGCCCTCCCCGAAGAGCGGGAAGGGAAAACCCGAGCCGCCGTCGCCGGCCTCCTCGTCGTGGCGCTCGAGCAGGCGGTGGCGGCGCCGATGTGCACCACGCGGCTCGCCGATGCGGGCGCCCGCGTCATCAAGATCGAGCGGCCGGAAGGCGGCGACTTCGCGCGCGACTACGACCACCTCGTCCACGGCGAAAGCGCCTATTTCGTCTGGCTCAACCGCGGCAAGGAATCGGTCGTGCTCGATCTCGCGCGGGATGCGGACAAGGCTCTGTTCGAGGCGATGCTGTCGAAGGCCGACGTGCTGGTGCAGAATCTCAAGCCCGGTGCGGTGGCGCGGCTCGGCTTCGGCCTCGACCGCCTGCGCCGCGATTATCCCCGGCTCATTACCTGCTCGGTGTCGGGCTTTGGCGAGACCGGCCCCTATGCGCAGCGCAAGGCCTATGACCTCCTGATCCAGGCGGAATCCGGCCTCGCTTCCATCACCGGCGGTCCGGAAGCGCCGGCCCGGGTCGGCGTCTCCGTGGTCGACATCGCCGTCGGCATGAACGCCTATGAGGCGATCCTCGAAGCGCTGCTGGCGCGCACGCGCTCCGGCGCGGGCGCCGACATCTCGATCTCCATGTTCGATGCCATGGCCGACTGGATGACGGTGCCGCTGCTCCAGCACGAGGGCGGCCGCACGCCGAAGCGCATCGGGCTCGCCCATCCCACCATCGCGCCCTATGGCGTATTCAAGAGCCGCGACGGCGTCGACATCCTGATCTCGATCCAGAACGATCGCGAATGGCGGGTGCTGGCCGAGGAGGTGCTCGGGGACGCGGCGCTCGCCGCCGATCCCGACTTCGCCACCAATGTCGAGCGGGTCAAGCGCCGGGCCGAGACCGACGGGCGGGTGGCGGCGGTGTTCGGCGCCAATGACGTCGCGGCGCTGACCGGAAAGCTCGCCGCGGCGGAGATCGCTTTCGCCCGGGTGAGCGACATGGCCGCGCTCGCCGCGCATCCGCAGCTGCACCGGATCACGGTGGCGACGCCGTCCGGTCCGGTGTCCTATCCGGCGCCGCCGCACCGGCGCCCGGGCGGATACGGCGCCGTCCCGGCGCTGGGCGAGCACACCGAACGGGTGCGCGAGGAGTTCGCGGCGGTCGCCGCAGCCAAGGCGGGCGAGACCGGATAGGCTCGACCAGCCGCATTGCGCCGCGCCGGCGCTTCGAGATCGCAAACAGAGGAAACTCCCATGGACAAGGCCAGGTTCGACAAGGGACTCGAGGTCCGCACCGCGGTGCTCGGCAAGGATTATGTCGAGGCATCGATGAAGAACGCCGACGATTTCAATCGGCCGTTCCAGGAACTCGTCACCGAATATTGCTGGGGCGCCGCCTGGGGCAGCGACGGCCTGCCGCGCAAGACCCGCAGCATGCTCAACATCGCCATGATCGCCATCCTCAACCGTCCCCATGAACTCAAGCTGCACATCAAGGGCGCGCTCAACAACGGCGTCACCAAGGACGAGATCCGCGAAGTGATGATCCAGGTCGCGATCTATGCCGGCATCCCCTGCGGCGTCGACGCCTTCCGCATCGCCCGCGAGGCGTTCAAGGAGGTCGAGGCGGCAAAGGCGTGAGCACGCGCCTCGGGCCGATGATATGTAGCCCGGGTAGAGCGCAGAAACGAAACCCGGGGCAAGCCTCGCGACGGGATGGGCTGCTCCCGGATCGCGCTGCCGCTCAATCCGGGCTGACGGCGCTCGATCATGCGCCGGGATCGTAACGCAACTTCAGCCCCTGCGCGCGGAATGCCGCCTCGTGATGTCCGGCGGCATCGCGGTCGAAGCAGCAGAACACGACGCGCTGCAATCCCGGTGCACTGGAAGCGCCGCGGTCACGGCCGCGACCGCGATCCCGGCGGCGCGATCGGCCGGGAAACGGTAGATCCCGGTGGAGATCGCCGGAAAAGCGATCGACGCCAGTCGGTGATCGGCGGCGAGCGCGAGCGAGGCGCGGTAGCACGAAGCGAGGAGGTCGTCCTCGCCGTGGCCGCCGCCCTGCCACACCGGCCCGACCGTATGGATTACGTGGCGCGCCGGCAGGCGATGGCCGCGCGTGATCTTGGCGGCACCGGTCTTGCAGCCGTGGAGCATGCGGCATTCCGCGACGAGGTCGGGACCGGCGGCACGGTGGATCGCGCCGTCGACCCCGCCGCCGCCGAGCAGCGAGCTGTTGGCGGCATTGACGATGGCATCGAGGTCGAGAACGGTGATGTCGGCGACGACGATCTCCAGCCGAGCGGCGCCGCTCGCTGCTGTCGCGACAGGGATGATCGCCTTGGCCGTCACGTCACGCCCACTCCGCCTGGGCCTCCGCGCGCAGGTCGAATGTGCTGCGCTGGCCGATGTCGTCGAAATGCTCGTCGAGGAAGCGCCGCGCGGCGCGGCGGCCGCCGGCATGGAGCATGCGGAAGAATTCGTAGTCGGTCGAGAGCTTGGTGTCGGCGGAGTAGGCCTTCTGATTTTCGCCGAGCACGATGCGATGGGCATTGATGCGGCGATACTGGCCCGGCCCGGTGCCGCGCTGGAGCTGGCCGCGATCGATCAGGCGGGCGACGAATTCGACCGCGCGGAATTCGGCGGCGAGCGAGGAGCTGAAGCTGATCTCGTTGACGCGATTGACGATGTCGCGCGACGAAGTCGGCACCTCCTTGCGCTCCAGCGGGTTGATCTGCACGATCAGCACGTCCTCGGTCCGGGTGGCGTGGAACAGCGGAAAGATCGGGGGGTTGGCGAGATATCCGCCGTCCCAATAGGGCACGCCGTCGATCACCACGGCCTTGAACAGCAGCGGCAGGCAGGCCGACGCCATCACCACGTCGGCGGTGATTTTTTCGCGCGGAAACACCCGCAGCCGTCCGGTGGTGACGTTGGTCGCCGAGACGAACAGCTGCAACTGGCGAATAGGCGCGCACCGCCTCGAAGTCGACGAACCGCTCGATGAGGCCTTTGAGCGGATTCAGGTTGAGCGGGTTGAGATCATAGGGCGAGAAGTAGTGCGACATGGCGTCGAACCACGCCGCCACCGGCGAGCCTTCCACCGGCATGAAGGTGAACAGGCGCTCGACCAGCTGGCGCTGGATCGCCGGCAGGTCGCCGTCGATGCTCGCGGCCCGCCAGAAATCGGCCAGCCGCGTGCGCGCCTCTTGCGGCCCGCCGCGGGCGAGGCCGTCGGCGACCATCACCGCATTTATCGCGCCCGCCGAGGCGCCCGAAATGCCCTCGATGGACAGCCGCCCGTCCTCGAGCAGATGATCGAGCACGCCCCAGGTGAAGGCGCCGTGGGCGCCGCCGCCCTGCAGGGCGAGGTTGATGCCCTTTTTTCCGCCCGGCGCGGCTGCATGGTTTTCAGCGCCGGTCATCGTGCCGTCCGGATGCTGTTGCCGGTGCGGTCGGCACCGGTGAACGTCGCATCGTCTCGTCCATTTTGCATGACCTTGTCCTGACGCATCCGGGTGGGCGATCGACTTGCCGTTCGCAATGTTGCGCCGCAACATTCATCTCGGCGGGATTGGTTAAATGATGGCGGCGTAGTGTCGGCAGCCCGCGCACTTGGTGTAAAACCCGCGTCGGGTCGTATCTTCGTGCGGGAAAAGAAGCCGAGCATGCTCAAAATCCGACCTGCGCCCGATCACGATCATGCGCCCGCCAGCGCGGGGTGACGGCCTAGTGCATTCCGCCCCGGCCCGCCCCCTCGACGCCGTCGCCACGGCGCTCATGCTCGTCCTGTGCCTGAGCTGGGGCCTCAACCAGGTCGCGGTCAAGCTCGCGCTTCCCGATATTCCGGCGCTGACCCAGGGTGCGTTGCGATCGCTGTGCGCCCTGCCGGTGGTGCTGCTGGTGGCGCGGTTGCGCGGCGTCCCGCTCACCATGCGCGACGGCTCGCTGGCGGCGGGCCTCACCGTGGGCGCGCTGTTCGGGCTCGAATTCGTGTTCATCTTTCGCGGCCTCATCTGGACCACGGCGAGTCGCGCCGTCGTCTTCGTCTACACCGCGCCGTTCTTCATCGCGCTCGGCGCCCGGTTCCTTCTCCATGAGCGGCTGTCGCCGCTGCAATGGGGCGGGCTGGCGCTGTCATTCCTCGGCATCCTCATCGCCATGGGGCTGCCCGATTCGACCGTCGATGCCCGCACGCTGGCGGGCGATGGTCTCATGATCGCCGGCGGCGTGTTCTGGGCCGCGACCACGCTCGTCATCAAGGGCAGCGCGCTGGCGCGGATCGCGACCGAAAAGACGACGCTCTACCAGCTCGCGACGTCTGCTTTGATTCTCGCCGTCGCCGCCATGCTGTTCGGCGAGCACATGGAGCGGATGCCCGGCCCCGTCGCGCTCGGGTGGCTCGCCTACCAGGCCATCTGGGTGCTCGGTATCACCTTCACCGTGTGGTTTGCCCTGGTGGTGAAATATTCCGCGAGCCGGCTGTCGGCGATGAGCTTCCTCACCCCGCTGTTCGGCGTCGCGGCCGGCCATTTCATCATGGGCGATCCGCTCACCCCGACCTTCGCTGCAGCGGTGATCTTCGTCGTCGCCGGTCTGGTGCTGGTGAACCGGCCGCGATAAGGTTCCGCGCGCCCGGGAAATCGGTGCGCCAACGAATTCTGCGACAACATAGTGCGACAACATAGAACGCGAGGACATGCCATGCGGATGCGGTCATTGGGTCCCCTTGGAATTCTCGGTCTCGTGCTGGCTGCCGTGCCGGTCGCCGACGCCGCGACCATCACCGGCACGGTGACCGGGCCGGACGGCGCGCCGTTCCGCGGCGCCTTCGTCCAGGCCCGCCATGCCGGCCTGAAAATGACGGTCAGCGTGCTGTCGGACAATCAGGGCCGCTATGTCGTCGAGAACCTGCCGGCCGGCGATTACCGCGTCCTGGTGCGCTCGATCGGCTACAAGGCCGACGTCAAGGCCGGCGTGAAGCTCGATGCCGACCAGAATGCCGCCTACGACTTCGCCCTGCAGACGGCGCCGATCCGCTGGAGCGATCTTTCGATCAACCAGGGCCAGGTGCTGCTGCCGGACGCGCGCGGCAAGAAGACGCTGTTCGACAATTGCATGAGCTGCCACGGCTTCCAGTCGCGGATGGCGGCGACCGTGCGCGACGAGGACGGCTGGCGCGACCGCGTGAGCTTCATGCGGGAGGCGATGCGCTCCTCGCTCGCCGACCGCCAGGGTTTCAGCGACGAGCAGGCCGAAGACGTGATCTCCTATCTCACCACCATGTTCGGCGAAAATTCGCCGCTGCCGAAATCGCCGGCCGACCTGCCCGGCTACAAGGACACGGTGATCACCTTCAGCGACGAGGCGCTCAAGATCGTCTACGTGGATTTCGAGATGCCGGGGCCCAACCGGTTTCCGTGGACCGCGAATCCCGACAAGGACGGCTATTTCTGGATTCCGGAATACGGCCAGGCCAACAAGGTGGCGCGGCTCAATCCCGCGACCGGCGAGATCAAGGAATTCCCGGCACCCAACCTCGGCCCGGCGCTGATCCATTCGGCGGTGCCGGCGCCGGACGGCTCGGTGTGGATCACCGAGGCGGGCTCCAAGAAGCTCGGACACTGGGATCCCGTGACCCAGAAGATCACCGAATATCCAGGATGACTGGCGCAAGCACACCATCCGCATCCATCCCGACGGCTCGATCTGGTCGACCGGCGGGTTGACCCGCTTCGATCCCAAGACCGGGACCTATACCCATATCAAGGAAGTGCCGACGTCATACGGCATCGCCTTCGACCAGAAAGGCACGGTCTGGTTCACCGAGATGACCAAGACCGGGGCCATCGGCAAGGTCGATCCCGGTCACCATGAAGGTGACCAAGTACATCCCGCCGACCCGCGAGCGGCCGCGGCGCATCCAGGTCGATTCCGACGGCATGGTCTGGTTCGCCGAATACACCGACGGCAGGATCGGGCGCTTCGATCCGGACAAGGAGACCTTCAAGGAATTCCCGCTGCCGCACGCCGAAGTCGGCGCCCTACGCGCTCGGCATCGCGCCCGACCATACGCTGTGGTACTCGGCCGAGCACCTCGACGTCCTCGGCCGGCTCGATCCCGAATACCGGCAAGGTGACGGAATTCCCGATGCCCTATGTCGACAACGGCATGCGCGACTTCTTCCTCGATAAGGACGGCCGCTTCTGGTACGGCTCGCCGCCCAACAACCGGATCGGCTATTTCTACCTCTCGACGAGGCAGCGCAACGCCGACGCCCGCTGAGGCGTCGCCCGTCGCGCCCGAAAATCCGAGGGGTCTCCAACGCGTGTCCCGGGATCACCGGGCCTCGCCGTCCCGGCGTGAGGCACGGCGTTTTTTGGGAACGCCGCCGTGCTTTCACTATCGAGATGCTGCCGCCCATCAAGGCGGCCATCCTTCACTGCGGCCACCTTCGGCCGGCAATTTTCGCAACATCTCCCGAAGGGTGGCGCCGCCGCGCGTGGCGGCGGGCGTATTGGAGCGCGCGCTTGTGTCCATGCCGGTTCAGGGGTCAAATCCCGTCGGCAGCTGGCAACGACCCGCCGGAGGGGTCCGATCCCCAACATCCGGTCAGATGTCGGGACCAATAGGCCCACACATTTATTGAGGCCGTGAGGCGACTTGTCCCGACGGATGGAAACCGTCTGTTGGGGTCGCCACCAGGGGAAGCGACCACATGGATCCGCAGCAGGAAGCGGTACTCGAGAAGATTGCCTGGCGGATCGTCCCGCTCCTCACCCTCGCTTATGTCGTCAACTATCTCGACCGCACCAATATCGGTTTCGCGGCGTTGACGATGAACCAGGATCTCGGCTTCACCGCGACGCAGTTCGGCGTCGGCGCCGGCATCCTGTTCGTCGGCTATACCGTCTTCGAGATCCCCAGCAATCTCGCGCTCTACCGGTTCGGCGCGCGGCGCTGGATCGCGCGGATCATGATCACCTGGGGCATCGTGTCGGCGCTGACGGCACTCGTCGTCGGAGTCAAATCCTACTACCTCGCGCGGTTTGCGCTGGGGGTCGCCGAAGCCGGGTTCTTTCCCGGCGTCGCCTATTATTTCGCAGCCTGGTTTCCGACCCAGTACCGCACCCGCATGCTCGCCTGGTTCCTGGTCGCGATCCCGCTGTCCTCGGTGATCGGCGGACCGATCTCGGGCATGCTGCTGGAACTCGACGGAGCGCTCGGACTCAAGGGCTGGCGGTGGCTGTTCATCGCGGAAGGCCTGCCGGCGATCATTCTCGGCGTCGCGGTGCTGCGAATGCTGGCCGACCGGCCGGAGACCGCGACGTGGCTGTCGCCCAAGGAACGCGAGATCCTGCAGGCGATGCTGGACGCGGAACGTCGCGAACGGCCCAAATCGAGCCTCGCCGCCGCGCTCTCCGACGTCCGCGTCATCCTCCTGGCGGTGGTGCAGTTCGGCTTCACGCTGGGCTCCTACGGGGTCGGCATTTTCCTGCCGCAGATCATAAAGACCAGCGGCCTGTCCAACATCGTGGTGAGCTTCCTCGCCGCGATTCCCTACATCTTCGCCTCTGTCGGAATGATCTGGTGGGCCTGGCATGTCGACCGCACCGGCAAGAAGATCGGCAATCTCACCATCGCCTGCGGGGTCGGCGCGCTCGGCTTGGCCGCGTCGGTGCTGTCCGGTAGTCTCGTCATCGCGCTCGCGGCGCTTACCGTGGCGCTGGTCGGAATCACTTCGGCGCGGGCCATCTTCTGGCCGATCCCGACGCGGTTCCTGAGCGGCGTCGGCGCCGCCGCCGGCCTCGCCTTCATCAATTCGATCGGCACCGCTGGCGGCTTCGCCGGACCCTACCTGATGGGCTTCCTGAAGGACTTCACCGGCTCTTTCACCGCCGGACTGCTCGTCATGGCCGGCATTCTGTTGTTGACGACATTGCTCGCGGCATGCCTGAAACTGGTGATCAAGGTCGAATGACGGGGCCCGGCGCGGGCCGTTCGCCGCGTCGCCGGTTCCCGATAGTCTCACTCTGCATTCCCTCGCGCGGCTCTGGCCGCGCCCAGCAGCAATCGGTGCCGTCGATGCAAGATCAGAATCCCGAGGAGGCTGCCGCAGCGCGCCTCGCCGCCGCCGGCCTCGATTTCCAGACCCTGCATGAGATCGTCGCCAAGGCGCGCCAGAATCTCAACCAGAACGACTGGGACTACATCATCGGCGCCGCCGAGACCGAAACCACGTTGCGTCGCAACCGCCTCGCCCTCGACCAGATCGCGTTTCGTCCGCGGGTGCTGCGGGATGTGAGCCGGATCGATGCCACGGTGCTTGAGTTCGGGCGGCGGCTGCGGCTGCCGCTGGTGTTCGCGCCGGTGGGGGCGCTGGAAAGCTTCAGCGAGATGGCGGCTGCCGCCGTCGTGCGTGCGGCGCGGCAGTTCGGCATCGCCCATATGCTCAGCTCGGTGTGCGCGCCCGGCCTCGAAAAGGTCGCCGCGGCGGCGCCCGACGCCGTCCGGATGTTCCAGCTCTACGTGCGCGGCGACGAGGCGTGGGTCGACGACTACGTCGCCCGCGCGATCGCCGGCGGCTATGTCGGCTTCTGCCTCACCGTCGACACCGCGATCTACAGCCGGCGCGAGCGCGACCTCGCCAAGCGCCATGTCGTGCCGGTCGCAGGCGGGCGAGCGGCCGCGAATTCCAGGCGGCGCTGGATTGGCGCACCGTCGAGCGCATCCGGGGAAAGTTCGACATCGCGCTGATGCTCAAGGGCATCGCCACCGCAGAGGATGCGCGAATCGCCGTCGATCACGGCGTCTCCTGGATCTACGTGTCCAATCACGGCGGCCGGCAATTGGACCACGGCCGCGGCGCCATGGACGTGCTGCCGGAGATCGTCGACGCGGTCGCCGGCAAGGCGAAGCTCATCGTCGACGGCGGCTTCGCCCGCGGCACCGACATCGTCAAGGCGATCGCGGCAGGCGCCGACCTCGTCGGGCTCGGGCGCATGCAATGCTATGCGCTCGCAGCCGGCGGCGAGGCGGCGCTGGTGCGCATGCTCGAACTCATGGAAGACGAGGTGCAGCGCTGCCTCGGCCTGCTCGGGGTCGTGACGTTCGCCGATCTCAACCGCTCGCACCTGCATGCGGCCGCTGCGACCACGCCGCCCCATGTGTTCAGCGCATTTCCGCTGCTCGAGATCGAGGACTACAGGTATTAGGCTTGGGCGGCGAGCTCATGAACCCGCCCCGGCGGCGAAGTGATCCGCGTCGAAAATATCGAAGCGGTGCAACAGGCAAACCCGACGAACCTGAAGTCGCGAAAGGCGACTACCAGGCAATGCGGTGCAGGGCGGCCCGGTTCCCCGAACCGCCCCGCGTCGCGACGCCTTATTGCGTCGGCTTCTTCACGAACCTCTCGAGGTTCTGGGCATTGGTGTAGCCGGCATAGATGTTGCCGTCGTCATCGACGCCGACGCCTTCGAGCGCGCCGAGGTACTTGGTCTCCTCGATGAATGCCGTGACCTTGCCGTCCTTGACGTTGCCGACCCGGATGCCCTGCTTGAAGCCCGGGTTGGTCTTGTCGCTGGACTGGGAGTCGGCGACGTAGATCATGTCGTTCTTGTCGATCGAGACGCCGCTGGGCCGGCCGAACTGCTTCCACTCGGCGATGAACTTGCCGTCCTGGTCGAAGATCTGCAGGCGGTTGTTGGCGCGGTCGGCGACGAACAGGCGACCGGCGGAATCGAGCGCGAGTCCGTGCGGCATGTCGAATTCGCCCGGGCCCTTGCCTTCCTTGCCCCACGCCTTGATGAACTTGCCGTCCTTGGAGAACTTGACGATGCGGGCGTTGGTCTTGTCGCCGTGTCCGTCGGCGACGAAGATGTCGCCGTTCGGCGCCACGGCCACGTCGGACGGCGCGTTGAAATGCGTCTCGTCGTTGCCGGCCACGCCCGGAGTGCCGAGCGTCATCAGCACCTTGCCCTCGGGGGAGAGCTTCAGCACGGTGTGGCCGGATTTCTTGTTCTTGTCGGCGCGGCCGTCGGTGATCCAGATGTTGTCGTCCCGGTCGACGAACAGGCCGTGGGGGGCGTTGGTCATTCCGGTGCCGATGCTCGCCACCACGTGGCCGGACGCGTCGTATTTGTTGAGCGGCGCGATCTTGGAGCCCTCGCAGGCGTTGGCGCCGCAGCGGTCGTAGATCCACATGCTCTTGCCGTCGCGGGCGACGTTGAGCCCGATGGTGGAGCCGAAGCCGCGCCCCATGGGCTGCTTGGCCCAGCCTGAATCCAGGCGGTACGGATTGGGGGCGGAATTGGGATCCGGGTTGGTCTGGGCATAGCTCGGCGCCGACATGGCAACCGTCGCGACCACGGCGATCCCGCATAACAATTTCAGGCGATCTGCATTACGCATGGAAGTCCTCCCTGTTAGAGACTTGAAGTTCGATGTCCCGGTGCAACCCGGCTTACGGGCCTGCCGCTTATAGCATGCTGGATGGGCTGACGCTGGGTAATCCGCAGGCTTCGACCGCAGCGTCGCCGCCGTTTGTCCGCCTGACATCTGAGCTATTTGTCCGCGTCGACGGTTCGAGAGGTCAGGAAGGCCACCAGCTTGGGGACGACCTGATCCGGCGCCTCGTCGACGAGCCAATGGCCGGCCCCCTCGATGACGACGCCCTCGACATTGTCGTCGACCAGGCGCCCCTGCTGAATGAGAAATTCACCCGAGGCCTTCTCGCCGGCGAGCACCAGCATCGGCATCGTCAGCGGGGCGGCTGCGAACCCGGCGAAATCCCCGGCGTCCTGCTCGAAGGCGCGGAACACTTCGAAGCCCGCCTTCATGGCGCCGGGCTGGGCATAGGCCGCCGCATAGAACCGGCGGTCCGCCTCGCAGACGGAACGGGCAGGATCGGCGGCGAACTCGTTCCAGAAATGCTCGAAATAAATGCGCTCGCGGCCGGCCACGAGTTCCAGCGGCGTCCGGCCGTAGAAGTGGAAATGCCACATATCCCGCAGCAACCAGACGCTCTTCCAATCGCCCACACCGGGAAGAAAGGCGTCCATCAGCACGATCCTCTCCACCTCGGTCGGATGCTGGGCGGCATAGGCATAGGCGACCATCAGCCCGATATCATGGCCGACGACGGCGATCCGCCGATGCCCGAGCGATGCCGCCAGCGCGTGGACGTCTTGCGCCATCGTCTTCTTGTCATAGCCGCCGTCCGGCTTGGCCGAATCTCCGAAGCCTCGCAGATCGGGGGCGATGACCGTACGGCTCTTGGCGAGTTCGGCGATGAGGGGGCGCCACATATGGCTGGTCTGGGCGTAGCCGTGCAGCAGCAGCACCGGATCGCCCCGGCCGGCGATCAGATAGTGCAGCCTGATTCCGTCGACCTCCGCAATGCGGCTGTCGATCGCGATCGGCGCCGGAGCGGGCAGGCGCGTGCCGCCGTCCGGCACCGGCGTCCGCGCCGCGTTGAGCACGAGCGACACGATGCCGTAATAGCCGGCGGTGCCGATCAATTCCACGATGGCGTGTTCGCCGAACCGACTCTCGGCCGCCTGGTAGGTGGCGTCGCTGATGTCCTTGTCGACGAGGAGTTCGGATATGAGGTCGTAGACGATGGTCTCATCCCCCGACAGCATCGCGGGGCGGCGGCCGGTTTCGATCGCCGCCGCGATCGCGGGGTCGAGGCCGGCGCTGATGGCGTGCTTGCGGTGCGCGTTCCATTCGTAATGCGCCGACCAGAATTGCGCGACGAGCAGGATGGCGAGTTCGCGCAGCGGCGCCGGGAAGGTGCTCTCGAAGCGGACGAAGTCGCCGAGCCGGCGCACCCGGTCGGCAAGCTCGGGGCTGCGCAGCAGCGCATGGAAAGGCCCGCGCAACCCCGCGCGCGGACCGCTCGCGACCGCGTGGGCGACGCGCTTCTGCTCGGGGGTCATGTCCTGGTCGGACAGCGGCGCGAAACGCGTTTGCATGGTCGTCGTCCATGGATCGAGCTGCAGGCTGAAGACGCGACGTTACGCGATGGCGGCGGCAAGCGACACTCGGATTGTTGGCTTCGGAAAGGCGAACCCCCTGCGGCCGGTCGTGGTCGCGTGCGGCAGGCCGGAACGGATCCACTGACGGATTCCGGGCGTGAACGCTAAAGCCGGAACTGTCCGGCGCTGGATGCGTCGTAGCGCGCCTGGTCGAGCGCCACATAGCCGCGCCGCTCGGGATCGTGGACGTAGAGCGCATCAGGGCAGGCGGCGGGATCGTAGCCGCCGGGCTCGCGGCGCATTCTTCCTTTGCTTGAATGTCGGCGTCAGGTCGATCTCGGAGCGGATGCGCAGCAGCACCGGCAGCGCGTAGCGCGGCAGGCGCGCGAGCAGATGCGCGCGCAGCGCCGGCGATGTCGAGCGGGCCGGCGCAGACGATTTCCGCCATGCCGGCGCGCCCGTCGGCGCCGGGGATCTGCACGCCGTAGACGTTCGCGTCGAGGATGCCGGGAAACGACGTGATCGCCGCGGCAACCTCCGATGTCGCGATGTTCTCGCCCTTCCAGCGGAAGGTGTCGCCGATGCGGTCGACGAAGTAGTAGAAGCCGCCGTCGTCCCGGCGCATCAGGTCGCCGGTGCGAAACCAGGCGTCGCCGGGCTCGAACACGTCGCGCAGGATTTTCTTTTCCGTCTCGGCGGCCGCGGTGTAGCCGTCGAAGCGCGCGCCGCGATCGTCCTGCGCCCGGGCGATGCGGCCGATCGCCTCGCCGATCTCGTTCGGCGCGCACCGCAATGCAGCGTCCTCGGTCGTCGCGCAGCGGCAGGCCGCGTTCGACGTCGAACTTGACCAGAGCGCAGCCGTGGAGCGATGCGCGAGGAAGGGCGGCGATCCGGCCGATCGCGCCCGGCCGCTCCTCGACGTTGAACAGCGAGATGTTGCCCTCGGTGGCGGCGTAGAATTCCAGGATCTGCGGAATGTCGAAGCGCTTCTGGAAGGGCTCCCAGACGTCCGCCCGCAGGCCGTTGCCGCAGCAGAGCCGCAGTCCGGTGCGGCGTCTCGCGGGCCAGCGACGGGTGGCGTGCAGGAGGTAGCGGCACAGCTCGCCGATGTACTGGAACATCGTGCAGTCGTGGCGCCTGATGTCGTCCCAGAACGCGCGCGGCGGAGAACCTGTCGCGAATGACCACCGAGCCGCCATTGACCAGCACCGCACCGGTCGCGACCGCGCCGCCGACGCTGTGATACATCGGCAGGCAGTTGTACATGCGGTCGCTCGGCCGCGTGTCCATCATGCCGGCGAACCAATGGGTCCAGTTCATCAGCCGGAGATGGCTGACGATCGCCGCCTTCGGCAGGCCGGTGGTGCCGGAGGTGTAGATGATAGAGCGCGCGATCGTCGAGCGGTGACCTCCGGCCCGCTGCGCGCGTCGAGACGCGTCGCCCTCGAGCTCCTCGATCGCCTACGGCGATGTCGGGCAATCCGGATCGCCGTCGCCATGCGACCACACGACGGCATCGCGTCGACAGATGCGGCGCTGCGACTGCGAAAGGCCTCGAGCAGGTCGCGCGCGACGATGATGTGTCGCGGCGCGACGGCGTCGATGCAATGGGCGAGCGAGGCGCCCACGAGATGGGTGTTGAGCAGCGCGACGACCCCGCCGGCGCGGCCGATGCCGCACCAGACCGCCATGTATTCGGGCCGGTTCGGCATCAGCAGGCAGACCGCGTCGCCCTTGCCGATCCCGTGGCCAGCGCCCAGCGCGCATAGCGGTTGGAGCGATCCAGCAGCGCGCGAAAGCTCAGCGTTTCGGCATCGGAAACGAGCGCCGGTGCGTCGCCGAACCGCTCCGCCAATTCCTCGACGACGACCGGAAAGGTGCGCGTGGGATTGCTGGGCGATCGGCGCCGTCAACCTCAGCGCGCGCAGCCACGCCTTCGCCGCCGCGCGGGCTCCGGGCCCTTGCGTCGCGGTGGTATCGTCGTCACGTGAAATGATTTCCGTCATGGTTATCGAGAATTCATCGGCATCCATCGCGGTATTGCGCCAGTGCCGTTAAAAATGAGGCCCGATGCGGTCGGCCGCGGACCCCGCCGGTCGCTTCGCGCCGATGCCGATCATATCGGCAGAACAACGGAGTATCGCAAGCGGTGCGCCGCACTATGCGCCCGGCGGCCTTAACCGTTAAGGTTATCCCTCCGATCCGCGGTTCGCTCGGTCGTCTTGCGTTGCCGGTACCATTTAGTTACGTCTGGTGCCCACATTGCCCGCTGTCCGGTGCGGTCCCGACAGACGTTCGTCGCGAATGGCGGGCACCATGACAATGACGCGATGCGTCCGTGCGTCGATGCAGCGCATCGGCCGCACGTCGAGAGCGCCAGGCGAGATCATGAAGAGCGAGACGATCGCTATTCACGGCGGCTACGAGCCGCGACCCCACGACGAAAGCCGTGGCGGTGCCGATCTATCAGACCGTCGCCTATGCCTTCGACAGCGCGGACGCATGGCGCGGCGCTGTTCAATCTCGAAGTCGAGGGCTACCGCTACGGCCGCATCAGCAATCCCGACCACCGACGTGCTGGAGCGCCGCGTCGCCGCGCTGGAGGGCGGCGTCGAGGCGCTGTGCGTGAGACCGGGCAGGCGGCGCTCAATTATGCGGTGCTGAACGTCACCGAGCTCGGCTGCAACATCGTCTCCGTGCCGCAGCTCTACGGCACCACCCACACGCTGTTCGCCCATGTGCTGCCGCGGCAGGGCGTGTCGGTGCGGTTCGCCGCGAGCGATCAGCCGGCCGACGTCGAGAAGCTGATCGACGACGACACCCGCGCGGTGTTCTGCGAAAGCGTCGGCAATCCGGCCGGCAACATCTGCGACATCGAGGCGCTGGCGGACGTCGCGCATCGCCACGGCGTTCCGCTCATCGTCGACAACACCGTCGCGACGCCGATCCTGTTGAAGCCGATCGACTACGGCGCCGACGTCGTGGTGCACTCGCTGACCAAGTTCATGGGCGGGCACGGCACCACGCTGGGCGGCGCCATCGTCGACAGCGGCAAGTTTCCCGTGGAAGGAACACGCCGAGCGCTTTCGCGATGTTCTGCGAGCCGGACGCCTCGTATCACGGCCTCGTCTACGTCGATCGCTTCGGGCCGGCGGCCTACGTCGCACGCTGCCGCAGCGTCTATCAGCGCACCACCGGCTCGGTGCTCGCCCCGTTGAGCGCGTTCCTGCTGCTCCAGGGCATCGAGACGGTGGCGCTGCGGGTCGAGCGGCATGTCGAGAACGGCCAGGCGCGTCGCGGAGTTCCTGCGCGATGACGACCGGCGTCGCCTGGGTCAATTACGTCGGGTTTGCCGACAGTCCCTATCATCGCGCTCGCCGAGCAAATATCTCGGCGGCCGCGCCTGCTCGCTGCTGACCTTCGGGGTCAAGGGCGGCTACGAGGCCGGCACAGCGGTTCTACGACGCGCTCAAGCTCGTCAAGCGCCTGGTCAACATCGGCGACGCGAAGTCGCTCGCCTGCCATCCGGCCTCGACGACCCATCGGCAGATGTCGGCGCGAGGAGCAGGCGATGGCCGGCGTGCGGCCGGAGATGATCCGGCTCAGCGTCGGCATCGAGCATATCGACGACATCATCGAGGATCTCGACCAGGCGCTTGCGATGGCGCAATCGCGGCGCACTCGGGCAATCGTACGCGGTCGGAACGGCCGCGGGATAGTCTGGAGAAACGGCAATGCCGGTGGTGCTGGAACAGGGTGCGTCGGGACGAAGCTTCAACCTGCTCGACGGCGTGCGCTGCGCGCCGGCCGTTTTCCTCGCGCGAGCGACGGGCGATCGAAATCGGCATCGTCAACAACATGCCCGATGCGGCGCTCGAATTGACCGAGCGCCAATTCATCGGGCTGCTCGCCGCCGCGTCGGGCAAGACGCAGGTGCGGGTGCGGCTGTTCGCGCTGCCGCAGGTTCCGCGCGGCGAATTCACGCGCCGGCATCGCATGCTCACCGACTATGCCGAGATCGGCCGGTTGTGGGACATGAAGCTCGACGCCCTGATCGTCACCGGAATGGAACCGCGCGCCGCGGCCCTGACCGACGAGCCGTATTGGCCGATCTTCACCGACCTGATCGATTGGGCCGAGCAGAACACGACGTCATCGATCTGGTCGTGCCTCGCCGCCCATGCGGTGGTGCTTCACCGCGACGGCATCGAGCGGCGCAACGCTGCGCGGCCAAGTGCTTCGGCGTCTACGAGTGCATGAAGGAGGCCGATCACCCGCTGCTCGCCGGCGCGCCGGCCCGCTACGCTCGTTCCGCATTCGCGCTGGAACGACATTCCGGCCGACGCGCTCGCGGCGGCGGGCTACGACGTGCTCACGCGGTCGCCCGAGATGGGCGTCGACATGTTCGTCAAGGAGGACCGCAGCCTGTTCGTCCTGCTGCAGGGCCATCCGGAGTACGACCCGACGACGCTGCTGCGCGAGTATCGCCGCGATGTCGGCCGCTATCCTCCGCGGCGAAAGCGAGGGCTATCCCGGCGCTGCCGCGCTACTATCTGGACGCGGCGAGCGAGCGCAGCCTGGAAGCGTTCCGCCGCCGTGCGCTCTCGGCACGCGAAATCCCGAGTTGCTGGAAGGGTTCCCGGCGGCGTCGATCGTCGAGCGCTTCGCCAATTCCTGGCATGCCTCGGCGCTGCGGCTCTACCGCAACTGGCTGTCCTGTCTCGCCGCGCGCCGCGAACGGGCGCTGCACGAGGCCGCGGCCACGGGTGCAGGCAGCATGCGCGAACCCGCGACAAGCGATCCGAGGCTCGTGCATTGATCATGAACACCGACTTTCCTTGAGCGGGAGGATCGAATGCGCCTATGGGTGAAGACGGCGATGTGAGGTGTTGGTTCGATGTCGATACAGTCAGCGATCTTTTCCGAGATCGAAAGGATAGCCGCGCAGCATCAGAAGACGCTGGCGCCCCTGAGCGCCGATACCGTGCTGATGAATTCCGGGCTCGACTCCCTGTGCTTTGCCGTGCTGGTGGCGCGGCTCGAGGACCAGTTGGGGGTCGATCCGTTCTCGACCTCTGAAGACGTCGAGTTTTCCGGTGACGCTCGGCGACTTCGTGCGCGTCTACGAAAATGCCGCGAAATGACGCACCGCCGCTGCGGCGCCGGCTGGACGGCGGCGTGGGGCCGCCGCGGTATTTCTGCGGCGCGTCGCGAGAGCGTGGCGCTCGCCGACCTGATCGACGGCTCCGGTTTCGGCGGCCGGCTCGGCGCGTTACGTGAGCGCTCGGTCTCTCGTCGCCACCGGCGACCAGCTCACGGCGGCCGTGGCGATGATCGAGTTGGACGGCATCGCCCGCCGCTCGTTATCTGTCCGCCCGACGTTCCGCAGGACCATCTTCGCGCCATCGTCGCGACCGCCGAGGTCGATGCGATCGTGTCGGATCGCGACACGCCCGACCCCGGCGCTTTCGGGATTCCGCTCCACGTCGGATGCAGCGCGACGATCGAGCCGCAGGCCGCGCAGCACGACGTGCAAGGCCGGCCAGCCGGCGAGACCGAATGGGTGCTGCTGACCTCGGGCACTACCGGCGCTGCCCAAGCTGGTGAGCCACGACGTCGCGAGCCTCACCGCGCCGATCAAGGCCGGCACCGGAGCCTCCGGTCTGGGGCACCTTCTATGATATTCGCCGCTATGGCGGGCTGCAGATCTTCCTGCGCGCGCGTGCGTCGGCGGCGGCTCGCTCGTCCTGTCGAGCGCCGGCGAACCGGTCGCGGATCACCTGGCCCGGCTCGCCGCCCACGGCGTGACGCACCTGTCCGGCACGCCGTCCCATTGGTGGCGCGTTCTCATGGGGCCGGCGGCGCGGATCGATCGCGCCGCGCTATGTGCGCCTGTCCGGTGAGATCGCCGACCAGGCCAGTGCTCGACAATCTGCGCTCGGTCTATCCGCAGGCCGGTATCGGCCACGCCTATGCGTCGACCGAGGCGGGCGTCGGCTTCGAGGTCGACGACGGCCTCGAAGGCTTTCCCGCGCACTTCGTCGATGCCGGCAACGGCGACGTCGACATCAAGATCGCGGACGGCGTCGCTGCGGCTGCGCTCGGCGCGAACGGCATCCGCATACATCGGAGCCGACGCGCCCGCGCTTCTCGACGCGGAGGGGTTTGTCGATACCGGCGACATGGTGGAACGCCACGGGGATCGCTATTATTTCGTCGGCCGCAAGGGTGGCGATCATCAATGTCGGCGGACTGAAGGTGCATCCCGAGGAGGTCGAGGCGGCGATCAACCGGCACGCCGGCGTCTCGGGCTCGCTGGTGAAGTCGCGCAGGAGCCCGATCACCGGCGCCATCGTGATCGCCGACGTCGTGCCTCAAGGGCGAACCGGCGCGGCCGGCCCGGCCCTGGCCGCGCTGGAGCGCGAAATCATCGACGCTCTGCCGCCGCGAACTCGCGCCCTACAAGGTGCCGGCCGCGATCCGCTTCGTGTCGGCGCTGCCGCTGTCGGCAACCGGCAAGCTCGTGCGCCATGCGTAATGTCGTCGTCACCGGCGGCAGCCGCGGTCTCGGCCTGGCGATTTCGCTCAAGCTCGCCGCTGCCGGCTATCGCGCCATCGCGATCGCGCGCAAGGAGAGCCGCGAGCTGACGCGCCGCGATCGCGGCGTCCGCCAGGGCCGGAACCGACGCTCTGCAGTTCTGGCCGTTCGATCTCGCCGACACCGACGCCGTGCCGCGCCTTGGTCGCTTCGCTGCGCAAGCAGCTTCGGGCCGATCTACGGCCTCGTCAACAATGCGGCGCTGGGCGAGCGACGGCGCGCTGTCGCTCATGCACACCGCAAAGATCGAGCGGCTGGTGCGGTTGAACACGCTGTCGCCCATCGTGCTCACCAAATACGTGGTGCGGGCGATGATGGCGGACGGCGGCGGCCGCATCGTCAACGTCGCCTCGATCGTGGGGTTCACCGGCTATAGCGGGCTTTCGGTCTACGGCGCGACCAAGGCCTCGATGATCGGATTCACCCGCTCGCTGGCGCGCGAGGTCGGACGCATGGGCGTCAACGTCAATGCCGTCGCGCCGGGGTTTCTCGACACCGACATGACGCAGGGCCTCCCCGACGCCCAGCGCGCGCAGATCGCGCGCCGCAGCGCGCTGCGAAAGCTGCCGGCGGTGGCAGACGTGGCGGAAGCGGTGGAGTTCCTGCTCGGCGACCGCTCCGCCAGCATCACCGGCACCGTGCTCACCGTGGATGCCGGCAGCACCGCGTAAGACCTGCTCCCGACGCGGAACTGCGGCAACGATGTCGGTCGCCCGCGAAAAGAGCGGTGCAGCCGGATCGTGCGGTATAGCACCCTTCCCATGAGTGAACTCGATGTCATCGTGATCGGGGCGGGTGCGGCCGGGCTGGCGGCGGCGCGGCGGCTTGCGACTGCGCGCCTGTCGATCCGCGTGCTCGAAGCGCGCAACCGCCTCGGCGGGCGGGCCTGGACATGGCGCGAGCCCGGCGGCCTGCCGATCGAACTCGGATGCGGCTGGCTCCATTCGGCCGACGTGAACGAGTGGTGTGTCGTCGCCGCAACGCTCGGCTTCGCGCTCGACCGCACCCGGCCGCCGTGGCGCACCCAGTTAAACGATATCGGCTTTCCGGCCTCCGACCAGGACGACTATCGCGCCGCATCGGCCCGCTTCTATGACCGCCTCGACGCGGCGGGCGAAGCGGAGATCGATATGCCGGGGGTTCGGTTGCTGGAGCCGGGCTGCCGCTGGAACGGCCTCATTGACGCCACCAGCACCTACATCAACGGGGTCGAACTCGACCAGCTTTCCGTCCGCGACTTCTGGCGCTACCGCGACACCGGCGTCAACTGGCGCGTCGTCGAAGGCTACGGCACCCTGATCGCCGCCAGCGGAACCGGCCTCGACATCGCGCTCGATTGCCCGGCGCAGGTGATCGACCATGGCGGCCGGCGCGTCCGCGTCGCAACGCCGCGCGGCGAGCTGGGCGCGCGGGCCGCCATCGTCACCGTCCCGACCGATGTATTGGCGGCCGGCGTTCCGCGCTTCGTGCCGGAGCTGCCGGACAAGATCGCGGCCGCCGCGGCGTTGCCGCTCGGCCTTGCCGACAAGCTCTATCTGCGCCTCGATGGCGCGGAAGAATTCCCCGGGGATTGCCCACCTCTACGGCGCCCTCGATCGGGTCCGCACCGGCAGCTACCATTTGCGGCCGCTGGGCCGGCCGCTGGTCGAAGGCTATTTCGGCGGCGCGCTCGCCCGCGATCTCGAGCAGGAGGGCGAAGCGGCATTTGCGAGCTTCGCCATCGACCAGCTCGCGGCACTGCTGGGCGGCGACATCCGCAAGCGCCTGCACCCCGTCGCCGCCTCCGCCTGGGGCCGCGACCCGCACGCGCGCGGCTCCTACTCGCACGCAAGACCGGGTGAGGCCGATGCCAGGCAGGTGCTCGCCGCCGCGGTCGACCAGCGCCTGTTCTTCGCGGGCGAGGCGTGTTCCAGCGCGGACTTCTCGACCGCCCACGGCGCCTACCGCAGCGGCGTCGCCGCGGCCGAGCAGGCGATCGCGGCGCTGGGCGCCTGATCCGCGCACGCCGCCGATTGTTCGCCCACGTCCTTGCCCGGCCGACATCGACGACGCTGCGCCGATCGCGGCGCGGAAATGGCCGTGGCGAACCTGCTCGGCCAGCCCTGTCGGAATTGCAGGACCGGGTCGCGCCGGCGGTCACTTGTGGCGATGTGGCACAGGCGTTATGAGCCGGGCCTGACTGGCGAGCGTCCGGGGGACACATCATGACGACCATCGCGGCCGAAGCCCCGCCCGAAAACACCTTTCGCGAGGTGTGGCTGATCTCTGCCGGTCACATGATGACCCATTGGTATCCGGCGACCTTCTATCTGCTGCTGCCGCTGATCGGCAAGCAGCTCGACCTGAGTTTCAGCCAGATCGGATCGATCCTGACCTGCCAGTTCGCCGCCGGCGCCCTCTCCAACATTCCCGGCGGCATGGTGGTCGATGCCATCGGCCGCAAGGGGCTGCTGATGGCGGTGGCGCTGTCGTGGATCGGGCTGCCCTATCTGGTGATGGGGTTTTCCCACAGCTATTGGATGCTGCTGGTCTGCGCCGCGCTGGTCGGCATCGGCAACAATCTCTGGCACCCGACCGCCATACCGCTGCTGGCCCGCAAGTTCCCGCGCCGGCGCGGGCTGGTGGTGTCGATCCATGCCATGGGCGGCAATCTCGGCGACGCCATCGCGCCGCTCGTGGTCGGCGCGATGCTCACCGTGTTCAGCTGGCGCGACGTGGTGGTGATGAACGTCGTTCCGGGCGTCGTCGCCTCGGTCGCTCCTTCTGCTGTCGCTCGGCCGGGTCGACGAAGGAGGACATCCGGACGCGGACCGGCACGCCGCGGAACGGCGCGGCGCCGCCGGGACCTTCGCGGCGCGTGCGCCTGCTGTTCTCGAATCGCACCGTGCTGATGCTGTCGCTCGGCTCGGCGGTCCGGGCCATGACGGCGATGACGCTGCTCACCTTCCTGCCGGTCTTCCTGTCGACCGATCTGCGGCTATTCGCCGGCCTGGGTCGGCGGCTGCCTGTTCGCCCTGCAGGCGGCGGGCTTTGCGGCGGCGCCGATCACCGGCCATCTGTCCGACCGCATGGGCCGCCGCAGCATCATCATGTCCAGCATGGCGATGTCGGCCGTGGTGCTGCTGTTCATGGCGTTCGCCGGGCGTTCGCCCGCCTTCGTGCTGTTCGTCGCGTTTCTGGGCTTCTTCCTGTTCGCGATCCGCGCCGTGCTGCAGGCGTGGCTGCTCGACGCGACGCCCGCGCACATGGGCGGCACCAGCATCGGCATCCTGTTCGGCGCCCAGGCCGCGGGCGCCGCCATCGGGCCGCTCGTCGGCGGCGTGCTCGCCGACC
Organism: uncultured Alphaproteobacteria bacterium; assembly: GCA_963795865.1. Taxonomy (GTDB): domain Bacteria; phylum Pseudomonadota; class Alphaproteobacteria; order Rhizobiales; family Xanthobacteraceae; genus JAJPKK01. The sequence goes on from CAWCJX010000018.1 coordinate 144,055, forward strand.
ACTACGGCATCATCGCGACGTTCTATTTCCTCGCCGCCACCATCGTGGTCGCCAACATGTTCATCTTCTTCACGCCGCCGAGCCCGGCGGAGCAGGAATTGGCAGGCGCGTGAAATGGATCGGCCGGAGGCCGTCGACCGTTCGGTGCTTGCGATCCGCTTCAGGCGACAACTCGCAGCCGCCCCTCAGACAGCATGCTCTCGACTCCCGCTGCGGGCCGCGGCGCTGACCAAAAATATCGGCAGCAGCAAGTATTCGGTAAGATCGCCACTCATCGCCCGCACCCCTCATCTGGAATGAGCGGATCGCCCGCGGCGCCCCAGGTTCGACCGCTTTTGTGGCCCCACGGTCATCTATCTGCCGTTCCGCCCGAGCAGATCATCGAGCCTCACGGCCCTGTCGAGGACCGCGGTCTTTTCATCCACACCGTCGGCTCGCAGCAGGTCGCGCGCCCATCCATGGGCACCGACGATACGCAACGCGACGCCACGGGCGGCAAGCTCGCCATGCAATTCATGCAGCATGCGCGAGCCCGCAAGGTCCACATAGGGCGATGCCGAGAGATCGCAGACCACCAGACGGACGTCCGATGAACGAGCCGGTCCAAGGTGGGCCAAGACCGATTTCCAGGACGGCTTCGGCATTGATATAGATCAACGATGCCTCGGGCCGGAAGGCGATCACGCCAGGCAGCGGCTCGTTTTCCGGATGGCGGGCGATGTCCGAGTAGCTGCTCGTGCCGGGAATGCGTCCGAGAAACGCCACGTGGGGGCGTGACGCGCGGACCAGCAGCAACAATATGGAAGCCAGGGCGGCGAGCAGGATGCCCTGCAGTATTCCCAGAAGCAGCACGCCGCCGAGAGCGGTCGTCGCGGCGTAGAAGTCGAGACGGCTCACGCGCCACGTTCGCAACAACGCTGGAAAATCCAACAGTCCGTACACCGCGGTCAATACCACCGCGGCCAGCACCGCCTTCGGGAGGTTTTCCAACAGCCCCGTGAGGAAGAGCAGGCACAGCGCAAGAGTGAACGAGGCAAAAACCAGCGCGAGGGGGGTGCGCGCGCCCGCTTTGTCGTTCACTGCCGATTGCGACAGCCCGCCCCCCACGGGGTAGCCGTGGCCCAGGGCCGCTGCGAGATTTGCCGCGCCGACGCCGAGAAATTCCTGCCGCGAGTCCACCACGTATCCGTGCTTTGCTGCGAATGTACGGGCGGCAGAGACGCCTTCGATATAGGCGAGCAGGAGGCATCCGGCGGCCAGGGGAAAAATTCCCTCGACGTCGCTCAGCCGCAGTGCCGGACCCGCCAGCGTGGGCAGGCCGGGCGGAATTTTCCCCGTCGTGGGGACCCCGAGAGCGGGAAGGCCGAGCACGGATGCAGCGATGATCGCGAGCGCGACGACCGCGAGTGCGACCGGCTTTCCCGGCATCAGGCGCTCGCCGAGCACGAGCAGCACGATCGCGGTCACGCCGACGGCAAGCACGAGATAGTGCGTCTGGCCGAACTGCAAGGCGAACAGCACCGCTCGCTCGAAAAAATTATGTCCGCCGCCGGTCACGCCAAACAGGCTCGGAAGCTGGGTCATCGAGATGGTCAACCCCGCACCCGCCTTGAAGCCCACGAGGATGCTGTCGCTGATCAGCTTCACAAGCGCGCTAAGCCGCAGCAGCCAGGCGAACAGACAAAGCGCCGCCACAGTGAAGCCTGCGAGGCTCGCAATCTGCGCATAGCGTTGCGCGTCCCCCTCCGCCATCGCCCCCACCGTCCCGGCAATCATGAGAGAGATGGCGGATGTGGGCCCAATCGCCAATTGGCGCGACGACCCGAACAGGGCGTAGCCCAGCCCGCCCAGCAAGTACCCATAGACGCCGACTTGCGGAGGCAAGCCTGCAAGTCCGGCGTAAGCAAGAGAAACCGGAATTGCGTAGGCCGCCAGGGTCACGCCAGCGACTGCGTCACTGGACAGCCAAGCTGGACGATATGCTCTTAACCATCGAACTGGGGGAAACCACCCAAGCCAAGTCGCTCCACTGCCGTGTCCCATCGGGTTCGTCATTCGTTAGTCCGAAGTCCGGACCGAGCCGTTCATTGCGGCGGGGCTTTTATGCTATACTGCGATTGACATGCATTGCCACGCAACCGTCACCCGGCTGGGTGCTCGCCCGTGCGCACGCCAAGGTCTGCGAAATGTCTTCAACGATCAGCGGCTATCTCGGCCGATCGAGCAATGATTTTGAGGTCGCGATGGGCAAATTTGCAGCAGCCTACGCAGATCAGGCTGAACGCGACCATGCTGTGCTCAAGGCCGCAGTGAGGAAAGGCAAGATCGCCGTCTATCGGGAATCCTGAAGGCACGAAAGCGCTTCAGGAATTCGCCGCGGGCTTGAAACATGAACGTCAATATTGAAAGCCTGTCCACCTTCGAAGCAGCCGTAAGCCACTTGATTCGGCTTGTTGGCACCTGCATCGAAATCTTCGGCGTTTTCATTATTGTCGCCGGCATCATCTGGTCGACCTATCGCTGCGCACGTCAACGCGTGGATGAATGGCACTACGATCAATACAAAATCCGCATCGGCCGATCGCTACTGCTAGGCCTCGAAGTGTTGGTTGCTGCAGATATCGTGAAGACTATAGCGATCGAGCTTACCTTTACCAGCCTCGGCCTCCTTGCTGGACTGGTCCTGGTACGCACCTTCCTGAGTTGGACATTGGTGCTTGAGATCGAGGGTCGCTGGCCGTGGCGGCGGGAGCTCTCACCGATCAGCGTTGTGCGCGACTAGGGAACGCTTTCGGCACGTTTCCCACGGATCGAGACAGCCAGATACGCTCATTGACAAGCCGAAAACCCTTCGATTCAACTCGGGTGAATTTTGGTCTAGGCCAACATTCTGTACGCCGTTGCGGTTCATGCTGGGATGAGGAATCTGGGAATGGCGCCGACAGACAACCTCCTAACACGCGCGCATCTCAAAACTCCGAAAGCGGCCGCAATCGCCGGCATTGTCTTTTCTATTCTTCTGACTACCATATTTATGCTGTTTCGAAGTTCTGTACCTGCCGATCCGCTGGAGCGTGGAGAGTGGCTCGCTACGAGCGCGGGGACAGCCGACCTTGGTTTAAATCTGATTCCGATTGCGGGGGTCGCTTTCCTGTGGTTCATCGGCGTCCTTCGCGACCGGCTCGGCTCCATGGAAGATCGCTTTTTTGCCACCGTATTCTTTGGGAGCGCTCTATTGTTCCTTGCCATGCTATTCGCCGCAGCGTCCGTAGTAGGGGCGGTTATCTTGGTAGCTTCGACCGCTGAACCAGCCGAACTGATCAACTCTGCCACTTTCAGGTTTGCCCGTGCCGTGGCTTACATCATCGTAAACGTCTACGCGATCAAGATGGCGGGCGTGTTCATGATTTCGACGTCGACCGTCGTAATCTACACTCGGATCGCACCGCGCTGGATGGCTGTGCTGGGGTATGTGTTGGCGCTGATTCTGCTCCTCGGCAGCTACTATTTGAGCTGGAGCTTTATTGTCTTGCCGGTATGGGTTCTGCTGATCAGTATCTACATTTTGATGGATAATTTACGCCTAAGCGTTAAAGTTTCGCCCCGTGGCCCTGAGTAGCACAAAACCTCTTAGCGCTCGGCACACCTGCATCGTCCACACTTCGGCCGGCGGATACCTGTGTGGCGCAGCACGGCCACCGTCGACAGCGCTCACCCCGTCACCGCCCGACCGCGGGACAGCCCGAGACCTTGCCGATCTTCCTGGTGTGCCATGAGCCGATCCTTGGCGTCCAGCGTCGAGTGCTCGATGACATGGTCGAGGTGCTCGAGATACCTTCGGACCGCATCCACTCGATCGGCGCGCGAGAGCGAGTCCATCAACCCCACCAGGGCCGATCGCAAGCGCCGCATGACCTGCACCGAGGTGACGCCATACTGTCGTATCTCGTCAAATGCGAGCGTCAGATAGTCCTCCCAGGTCGGCATGGGAAAGATGAGGCGAACGACACCATCCGCGTCGCTGGCGGAACCGACATCTAGCTCGTATCCGCCCAGGCGACGCAGGAGATCCTCGAGCTGGTCAATAGTCTGCACTGCCGTGGTCGGATCATTGATCGCGGGGGACAGCGCCTTGATGGCGATATCCACCAAGAGCCGAATCGGATATTTTGGATCCTGTTCGAAGGTCCGCTCCCTGTCGATGCGAACTGCCCGCATCAGCCCCTTTTCCGGAAGCTGATATTTCGCGTCATGAACTTGCAGGAGAAGCGTCCCCTCGACCAAGGTATCGCCGACGGCGCACGTCAGCACGATGACGCCTTGGGCCCTTTGTGCTTGCCGAACGAGCGCGGCGATGTCCAGTTTTGCGATGGTGCGCGGCTCGCCTGAATACCTCAGGGTTTGCGTCGCCGCGCCGAGTTGCGCTGTCACAGCATCCCGCGTTCGCGGCACCCGCATCGCAATGCGGTTGCCGTCGAAGCGTCCAAACATTTCGCGGATGACCTCGCGACCTTTGTCTCCGGTCAGATGAAGCACGTTCGTAATCTGCAGGTCGCTCAGCCGCTGAACCAGCCGAGAAAACAAGAGCATGCTGACGATCAGCATGATCGCCACGAGCACCGAAGACAACAGAGGTACCGCCCCCGATCCGCCCCGATCGACCCAGGCAAGCGTGAAAAGTGCATAGATGAAAGTGGCGATGAACGCCCCAAGCGAATGAAAGAGCACGCGATCGCGCGTAAACCAAAGCACCAGCCGCGGCGAGTAGGCGATCGCGCTGAATTGCACCATGACGAAGGCCATGGCGAACACGATACCGGTAAGCGCCATCATCCCCGACGCCGCAGCCGAAAGATAGGCCTGCGCAGAGGCAACAGACAGGTTCAAGCTGTGGGATCCCAGGTATGCCTGCTCAATTCTCGGCAACGCCAGCCCACACACGATGCTCGCGCCTACGTAGAGCATGGGAATCAGCCAAAGGCGCATTGGTCATCGCTCCTGCACGGCTACGGTCGCGCAGGACCAAGACGCCTGATCATTGCCAACTCAGAGTCATGCCGACATCGCCCGGCATGCCATTTGGGAAATCGACAATTTGGCAGCGCAGGCGGTACCCACGCGGACGCAGGTGCGTGTTCCAGAACAGGAATAGTTCCTTCGGCAATCCCGTCAGAGTGTTTTCCCAGCCGGGCTCCATTTGATTGATGGCTCGTCCGTTGTCGGTGCAGAGCGTGTTCGGAAACCGAACGACCTGAACCTCCGTCATCCCGTTACTCACCGCGCGTTGTATGATGGCCGCCGCGCGCTTGAGCCTTTCCTCGTCGGAGACACCGGAAGGCTCCGTGAATCGCTCCATCAGCGCTCTTTTCTCGGCCTCCGCGGCTGCCTGCCTGCGCATATATTCGGAGGCTTTCTCCGAATTCGGCCTCTGCGATTTTTCTCATGCAGTCTTTGGCAGAGGGAAACAGGTCCTCTGTATCGGTCGACATCGCTTGCTCCCAGCGTTCAGTTCAAATCGGTTAGCCGCAGCGTATCAGGCTAGTCGATGATGTGGTAACCGCCATCGATATAGAGCGTTTCACCGGTGATAAGACGCGCTGCGTCGTGTGCGAGGAAGGCGGTGGCCACCCCCACGTCATCGATGCTGACGAGGCTGCGGGCAGGCGCCTTCGCTTTCGCCTTGTCGAGCAATGCGTCGAACTCGGGAATCCCGGATGCGGCCCGCGTCGCGAGCGGTCCAGGCGAGATCGCATGAACACGAATGCCCTTGGGACCGAGCTCGGCCGCAATATAGCGCACCGCGCACTCCAGAGCGGCCTTGGCGACACCCATGATGTTGTAGTTTTTGACCACCATCTGGCTGCCGTAATAAGTCATCGTGAAAAGCGTGCCGCCTTTGCGCATCAGCGGTTCAGCCAGATGCGCCATGCGGATAAAAGTCCAGCACGACACGTCCATTGTGGTGAGAAAGCCGTCCTGTGACACATCCACGACGCGCCCTTGCAGCGCCTCCTTGGGGGAGAACGCGATGGAGTGGACGACGAAATCGAGTTTGCCCCACTCCTTCGTGATCCGTTCGAATACCGCCTCCATCTGGCCGGGCGTGCGCACGTCGAGCGGCATCACAATCGGGGCTTCCAGCTCGCGGGCCAGCGGCTCGACGTATTTCTTCGCCTTGTCGTTGAGATAGGTCACCGCCAGCTCGGCGCCGAACGCCCGGAACGCCTTGGCGCAGCCCCAGGCGATGGAATTTTCGTTGGCAATGCCGACGATGAGACCTCTCTTGCCTTCGAGGAGTTTGGCCTTCACGACAGGAATCATGGAAGACTTCCTTTTGCTCTCGGGTGGATGCTCCTCCAGGTAGCGATCAGCAATCGTTTTGAGCTTCCGAAAGGCTTGGCGTCTGTCTTTTTCGTCTTTGATGTGTGCGATTTCCCGGCCGTTGATCCTCAAATGGCCTTCCCCCCAGGGAGCGACATCGATTTCAAGCTTGTCGTCTCCCACAGTTGCAAGGAATTCCTGTACGGTGGCACCTTTCCCTACGGCGATGTTTTCGTTCGTTTTCCAGTCCGGCTTGCTTGAGGGCATCTCACCGTCTCTCAATTGCAGGAAGCTTTGCCCGATAACGCCATTTCCGGAACCTGATCGGGGATTGCGAGTTCCGCCTCGGTCGCGGCAACGACCTGGGCGATGGATACTCCAGGCCCCGTCTCGACCAGGAATGCATGGCCATCACGGAATGCGATCACCGCCAGTTCAGTGACGACCAGATCCACCGGGCGCAACGAAGTGATGGGCAGTGTACATTTCCTGACGATCTTCGTGGCGCCCTTGGCGGTGTGCTGCATCGCCACGATGACCCGCTTGGCGCCAGTTACCAAGTCCATGGCCCCGCCCATACCGGGCACCATTTTGTTGGGGATCATCCAATTGGCAAGATGCCCCTCCTGATCGACCTGCAGGCCACCAAGCACCGTGAGGTCGAGATGCCCGCCGCGAATGAGACCGAACGACATTGCGCTGTCGAATGTGCTGGCGCCGGGAAGCGCGGTGACCGGGCGGCCGCCTGCGTCAGTCAGCGTGGGATGCGCCATGCCTTCCTCGGGCGGCGCGCCGGTGCCGATCAGCCCGTTCTCGGACTGGAAGAACACGTGCATTCCCTCCGGCACGAAGTTTGCGACCAGCGTCGGAATCCCGATGCCGAGATTCACCAGCATGCCGGGCGAAAGCTCCCGTGCGATCCGACGCGCGATGACGGTTTGGGGCTCCATTCGATCCCTCGTCAATTTGCAATGAGGTAGTCGACGAGCGGCGCCGGCGTCACGACGTGATCGGGCGACAGCACGCCGACCGGGACGATATTGTCCGCACTGACAATGACGGTGTCGGCCGCCATCGCGATCACCGGATTGAAATTGCGGGCCGTCAGAGCGTAACTCAGGTTGCCCAGGTAATCGGCCAGGAATGCCTGCACGAGCGCAAAGTCGGCGCGCAACGCGGTTTCGAGCAGATAGCTCTTGCCGTCCACCTCGATCCGCTGCTTGCCGGTCTCGACCGGCGTGCCGATCCCGGTCTGCGTCAGGATCCCGCCGAGCCCATGCCCGCCGGCGCGGATGCGCTCGATCAGTGTTCCTTGCGGGACAAGATCAACCTCGAGTCTGCCCTGCCATCATCTGCCGCTGGGTTTCCGGGTTGAGGCCGATATGGCTCACGATAGCCTTGCGCAGCAGCTTCGCCTCGACGAGCTTGCCGATTCCGCGGCCCGGTGATGCAGTGTCGTTGGCGATCACGGTGAGATCGCGCGGCTTGCGCCGCACCAACTCGTCGATGAGGCGCTCGGGCGTGCCCACGCCCATGAACCCGCCGATCATCAGGCTCGCGCCGTGGGGGATGATGGCAACCGACTGTTCCAGGGAGATCGTTTTCATGTTCCGGCCCTCGCGGCTCTTTGCCGTCGTGTGGCAGGGCCGCGCCTCGACGACGGGCGTCATCAGTCGGTTTCAAATGGCCCGACGACACGGCCCGTCGTCCCGCGGGAAGCAGGCTGCGCACCGCCAACTCCAAGCGATGGGTCCGAGCCGATCCAGCGCAGCTTATGAATCAACCTCGCACATTCTTCGGCTGCATGGAAATCACATTGCTCGGACGCGCGTGTTCGATGGACATTTCTCCCTTCCGGTTTTGTCGGTCATTCCGCCGCGCTCTCGATTGCGGGATGTCGCCAATCGATCTCAAGAACTCTTCGCCGGCCATCCATTGGTCAACGTTCGATTAATTTTCTGCGTGATCTGCTGGCCTTCCTCGAATAGCCGCCGTCCGTCTTCGGCGGCCATTTGCATCCGCTTCGATGCGCATTTCGAGCAGGTTTCGAGAGCCTCCGGAACCGACCGGGTCGCCGTCAGTGTTGTAGCCAGCTCCGACCACATCGCCACCTCGGATTGTACACGGGCGAGCCATGCATGGCTCATTTTCTCATATGTTTCCAGAAGTTCCTTCTGCAAGACGGTGGCCGCCTCGGTTTGTCCCGGCCCGAAGCCGAAAAACGAGGTGGGCCACGATTGGCCAGCATTGCTTCCATTTTTGCCTGCCACGACACGGCCTCGATCCTGTTGCCCCCCTGCCTATTTTCAATACGCTCGTCATCATTATTGGGTATTGATCGACGTCAACGGAGAGCGCTTAATATAATCTGCCACGAAAATCGAGCGAACCGAAGGAGCAAGACAATGCCGTCCGAAGAAACGCATCCGTCTTCGATCGGTGCCTCGTTTGCATCGCCATTCGCAATGTTCGCCCCGGCCATGGAGTTCATGGTCGATACCGCGCAGCGGAGCATCTTGTTCTGGGACGTGATGCGCCAGCGCGGCAACCAGTATCGCGAGCACATGGCCGAGACCGCACCGCACGTGCTCGAATACGAAGTCGAGCTCGTCATGGACGGCCGGACACTCGAACGGCCGGTCAATTATGTGCTCGCGCGCGTGGTGCCGCCGGCGGGCGTCGAGATCGATGCGGCGCGGCGGCCCTTCGTCATCGTCGACCCCCGCGCCGGTCACGGCCCGGGCATTGGCGGGTTCAAGGCCGACAGCGAGATCGGCGTCGCGTTCAAAGCGGGACACCCCTGTTATTTCGTCGGCTTCCTGCCCGACCCCATGCCGGGCCAGACCATCGGAGACGTCGCCCGTGCCGAAGCGGTGTTCCTCGAAAAAGTCATCGCCTTGCATCCCGATGCCGACGGCAAACCCTGCGTGATCGGAAACTGCCAGGCCGGCTGGGCGGTGATGATGTTGGCGGCGATCCGCCCCGAATTGTTCGGCCCCATCATCGTCGCCGGATCGCCGCTCTCGTACTGGGCGGGCGTGCATGGAAAGAATCCCATGCGCTACAGCGGCGGTCTGCTTGGCGGCAGCTGGCTGACCGCGCTCACCGGCGATCTCGGCCACGGCAAGTTCGACGGCGCCTGGCTGGTGCAGAATTTCGAGAGCCAGAACCCGGCGAACACGCTGTGGAGCAAGCAGTACAACCTCTATTCCAAGATCGATACGGAAGCGCCGCGCTACCTCGGATTCGAACGCTGGTGGGGCGGCCACGTCAATCTCAATGCCGAGGAGATCCAGTTCATCGTCGACGAACTGTTCGTCGGCAACAAGCTCGCCGCAGGCGAGATCAAGACGTCGGACGGCACCGCGATCGACCTGCGCAACATCCGCTCTCCGATCGTGGTGTTCTGCTCCAAGGGCGACAACATCACTCCGCCCCAGCAGGCGCTCGACTGGATTCTCGATCTCTATGAGAACGTCGACGAGATCCGGTCCTACGGGCAGACCATCGTCTATACGATCCATGAGTTGGTAGGTCATCTCGGCATCTTCGTCTCCGGGGGTGTCGCCAAAAAGCAGCACGGCGAGTTTTCGAGCAATATCGATTTGATCGACGCGCTGCCGTCCGGCCTCTACGAGGCCGTGTTCGAGGCCAAGGGCGAGGACACCGCCAGCCCCGAGCTGGTGACCGGCAACTGGGTGATGCGCTGCGAAGTGAGGACGTTGGACGACATCCGCGCCCTCGGCGGCAACGACGCGGCAGACGAGCGGCGGTTTGCGACTGCGGCGCGCGTTTCCGAGATCAATCTTGCGCTCTACCGGACGTTTGCGCAGCCTCTGGTCCGCGGCATGGTCGGCACCCCGCTGGCGGAATGGATGCACCAGATGCACCCCTTGCGGCTGCAGTACGAGCTGTTCTCCAATGAGAACCCGATGATGGCCCCTGTCGCCGCTGCTGCCGACCACGTTCGCAAGGATCGGAAGCCCGTGGCCGGCGACAATCCGTTCGTCGCCATGCAGGAGACGGCGTCCCGCCAGATCGTCGCTGCGCTCGACGCGTGGCGGGACCTGACCGAGGCGATGGCCGAGCGGATGTTCCTCACCGTGTACGGTTCGCCGACGCTTCAGGCCGCGGTCGGCGTCGACCCTGCTGCGACGCGCCCGTTGCGGAAGGCGCCCAAGAGCCCATTGCATCGCGAACTCCTGCAGAAGCGGATCGCCGAACTCAAGGCCGGCATACCGGCGGGCGGGCTGCGCGCGGCCGTCATTCGCGGCCTCCTCTATGCGGGCATGACGCGGGGCGCAATCGACGAGCGCGGGTTCGAAGCGCTCCATCGCATTCACGAGGCCCACACCGACCTTACCCTGTCGGCCTTCAAGACGCTCGTGCGCGAGCAATACAACATGCTCCTGATCGATCATGAGGCCGCGCTTGCCGCCATTCCGTCGATGCTCCCGCCGGACGCCGAGACTCGGCTCAAGGCGTTCGACCTGATCAGGCAGGTGCTGGCTGCGCGCGGCGCGTTTTCTCCTGAGGATAGTGCCAGATTGAGCGAGGTCGCCCGTCTGTTCGGTATCGATGAAGGGGGCATTACGGGTCCTACCCCCTTTCATCAGGTCCGAAAGGAACGCCAGGCAAAAGCATCCTAGCGGAGAAGCGACCATGTCCATCGACAAGGAGAGCGAGATCGGGGCCATCGCGGCGATCGGACCATTCGCGCGCGCCGCCGCCCACCAAGTACGAGCGGCTGCTGGCCCGGGCGAAGGAAGTTCCTGCAGCGCGACACGATCGTCGTACACCCCTGCGACGAGACTTCACTGCGCGGCCCGGTCGAAGCGGCGCGAAGCCGGCATCATCGTTCCGATCCTGGTCGGGCCGGCCGCGAAGATTTCCGCGGTTGCGCGCGAACACGGCCTTCGGATCGACGGCTTCGAGATCGTCGACGTGCCCCACAGCGGAGCGGCCGCGATAAGAGGGGTCGAACTCATCCGCGAATCCAAGGGCGAGCTTCTGATGAAGGGCAGCCTGCACACCGACGAACTGATGCGCGAGGTGACCTCGGGCAAGACCGGCCTGCGCACCGCGCGGCGGATCAGCCATGTCTTCATAATGGACGTGCCGACCTATGCCGAGACGCTCTTCATCACCGATGCCGCCATCAACATTTTTCCCGATCTCGATACGAAGCGCGACATCATCCAAAACGTCATCGATCTGTTCACGCAGGTCGGCCTCGGCACGCCGCGCGTCGCCATACTTTCGGCGGTGGAAACGGTAACCTCGAAAATTCCGTCGACCATCGATGCCGCCGCGCTCTGCAAGATGGCCGAGCGCGGGCAGATCACCGGCGGCATCCTCGATGGGCCGCTCGCCTTCGACAATGCCATCGATCCCCAGGCGGCAAAGATCAAGGGCATCAAATCCGAGGTCGCGGGGCGTGCCCAGATCCTCGTGGTGCCCGATCTCGAAGCCGGGAACATGCTTGCCAAGAACCTGGTCTATCTCTCCAAGGCCGATGCGGCGGGGCTCGTCCTCGGGGCGCGGGTTCCGATCGTATTGACCTCGCGAGCGGATTCCGTGCGTTCGCGGATGGCTTCCTGCGCGGCTGCCGTGCTCTACGCGCATGCGCGTCGCGGGACGGCTGCGCTGCCGGCGGCTTAGCCTGCAATGGACACGATCCTCGTCGTCAACGCCGGCTCCTCCAGCGTCAAGTTCCAGGTGTTCGGAGCCGACGGAAAGGGCGCGCTGGATCGGGTGGTCAAGGGCCAGATGGATGGTATCGGCACGCGACCGCGGCTGCGCGCGCAGGCAGGCGACAAGGCCCTGATCGACCAGTCCTATGCCCCGGAGCGGGTGAGCGATGTTGCTGCCGCGCTCAAGACCGCCGGAGCGTGGCTGCGCGAGACGCACAATCTCGAGCCCGTCGCGGTCGGGCATCGGGTCGCGCATGGCGGCCCGGATTACGACCGGCCGGTCCTGATCGACGCCAAGGTGCTGACCGATCTCGAACGCTATGTGTCGCTGGCGCCGCTCCACCAGCCCAACAACCTCGCGCCGGTACGTGCAATTCTCGCCAGCACGCCAAGCCTCCCTCAGGTCGCCTGCTTCGACACTTCGTTCCACCGTGGTCACAGCGCGGTCGTCGATCACTATGCGATTCCGGAGCGCCTTTATGCGGAGGGTGTGCGCCGTTACGGATTCCACGGCCTGTCCTATGAATACGTCGCGAGCCGCCTCCCGCATGTGGCGCCGGATATTGCGATGGGGCGGGTCATCGTCGCTCATCTCGGCAGCGGCGCTTCCATGTGCGCGCTGTCAGGTGGGCGCAGCATCGAAAGCACGATGGGCTTTACGGCACTGGACGGCCTGCCGATGGGCACGCGGCCCGGTCAGATCGATCCCGGTGTGGTGCTCTACCTCCTCCAGGAAAAGCGAATGAGCCCTGCCGAAGTGCAGGACTTTCTTTATAGCGAATGCGGACTGAAAGGCTTGTCGGGCATCAGCAACGACGTGCGCGAGCTCGAAGCGAGCTCCGATCCGAGGGCCCGGTTCGCACTCGATTACTTCGCCTATCGGGTCGGACTCCATGCCGGCTTGCTGGCAGCGGCGCTCGGCGGTGTCGACGGGTTCGTGTTCACCGCCGGAATCGGAGAAAACTCGCCCGGCATGCGGGCGCGCATTGCGGAAAAGCTGGCCTGGCTCGGTGGCGCGCTCGACCCGGCCGCGAATGCGGCGGGGGGCCCCCTCGATATCGATGCGCGATGGTCGCCTCGCGATCTATATCGTGCCGACCGACGAGGAACTGATGATCGCGCGCCATACCGTGGGGCTGCTTTCATCTCGCGCCGCCCGCTAAGGCCCGGCCCCGATGAGATCGACGCACCGGAGGGTCAGAATACCTCAGGCACGAAATTCCGCCCCGCCAGAGATGCCCGATCGTCGTACTTGTGCTTGCTCGATCTCTTGGGCAGAGTGATCTTCGGTCGCGATTTCTTCTTGCACGAAATCAGTTTCAAAATATGCGCGATGCAGTTGAGCCGCGCCCGGCGCTTGTCGTCCGATCGCACGATATGCCAAGGGGCATGCTCGGTGTCCGTCGTCGACAGCATCATATCGCGGGCACGCGAGTAGTCGTACCAGCGCCGGTACGACTCGAGGTCCATGGGGCTGAGTTTCCATTGCCGCAGCGGGTCGCTGATGCGCGCCTCGAAGCGTCGTTCCTGCTCTGCCTGGCCGACTTCCAGCCAAATCTTGATCAGCATGATGCCGCCGTCGATCACGATCTTTTCGATCTGCGGGCAAAGCTCGAGAAAGCGCCGGTGCTCCTGTTCAGTGCAAAATCCCATGACGAATTCAACGCCGGCGCGATTGTACCAACTACGGTCGAAGATGACGATCTCGCCCGCGGCCGGAAACTGCTCGATGTAGCGTTGCGCGAACATTTGCGATTTTTCGCGATCCGACGGTGCCGGCAGGGCGACGACCCGGAACACCCGCGGGCTCACCTTCTCGGTGAGAGCCTTGATGGTTCCTCCCTTGCCGGCGGCGTCGCGACCTTCGAACAGTATTATGATCCGGCGCCCTTCGGCTTTCACCCACTCCTGCAGGTGACAAAGCTCGACCTGCAGCTTGCGCAATTCGGCCTCGTAGGCCTTTCGCTTGAGCTTGGTACCGGCGTCGGCGGCCTTCTTCGGTGCCATTGGTCTCCCCGTGTATTTTTTTTATTGCTGCAGGAAGCCGGTCGATCGGCGGCTTCAGCAAAGCCTCGATACCGCGCAGTAATATGGCCGTGATCTCGGGTCAAGCGGCGGGCGATGGCCGCAACCGGGGCATGACGCGCTCACTCCACAGCGGGACGGCGGTAGACGTCCTCGAGCCGCAAGATGTCGTCCTCGCCGAGATAGCTGCCGACCTGCACTTCGATCAGTTCCAGCGGGATCTTGCCGGGATTGGCGAGGCGGTGCACCGCACCGATCGGCACATAGACGAATTCGTTCTCATGATAGAGGCGCACGTCCTCGCCGATCGTCACCTCGGCGACCCCGTGCACCACCACCCAGTGCTCGGAGCGGTGGAAGTGCTTCTGCAGCGACAGCCGGGCGCCGGGGTTCACGCAGATGCGCTTGACCTGATAGCGCGCCCCGGAGTCGGCGCTCTGGTAGAAGCCCCACGGGCGGTAGACGCGCCGGTGCTCCAGCGCCTCGGTCCGTTTTCTGGCCTTGAGCTGCTCGACCAGGTCCTTGACCCGCTCCGCATGCTGCTGCGCCACCACCAGCACGGCGTCCGCGGTCGCGATGACGATGATGCCGTCGAGGCCGACCACGGTGGTGAGCACGGTTTCCTCGGAACGGATCAGGCTGTTGCGGGTGCTCATCACCTCCGCGGGCCCCTCGATCACATTGCCGGAGGAATCCTGCGGCTGGGCATCCCACACCGCGTTCCAGCTTCCGATGTCGGACCAGCGGAACGTGACTGGCAACACCGCCGCGAGCGCGGTGCGTTCCATCACCGCATAGTCGATCGATTTCTTGGGCGCCTGGGCGAACGGGCCTTCCGCGAGGCGGTAGAAATCGAGATCCGAGGTGAGGTGGTCGACCGCGCCCTTGGCGGCGTTCCTGATATCGGGCTCGAGGCGGGCGAGCTCGCGCAGCATCACTTCGGCGCGGAACATGAAGTTGCCGCTGTTCCAGAGATAGCCGTCGGCGACATAGCGCGCGGCGGTCGTCGCATCGGGCTTCTCGACGAAGGCTTCCACCTTGCAGACCGCCGCTCCGTCCTGCGCCGGCTGGGGCCGGATATAGCCGTAGCTCGAGGCCGGATAGGTGGGCTTGACGCCGAAGGTGACGATCGAGCCCGCCATCGCGGCCGGCAGGGCGGCGCGGCAGGCCGCGGTGAATTCCTCGGTGTCGGGGATGAGATGGTCGGCGGCGACCACCAACAGGACGGCCCCGGAATTCGTCTTCATGGCGAGTTCGGCGGCGGCGGCGATGGCGGCCGCGGAGTCCCGGCGCTGCGGCTCCAGGATGATGGCGGCCTTGACGCCGCGGGCGCGCGCCTGCTCGGCGACCACGAAGCGGAACTCGGAATTGGTGATGATCATCGGCGGGGCGAACAGGCCCTCGCAGGTGACGCGGTCGAGCACTTGCTGGAAGGTCGACAACGCGCCGATCAGCGGCACGAACTGCTTCGGCATTTTTTCGCGCGATACCGGCCACAGACGCGTGCCGGCACCGCCGCACAGAATCACCGGAACAACGAGCTGATCCGTCATATCGCCATCTCGACAGGTCGCGCCGGTTCGACCGCGCGAGGCGCCCGGCGCCGTTCAGGGTGCAGTAGCGGTTATTTCCGTGGCCAGCAATGGCGCGGGGGCGGGCGCGATCGGTGCGCGGGGCGTCGTCCGCTCCGCCTTCCGCGCAACGACAAGGGAGAGGGCAGGGGATGTGATCGAGGGCCGCAGGTGCGCGAATTGAGGGGAGCGATCGGACCGTCACCCCCATCGCCCCGCGGAAAGCTGAAGAGGCGGTGTGAGAAGGAGGGCCGCAGCGCTACTTCGTGCCGTTTTCCTGCGGCGGGTCGGCGGACCGGTCGGGCGCGGCGCGTGCGCCCAGATGCGCGTGCTTTGTCGCGGCGATGCCGGCGCGGTCGAGGGTGCGCCCGATCAGCACCAGGAGGGGCGTCGGCAGCGTCTCCTCCTGCAGGCGGCTGGCGATGTCGCCGAGCGTCGCCTTGACGATCTGCTCGGCGGCGCGGCCGAGCGCCGCCACCGCGACGGCGGGGGTGTCGGCATCAAGGCCGTTGGCGATGGCGCGCTGCGCAAACTCCGCAATGGTGCGGCCCGGCATGTAGACGGCGGTGGTCGCTGCCGGGTCGGCGAGGCTCGCCCAGTCCAGATTGTCCGGCAGGCTGCCGTTCTCCGCATGGGCGGTCACGAACTGCACCCGGCGCGCGTCGCGGCGATGGGTCAGCGATACGCCGAGCCGGCTCGCCGCGGCCTGGGCGGTGCTGATGCCCGGCACCACCTCGACCGGAATGCCGCCGGCGCGACAGGCGTCGATCTCCTCGTCGGCGCGGCCGAAGATCATGGGATCGCCGCCCTTCAGACGCACCACATGCTTGCCGCTCCTGGCGAGCGAGACCATGAGGACGTTGATCTCATCCTGCCGGCAGGACGGCCCGTGGCCGGTCTTGCCGACCAGCATTTTCTTGGCTTCCCGCCGGGCGAATTCGAGGATTTCCGGGGCCACCAGATCGTCGAACAGGATGACATCGGCCGCGTGCAGCGCGCGCACCGCGCGCAACGTCAGGAGCTCCGGATTGCCGGGCCCGGCGCCGACCAGCGTCACCCGCCCGGCGCTCGCCAGCGGGTCGGCGCGGGTGGTGGCGAGCAGGGCATCGAAATCGCGGGTCGCCGGCTCGCGATCCGGGCTCGACACGGCAGCAGCTGTGAACAGCTGCCAGAAGCGCCGACGCGCCGCGAACGGGAGGTCGGTCGCCTGCACCAGCGCACGCCATCGGCGTGCCGCCTCGGCCCAGCGGGCAAAGCCGCGCGGCAGCAGGCCTTCGATTTTGGCGCGGATCGCCTGGGCGAACACCGGTGCGGTGCCGTCGGTCGAAATGCCGATCACCAGCGGCGACCGGTTGACGATCGCGCCGAAAATGAAATCGCACAGCCGCGGCTTGTCGATGACGTTGACGGGGATGCCGGCGCCGCGCGCGGCGGCGGCGAAGCGCACCGCCTCGGCATCCTCGGTCATCGCTCCGATCGCGACCGCGGCGCCGGCGAAATCGCCGGCCTGCCAAGCGCGGCCCTCGATCGAAATCGCGCCCTGGGGCGGCGCGGCGGCGAGCGCGCGCAACTCGTCGCTGGGTGCATCGGAGAATACCTCGACACGGGCGCCGGCAGCCGACAGCAACTCGGCCTTCCATGCGGCCGCGGCCACATTTCCGCACACCACCGCCCGTTTGCCCTCCAGCGACAGGAACACCGGCAGCCGCGACAGCGGGCGCATCCGCAGGCTCGCCTCCTCCGGACGACGGGACATGATGGCCTCGAGGCGGCGCGTCATCGGCATGCCTCCCGGGAGGCTCGCTCGCACCGGGACGGAGGCGTGAAATGGCTCGACATGGAACTCCGTTCCCTCGCAAGCGCCAGCAGTTGGTTCGGCGTCGCAGCGCAAGGCAGGCGAGCAAGCGCCGTGCCACCGGCGCCATCCGTCCTCGGTCATGATCGGGGAAAGCTGCAGGCTTTTGTGAGAACACGGTCAGAATCGGAGACTTCAGGGCGCCATCCAATTCGATCCGAAGCGATGGTGCGCGCGGAAATCGCAGATCCGCAGCCCTCGCCACGTCGTTGGGCAGAGCTGCGGCAAATCTGTTCAATTCCTGGGCAGGAAGGGCACGGCGAACTCGGCGTCACTTGGCGGCGGGCGGCCAAAGTCCTAAATCTTCGGGAGAAACGGGAAATATCAAACAACCTCGGCGGTGTGGCGACATGGCCCTGCCGGGGGGGCGGGGAGCGGCCGCGCCTGGCTCACATCCCGAAAGCAACGGCGCCGCTGTTGGTCGCCTGCAGATTGCGATAGCGCGCTAGCGCCCACAGCGGGAAGAACCGGCGGTAGCCGTGATAGCGCAGGTAGAACACCCGCGGGAATCCGGTGGCGGTGAAGCGCGGCTCGTTCCAGAAGCCGTCGGCCGCCTGGGTCGCGGCAAGATAGGCGATGCCGCGCCGCGCCGCGGGATGGTCGGCCCGACCCGCCGACATCAGCCCGAGCAACGCCCATGCGGTCTGGGACGCCGTGCTGGGCGCCGCTTCATAGCCGCGGTAACCGAGCTTGTAGCTGGTGCCGTCCTCACCCCAGCCGCCGTCGGGATTTTGTATGGCGACCAGCCAATCTGCGGCCTTGCGCATCACATCGGATTGCGGGTCGAGGCCCACGGCATTGAGCGCGCACAGCACCGACCAGGTCCCGTAGATGTAATTCATGCCCCAGCGCCCGTACCAGCTGCCGTCGGCGAGCTGGGTATCGCGCAGATAGGCAATGGCGCGGTCGACTTCGGCGTTCTCGCCCGCTCGCTCGCCGAGTTGGGCCAGCATCGACACGCATCGGCCGGTGACATCCTCGGTCGGCGGATCGAGCAGTGCGCCGTGATCGGAGAACGGGATGTTGTTGAGGTGGAAGTGCGTATTGTCGGCATCGAACGCGCCGAAGCCGCCATTGCCCGACTGCATTCCTTCGATCCATTCGCGCGCCCGTGCGATCGCGGGGTCGAATTCCCGGGTCGGTTCGAGCCGGCGCAGGCGGTCCATCGCCATCACGACCACCGCGGTGTCATCGAGATCGGGATAGTGGGGATTGGCATACTGGAACGCCCAGCCGCCGGGACGCAGCTGCGGCCGCCGTGCCACCCAGTCGCCCTTCACCTCGAGCTCCTGCTTGGGCAGCAGCCATTGCAAGCCGCGCCGCACGCTCGCGACCGAGCGCTTGTCGCCGGCTTCGAGCAGCGTGTGGCAGACCAGCGCGGTGTCCCACACCGGCGAGACGCAGGGCTGGCAGTAGCCTTCCTCGTCGCCGACGACCACGAGCTTGTCGATTGAGGCCCGCGCGATGGCGCGGTCCGGGTGGCCCTCGGGATAGCCCAGCACCGCGAACATCATCACGCTGTTCGCCATCGCCGGGAAAATGGCGCCGAGACCGTCCTCGCCGTTGAGTCGCTCGGTCACGAATGTCACCGCCCGGGCGATCGCGCGCTGCCGGGCACCGGCCGGAAACCACGGCTCCGCGGCGCGCAGCACCACGTCGACGGCCTGGAAGAACGCGAACCAGCCCGCGTTCTGATGGGGCGCGCGGCGCGGCGGCCCGATGTCGCGGGGATTTTCGGCGAACAGCTCGTCGATCCCGATCCCGCGCGGATTCCTGGCGCGCGGCTTGAGCGCCTGCAGCACCAGGAGCGGAACGATGACGGTGCGCGCCCAATACGAGATTTTGGTGAGATGGAAGGGAAACCATGCCGGCAACAGCATGATCTCGACCGGCATCACCGGCACGCTCTTCCAGCTGAGCACGCCATAGAGCGACAGCAAGCACCGGGTGAACACGTTGGCGTGGATCGCGCCGCCGCGCGCCAGGATCGCCTCCCGCGCCCTCCGCATGTGCGGGGCGTCGACGTCGTCGCCCATCATCTTGAGGGCGAAATATGCCTTGACGCTGGCGCTCATGTCGAAGGCGCCGTCCTGGAACAGCGGCCAACCGCCATGCTCCCCCTGGCGGCGGCGCAGATAAAGGGCAAATTTCGCTTCCAGGGCAGGGTCCGCCGGCTCGCCGAGATAATGCTTCAACAGGACGTATTCGGCGGGGATGGTCGCATCGGCCTCCAGCTCGAACACCCAATGGCCGTCGTCGCGCTGGCAGGCGAGCATCGCCTGTGTGGCGGCATCAATCGCGCGTTGCAGGGCGGGCGGGTCGAGTTGGGATGCGGCCATGGCGGAGATCCGGATTTTCAGGGGCGAGAACGTTCCTGCAGGATGAGGTCCGCCGCGCGGTTGCCGGAGCGGACGGCACCTTCGATCGTGGCGGGCAGGCCGGTCGCGGTCCAGTCGCCTGCCAGAACCAGATTGCGCCATGTCGTCATGGCGGCCGGACGCCGGGCATTCTGGCCCGGCGTGGCGGCAAAGGTGGCCCGTCGCTCGCGCACCAACTGCCACGGCGGAAGCGCGGTCGTGATGCCCGTGACGCGTTGCACATCCTGCCAGATCATCTGTGCAATTCGGTCCCTGGAAAGTTCAAGCAGACGGCCGGCATCGCTGATGGTCACCGAAATGCGGTCATCAAAGGCGAAAACCCATTCGGCGACGCCGTTAACCACTCCGATCATGGGCGCAATGTCCGGCGGCGACAACCGGAAATGCGCATTGATGATGGCGCGGTATTGGTCCGGCGTCTGCAGCCCGGGTACCAGGCCTCCCGCGGCGTAAGGCGGCACCGCGAGAACCACGGCAGCTTCGGGCCCGACCGCGGTGGTGCTGTCGCCAAAATCCAGTCCGCACACCCGGTTGCCATCGATCACCAGCCGGCGGAGCTGGCGCGCGAAAGTGACCACGCCGCCGCGGCTGCGGAGAAATTCGATCGCAGGCTCGACGAAGGCCACGCTCAGGCCCTGGGGCGCGAGATAGGGCCGGCACGCTTGGCCGCCCGCCGCGATGGTTTCGAGAACGACCGCGCGGGCGAGATCGGACGACCCTTCGCGAGGGTCGATGTTGAGCGCCGCGAGCAGGAACGGCCGCACCACCCGCTCATAGGCGGGCCCGATGCACGGCATGATCTCGCCGAGCGTCTTGCCGTGCGCCGGCCACAGCAGGCGGATCAGAGGCAGATAGTCGATCGCCCGGGTGCCCGGCGCCCGGCGCCTCGGATCGAACATCCACGGCGACAGCCGGCCGGCGCCGAGGTCGAGCGTCCAGCGTTCGTTGGTCGCGAGATCGACGAAAGGATAGCGGGCGGCGGGCGCGCCGGTGACGCGTGCGCTGGCGCCGACGTCCGCCAGGAATGCGAGCGCCGCGCTGTTGCCCGACAACAGGATGTGGGTGCCGTTGTCGATTTGCATCGCGGTGGCGGCGTCGTAATAGGAGCGGCAGCGGCCGCCGGCCTGGTCGGTCGCCTCGTGGACGACGGTCGCCACGCCGCGCGCGGCGAGGCGGACCGCGCTCGCCAGTCCCGCAAGTCCGGCGCCGACGATGTGGACGGTGCGTGCCATCAGATGAAGGCGTAGCGCATGAGGATGACGGCGAGGCGCGCCCGCCCCAAGCGGATCGGCGGTCGCGGCGGCGCAAAGCCCCGTTCGGCCAAGCGCTCGAGCATGAGCCTGTAGACTTCGCCCATGATGCGCGGCGCGCGCACCGCGCGGCGTGACGATGCCGCCATGATGGCATGGGCGCGATCGAAATGCTGGCGTGCCGCCGCGACGACCGGACCGCAGGCCCGGTCCAGCGCCGGACTGGCCAGGGCCACGGCCGGCTGGGTGGTTTCGATACCGGCTTGATGCAGGGCCTCCCGCGGCAGATAGAGCCGCCCGACGGCGGCGTCCTCGTCGAGATCGCGCAGGATGTTGGTGAGCTGGAGAGCGCGACCGAGATGATGGGCGAGATCGCGCCCCACTCCGACATCGAGACCGAAGATTCCGCACCGACAGCCGCCCCACCGCGCTCGCCACCCGGTCGCAATAAAGATCGAGCTCCGACCACGACGGGGCGCGAATGTCGGCGCGCGCATCCATTTCCATCCCGTCGATGACGGCCAGGAAGTCGTCCTTTTGCAGCCCGAAGGTCCGCACCGGCTGCGCGAGGTCGCCGGTCTCGGCAGTCGGGTTGCCCCGGTAGAGCGCCTCGATGCCGCTGCGCCATGTCGCCAGCGCGGCGAGGCGCAGGTCGCGCGCACCGGGGGAATCGGCGATGTCGTCGACCTGGCGGCAAAATCCGTAGATCGCATACATCGCTTCCCGCTGCGGCTTCGGCAGGATTCGCATCGCCGCATAGAACGAACTGCCGGACGCCCGGCCGGCATTGAGAACGCCGTTCGCCGCCGCCGCGCTCATGGGTGTCTCGAGAGGCCGGCGGCGACGCCGCTGCGCCGCAGGCGGGACAGCGTTCCGCCCACCACCCCGGCGAGCGCCGCCCGCATCACGCCGAGCTTGGTCAGATGCACGTTTTCGCTGAGGGGATCGCGACTGGCGATCAGGCCGACGATGCGACGGGCCATCGCCGTGATCACCGCCACCTCGAGAGCCAGGCGAAAATCGCAAATCGATGTCGCAAAGCCCTCGCTCTCCTTCAGCAGGGCCGCGGTGCGGTGCGCGAGCCCGTGCAGGCAGCGCAACAGCTGCGGCGAGGATCGCGCCGCGCCGATGTCCTCGACGCGGGCGCCGGCGGCGGCGAGCGCGTCCAGCGGAACGTAAACACGGTCGAGGTTGCAATAATCGGCGTGACAGTCCTGAAGGTGATTGTTGATCTGCAATGCCGCACACAGCGCGTCGGACGCGGCCCAGGTCGAGCGCGGCTCGCCATGGACGTCGAGCACGAACCGGCCGACCGGCATCGCCGACAGGCTGCAATATCCGATCAGTTCGTCCCAGTCGCGATAGCGCAGCTTGGTGACGTCCATGCGAAAGGCGGCGAGAAGATCCTGGGCGTGGCGCGGCGGCAACTTGCGCTCCGCCAGCGCCGCGCGCAGCCGCCGCGCGACGGCATTGTCGTCGCCACGGCCGAGCAGGTCGGCTTCGAGGGGCATCGAGATGGGCGAGCTTCTCGGCACTCGAAAGCGTCGGATGATCGGCGACGTCGTCGGCGGTCCGGACGAATTCATAAAAGGCGAGAATTGGGCCGCGATACTGCGCGCCGATCAGCACCGAAGCGACCGGGAAATTCTCGACCCGATGGCCTTTTCCCGACCGGAGGTCCGCCGCGGTCATTTCGACCCCGCTGCCGCCTGGAACCGGCCCTTCCACAGCCCGCCCTTGCCGCGCATCGATGCAATCGCCGATTGGACCGTGAACACGAGATAGGCGGCGGCGACGGCCGGAAGCGCAAAGCCCCACAGCGGCGAGCGCCGGTAGGACCGCAGCGTCGGCTGGAACAGGATCGCCATGATGGCCCAGGCGCCGATGCCGAAGGCGCGGCTCGGGCCCGCGTTGAAGATGGCTGCGACCGGCGGCACCAAGTAGACGAGCGTGAGCGCCGCGACGGTCCCCAGCAGCAGTAGCGGCGAATAGCGCAACTGCGCATAGGCGGTGCGCGACACGATGTGGCCGACATCCGACCAGTGCGGATAGCGGCGCAGGCTGCGCACGCGCCCGGTCAGCCCGAGCCAGATCGGCCCTTGCGCCTTGAGGGCGGCGGCCAG